>JAEWFT010000019.1 GCA_023388715.1 Pseudomonadota bacterium
TGGTGCTGCGCGACGCCAGCTACTTCTGGTACCTGTTCCACATCGGCGCCTTCGGCCTGGTGCTGTTCTGCCTCAACGGCCTGGGCTTCGAATACCTCTGGCCCGACAACACCTGGCTGGCCGACAAGTCGGTGCCGCTGTCGATCAGCCTGGCGCTGATCGGCATGCACCAGTTCGCGCGCGTGTTCCTCGGCCTCCACGAACGCTGGCCGCTGGGCAACCGCGTGAGCATCGTCGCCATCGCGGCCTTCGTCTGCTTCGGCATCGCTGCGGTGTTCGTGCCCTACCGCCTGATCACGCCGGCAGTGTCGCTGGCGGTGCTGGCCAGCATCGTCTGGATCACCGTGGCCAGCATCGACTCGGTGCGCAAGCGCTATGCCCCGGCCCGGCTGTTCCTGCTGTCCTGGGCGATGTTCCTGGCCGGCACGGCGGTCTTCACCCTGGTCGCCTTCGGCGTGATCCCCAAGACCTTCTTCACCGAGTACGGCGTGCAGCTGGGCTCGGCGCTGGAGATGCTGTTCCTGTCGGTGGCGCTCAGCTACCGCTACGCCGCGCTGCGCAACGAGAACGGGCGCATCGTCCGCGAAGCCAACGTGCGCCTGGAACGCGAGGTCGCCGAACGCACGCAGGAGCTGCGCGGCACGCTGGAGCAGCTGGAGCAGGCGCATGCCCGCCTGCACGAATCCAGCCGTCTCGACGGCCTCACCGGCCTCTACAACCGCAGCCATTTCCACGACGCCTTCGAGCGCCTGCTGCTGGAGTGCAACGCGGAGCGGCGCCCGCTGTCGCTGCTGATGGTCGACCTCGACCACTTCAAGTCCATCAACGACGCGCACGGCCACCTGGTGGGCGACGACGTGCTGCGCGCCGCCGCGCAGCGCATCGGCGTGGCGCTGCGGCCGCACGACGCGCTGCTGGCCCGCTTCGGCGGCGAGGAGTTCGTGATCGTGCTGCCGCGCACCGACCTGCACGGCGCGGTGGCGGTGGCCGAGGCAGTGCGCCGCGCGATCGCCGCCTCGCCCTGCGATTCGCAGCACGGCCCGCCGGTCAGGGTGTCGGCCAGCGTCGGCGTGCACACGGTGGTGCCGGGCACCGTGAACGACATCGAAGACGCGCTGCAGGTCGCCGACCAGGCGCTGTACGCCGCCAAGGCCAACGGCCGTGACTGCGTGCGCACCTCGATCTCCGCGGCCTGACACACACGCCCTGCAGGAGCCGCTGCAGCTGCGACCGTCGGTTGGATGTAGGAGCAGCTATAGCTGCGACCTGCCTGCCATGCGTAACAGCGACCGGCCGGCCATGCGGAACAGCGGTCGCAGCTGTAGCTGCTCCTACAGGCGGGGGCGGGGGTGGCGCTTGCGCTCGGCGATGAGCCAGGCCAGGGCGACGCCGGCCAGCGCGCCGATGACTTCCATCAGCACGCGGATGCCAAGCCCGTCCGGATCGTGGATCTTCGACAGCGCGATGCGCGCGTACACCGGCGACTCGAGCCTGACCACGCCCATGTAGAACAAGTGCCAGGCATCGATGCCGGCGCCCACCGCCACCGCGACCAGGCTGGCCCAGCCGATCGCGTGTCCGTGCGGCCAGCGCGCGCGCGTGCCGATGGCGTGGAACAGCGCGAAGGCCAGCAGGCCGACCACCAGCGCGATCAGGCCCGCCTCCAGCGCACCCGGCCAGCCCAGGTGCAGGGGCAGGTTCAAGCGACCTGCCCCGCGTCGCGCACCGCGGCCAACAGCACGCCGTCGCCGACCAGGCGCACCGCCTCGGCCACGTCGCCATCCATCGCACGATCGCGCTGCATGCCGTCGATGCGCCCACGGATCACGGCGTGCGCGACGTCGACGGCGCGGCCGGGATGGAAGGGTTCGCTGCCGGCAAGCTCGACGCGCAGCGCCTCGACCTCGTCCATGAAGCGCGCATGCTCCGGCGTGCCCGCAGCCGGCGCACCCGAGACCTTGGCCGCCAGCGCCGCCGCATCGCCGCGCCGCGCCAGGTCGCGCGCGGCGTTGATCATGTCGCGGCGCAGGTCCAGCGCCTGCGCGGCGGTGTAGAGCTCCAGGCCCAGCACCTTGCCCAGGTCGTCGGCCATGGCGAGCACGTGGCGCGCCTCGTTGGCGCCCATCGACACGTGGTCTTCCGCATTCGCGCTGGTCGGCACCGAGTACACGCTGGCCGGATGCGCGCGGCTGGCGAGGTCGTTGACGATGGCCGCGGCGGTGTATTGCACGATCATGTGGCCGGACTCGGTGCCGTCCTCGTTGCCGATCAGGAACGGCGGCAACCCGTCATTGGTCGCGGGATCCACCAGCTTGTTGAGGCGGCGTTCGCTGATCGAGGCCAGCACCGGGATGGCCGCCTTCAGGTAGCTCATCGCCAGCGCCAGCGGCATGCCGTGGAAGTGGCCGGCGGAGATCACCTGCTCCTCCACGAACGCGGCGCCGGTCTTGTCGGGGAACACCAGCGGGTTGTCGGTCACCGCGTTGAGCTCGATGTCGAGCACCCGCTTGGCCTGCTCCAACGCATCGCGCACCGCGCCATGCACCTGCGGGATGCAGCGCAGCGAGTAGCTGTCCTGCGGCTGGTGCTTCTTGCCGCCGCGGAACGGCAGGAAGCGCTGGTAGAACTTCTCGCGGCCATGGCGCTGGGCCAGGCCGACCCAGTCCCAGCCGATGTCGAAGCCGAGCACCTGCAGCGACGGGCTGTCCCAGCTGCCCGGCTGCCATTGGCGGAACCTGGGCACCAGGTGATAGGCGATGTCCGACAGGGTGGAACCGTCCAGCAGGCGCAGCAGGTTCGCGGCGACCTGCACCTGGCCCGGATGCGGGCGCAGCGCATGCACTTCCGGTGCGAACGCACCCAAGCGGCCGGCGAAGGCATCGATGGTCATCGCCGCCGCCAGGTCGGCGGTGTCCAGCAGGTCGTCCAGAATCTGCACCGCCAGCACGCCGGTGGCCAGCATCTGCGCGGTGCCGTTGTTCAGCGCCAGCCCTTCCTTGTACGACAGCTCGACCGGCTGCAGGCCCTTGCGCGCCAGCGCGTCCGCGCCGGGCATGCGCTGGCCATCGACGAAGGCTTCGCCGCCGCCCAGCAGCACGATGGCCAGATGCGACAGCGGAGCGAGGTCGCCCGAGGCGCCCACCGAACCCAGTTGCGGCACCACCGGCACGATGCCGGCATTGAGCATCGCCGCCAGCGCTTCCAGCGTCTGCACGCGAATACCCGAATGACCGCGCAGCAACGTGTTGATGCGGATGCAGAGCATCGCCCTCACCACTTCGGGCGCGAATGGCTCGCCCACGCAGACCGCATGGGTGACGATCAGGTTGCGCTGCAATTCGATATGCGGTGGCTCCCCGGACCGGGTCGCGCCCGGCAGTTCCTCGCGCAGGCGGTGGCTGCCCAGCAGCTTGTCGGCATTGCTGCCGAATCCGGTGGAAATGCCGTAGATCGGCTCCTGCTTCGCGACCTGCTGCAGCAGGAATTCGGCCGCATGTGCCACCCGCTCCAGCGCCTGCGCATCCAGCGAAACCTGCGCGCCATGGGCCACCTGCACCAGTTGGGCGCGGGTCAGCGACACCCCGTCCAGCTTGACCACATCCTTCATCACGCCTTCCCCGCCGCGCTGCGCAGCTGCTCGCGCTCCACCAGCAGGGCCGCCGCCAGCTCGGCCTCGGCCACTTCGAACTGTTCGCCGCGGCGCAGGTCCTTCACCGTGACCACGCCGCGCGCGGCCTCGTCCTCACCGCGCATCACCACGAAGCGGATCCCGGCCTTGTCGGCGTACTGGAACTGCTTGGCCAGCTTGCGTGGCTCCAGCTGGGTTTCCACATTCAGGCCGGCCGCACGCATCCGCTGCGAAAGCGCCAGCGCGTGCGCAAGCCCGGCGTCGTCCAGCAGCGCCACCAGCACGTCCACCGAACTGTCGGCGGTGGCGACCAGCCCCGCGTCCTGCAGCTGGGAGAACAGCCGGGTGAGGCCGATGGAGATGCCGACGCCCGGCAGCTTCGACCTGGTGTAGTGACCGGCAAGGTTCTCGTAGCGGCCGCCGGAGCAGATCGAGCCGATCTGCGGATAGGCGTCCAAGGTGGTTTCGTAGACGATGCCGGTGTAGTAATCCAGCCCGCGCGCGATCGACAGGTTCAGCGCATAGCGCGACTCCGCCACGCCCAGCGCCTTGAGCTGGTCGAGGATGGCGCGCAACTCGTCGCGCCCTTCGTTGAACAGCGGCGTGCCTTCGCCCAGCGCGTCCAGCTTGGCCAGCGCATCGGCGTGTCCCTGCGAACGCACCTGCGAGAACGCCATCAACTTGTCAATGACCTGCGCTCCGAGCCCGAAGCCCTCGCCCGCCAGCGTCTCGCGCACGGCGTCCGCGCCGCGCTTGTCCAGCTTGTCCAGCTCGCGCAGCACCAGCAGCTGCGCCTCGCCTTCAATCCCCAGGCCCTCGAAATAGCCGCGCAGCAGCTTGCGGTGGTTGAGGTGGATGGTGAACGCGCCGATCGCCAGGCGCTCGAACACGGCCGCGATGACCGCCGGGATCTCGGCGTCGAAGCGCGGCGACAGGCTGTCCTTGCCGATCACGTCGATGTCGCACTGGTAGAACTCGCGGAAGCGCCCCCGCTGGGCGCGCTCGCCGCGGTACACCCGCTGCATCTGGTAGCGGCGGAACGGGAACGCGAGGTCATGCTCGTGCTCGGCCACGTAGCGTGCCAGCGGCACGGTCAGGTCGAAGCGCAACGCCAGCTCGGGCAGCCCGTCGCCGCGCTTCTCCAGCGCGCCTGTGGACTGCACGAAATACACCTGCCGCTCGGTCTCGCCACCCGACTTGGTCAGCAGCACCTCGGACAGCTCCATCACCGGCGTCTCCACCGGCAGGAAGCCGAACTGCTCGAAGGTCCGCCGGATCGTGTCCAGCATGCGCTGGAAGGCGATCTGGTCGCGGGGCAGCAGCTCCATGACCCCGGCGGGGGTGCGTGGCTTGATCAAGGTGGGGCTCCGGTGACGCGGCAAACCGCTAGTTTAGCGGCCGCGCGGAGGTTCGGCAGGCGCTGCCCCTTGCCGACTGGCGCCCCGCCCCCTAAAATGCGCGGCTCGACCTTCGGGGTGTAGCTCAGCCTGGTAGAGCGCTACGTTCGGGACGTAGAAGTCGCAGGTTCAAATCCTGTCTCCCCGACCAAACAGATCAACGAGTTAGCAAGAGGCCGCCTAAGGGCGGCCTTCTGCTGTCCGCCGCTCACGCCGGAAGTCCGTCCCAGCGCGCCTGCAAGAGATCCAGTCGCAGGTCGGCGGCTGCCCCGGGCGACGTCCGCGCACCGAGCGAGCTTTCCGGGGTGCGCCCTTCGCCGGCAATGTGGCTGCTGCCGGCGGCGGCCTTGTAGGCCTCGCGGAACGGCACCCCCGCGATTGCGGCCTCCACCGCCACGTCGGTGGCATGCATGCCGGAGTCGATCGCCGCGCGCATGCGCTCTTCGCGCCATTCGAGGTTGGCCAGCAGCGCCGGCAGAAGTTCCAGCGCGGCCAGGCCGCGTCCGAAGCCGTGGAAGATGGCGCCCTTGCTGGCCTGCAGGTCGCGGTGGTAGCCCGACGGCAGCGACAACAGCTGCTCGATCTCGGTGCGCGCCGCGGCCACGCTGGCATGGGTTGCGCGCATCAGCTCGATCACGTCCGGGTTGCGCTTGTTCGGCATGATCGAGCTGCCGGTGGTGTACTGCGCCGGCAGCGCGACGAACCCGAACTCCGCGCTCGTGAACAGCGAGAGGTCCCACGCCAGGCGGCGCAGGTCAAGCGTCGCGCTGCCCAGCGCTTCCAGCGCCGCCAGTTCGAACTTGCCGCGCGAGAGCTGCGCGTACACCGGCGAAACCTGCAGGCGGGCGAAGCACAGTGCCTGGGTGGTGTGCGCCCGGTCGAGCGGCAGGTTGACCCCGTAGCCTGCGGCGGTGCCCAGCGGATTGCAGTCCACCAGCGCCAGGGTGTCGGCGGCGCGCACGGCATCGTCGATGTATGCCTCCGCCCAGCCCGCCCACCACATGCCCGCCGAGGACACCACCGCGCGCTGGATGTGGGTGTAGCCGGGGAGCGGCAGGTGCTGCTCCGCCTGCGCGCGCTCCAGCGCGACCTTGGCGATCCCGCGCGACAGGCTCGCCAAGCGCTGCAGCTTCTCCTTCAGCCAGAGCCGGGTGGCGACCAGCACCTGGTCGTTGCGGCTGCGCCCGGTGTGGATCTTCCGCCCGGCATCGCCCAGCCGCTCGGTCAGCCGCGCCTCGATGGCGGAATGGCCATCCTCGAAACGCTGGTCGAGGACGAAGGCGCCGCTGCCGAAGTCCTCGGCCAGGTTCGCCAGCTCGCGCTTCAGCCCCGCGAGTTCCGCGCTGGAGAGGATGCCGATGCGCTGCAGGCCCTCGGCATGCGCGGCACTGGCGGCGATGTCATGCAGGAAGAACTCGCGATCGAGCACCACGTCGTCGCCGGCAAGGAAGGCCTGGATGCCGGCGTCCACCGCCACGCCTTCCTTCTGCCACAAGAGATCACTCATGCCGCGTCCTCCTGCACCGGGATCCCGGCCAGTTCGTCCAGCCCGAAGGCAAGGTTGAGGTTCTGCAGGGCCTGGGTGGCAGCGCCCTTGAGCAGGTTGTCCTCGGTGGCCACGACGACCAGCCGCTGGCCATCCTCGGACAACGTGAATCCGCCGAGCGCGACATGGTGCCGGCCGGCAATGCGGCTCACCCACGGCGCCTCGTCCTGCACCCGCACCAGCGCTTCGCCGGCATAGCGGGCCCGGTAACGCGCGAGCACGTGCTCGCGGTCGAGCGCCGCCTTGAGGTGCAGGTTGGCCGTCAGGGTGATGCCGCGGAAATGCGGGGCCACGTGCGGCATGAACTCCACCGGGTGCCGCAATTGGAGGGACACCTCGCGCTCGTGCACATGGCCGGTGAGCGCATACGGCATCAGGTTGTCGCGCAGCAGCTCGACATTGTTGCGGTCGCCCGGCGTGGTGCCCGCGCCCGAATAGCCGCTGACGCCAAAGCACTGCACCGGCCCTTCGAGGGCATCCAGCATCGGCGCGATCGCCAGCTGCATCGCGGTGGCATAGCAGCCGGGATTGCTGATCCGCCGTTGCCCGGCATAGCGCGCGCGGGTCAGCTCCGGCAGGCCGTAGTACCAAGAGGGTTCGAAACGGTAATCGGCGGACAAGTCGATGATGACGGGATCGGCGCCGGCCTGGTCGTACTGCCCGACGATGTGCGCGGCTTTGCCGTTGGGCAGCGCCAGCACCACCGCGTCGGCGCCAAGCGCGGGCAGGTCGCGGTAGGCGGGCGAGCTGTAGCGCAAGTCCCCCGCAACTGCGGTGTTGTGGTCGGCAACGCGCTGGCCGTCCAGCTCGCGCGAGGTCACGAACGCTAGCTCGAACCGGGGATGGGCGGCGACCAGGCGGATCAGCTCGGCGCCGGTGTGGCCGCGCGCACCGACCAGCCCAAGGCGGATCGCACTGCTCACTGCGGTTCCTCCAGCGATGCCGGCCGCGCCAGCGCATCCTCGACGCAGGTGCGGATCGCATCGAAGTCCTCGAGGCCGTACCAGTATGCCTTCCAAGGATGGCGACGGAAGCTGCCGTCCGCTTCGGCGTCGTAGAAGGCGTTGACCGGGTTGAAACGGCGGGACCGCCAGTACAGCACCGGCGTTTCCGCGCGCATCAGTTCCCACACCGCGCGCCCGAGGCCCTCGCCCTGGGCCTCGTCCAGCACCGCGAACTTGTCCAGGTAGGGCTGCGGGCCGTCGCCGGTGAGGATCACCGCGGCGCGGTAGTTTTCGCTGACCCAGGCGCGCAGCAACGGCGTGCGGTCGAAATAGTCCGTTGTCAGCCGGCGCCCGAACGCGGACTCCACCAGCCCGCGCAGCCGCGGCAGGTCGAATTCGTCCCAGCGCTCGCCGCGCAGCACGCGCTCGCCACGCCGCACCAGGGTGCCGGAGCCACGATGGGTGAAGAGCTCCTTCGCCAGTTCGGACGGGCGCGTGATCGACACCGACGACGACAGCGGCACGTGCTCCAGCAGCTCGCGGATCTGCGCCAGCTTCACCCGCATGCCGCCGTTCACCCAGTCCGCCTGCATCAGCCGCGCGTAGTCGGTCGACAGGTTGAGCGAATCGATCACCCGGCCGCGCTCGTCAAGCAGGCCGCCGGTCCCGGTCAGGAATACGATCTTGTCCGGTTGCAGCTCGCGCACCAGCGCGTTGGCGGCGAAGTCGGCGTTGATGTTGACGATCTGGCCGCCAGCGGTTTCGCCCAGGCTCGCGATCACCGGGATCGAGCCGGCCTGCAGGCTGGCGCGGATCGGCGCGAGGTCCACCCGCTCGACCTCGCCCACCAGGCCATAGACCGCCTGGTCCTTGAGCCGCGACTCGAACACTCCGGACACGATCGAGGTGGCGCGTGCGTCGGCCGCCTGCAGCGCCTCCACCAGCACCAGGTTCTGCGCCTGCAACACCCGCCGCACCACCGCCAGCACTTCGGGCGTGGTCACCCGCAGGCCATCGACGCTGCGCTTGTCGATACCCGCCGCCGTCATCGCCTCGTCCAGCTGCGGGCCGGCGCCGTGGATCACGATCGGGGTCAAGCCGACGTCCTGCAGGAATGCCAGCGACGACACCAGCGCATCGAGGTCGTCGCGCAGCACCGCGCCGCCTACCTTGACCACGGCGAAGCGCGCGGCTTCCAGCTGCGAATAGCGCTTGAGGTACTGGCTGATCTCCTTCGCGCTGGCCATGCTGGAGAGCAGGCGCACGATGGTCTGGCGGGTTTGCGGATCGTGGACTTTCAGGTTCACTCAGGTTTCGCCGTGGAGGATGCGGGTGACGGATTCGGTATAGCGATGCAGTTGGTCGAGCGCGACCCATTCGTCGGCGGTGTGCGCCTGGGCGATGTCGCCGGGGCCGTAGACAAGCGCGGTCAGGCCCGCCTGCGAGAACAGCGAGGCCTCGGTCCAGAAGTCCACCGCGCTGCCGATGGCAAGCCCCAGTTCGTCGGCCAGGTCGCGGGCGGCAAGCCGGCGCTCCTCCGCCGCGGCGATGTCGCCGGCCGGCAGTGGCGGCCCGCGGAACGTTTCCTCGTAGCGCTCCAGCGCGCCGGCACTGGCGCAAGCGCCCAGCCGCGCGTGCAGCACGTCGACGTCATGCGAGGGCAGCGGGCGGAAGCCGAAGCGCACCTCCGCGCTGGGCGCGATCACGTTTGCCTTGATCCCGCCTTCCACCTTGCCGACGTTGAAGCGCAAACCGGTCAGGCCGCCAAAGCGCGCACTGGCCTCCCCCTCCACCAGCGCCAGCGCGTTCGCGCCCCAGCGCATCGCCTGGTGCAGCGCGTTGGCGGCCAGCGCATTGGCGCCCGAGGCATGGCCGGCCTCGCCCTGGAAGCGCAGCAGCACCGAGCTGATCCCGCGATGGGCCAGCACCGCCTCGCAGCGGGTGGGCTCGGCGACGATGGCCTGGTCGAAGCCATGCTTCGTGCCGAGGAATCCGGCGATGCAGCGCGGGTCGTTCGCCTCCTCATCGGAGGTGAACAGCAGCGCTGCATCGCCCGAGGACGCCACCACGGCATGCAGCAGGCCCGCCGCGGCGCCCTTGATGTCGCAGGCGCCGAGGCCGATCGCGCGCTCGCCGGAGACGCGCAGCCGCAGCGGGTCCGCGCTCCAGCCATCGGAGGCCGGCACCGTGTCCAGGTGCACGTTGAACACGCGATGGGGCGTGCCGCGCACCGCCAGCAGCGAGACCGCGCCGGCGCCGTGGTCGACCACGTCGATGCGGAAGCCCGGCAACTGCGCGCGCAGGTAATCGAAGATCCCGCCGGTGCCGATCAGGCGCGGCGGATTGCGGGTGTCGAACGACACCAGCGCCTCGAGCTGGCGGAGGACGTTGTCCAGCATGGCTCGGTTCCCCGCGCGCCTACTTGTTGACCTGCGCCCACAGCGTGCTGCTCATGCCGAACAGCTTGATGAAGCCTTCGGCCTCCTCCACGCCCCAGTCCGCGGACTGCGCGTAGGTCGCGCCGCCGCCCTGCAGGATGTGCGGCGAGCGCACCGCCACCGCGTCCACCCGGCCACCGTGGGTACGCAGCACCACCTCGCCATTGACCATGCGCTGGCTGGAGGCCAGGTAGGCCTCGAGGTCGTCCTTCAGGGGGTCGTGGAAGAAGCCCTCGTAGACCATCTCCACCCACTTGCGCCCGACCTCCGGCTTGAAGCGGTTCTGCTGCTTGCTCAGCACCGCCTCTTCCAGCGCGCGGTGGGCCACCAGCAGCGCGGTCAGGCCCGGCGCCTCGTACACGATCCGGCCCTTGAGCCCGATCGTGGTGTCGCCGGTGTACATCCCGCGTCCCACCCCGTACTGGGCGAACATGGTGTTTAGCTTGGCCAGGATCCGCTCACCCGGCATCGGGCTGCCATCGAGCTCCACCGCCTCGCCGCCAACGAAGCGCAGGGTCACCTCCAGCGGCTCGGCCGGCCATTGCTCGCGCCGCGCGCACCAGCCGCGCGCGCCCTCGCCCGGCGCCTCCCAGGCATCGATCTCGGCGCCGGAGAGGGTCACCCCCAGCAGGTTCTCGTTGATCGTGTACTGCTTCTGCTTGCTGCGCACCCCAAAGCCGCGCTCCTCGAGGTAAGCCTGCTCGTAGGAACGGGTTTGCGTGTGCTCCTTCTGGATTTCGCGAATCGGCGCCACGATGCGGTGGTCGCCCGACGCCTTCACCGCCAGGTCGAAGCGGACCTGGTCGTTGCCCATGCCGGTGCAACCGTGGGCGATCGCGTTGGTGGCGAGGTCGCGCGCGCGCGCCAGGGTGGCATCGACGATCAGGTAACGGTCGGACACCAGCAGCGGGTACTGGCCCTGGTAGCCCTCGCCCGCCCACACGAACGGCTTGACGAAGCCGGACCACAGCGCCGGCCCGCCGTCCACGGTCACGTGCGAGGCCACGCCCAGTTCGGCCGCGCGCTGCTCGATGTAGGCGCGCTCCTCGGCATCCACGCCGCCGGTGTCCGCGAACACGGTATGCACGTTCCAGCCGCGCTCGCTGAGCCAGGGCACGCAGAAGCTGGTGTCGAGGCCGCCGGAGAAGGCAAGCACGATGTCGCGGGATTCGTTGCGGATGCTCATGTGCGGTGTCCTGGATCAGGGGGTGGCAAGCGTGGCCATGATCGCCTTCTGCACGTGCAGGCGGTTCTCGGCCTCGTTGATGGCGATGCAGCGCGGGGAGTCCATCACCGCGTCGGTGGCCTTGACGTTGCGGCGCAGCGGAAGGCAGTGCGAGAACACGCCGTCGTTGGTCAGCGCCATCTTGGCCTCGTCGACGATGAAGTGCTTGTAGCGGTCGCGGATCGGCTTCTCCGGGGCCCAGTTGCCGAAATACGGCAGCGCGCCCCAGCTCTTGGCGTAGACCACGTCGGCGCCGGTATAAGCGCTCTCGATGTCATGGCTGACCGCCAGCGAACCGCCGCTCTCGGCCACGTTCTGGGCGGCCCAGTCCATGTAGCGCTGGTCCAGCACGTACTCCGGCGTCGGGCACAGCAGGGTGACGTCCATGCCCATGCGGGTGGCGATGGTCAGCGCCGAATTTGCCACCGCGGTGTTGAGCGGCTTGGGATGGTAGGTCCAGGTCAGCACGTATTTCCTCCCGCGCAGGTCGGCGGTGCCGAAGTGCTCCTGCAACGCCAAGGCGTGCGCCAGCTCCTGGCAGGGATGGGTGATGGTCTCCATGTTGATCACCGGGACCGTGGAGTACCTGGCGAACGCGTTCAACACTCGGTCCTCGCGGTCCTGCGACCAGTCGACGAACTTCGGGAACGCGCGCACCCCGATCAGGTCGACGTAGCGGGCCAGCACCCGCGCAACCTCGGCGATGTGCTCCTCGGTGTCACCATCCATCACCGTGCCCAGGTCGAACTCGATCGGCCAGGCATCCTTGCCGGGCTGCAGCACCACCGCGTGGCCGCCCAGCTGGAATGCGCCCAGCTCGAAGCTGGTGCGGGTGCGCATGGACGGGTTGAAGAACACCAGCGCGATCGAGCGCCCCTTCAGTGCTTCGCCCAGCTTTTCGCGCTTGAACTGGGCGGCCCGCGCCAGCAGCGCATCCAGCTCGGGACGGCTCCAATCCTGCGTGTTGAGGAAGTGCCGGATGGACATGGTGCGCTCCTGGACTCGGGCGTTGCGGAGGATGACGAAAGGGTGATGCGGGCCGGAAACGAAAAAACCCAGCCGGGCTGGCTGGGCTTGACGGTTTGCACGATGGCGCGCTCCAGTCTACCCAGCTACCACGGGCATCTGCGGTCGGCGCGCGCGCGACGTCATCCCGGAGGCCATCCGGGCCGCGTCAGCATGGCGGGTGCGCAGGCAGGCGTGCATCGCCGCGGATGCTTGCATGCCGCGGCGCAGCATGCAAGCGGTTGCGCTTCAGTTGGCGGGATGCGGGGTGATCGAGACCCGGATCCGCAGGCGGTTGCCGGGGTCGCGGGCCATCCGCGTGCGGAACTTGCTGCCCTTGTAGACGTAGTCCACGTCGTAGGCGATGGTGCGGCGGAACTCGCGCGGTACCTGCTCGGTCCGGCAATTAACGCCCTGCTCATCGGCCTCCTGGTCCCCGCCCAGCCGGTTCCTGACCGCCCCGACCATTCGCCGCGAGAGGGTCCGCGCCCGCTCCGGCTCGTCGCAGACGCGGGCGTTCGAGGTGGTCCGCAGCACCTGGTAGATCGGACGCACGGCCAGTACCTGGGCGTAATCGAAGCGCACGTTTTCCGGCGGCAAGACCACCTCGCGCGGGGCCTCCTGCGCCATCGCGGGGGCCGCCAGCGCCAGGGCGAGGCCGAGCGGCAACGTCAGCATTCGGGGAGGCAACGTCATCCGGCAAGTCTATCGGGCCACGCCGGCGGCGGATGAATCGAGCCTGTCGTCGCCCGCTACAATGGCCGCCCCCACGCCGTTGCCGCCATGAGCACCCCCGCCAGCGCCCTGCGCCTCTACAACACGCTGACCCGTCGGGTCGAGCCGTTCCAGCCGTTGCAGCCGTCGCGCCCGACCATGTATGTCTGCGGACCAACGGTCTACAACTACGTGCACATCGGCAATGCGCGCGGCCCGGTGGTGTTCGGGGTGCTGGCGGCGCTGCTTCGGCGGCGCTTCGGTGGCCTGCGCTACGCCCGCAACATCACCGACGTCGACGACAAGATCAATGCGGCGGCCAAGGAACTTGGTGTACCGATCGCCGCGATCACCGACCGCTTCGCCGCGGCCTACCGCGAGGACATGGCCGCGCTGGGCGTCGATGGCGACTTCGCGCCGGACATCGAGCCCGCCGCGACCGCACATATCCCGCACATCATCGCGATGATCGAGCGGCTGATCGACGGCGGGCACGCGTATGCCGCCGATGGCCACGTCCTGTTCGCGGTCGCCAGCTTTGCCGGCTACGGCAAGCTTTCGCGCCGCGACACCGAGGACATGCTGGCGGGTGCGCGCGTGGACGTGGCGCCCTACAAGCGCGATCCGGGCGACTTCGTGCTGTGGAAGCCGAGCAGCGACGACCTGCCGGGCTGGGACTCCCCCTGGGGCCGCGGCCGCCCGGGCTGGCACATCGAGTGCTCGGCGATGGCGGAAGCGCACCTGGGCCCGACCATCGACATCCATGCCGGTGGCATCGACCTGCAGTTCCCGCACCATGAGAACGAGGTCGCGCAAAGCGAGTGCGCGCATGGCGGCGCGCCGTTCGCGCGCTGGTGGCTGCACAACGGCATGCTGAACTTCGCTGGCGCCAAGATGAGCAAGTCGGTGGGCAACATCGAGCGCATCCACGACCTGGTGCGCGCGCATCCGCCGGAGGCCTTGCGCCATGCGCTGCTGTCCGCCCATTACCGGCAGCCGCTGGAATGGTCGGAGGCGCTGATCGAACAGTCGGTCCGCACCCTCGACCGCCTGTACGGGACGCTGCGCGACCTGGCCGATGTCGAGGCCGACGCCACCATCCCGGCCGGCATCGAGGCCGCGCTGGACGACGACCTCAACACGCCCGCCGCCCTTGCCGAGATCGCGCGGATCGCCGGCGAGGCGCGCAAGGCCAGCGATGCCGGCGCACGCCGCAGCCTGAAGGCGCAGCTGCTGGGCGCGGGGAGCGTGCTCGGCCTGCTGCAACAGGATCCGGCAGCGTGGTTCGCGCGCGGCGCCGGGAGCGAGGACGACGCCCGCATCCAGGCGCTGGTCGACGAACGCATCGCCGCCAAGCAGGCGCGCGACTTCACCCGCGCCGACGCCATCCGCCAGCAGCTGGCGGAGCAAGGCATCCTGCTGGAAGACACGCCGCAGGGCGTGCGCTGGAAGCGCGCATGAGCAGTTCCCCGTTCCCGCTGGAGCCCACCGCCGCGCAGGCGCAGGCCGCGATCGCCGAGGAATTCGCGTTCTTCAGCGACTGGTCGGAGCGCTACCAGTACCTCATCGACCTCGGCCGCAAGCTGCCGCCGTTCCCCGAAGAATGGAAGACCGAGCAGCACCGCCTGCATGGCTGCCAGTCGCTGGTCTGGATCGTGCCCGGCGGTGATGCGGCGCGGCTCGAGTTCCATGCAGTCAGCGATTCGGCGATCGTTTCCGGGCTGGTCTATCTCGCCCTGCGTGTCTATTCGGGGCGCAGCGCGCAGGAGATCCTCACCACCGCCCCCGATTACATCGGCGCCATTGGCCTGGCCAAACACCTCTCGCCCACCCGCAGCAACGGACTGGCGGCGCTGCTGGCCTTCATCCAGGACCACGCCCGGGCCCAGCTGCAGCAATGAGCGCCACTCCGGCGCAGGCGTCCCCGCTGGCCAGCATCGGCTTCCGTCGCCTGATGCTCTATCGCATCTTCACCTTGCTGTCCTACCAGATGGTCGCGGTGACCGTGGGCTGGCACGTCTACGAACTCACGGGCGACCCGTGGGCGCTGGGACTGATCGGGCTTGCCGAGGTGGTGCCGTACTTCCTGGTGGCGCCGTTCTCCGGTTACCTGGTCGATCACCTGCCGCGGCGCAAGCTAGGCGCGATGGCCTGCGTGGTGCTGGCGATCAATGCCGGCGTGCTGGCGCTAGTGGCCTCGGGCACGATCGGGGGTGGCGCGCTGTGGCCGATCTACGCCGCGATCGCGGTGGGCGGCGTCGGGCGCTCGTTCCTGGGCCCCATCTACAACGCGCTGTTCGCGCGCGTGCTCGTGCGCGAGCAGTTCGCGCGCGGCGCGAGCATGGGCAGCGTGGTGTTCCAGACCGGCCTGGTGCTGGGCCCGGCCATTGCCGGGGTGATGGTGGGCGTGGCCGGCAAGTCGTTCACCTATGGACTGGCCACGGTGTTCGCGCTGTCGGCGGCGGCGGCGCTGCTGTGGATCCCGGTGACCGAGCCGGCGGCGCAGCAGCAGCGCGGCCCGATCTTCGCCAGCATCGCCGAAGGCCTGCGGTTCGTGTTCGGCCACCAGGTGCTGCTGGCGGCGGTGGCGCTCGACATGTTCGCCGTCCTGCTGGGCGGTGCCATCTCGCTGGCGCCGGCGTTCATCAAGGACGTGCTGGACGCGGGCCCGGAGGCGCTGGGCCTGATGCGCGCGGCGCCCGCCGCCGGTTCGGTCGCGGTGGCGCTCTGGTTGTCCAGGCGCCCGCTGCAGGCCAACGCCGGCCGCATCCTGCTGCTGGCCGTGGTCGGCTTCGGGCTGTGCATGGTGGGCTTCGGCCTCAGCCGCGTGCTGTGGCTGTCGGTGCTGTTCCTGCTGCTGTCGGGGATCTGCGACGGCGTGTCCGTGGTGGTGCGCTCCACCATCATGCAGCTGGCCACGCCTGACGAGATGCGGGGCCGGGTGTCGTCGGTCAACGGCCTCTTCATCAGCTCCTCGAATGAGCTGGGCGCGTTCTACGCAGGCTCCATGGCGCGCCTGCTGGGCCTGGTGAACGCGGTCGTCCTTGGCGGTTTCGCCACCGTCGGCGTGGCCGCGGTCACCGCCTGGCGGGCACCGCGCCTGCGGCGGCTGGACCTGCGCGAGCTGAACTGAGCTGGCTCCGCGGCGGCGGCGCGCATGCACCCGCAGACGGCGGCTACGCTCCGCACACAAGCAAACGGCGCCACGAGGGCGCCGCTTGCATCAAGCCATTGGCGGACGTGCGTCAGTCGCCCATCTGCTTCTGCAGGTGCTCCCAACGCTCCTGCGCGTCGATGGTGCGCTCCGCAGTGAGGCGGGCCTCCATGCGCTCCAGGCCGATCTCCTCGCCGGTGTCCACGCAGTAACCATAGTCACCGCTGTCCAGGCGCTTGAGCGTGCTGTCGATCTTGCCGATCAGCTTGCGGTAGCGGTCGCGGGTGCGCAGTTCCAGCGCGTTCTCGGTCTCGCGGGTGGCACGCTCGGCCTCGTCACCGACATCGCGCACCTCTTCCTTCAGGTTCTCGATGGTCTGCTTCGATTCCTCGACCAGGTCCGCCCGCCAGCCCATCAGGCGCTGGCGGAAATACTCCAGCTGCAGCGGGCTCATGTATTCCTCGTCCGCCGAGGGCGAGTAGCCGGCCGGCAGGATCGGGCGACCGGTCGCCTCATCGGTCTTGTACGGCACGACCTTGACCTTGCCCCTCGGGGCCGGCGCCTCGTTGCGCTTGCCGACCACCGCCACCGCCACCTTTCCGGTCGGCTTGCGCGGCGCAGGCGCCAGCGATACAGGCGCCGCCTTTCCGGTCTTCTTGGCGGCGGGCGCCTTGGCAGGCATCGCCTTGGCCGGCGCCGGTTCCGGCTTCCTGGCCTGGACCGGCGTCTTGGCTGGCGCCTGGACCTGCGCAGGCTTGCTCGTCGCGGCCGGCTTCTTCGCCGGCTCCGGCTTCTTCGCCGCGACGCTCTTCTTCGTGACCTCCGGTGCCTTCTTGGCGGGCACAGACTTGCTGGCCGGCGCGACCTTCTTCGCAGGCACCGGCTTCTTCGCCGCGATCACCTTCTTCGCGGGTGCGGCTTTCTTGGCTGGCGCCGCCTTCTTCACCGGAGCCGCCTTCTTGGCGGCCTTGGCCGGCGTGGCCTTCTTGGCAGCGACCTTCTTCGCCGGAGCGGGCTTCTTCGCGGCAGGCTTCTTCGCCGGCACCGCCTTCTTCGTCGCCGCCGGCTTGGCGGCGGGCTTCTTCGCGGGCGCTGCCTTCTTGGCGGCCTTTTTCACAGCTTTCTTCACTGCCACGTCCGTGACTTCCTCGTTCTTCCCTTGAGGCGGGAAAGCGGGCTGTTATACCCTGCAAACCCACCTGCGGCAACCGCACCGGGCCGTACTGCCCACGTGACCCATTCCTTCGCCAGTTCGCTCCTGATCGGCCTGCTGCGTGGCTACAAGCGCTGGATCAGCCCGCTGCTGGGTACCCGCTGCCGTTTCGCGCCGACCTGTTCCGAATTCGCGATGGAGGCGGTCGGCCGCTTCGGCGCGCTGCGCGGCGGCTGGCTGGCGTTGCGCCGGATCGGCCGCTGCCATCCCCTCCACCCCGGGGGCCACGACCCGGTCCCGCCCGCATAGGAACCCGCATGCCTTCCACCCTGATCGTCAATGCCCGCCTGGTGAACGAGGGCCGCGAGTTCGACGGCGACCTGCGCATCGAGGACGGCCGGATCGCGCAGGTGGGCGACGGGATTGCCGCGCGCGCGGACGAGGTGGTCGTCGATGCCAACGGCCGCCGCCTGCTGCCGGGGATGATCGACGACCAGGTCCACTTCCGCGAACCCGGGATGGAATACAAGGCCGATATCGCCAGCGAATCGGGCGCGGCCGTGGCCGGCGGCCTCACCAGTTTCATGGACATGCCCAACACCAGCCCGCCAACGCTGGATGCGGCGGCGCTGGAGGACAAGTACCGGCGTGCCGAGGGCCGTGCCTGGGGCAATTTCGGCTTCTACATGGGCGCCAGCAACGACAACCTGGCGGCGATCCGCGCGATCGATCCGCTGGCCACGCCCGGCGTGAAGGTGTTCATGGGCGCCTCGACCGGCAACATGCTGGTGGACGACCCGGCGATCCTGGATGCGATCTTCCGCGAGGCGCCGGTACCGATCATCACCCATTGCGAGGACACCCCGACCATCGACGCCGCCTTCGCCGCCTTCCGCGCGCGCCATGGCGACGACGGCCTCACCGCGGAGATGCATCCCGACATCCGCTCGCACGAGGCCTGCATCAAGTCCACCCGGCTGGCGCTGGAACTGGCGCGCCGGCACGACAGTCGGCTGCACGTGCTGCACATCAGCACCGCGGACGAGCTTGCGCTGTTCGAGCAGGGCCCGCTGCTGCGCGCCGACGGCAGCCGCAAGCGGATCACCGCCGAGACCTGCGTCCACTTCACCCGCTTCGACCGCGGCGATTACGCGCGGCTGGGCAACCTGATCAAGTGCAACCCGGCGATCAAGGAGCCCGGCGACCGCGAGGCGATCATCGATGCCCTCGCCTCCGACGTGCTCGACGTGCTGGCCACCGACCATGCACCGCACACGCTGGAGGAAAAGGCCCAGCCGTACGCCGCCGCGCCCAGCGGGCTTCCGCTGGTGCAGTTCGCGCTGAACGCGGCGCTGGAGCTGGTGCACGAGGGACGCCTGACCACCGCCCAGGTGGTGCAGAAGTTCGCGCACGCGCCGGCCCAGCTGTTCGACGTGGCCGGTCGCGGCTTCCTGCGCGAGGGCTATGCCGCAGACCTGGTCCTCATCGACGACACGCCGTACACGGTCCGCCGCACCGACGTGCTCAGCAAGTGCGGCTGGTCGCCCTTCGAAGGCACCACCTTCCGCTCGCGCATCGCCGCGACCTGGGTCAACGGCGTGCTGGCGTGGGACGGTTCAGCGCTGGTGGGGCAGCCTTCCGGACAACGCCTCCGCTTCCAGCGTTGACCCTGATGACACGCATTCCGCACGCACTGCTGTTGCTCGCCCTGCTGGCGGGCGCCGCCGCGGCGCCGGCGCAGCAACGCGTCGTGGAGCCGCCGCCCACCACCCTGCGCGATGGCGCCGACGTGCTTGGCATCGTCTTCCCGACCGCTGTGTCGCAGGGCGCGATGGTGGTGGGCAAGGTGCCGGCCGGCAGCAGCGTGCGCTACGCGGGTCGCACGCTGCGGGTGACCGGCTACGGCAGCGTGGTGTTCGGCGTGGGCCGCGACGAGGCCGGCCCGCTCAACGTGGAAGTGCAGGCACCCGGCGCGCCGCCGCGGCAGGTGCGCATCGCGGTGACCGCGCGCGACTGGCCGATCCAGCGCATCAACGGGGTGCCGCCGGCCACGGTGAATCCCCCCAAGGCGATTGCCGAGCGCATCGCCCGCGAGCAGGCACAGGTCAGCGCGGTCCGCACCCGCGACGATGCCCGAACGGGCTTCGCTCAGGCGTTCGCATGGCCGGTGCAGGGTCGCATCAGCGGGCGTTTCGGCAACCAGCGGGTGTACAACGGCACCCCGAAGGCGGCGCATTCGGGCATGGACATCGCCGCGCCCAACGGCACTCCTGTGAAGGCGCCAGCGGATGGCGTGGTGACCTTTGCCGCGCCGGACCTCTATCTCACCGGCGGCACCCTGGTGCTCGACCATGGCCACGGCATCAGCAGCAATTTCCTGCACCTGTCCAGGCTCAACGCCAAGGTCGGGGACGTGGTGAAGAAAGGCGAGGTGATTGCCGCGGTCGGCTCGACCGGGCGCTCGACCGGGCCGCACCTGCACTGGGGCATGAACTGGTTCGACGTGCGGATCGATCCGCTGCTGGTGCTGGAGCGCGGCGCGGACTGACCCGCTTCGGCGACTCAGCCGAGGTTGCGCCCGGCAACGGTTGCAACCGCATCGTGCGCGTGCAGGCTCTCCAGGTGCGCCACCCGCGCCTGCCATCCCAGCACGCGCGCATCCGCGGCCAGGACCGCGGCGACCCGGCGCGCCGCGTCTTCGCAGAACATCAGGTTGGCGGCGTTGAGTTCGGCGAAGGCCTGCTCGTCCTCGCGCTTGACCGCGGTCTGCACCGGCGTGCCAAGCACGGCCTCGATCGCGTCCACCAGCACTTCCAGCGGCAATTCCTCGGCCGACGGCCCCAGCTCCACGCGGACCTCGGCGCGGCTGCGCTGCGCATGCGGGGTGGCGGCCATGCCGCGGGGCGACGCCAGCCACTCGGCCACCACCGCGTTCGACAACGGGCGCGTATCGCCGAAGTCGGATTCGAAGCGGGCCGCATTGGCGCGCCGCGACAGGGCAGCCGAGGCCGGGCAGGTGCTCGAGTATTCAACGGCGAATGCCATCGACAGGGTCACCCGCCCATCGCGCAACTCGGCCTCGACGTCCATCGGGTAGCGCTTCCAGCCCGCGTTTGCGCTGGCGAGGGCCGGCCGCAGCAGCAGGTGGTCGTAACGCACGCGCAGGCGCGCGCGGGTCGACAGCCCCTGCTGCGAGGCCACCAGCGCCTCGAGCAGGTGGCGCAAGGCGGGCGCGGACAGCGGTGCGTTGGCCAGCGCATCCTGCAGCTGCAGGTACAGGCGCGACATGTGGATGCCACGCGCCCCGGCATCGCCCAGGTCCACCGCCACGTCGACCGAGGCCGGCACCTGCAGCGTGGCGCCGTCGCTGCCGGCCACCAGGATCGGCAGCGCGATGGCATCCATGCCCACCCAGTCGAGTGGGCGCGCATGCGCCGGCGCCTCATGGGCGACATCGGGCAGTGGCTTGGTGATCGGTTGGTGCATCGCCGCATTGTACTAGGGCGCAGGCTGCCGCCCGTGGAACACAGCGTCACGGGGTCAGCTGCGCGCGGCGTTCCAGGCGTCGAACAGGCTGCGGAATCGGCCCGGCTCGCCGGCCTGGCCACTCGCCAACCGCTGCAGCCGGCGATGCACGAAGGCGCGGTGGATGCGCATGGGACGCGCCCCGCCCCGTCCGCGTGGCCATGCGGCCAGCAGCGCGGCCGCGGCCTCGGCGACGTCCACGCCGGCGGCTTCCGGCGCCTCCCGAACCAGCCGTTCCGCCAGCAACGAGAGGGCTTCGGCGGCGGGATTGCCGCCGTCGCCGGCACCCTCGAACAGTGCTTGCGCCGCGACTTCCGCGCGCGTCGCGAACGGCTCCAGCGCAGCCTGCGCCGCGGTGGCCGACCCGACGCCGCGCGCCGCGGAAAGCGACGGGAGCTCGTGCGCGAGCTCGGCCCACGGTACGGTGCGCGCCTGCAACGCCCACCCCAGCGGATGCCGGCGCGCGCCCTTCGACCAGCCCCGCAATTCTTCCGCCCACCACCCGAGCTTGGCATCGCCCGGCCGCGCGTCGTCGCCACCCCAGGCGGCATCGGCAAGCTCGTCGCGCAAGGCCAGCCATGCGAACAGCGCGTCGTGCTGCGCGGCCGGCACGAAGGCGGTGGCGGCGCCCCACTCGGGCCAACGCGCCTGCCATTTGTCGAGGAACCCGCGCAGCGCGTCCTGTCCGCTCACGCCAGCGCGGCCCACAACCCCGGTTCGAGCAGTCCGCTGACGTCATCCACCAGCGCATCGCCGCCCCAGCGCACGGGATCGTCGTCCGCCGCGCGATAGCCCCACAACGCCACCACCGAGCGCATCCCGGCCGCGCGCGCGGCCTCGATGTCGCGCTGGTCGTCGCCCACATACACGCAGTCGGTGATCGCCACCCCAAGTTCCGCCGCCGAATGCAGCAGCGGCAGCGGGTGCGGCTTGCGCTGGGCCAGGCTGTCGCCGCCGACCAGGATCGCGCTGCGCGTGTCCCAGCCCAGCGTCGGCAGGACCTGCCGCGCCAGGTATTCGGGCTTGTTGGTCACGATGCCCCAGCGTGCGCCGTCGGCTTCGATCGCATCCAGCAGCGCATCGACGCCGTGGAACGGCGTGCCGTGACGCCCCAGTTCCTGCTCGTAGATATCAAGAAACTCGCGGATCAGCTCCGAAGGCACGTCGCCGCCCAGCTCGGGGAACGCGGCCGCGCTCATCGCGCGCGACCCCTTCGACACATGCGGGCGCAACTGCGACAGCGCCATCGCCGCGGAACCGCGCGCGGCGCGCATGCGATTGACCGTCGCCAGCATGTCCGGCGCGCTGTCCAGCAGGGTGCCGTCCAGGTCGAACAGCACCAGCCTCGGGAACCCGACCCGGCTCATCCAGGCTTGCGCGCGCAGGCCAGGTAATTGACGTCGGTGCGCGACGACAGCCGCGCGGCGTTGCGCCAGGGCTCGTACACCAGGCCACTGACATCCTCGAGTTCGAGGCCGGCCTCGCGCAGCCAGCCGGCAAGCTCCGAGGGCTTGATGAAATCGCGGTAGCGATGGGTGCCCTTCGGCAGCAGCCGGGCCACGTACTCGGCGCCGACGATCGCAAGCGCGAAGGCGGCCGGCGTGCGGTTGAGGGTGGACAGCAGCAGGCGGCCACCGGGCTTCAGCAGGGTGGCGCAGGCACGCACGATCGCCGACGGGTCCGGCACGTGCTCGAGCATCTCCATGCAGGTCACCGCGTCGAAGGATCCCGGCTGCGCGTCGGCCAACGCCTCGACGGAGGTCTCGCGGTAGTCGACCTTCACCCCGCTCTCCAGCCCATGCAGGCGCGCCGCCTTGAGCAGGTTGGGCGCCAGGTCGATGCCCGTCACCGCGGCGCCCGCCTTGGCCATCGCCTCGCTCAGCAGGCCGCCGCCGCAGCCGACGTCGAGCACGGTGGCATCCGCCAACGCCACCCGCTCGGCGACGTAGCGCAGGCGCGCCGGGTTCAGCGCATGCAGCGCCTTCTGCGGACCGTCGGGATCCCACCAGCGCTGGGCCAGTTCGTCGAACTTGTCCAGTTCGGCGCGCGAGAAATTGTCGTTTGCGGTGTTCACGAGATCCGTACCGATGCGATGCGCTGCCGCCACTGGCGCGCGTTGGCGAGGATGCCGTCCAGGTCTATGTCCACCAGCACGCGCTCGTGCAGCTTGGGAACCCCGGCGATCCAGACGTCGCTCACCTGGTGGCGGCCGGTGGCGTAGACCAGTTGCGACACGACGTGGTGCAACGGCTGGGTCTCCAGCTGGCCGAGGTCTATGCAGGCCAGATCCGCTTGCTTGCCGGGCTCGATGCTGCCGACCAGGTCGTCCAAGCCCATCGCGGTGGCGCCACCAAGGGTGGCCGCGCGCAGCGCCTGGTGGGCGTCGAGGGCGGCGGCATCGTTCGCCACCGCCTTTGCCAGCAGCGCCGCGGTGCGCGTCTCGCCTACCATGTCGAGGTCGTTGTTGGACGCGCAGCCGTCGGTGCCGATCGCGAGGGTGATGCCCGCACGCTCCAGCGCGCAGGCCGGGCAGAACCCGGACGCCAGCTTGAGGTTGGATTCCGGGCAGTGGACCACGCTGACGCCCCGTTCGGCGCACAGGTGGATCTCGGCCTCGGTCAGCTGGGTCATGTGCACCGCGATCAGGCGGTCGTTGAGCAGGCCCAGGCGGTCGATCCGCGCGATCGGCCGCTGGCCGTGCTGTTCGACCGACTGCTCGACCTCCTGCGCGGTCTCGTGCAGGTGCAGGTGGACCGGGATGTCCAACTGGTCGGACAGCATCCGCACGCGCGCGAAGTTGGCATCGCTGACGGTGTATGGCGCATGCGGAGCGAACGCGGTGGCGACCAGCGCATCGTCGCGCCATGCGTCGTGGACCTCGCCGGCGCGGTCGAAGTACTCGTCGTCGGATTTCGCCCACGCGGTCGGGAAATCGATCACCGGCAGCCCCACCCGCGCACGGAAGCCGTGGCGCTTGTAGGTCGCCGCCTGCACGTCGGGGAAGAAGTAGTTCTCGTTGCAGCAGGTGGTGCCGCCGCGCAGCATCTCGGCGATCGCCAGGGTCACCCCGTCGGCCACGAAGTCCGGGCCGATCACCGCCGCCTCGATCGGCCAGATGTGCTGCTGCAGCCAGACCTTGAGCGGCAGGTCGTCGGCGACCCCGCGCAGCAGGGTCATCGGGTTGTGGGTGTGGGCGTTGACGAGGCCCGGCACCAGCGCCGCTTCGGGCCGTGACACGGTGTGCGCCGCCGCGAAGCGCTGCCGGGCTTCGCCCGCCGGCAGCACCGCTTCGATCCGGCCGCCGGAGACGACCACGGCGTGATCCTCGAGGACCACGCCGTGCGGTACCACCGGCACCACCCAGCCGGCTTCGATGATCAGATCGCAGGCCTGCGGGGCGAAATCGGCCATGGCTTACTTGACGCGGCTGACGTATTCGCCGCTGCGGGTATCGACCTTGATCACCTCGTCCTGGCCGACGAACAGCGGCACGCGGACGACCGCGCCGGTCTCCAGGGTGGCCGGCTTGCCGCCGCCGCCCGAGGTGTCGCCGCGCACGCCGGGATCGGTTTCGGTGATCTTCAGTTCGACGAAGTTCGGCGGGGTGACCTGGATCGGCACGCCGTTGAACAGGGTGACCACGCACTGCTCCTCGCCCTTGAGCCACTTCTCGGAGCCACCCATGCCGGCCTTGTCGGCCTGCACCTGCTCGAAGCTCTCGGCGTTCATGAAATGCCAGTACTCGCCATCGCTGTACAGGTACTGCATGTCGGTGTCGACCACGTCCGCCGCTTCCACGGTGTCGGTCGACTTCATCGTGATTTCCTGCACCCGGCCGGTGCGGATCTGGCGGTAGCGCACGCGGGTGAAGGCCTGCCCCTTGCCCGGCTTCACGTAGTCCGTCTCGGTGATGATGGAAGGCTCGCTGTTGACCAGGATCTTCTGCCCGGACTTGACGTCGTTCATGCCGAGGGTGGCCATTGCGGTACTCCTTGGGGCCACCCGCCGGGCGGCAGTAAAATGGGGGATTCGCGATCCCGGCGCGCCGCCGGGACGATGGACCCGCCCATGATAACTGCAGCCCCTGTCCCGATGCAGCAGGCCGACCCCCAGCGCTGGCAGGCGGTGTGGCGCGACGCCGTGCGCGACCCGCGCGAGTTGCTGGCCCTGCTGGGGCTGGAACAGCTCGGCGCAGGGCTGTCGGAGGCCGCCGCGGCGCAGTTCCCGCTGCGGGTGCCGCGCGGGTTCGTGGCGCGGATGCGGCCGGGCGATCCTACGGATCCGTTGCTGCGCCAGGTCCTGCCGTTGCTGGACGAGGAGCACATCGTCCCGGGGTTCGCGCTGGACGCGGTAGGCGAAGGGCAGGCGCGGCGCGGCGGCGGCGTGATCCACAAGTACAACGGCCGAGCGCTGCTGATCGCCACCGGTAGCTGCGCGATCCACTGCCGCTATTGTTTCCGTCGCCACTTTCCCTATGCCGCGGACACCGCGGCCGCGGCCGGCTGGCGCGAGGCGGTAGCGCTGGTCGCCGGCGATGACTCGATCCACGAGGTGATCCTGTCCGGCGGCGACCCGCTCGCGCTCGCCGACCACAAGCTCGCCGAGCTGACCGACGCGCTGCGCGCGATCCCCCACATCCGCCGGCTACGGATCCACACCCGGCTTCCGATCGTCCTGCCGGAACGCGTCGACGCCGGTCTGCTGGCCTGGCTGTACGCATTGCCGTGGCCGGTGGCGATCGTCGTCCATGCCAACCACGCGCGCGAGTTCGACGGGTCGGTGGACGCCGCATTGGCGGCGCTGCGAGCGACCGGCGCCACCCTGCTCAACCAGGCCGTGCTCCTGCGCGGGGTGAACGACAGCGTGGAGGCCTTGGCCGAGCTGTGCGAGCGCAGCCATGCCGCCGGCGTCCTGCCCTACTACCTGCACCAGCTGGACCGGGTGGCGGGCGCCGCCCATTTCGAGGTGGCCGATGACCGGGCGCTGGCCCTGCATGCCGCGCTGTCGGCGCGACTGCCGGGCTACCTTGTGCCACGGCTGGTGCGTGAGATCGCCGGCGAGCCGGGCAAGACGCCGCTGCTCCCGTTGCCCGGCGGTGATGGCGACGCCCGATGATGTAGCCTTTCCCGGTCTCCCATGGATGCATCCCCCGCATGGCGATCGGCAAGGACACCGCGCTTCGATTGATCCTCATCGATGACCAGGCCAACGAGGCCGAGGCCATCGTCAGCAGCCTGCGCAACGCCGGCATCGCGGTGCGTCCGCAGCGGCTGGAGGACGCCGAGGCGCTGGCACAGGCACTCGCGCAGCAGCCGGTCGACCTGGTGCTCGCCGAGCATGCTTCCAGCGGCGTTCCGTTCGAGGACGTGGCGGCGGTGGTGGCCGGAAGCGGGCGCGACGTGCCCTTGCTCGCGGTGCTCGATGGCGTCAGCGACGAGATCCTCGATGGCGTGCAACAGCAGGGCGCGCAGGGGGTGGCCTTGCGCGGCCGCCCGCTGCAGCTGGTGAAGGCGGTGCGGGACGCTTGGCAGGACCTGGAGGCGCGCCGTTCGCAGCGCCAGTTCGAGGCGCAGATCCGCGAGACCGAGCGTCGCTGCGACATGCTCATCGACTCCTCGCGCGACCCCATCGCCTACATCCACGAAGGCATGCACATCCGCGCCAACCAGGCCTACCTGGAGATGTTCGGTTACGAAGCCTTCGATGACATCGAGGGCATGTCGTTGCTCGATCTCGTCACCCCGCGCCACGTCGCCGACTTCAAGGACCTGCTCAAGCGGCTGTCGAAGGGCGAGCCGCCGCCGCCCCGCCACGAACTAACCGCGCGCGACAGCGAGGGAAAGGAGTTCCCGGCGGTGATGGAATTCACCTCCGCGCATTACGAGGGCGAACCGTGCCTGCAGGTGGTCTTCCGCCGGCAGGCGCTGGACGTCGATCCCGAGCTTGCCCGCCAGCTGGAGGACCTGAAGCAGCGCGACCAGGCCACCGGGCTGCTGAACCGCCAGACCTTCCTCCACCGCCTGGAGGACGCGGTCGCCGATGCCGCCAACAACGGCGCCGTGCACGGGCTGTTGCTGGTGGAGCCGGACCACGCGCCGCAACTGCTGCAGGTGGTCGGCCTGGGTGGCAGCGACGAGATGATGGCCTCGCTGGCGCGGCGCCTGGCGCAGGTGGTGCCGGCGCACCTCGAGACCGCGCGCGTGGCCGAATACCAGTTCGCGGTGCTGGTGAACAACGGCGACCACGTGCGCACCGCCGACCTTGCCGAGGACATCCGCAGGGCCTTTGCCGAGCACGTGGTCGAGGTGGGCGAGAACTCGCTCAATACCACCGTCAGCATCGGCGGGGTACAGGTGAGCGAGAAGATCGCCAGCGTCCCCCAGGTGCTGGCCAAGGCGCAGCACGGCCTGAAGCAGGCGCACGACGGAGGCGGCAACGCCCTGGAGATCTTCGATCCCAGCGCTATCGATCGCGCCGAGGAAGAACGCATCCGCACTTGGGTCGCCCGGATCGAGGATGCGCTGGAGCACGACCGCTTCGTGCTGCACTACCAGCCGATCGTCAGCCTGCAGGGCGAGCGCGAGGAGATGTACGAGGTCTTCCTGCGCATGACCGCGCCGATGGGGGAACTGGTGCCTCCCCTCACCTTCTTCCAGATCGCCGAGGACCACGGCCTGCTGCCGGCGATCGACGCCTGGGTCGTGCGCCGGGCGGTCAAGGTGGTGGCCGAGCGCCTGGCGGCGGGCCACCGCACGCGCCTGCTGGTGAAGCTCACCCAGGCCAGCCTGCAACAGCAGGCGCTGGTCGAGCTGCTGTCCGAGGAGCTCACCCGCAACGGCATTCCGGGCGAGTTGATCGTGCTCTCGATCCCGGAGGCGAAGGCCTTCGCCCACCTGCGCGCGGCCCAGCAGTTCCAGGCGGCGCTGGCGGAGGCGGGCTGCCTGCTGTGCATGGAGCAGTTCGGCTCCGGCCTGAACTCATCGCAGCTGCTCTCGCACCTGCCGGTCGACATGCTCAAGCTCGACCACACCATCACCCGGGAACTGGGCGATGCCGGCAACCAAGACCGCGTGCGCCATATCGCGGCCCTGGCCAAGGCCGGCAACATGCGCACGATCGCCGACTACGTGGAGGACGCCAGCAACATCGCGTTCCTGTTCGGCTCCGGGATCGATTACGTGCAGGGCCAGTTCATGGCACCGGTGACGCCGCTGATGGACTACGACTTCAGCTGAGGGGCCCTGCTCCAAGAAAGAAAAGCCCGCTGGAAGGCGGGCTTTTCGTCGCTGCCGCGCAGGCTCAGGCCACGATGCCCTGGCGCACGTCTCCGGCGTCCGGAGTGGCGCTGCGCAAGGTGGCAATGCGCTCCTCCAGCGGCGGGTGGCTCATCAGCAGGCGCTTGAGGCCATGCCCCACGCCGCCGCTGATGCCGAAGGCGGCCACCTGCTTGGGCAGGCTGCTGGTGCCATAGGTCTGCGCCAGGCGCTCGAGCGCGGCGATCATCTTCGGCTTGCCGGCCAGCGCGGCGCCACCGGCGTCGGCGCGGAATTCGCGCTGCCGCGAGAACCACATCGCGATCATCGAGGCGAACAGGCCGAACACCATGTCGAGCACGAACACGCTCAGGTAGTAGCCCACGCCATAGCCGTCGCGGTTGCCCAGGTAACCGTCGATCGCGCGACCGACCAAGCGAGAGAGCACGATCACGAAGGTGTTCAGCACGCCCTGCAGCAGGGCCATCGTCACCATGTCGCCGTTCGCCACGTGGCTGACCTCGTGGGCGAGCACCGCTTCCGCCTCGTCGCGGCTCATCGCCCGCAACAGGCCGGTGGACACCGCCACCAGCGCGTTGTTGCGGTTGGCGCCGGTGGCGAAGGCGTTGATTTCGGGGGCGTCGTAGACCGCGACCTCGGGCATGCCGATCCCGGCCGCCTGCGCCTGCCGCTGGACGGTGGTGAACAGCCACTGCTCCGCCTCGTTGCGCGGCTGGGTGATCACCTGCGCGCCCGTGGTGCGCTTGGCCACCCACTTGGACATCAACAGCGAGATGATCGAGCCGCCGAACCCGAACAGCGCCGCCATCACCAGCAGTCCGCCGAAGTTCTGCGGGTTCACCCCGAGGATCGACATCACGATACTGACCAGGGCCAGCACGGCCAGGTTGGTCGCCAGGAACAGGAATACGCGCTTGAACATCCGATCTGCTTCCCGCCACGCGGAATGCGCGGCCTCTTGCCCGAAGTGTGGACGCTGTCGCGTCAATTCAATCTGAACATGTCCTGATGCCCGCCCCACCCCGCCACCGCTACCGCGGGCGCTTCGCGCCCTCGCCCACCGGGCCGCTGCATGCAGGCTCGCTGCTGGCGGCGCTGGGCAGCTGGCTGCTGGCGCGGCAGGCCGGCGGCGACTGGCTGGTGCGGATCGAGGACCTGGACCCACCGCGCGAGATCCCGGGGGCCGCGCGCGGCCAGCTCGCGACCCTGGCTGCGTTCGGGCTGCTGCCCGACGCGCCAGTCGCCTGGCAGAGCCAGCGCGGCCCGCTCTACCGGCAGGCACTGGACGCGCTGCTGGCCGACGGCCTGGCGTTCGAGTGCCATTGCAGCCGCGGCGACCTGGCCGCCAGTGGTGGCGTGCACCGCCGCTGCGTCGCGGGGCGCCGGCGTCCGGATCCGGCGATCCGGCTGCGGGTGCCGGAAGGCTGCACGATCGGCTTCGAGGATGGGCTGCATGGCCGGATCGTCCAGCAGGTGGGCCGCCAGGTGGGCGATTTCATCCTGCGCCGCAGCGATGGCCTGTGGGCCTACCAGCTGGCGGTCGTGGTGGACGACGCCGAGCAGGCCGTTACCGATGTGGTGCGCGGCGCCGACCTGCTCGACTCCACCCCGCGCCAGATCCTGCTGCAGCGCGCGCTGGGACTGCCCACGCCGTCCTACGTGCACCTGCCGCTGCTGCTGGATGCACAGGGCCGCAAGCTGTCCAAGTCGGATGCCGCGCGGCCGGTGGATGCGAATGCGCCGCTGGAGACACTGCGGATGCTCTGGGCCGCACTCGGTCAAGCGCCAATCACGGAGGAGTTCGCGGCGCCGGCGCAGTTCCTCGCCGCCGCGGTCGACCGCTTCGACCTGGGGCGCGTGCCGTTCCAGCGTGCATCCGCCGCACTGCACAACATGGACGCAACAGACCCGCACTAGACTGGAGCCCGACCTTTCCTGCCAGGAGCTCCTGCATGACTTCCCGCGTTGCATTCGTCACCGGTGGCACCGGCGGCATCGGAACCGCCATCGTCAAGCGCCTTGCCGACATGGGCCACAAGGTGGCGACCAACTACCGCAACGAGGAAAAGGCGAAGGCGTGGCAGGCGCAGATGAAGGACGCGGGGTACGACGTCACCCTCGTCAAGGGCGACGTCACCGACGCCGACGAGGCGGCGGCGATGATCAAGGAAGTCGAGGCCAAGCTCGGCCCGATCGACATCCTGGTCAACAACGCCGGCATCACCCGCGATGGCACCTTCCACCGGATGAAGGCCGACCAGTGGATGGACGTGATCAACACCAACCTCAACTCCTGCTTCAACGTCACCCGCCCGGTGATCGAGGGCATGCGCGAGCGCAAGTGGGGCCGCATCATCCAGATCAGCTCGATCAACGGGCTGAAGGGCCAGTACGGCCAAGCCAACTACGCGGCGGCGAAGGCCGGCATGCACGGCTTCACCATCTCGCTGGCACGCGAGAACGCCAGGAACGGGATCACCGTCAACACCATCTGCCCGGGCTACATCGCCACCGACATGGTGATGGCGGTGCCCGAGGAAGTGCGCGCGAAGATCGTGGCCGACATCCCGACCGGGCGCCTCGGCACGCCGGAGGAAATCGCCTACGGTGTCGGCTTCCTGGCCGACGAGCAGGCCGGCTGGATTACCGGCTCCAACCTCGACATCAACGGCGGGCACCACATGGGCTGGTGAGGCGACGCCAGCTGCACGCAGCGAAGGGCCGGCCATGCGCCGGCCCTTTCGCGTCCGGCGTGGGCGGCGGCGGTTGCATCGCGTGTTGCGCTGCGCCATGCTGCGGAAAGCGCCGCTGGAGAGCTGTATCGATGTCCGCGACACGCATCATCAAGAAGTATCCGAACCGCCGCCTGTACGACACCGAGATCTCGAGCTACATCACGATCGAGGACGTGCGGCAACTGATCATCGATGGCGAGAGCTTCGAGGTCCGCGACGCCAAGTCGGGCGAGGACCTCACCCGGCAGGTGCTGCTGCAGATCATCGCCGAGCACGAGCAGGACGGGCAGCCGATGCTGTCGACCCAGCTGCTCAGCCAGATGATCCGCTTCTACGGCGACTCGCTGCAGGGCTTCATGGGCAACTACCTCGAGCGCTCGATGCAGCTGTTCCTCGACCAGCAGCAGCAGTTCCGCCAGCAGATGGGTGGGATGCTCGGGCAGACGCCATGGGCGATGCTCAACCAGCTGACCGAGCGCAACATGGAGCGCTGGAAGGAATTCAACAACAACCTGACCGGTGGCCTGGGCAGCGCGCCCGACGCCACGCGCGACAAGGGCCAGAAGAAGCCGCGCTGAGCCGGCGATCCAGAAGAAAAAAACGGGCCCGCGGGCCCGTTTTTTCGTCCGGGCTGTGCGTACCGTCAGCCGCGGGCGCCGCTGCAGTATTTCTGCCGGTACGCCTCCGCCTTCGGCATCAGCGCCTGCAGGTTCTGGATGCGCGTCTCCGGGCTGGGATGGGTGGAGGCGAACTCCGGCGGGTTCTGGCCGCCACTGAGCTGACCCATGCGCTGCCACAGCGGCACCGCCTCGCGCGGGTCGAAGCAGGCGGCGGCCGCCAGCATCAGCCCGACCTCGTCCGCCTGGGTCTCGTGGCCGCGGGCGTACGGCAGGGCCGATGTCACGCCATAGGCCTGGTAGACCGCCTGCATGGTGCCGGCATCCATGCCGCTGGCCGCACCCGCCATCTGCCCGATCTGCTCCAACCGGCCGCGGGCCATGCGCTGCGCGCCGTGGCGCATGAGCGCGTGGGCGATTTCGTGGCCCATTACCACCGCCATCCCGTCCTGGTTCTGCGCGACCGGAACCAGCCCGGTGTAGACCGCCATCTTGCCGCCCGGCAGTGCGAAGGCGTTGGCCTGCTCGGACTGGATCACGTTGACCGCCCAGTCGAAGCCCGCGGCGAAATTGAGCGGCTGCTGGCCGCGCTCGGCCGCGAGGTCGCGCTCGACGTCGTCGACCCTTTCCACCAGCCGCGCGGCGATCGTGCGGATCTGCTGGGCGATCTGCGAGTTCGGATCGACCGGGGTCTCCTGGCTGAGGATCTCGCGGTAGGCCTGCAGGCCCATCGCGCTTTCTTCCTCCGCGCTCAGGTTCTTGTCGATCAGCACCTTCTCGCCGGTGTACGGGTCGACCGTCCGGTTGGAGAAGTAGTAGTACGCAGCGTAGCCAGCGAACAGGACCAGGATCCAGATCCGCAAGCCGCCGCCGCGCCGCCGCGGCTGGTTGCCGTATTGCCCGCCCGTCGGGTTCTGCCTCATGTGCTGCTCCTTGCCTGTGCCGGCATGCCGGGTCTTCGATGGGGGATCGTCACAACTGCCGGACGAGGCGGAAGCCGACCCGCGCGTTGGTCACGTCGGCGCCGCCCGAGGCCCGCCACGCCGAACGCACCTGGGCCGGCGCACTGGCCCATGAGCCGCCCCGGTACATGCGTTCGCGACAACCGGGGTTCACCCAGGCGGCGCCGTTCGCCGGTGCGCGCCGGTAACCCTGGTGCCAGCAGTCCGCGATCCATTCGCTCACATTGCCGGCCATGTCGTGAAGACGGAATGCATTCGGCGCGAAGCTGCCCACCGGCGCGGGCCCCCAGTGGCCGTCGCCGTAGCCCGGGAAGGCATTGCTCCACCTCCGCCCCTGCGGGGAGACGTCATTGCCGCCGGTCAGGTTCTCGATGCCGGGAGGAGGCGTGCCGTCGCCCCACGGGTAGCGCGCCTGGCTGCCGGCGCGCAGCGCATACTCGAATTCGGCCTCGCTCGGCAGCCGGTAGAACACCCCCGTCTGTTCCGACAACCATGCCGCGTAGGCCTCGGCATCGCGTACGGTGACGTGGATCACCGGCAGGGCATCGTCGGCCCGCCGGCCATCGTAGGTGGACTGCCAGTCGATCCCGCTGCCGCGCACGAAGTTGCCGCTGCGCACGTCGTAGGCCAGCGAATGCTCGCGCTGGGTGGCGCGCGGGGTGAACCCGGTGGCCTGCACGAAGCGGCGGAACTCACCGACCGTGACCTCCTTGCGCATCATCGCGAAACCCCGCTCCATCCGGATCAGGTGGCGCGGTCGCTCGGCGTCGCTGGAGCCGGGCTCGCCATCGGGTGCCCCCATCATGAACGCGCCGTGCGGCACCACCACCAGGTCGGGCCCGCGCCCGCCATCGGCCATGTCGTCGGTGAAGACCTGGCCGGGACGGAACACCCCGTAATGGGTGGCCAGTTCGATCCGCTGGCGCAATTCCAGCGCGGCCGGCTCGCCGGGGCGGGCGATGTGCAGCATCGCCGCCAGACGCTCGCGGGCGAGTTGCAGGCCATCGGCGTCGCCCAGCGCGATCAGCCCCTCGTCTCGCAGCCGGCGCACGCGCAGGGCCCGCATCACCTCGATCCGGGCACGCGCTGCCGCGATCGTCTGTGGGTGCTGGCGGACCTCCTGCGCCTGCGCCAGCGTCGTGCGCGCCCGGTCGAAGTCGCCACTGGCCGCGTGCGCCTCGGCGGTGCGCAGCAGGGCCGCCTCCACGGCCGCCAGCCCGCGACTTGCGCGTGGATGTCCCGGCGACGCCGCCAACGCCTGCCGGAAGCGCGCCAGCGCGCCAGCCTCGCCCAGCAGGTCACCGTCTTCCAGGGCGACTTCCCCGGCGATGGCGAGATCCCGCACGCGACCGGCGCGGTCGACCGCCTGCACGAACGCCTCCACGTCCTGCGCCTCCGGCCAGAGCGTCCGCAGCACGCTGCCGTGGCGCTGCGCGAACGCCAGCGAGGCGTCGTCGGTGGAGGCCGCCAGCGCGGCCTGACCCTGCGCCAGCAGCGCCGCGCGGGCCTGCGCGAGCAGCCGCGCGTCTTCGGGATTCCCGGGTTGCGCGCGCTGCAGGGCCAACAGCAGGGGGATCGCCGAATCGGCGGTCTCGAACAGGTTGCCCGATTCCAGCGCGGCGGCGGCGGCGGCGCGCGCTTGGTCGGGATCATCGATCACCACCTCCGGCAGCGACCAGCTCAGCACCGGGGCGAGCGCGTCATCGCCGCTGATGCGCACCCGCCCCTCGCGAGGCGGCGCCTCCGTTCCCGTGTCCGCCGAGGACTCGGCGGCCGGCCGGCACGCGGCCAGCGCCGCGAGCATCAGGATGGCGAAGGTCGGGCGCGCTGCGCGCAAGGCTCACTCCGGTCGCCGGCGCGGTGCCGGACGGGCCTTCGCGACGTTAGGGCATGCGCTGCGCCCCGGCAACCGCATAATGGCCGGATGCCTGACTGGATCGACACCCCCGACGCGCTGCGCGCGCGCATCGCCACCCCACCGCCGGTCATCGGCCTGGACACCGAGTTCATCCGCGAACGCACGTACTGGCCGCAGCTGGCGCTGGTGCAGGTCGCGCTGGGAGAAGGCGACGAGGCGATCCTGCTGCTGGACATGATTGCGCCGGGGATGGCGGAAGCGCTGGCGCCCCTGCTCACCGATCCCGCGGTGCTGAAGGTGATGCACAGCCCCAGCGAGGATCTGGTGGCGTTCCAGCGCACCTGCGGCGCCCTGCCCGCGCCCTTGTTCGACACCCAAGCCGCGGCGACGCTGTGCGGGCTCGGCGGCGGGCTGGGCTACCAGAAGCTGGTGGCCGAAGTGACCGGCCATGCGCTGGAGAAGGGCGAAACGCGCTCGGACTGGCTGCGGCGACCACTTTCGGAGGCGCAGCTGCGCTATGCCGCCGACGACGTGCGCCACCTGCATGCCCTGCACCGCCACCTGCACGATGCGCTGCTGGCCAACGGCCGCCTGCCCTGGCTGGCCGAGGACAGCGCGCGCCAGCTGGCCGCCGCCGCCAGCGACGCGCCGGAGAGCTGGCCACACCTGGGCATGCGCAGCGCGCAGTTCCTCGACGCCCCCGCCCAGGCGCGACTGGTGCGCATGCTGCGCTGGCGCGAGCAGCACGCCCGGCGCAGCGATCGCCCGCGTGGCTGGATCCTCGACAACGAACTCGCGGTCAGCCTGGCCCGCGCCAACCCGGCCGACCCTCGTGCGTTGCAGGCCCAGCTCGACGCCGCCCCCAAGGCGCCGCGCGGCCTGCGGGATGCGCTGTGGGACGCCCTGTCCACTCCACTGCCCGACGAAGGCGAGATCCCGCTGGCGCGCGGCGAGGAGCGCGACAAGAAGCAGCTGCGCGCCCTGCAGGACGCGGTGGCGGCCACCGCAGCCGAACTCGGGTTGCCGGAGGGCGTGCTCGCTTCGCGCCGGCTGCTCGAGTCGCTGCAGGACGGCGGCGGCTGGACCGGAGCGCTGGGCGGGTGGCGCCGCGCGCTGCTGGAGCCCCGGCTTGCCCCACTGCTGGGTGGCTGAGCGGAGCCGCCCGGCTTTGGCGCCACGCTTGCCTGCCCCCGGATCCCTACCTTAGACTGCACGCCCGATTCGGGGCCATAGCTCAGCTGGGAGAGCGCGTCGTTCGCAATGACGAGGTCGGGAGTTCGATCCTCCCTGGCTCCACCACACCGAAAAAGCCGGCCTTGCGCCGGCTTTTTCCTTTTCCGGTCTCCGCCTGGACGTCGATGCCGCTGGACGGCCTCAGGCGGGCGGCGGAGCGGTGTCGGCCTGCCACTGCGGATCGACGAACATCCGCGGGTAGAGCGCGAGTGCCTCGCGCATGTGGGCAAGCGGCGAGAGATCCGCGGGATTCGCCTTCAGGTCGCTGGCGCCCTTCATCAGCACCGCGAGCAACCCATGCAGCGCGACATCCGGGGCCGGCTCCAGCTTGCAGTTGGCGAACATGTCGTCGGCGGCGGCCTGCACCGCGGTCGCCGCGGCCGTCACCTGCGCGGCGTCTAGGTGGCCATGCTCGCCATGCCCGAGCGCGTCCACCGCGCGATGGATCCGGCGCATGCCGTCACGCAGCGGGGTATCGCTCTGCCAGGGGGTCGCCGGGACGGCGGGCAGCACCAGCTCACCGGCCGGGTGCGCATCGTGGGCAGCGCTGGACTCCGCCGGGTGCGCCTCATCGATCGCCTGCGCCGTGTGCGGAACGTCGGCAGGCGTGGCGGCAGGAGGGGACTGGTCGCGTTCACCGCAACCGGCGGCCAGGGCCAGCGCGACGGCGAGAACCGCCAAGGCCAACCCCCGATTGCATGGGACCACGTTGGATGGGTGGGACATCGTGCTCACCTCGCGCGTTCCATCATCAGCTTGCGACCATCGCAGCGGCCCGCGTCGCGCGCCATGACCCAGGTCAACGCCGGCCAATGCGCGCGCTCACGGCCCCGGAACGGGCGTCCCCGGGGCGTGCACGGGAATGTCATAGATCACGCCCGGCGTCGGTTCCGGACGGTAGCTGAAGTGCCACCACTCCATCGGGTAGTTGTGGAAGCCGGCGGCAGCCATCGCCTCCACCAGCCGCGCCCGGTTCGCGCGTTGCGCGGGGGTGGCGCGCGGCGAGTCAGTGTTCGCCTCCTCGCCGAAGAAGTCGAACGCTGTCCCCATGTCGAGCGGACGGCAACCGCCACCGGCAACGTCGCATTGCAGGAGGGTGAGGTCGACGGTCGCCCCGCGGCTGTGCCCCGACACCGGCGCGATATAGGCGCCGCGCAGGTCCGCCTTAGACAGGCGCGGGTAGTAGGCCGCCTTGGTGCGGGTGTCCGCCGGATCATCGAGCCAGCGCATGAAGTGGGCGACGGCGCGCGCCGGCCTGTAGCAATCGTAGATGCGCAGGCGCAGGCCGCGTGGACGCAGCCCTGCTTCCACCGAGGCCAGTCCCTCGGCGGCCTCGCGCTTGAGCCAGCAGCGCGGCGCCAGGTAGCCCTCGACCGGCGCGCCAACGAAATTGTCACTGCCGAAGTAGCGAATGTCGTGCGCCATGTCCGGCACCAGGCTGCGCAGGTCGACCATGCCCGCCTCTTCCATGGTCGTTGCCGCCGACAGGGTGGGCGGAAGCGGAGCGCTGGCGCAGCCGGCAAGCCCCAGAAACAGGACGGTGGCGATAACGCGCATCAGTCGCAACCTGCCACGCGTCGGAACGCCAGGTCCTCGTAGTCCGAGCTGAAATCGCCATCGGGATCGTGCTTGGCCATGCGCAGCGCACGCGCCGCGCCGCTGCCGGAGAACTCCAGCCAGGCATCGACGTCGACCGCAGGGTCGTCCCAGTGCACGAAGTGGCGACCGTCCAGCAGGCTGACGCGGCCGTGCATGCGCGGCGACTTCAGCGAGCGCCACTCCACCCCATCACCCGCGGCGCAGATGCGCACGTCCCCGAACCACGGATCGCGCCAGGTGCCGAGCCAATCGCGCATGGCCTCCGCCGGCACGGGCACGCGCCGGGAGACGTCAGCAAGCGGCGGTCTGGCGAGCTTGCTCGCCGGCGGGCGCGCGAGCTCATCGGCATAACCGGCCACGCCCATCGACTTCTCCGGCGCGGTGAACAGCTTCAGCAACACCTCGCCGAGCACGGTGCGCGCTGCGCCGCCCTCCCCGTTGATCATGAACACGAAGCCCGACTTGCGATCGGGCAGCAGCAGCATCATCGAGTACATGCCGCCCAGCGTTCCGGTATGGGAGACCGTCCATTCGCCGTCGGCGTCGGCCAGGCGGAAGCCGTAGCCGTAGGCGTAGTAGTGGGTGTTGTCCCAGCGCCTGCGCTGCGCGGAAATCGGCATCGGCGTGCGCGCGGCCACCATCTCGGCGCGCTGCGCGCTGCCAAGCCAGCGCAGCTGCGCGCGGGTGGGATCCAGCCAGTTGCCCGCCCAGGCCAGCATGTCCTCCAGCGTGCAGCGGATGCCGCCCGCCGCGGCGGAGGCGATGGCCGGCACGACCTCGCCATCGCGGCGCGTGACAACGTTGCGCCCGTCGCTGCGCGCATGCGGCTGCGCCAAGCTGGCCACCTCCCCGCTACGGAACTCGCCGACGCGGCAACCGGTGAGGCCCAGCGGCTCGAACAACTCGCGCCGTACCAGGTCCTCGTAGCTGGCCCCGCCCGCAGCCGCCGCCACTTCCCCGGCCACCACGTACAGCAGGTTGTCGTAGGCATAGCCCGAGCGGAACCCGTACGCGGGCTTGATGTGGCGCAGCCCGCGGAGGATGTCGCCGCGGTCGAACAGGTTCGGCTCCGGCCACAGCATGAGGTCGCCGCCGCCTTCGGGCAGGCCACTGTTGTGGACCAGCAGGTCGCTGACGGTCATGTTCCGGGTGACCCACGGGTCGTGCATGGCGAAGCGCGGCAAGTGCTTCACCACCGGATCGTCCCAGCGCAGCCTGCCCTGCTGGACCAGCCGCGCAAGCACGGCGCCGGTCATCGCCTTGCTGTTGGAGGCGATCTTGAACAGCGTCCGCGGGGTCACAGGATCGCCGCTGCCGGCCACCGTCTCGCCGTGACCCCTGGCATACACCACCTTGCCATCGACGATCACGCCGACCGCCATCCCGGGCAGGTCGTAGCGGGCGATCGTTTCCTGCACCGCCGCTTCCACCGCCCCGGGCGTTGGCGCCGCGAGCGGTCCGTGGGCATGGGCGCGGCCCGCGCACAGCATGAGCACGGCGAACGCGGCCAGCCATGCGCGGGTCACGGCGTCCTCCAGTCGTCGGCCGGCAGTTCGCCGGCCACCATCTCCTCGAACGACTGACGCCGGCGCACGAGCGCATAGCGCCCGTCCTCGACCAGCACCTCCGCCGGCAGGGTCCGCGAGTTGTAGCTGGAGGCCATCGACGCGCCGTAGGCACCGGCGCCGAGGATCGCGACCAGGTCGCCGGTGTCGCAGCGCGGCAACATGCGGTCGGTCGCGAAGGTGTCGCCGGTTTCGCATACCGGGCCAACGACATCGCACGCCATCGGCTCGCGCCCGGCCGGATCCCCCAGGCGCACGATGTCGTGCCACGCCTCGTAAAGGCTGGGGCGCAGCAGGTCGTTCATGGCCGCGTCCAGCACCACGAAATGACGCGAGGCCCCCGCCTTTGTCAGCAGCACGCGGGTGAGCAGGATCCCGGCCTCCGCCATCAGCCAGCGCCCGGGCTCCACCAGCAGGCGGCCGCCGTAGCCGGCGAAGGCGTCGCGGATCGCTTCCGCGTAGTCGCGCGCGTCCGGCGCCTGCTCGCCCTCGCGGTAACGCACGCCAAGGCCGCCACCCACGTCGATGCAGGCGATCGGGTGTCCCGCGGCATCGAGTTCCCTCCAGAACGCGGCCATCCGCTGCAGTGCCTCGCGCACCGGTTCCAGGCTCAGCAGCTGCGAACCGATGTGCATGTGCAGCCCGTCGAGCTGCACGCCCGGCCAGGCCGAGGCGCGATCGAACCAGCGGCGCGCTTCCGCGATCGACACGCCGAACTTGTTTTCCGCCATGCCGGTGGAGATCTTCGCGTGGGTGCGGGCATCGACGTCGGGATTGATCCGAACCGACGCGCGTGCGAGCTGGCCCCGTTCCGAGGCGATCGCCTGCAGCGCATCCAGTTCGGCGGCCGACTCCACGTTGAAGCGGTCGATCCCGGCCTCCAGCGCCAGCGCGATTTCCGCGTCCGTCTTGCCCACGCCCGAGAACACGATCCGCCCGGCCGGGATCCCCGCCGCCAGCGCGCGCCGCAACTCGCCACCGGACACGATGTCGGCGCCGGCGCCCTCGCCCGCGATGAGCTGCAGGATGGCCCGGTTGCTGTTGGCCTTGACCGCGTAGCAGATGCCCGCGTCGAGACCTTCCAGCGCATCGCGCAGTGCGCGTAGCCGCGCGCGGATCGCCCCCGCGGAGTAGACGTACAGCGGCGTGCCTTCGCTCCGGGCAAGCGCGGCCAGGTCGACGCCGGCGAACCGTCCCGCCGCCGCATCAAGTCCCGTGTTCGGCATTCGGGCTCCGGTGAGACGGGCGGCCGCTGCCGGCCGCCCGCGTGTGGGTGATCAGAAGTTGTAGGTGACGACGAGGTTCATGTAGCGCGGCGACTGCCAGGCGCGCGCCTGGCCAAAGTAAGGCATCTTGACCCCCGGGGTGCTCTCGTAGCGCAGGTGCACGCGGGTCGCGGTCTCGCTGTTGAGCAGGTTGTAGACCGAGAACCGGGCCTTCAGGTCCACGCCCTCCACCGGTAGCGTCCAGGTCACGCTGGCGCCCAGGTTGGTCACCCACGGCATGCGGCCGAAGGCGCCGCGCTCGGTGTACTCGAGCACGCGGTTGATGCTGGAGCAGTTGGAGACGCACAGCCAGCCCGAGCCACCGCCACTGCCCTCGCTCGGGCCACCCGCGCTCAGGTTGTCGTTGGGCCAGCGCACGCCGTACGCGGTGATCGGGCCGCCCGACCGCGCCGACAGCGTGGCGCCGAAGCTCCACACCTCGCTCAGCTGGAAGCTGCCGCGCAGCTTGATCTGGTGAGTGTAGTCGTTGAACAGCACGCCGTAGCGCTCGTTGACCGCGGGATGGTCGTAGTACTGGACGAGGTTGGTGTCGCCGTAGCCGGTATCCGAGTTCACCGGCCCCTCGACGTTGCCTTCCGAGCGCGACCACAGGTAGGACGCATTGAACGCCCATCGATCATCCCAGGCACGATCGATCTGGAACTCCACTGCCTTGTAGGTTCGCCGGGGCGGGGCGTACCCCATGACGATGTTGCTGCCAGTGGTTCTGTAACCATCCTTGGAATTGTCGAAGGTCACCCAGTCGCTGGTCGTCGGGCACCACAGTGTGTTGGTCTCGCCCGGATTGATGATGGGCCAGTTGACGATGCCGGGGCAGCCGGTGACGTGGTTGATTCGGGCGTCTTCCACCGCGCGGGTCACCCGGCGGTAGGTGGCGTTCACGCCATACGACCACTCGCGGCTCAGGGCCTGCTGGAAGCCGAGGATGAACTCGTCCTGGAACACCTGCTTGAGGTCGCGCGCCACCGCGGTGCGCATGTCGGTGGGCGCCGGCACGTTGCCGTCCGTGTTCACCGGGCCGATCTGCGGGCCCAGCACCGGCGACAGGTAATTCGCGCCGCTGAGCGGGTCCTGCCGGGTCTCAAAGCCGTTGAACACGTAGTAGGTGCGCTCGTCGGTGCTGCCGCCGCCGAAGTAGTCGGTCAGCTTGTTGGTCAGCGGCAGGTAGTAGCGGCCGGCGTTGCCGAACAGCTTAGTGCTGCCGTCACCGCGCACGTCCCAGCTGAAGCCGAGGCGCGGCGAGATCATGTCGCCAAATTCGGCCTTGGCGAAGGTGGCGCCCGAAGCCAGCGTGTTGTGGAAACGGTCGAAGCGCAGCCCGAGGTTGAGCAGCAGGTTCTGGGTGACGCTCCAGTTGTCCTCGATGTAGAACGCCTGCGCCTCGGTGGCGACCGGCGCGCCGGTGATGTAGCGGCGGGCCTCCACGATCCCCAGCGCGCCTGCCGGCACCTGCACGCCGTTGGGCAGCGTCGCCCCCGGCAGCAGACCCTGGACCGAGTAGCTGCGGCCGTCGCCCGGATACACCACCGAGCTTTCCGAATCCATCAGCTCGTGGTCCACGCCGAAGCGCAGCAGGTGGCTGCCAAGCGTCCATTCGAAGTCCAGGCGCGCGGCTTCGCGCTGGTCCTGGCGGCCGCTGATGCTGGTGTTGTCGGAATGGCAGCCCACGCGCGTAGCCGGCCGCCCGTAAAGGTTGGTGTAGTTGGTGGCCAGGGTGACGATGCTGCACAGCGGATCCGACGGGCTGGTGCCGATCGAACTGCGCTTGTTGATGCCGTACATCGCCTTGGCGACGAAGTTGTCGCTGAAGTGGCCGGTGTAGGTCGCCGACCAGCTGTCGCCGCCGGAGCCGGCGCTGCTCTCGCCGTCGGCCTGGCCCAGGAACGCGGTGTCCCAGACGTAACCGTGGGTGGTGGTGGTCGATTCGGCCTTGTCGGAGAACGCCAGGAACTCCAGCAGGTGGTCGTCGTTGATCCGCCAGTCGATCTTGCCGCCCCAGAAGCCGTTGTCGCCGCGGGTGATCCAGGCTCGGTTGGTGTCGATGTCCTTGGCGTTGCTGTCCCGCTGCTCGTACATCGCGAAGAAGAACAGGCGGTCGCGCACCAGCGGGCCGGACGCCCACAGGTTGGTCTTGAAGAACGCACTGTCATCGCGGCTGCTGCGGTCGCGCGCGACCAGCTTGCCGTCGTCGTAATACTGGTCCTTCGGTGATTTCACCCAGTCCGAAGGCTCCAGGGTGACCTGTATGCCCGCCTTGAACTCGTTGCCGCCCGAGCGCGTCACCGCATTGATCACGCCGCCGGTGCTGCGGCCGAATTCCGCGGAGTAGCCGCCGGTCTTGACCTGGAATTCCTCGTAGAAGCCGAACGGGACGGTGGAGAAGCCCTGTCGCAGGTAGGGATCGGTGACGTTTAGGCCGTTGATGTAGACCACGTTCTCCGCGACCGAGGAGCCGCCGAAGCTCAGGCCCCCGAACACCGAGGAGGCCTGTACGCCGGGCGCGATCAGGGCCACCGCGCTCAAGCCCTGGTCCACCGGCAGTCGCGCCAGTTCCTGGCGGCTGATGTTGGTCGCGCTCTCGGTGGAGTAGACGTCGACCCGGTTGACGACCCGGTCACCCACCACCTGCACCGCGCCCAGGTTGGCGATGCCGCCATCGCTGCCCAGGTTGACCGTGGCGGTCCCGCCCAGCGGCACGTTGACGATCAGCGGCTCGCCGACCGGCGCGCCGCCGCGCACCAGCTGTATGGTGTAGTCGCCGACGGGGAGCTGGCTCAGGCGGTAGCTGCCGTCGCTGCCCACGGTGACGGTGCGGGTGGCGCCGGTGGCCGCATTGACGATGGTGACCTGGTCGCCGGCGCTGGCGCGACCCGCCACCGCGCCCATCGCGCTCTGCGCCATTACCGGCGCCGCCAGGGAGGCCAGGGACAGGCCCATGGCGATGCTGAGCAGGGTCCTGCGCAGGCTGCGGTTGCTGGTCATTGACGCTCTCTCCGGAAGGGTGCGATGGGTGGTTGCCGGTCAGCGCGGACGCGCGCTGGCGGAAGAAGATGGGGGCGCGATGGCGCACGCGGATGCCCGCCGCAACATGACGCATGCTGCGAACGCGGCTCGATTTCCCGTTGCTGCCTGATGGCCATCCGAAGCGCTCCCCAACGATCGGTATCGGATCGCTTGTAGCATGCTGATCAGATGCTGGTCAATAAATTATTCTTGCCGTATAAACATCCGGCAATAGCTATTCGCGCGCGGCCCGAAGGCCGCTGCTGGACACTGTTGCGCAAGAGGATCGCCATGCACGCCACGACCCCCAAGCTGCCCCGCGGCGCCGGTTGGCGCACGTTCGCCCTCGCGCTGGCCCTGGCCTCGGGCTGCGCGTCCGCCCTCGACCGCCCGGGTGTGCCGGTGGCGAGGCCGCTGCACACCCCACCCAGCGGCGTGGTGGGCGTTCGCGATGAGCACTTCTCGCCCGAGTTCTGGGTCGCGCGCCTGCAGGCGCCGGACGCGGTGCTGCTGCCGCGCGCCGAGATCGACGCGCGCAACCTGCGCCTGCTGCGTGAAGACCGCTCGATGCATAACCTGGCCGCACTGCCCGATCGCCTGGCCCGCGAGCGGGTGGCGGGCTGGATCGAGGGGCTGGCCTCGGCGCCATCGCGTCCCCTGTGGAACGAGGCGGGGGTGCCGGTTGCCGCCAGCACGCTGGAAGCGATCCTCGCCAACCGCGCGCTGGCCGCCCTTCCCCAGAACCAGCCAACGAGCTTCGGAATGGCCCTGCATCGCGCGGACCTTCGCGCCTTCCCGACTGCACTGCGCGTGTTCAACCGCCAGGGCGAGACCGACATCGACCGCTTCCAGGAAAGCGCGCTGTTCCCCGGCGATCCGGTGGTGATCGCGCATGCCAGCAAGGATGGCCAGTGGCTGTTCGTGGTCAGCGCGCGCTACGCGGCCTGGGCGCCGGCAAGCACGATCGCCGAGGGCACGCGCGAGCAGGTGCTGGGCTATGGCCGGCGTGCGCCGTACCGGGTGATCACCGGCGCCAAGCCGCGCACCGTGTTCACCCGCGAGCAGCCGCAGCTGTCCGAAGTGCAGCTGGAAATGGGGCTGCGGGTGCCGCTGGCGAACCTGCCGGCGGATGCCCCCGTGAACGGGCAGCACCCGTATGCCAGCTGGAGCGTGGAGCTGCCCTTGCGCGGCGCCGACGGGCGGCTGGCGTTCGCGCCGGCGCTGCTGCCGCGCATCGCCGACAGCCACGCCGATTACCTGCCGCTGACCCGCGCCAACCTGGTCCGGCAGTCCTTCAAGTTCCTGGGCGAGCGCTACGGCTGGGGCCATGCCTACAACGGGCGCGACTGCAGCGGCTTCGTGTCCGAGGTGTACCGCAGCATGGGCATCGAACTGCCGCGCAATACCAGCGCCCAGGCGGTCAGCCCGGTGTTCGCGCGCACCGCCTTCACCGCCGACGACACCCGCGAGGCGCGGATGGCGGCGGTGGCCGCGCTCGACATCGGCGACCTCATTTACATCCCCGGGCACGTGATGATGTTCCTGGGCACGGTCGACGGACAGCCTTGGGTGATCCACGACACCAACGGCGGCACGATGCTGGGTGCCGACGGCACGCCGCGCGCGCTGGCGCTCAACGGCGTGTCGATCACCCCGCTGCTGCCGCTGCGCTTCGGGGCTGAGCATGATTACGTCGACCGCATCACCAGCATCGTGCGGCCGACCCGCCGCCAATGAGCGCGACCACCCGGGCCAGGCCATGAAGGGCATGCCATGAAAATCACCGACATCCGTTTCGGCATGCTGCGCGTGCCCTTGAAGACGCCGTTCAAGACCGCGCTGCGCACCGTCGAGCAGGTGGAGGACGTGGTGGTGATGGTGCACACCGACGATGGCCACGTCGGCTATGGCAGCGCGCCGGCGACCGCGGTCATCACCGGCGACACCCACGGCTCGATCATCGATGCCGTCCGCCACTACATCGCTCCGCGGCTGGTCGGCGAGGACATCGCCAACCTCAACCGCCTCACCCACCTGATCCAGGGGGCGATGGAGAAGAACACCAGCGCCAAGGCCGCGGTGGAGATCGCGGTGCACGACCTCTGGGGCCAGCTGTACGCCACGCCGCTGTACAAGCTGCTGGGCGGCGGCGAGCCGGCGATCACCACCGACCTCACCATCAGCGTGGACTACATCGACAAGATGGTGGCCGACTCGCTGGCGGCGGTGGAACGCGGCTTCGAGTCGCTGAAGATCAAGGTGGGCAAGGACATCGGCCTGGACATCGAACGCACCAAGGCGATCCATGCCGCGGTCGAGGGTCGCGCGCTGCTGCGGCTGGACGCCAACCAGGGCTGGACGGCGAAGCAGGCCGTGTTCGCGCTGCAGACGCTGGAGGATGCGGGCGTGCGCCTGGAGCTGGTCGAGCAGCCGGTCAAGGCGCACGACCTCGCCGGCCTGCGCTACGTCACCGAACGCGTGCACACCCCGGTGATGGCCGACGAAAGCGTGTTCGGCCCGCGCGAGGTGATCGAGCTGATCCGCATGCGCGCCGCCGACATCGTCAACATCAAGCTGATGAAGACCGGTGGCATCTCCAACGCGATCAAGATCGCCGACATCTGCGGCCTGTACGGCGTGGACTGCATGATCGGCTGCATGCTGGAATCCAGTATCGGCGTGGCCGCGGCGGTCCACCTGGCGGTCGCCAAGTCCGACGTGATCAGCAAGGTCGACCTCGACGGCCCTTCCCTTTGCAGCTACGACCCGGTGGCAAGCGGGGTCGTGTTCAACGAATCGGAGATCAGCGTGACCGACGCGCCGGGCCTGGGCATCCGCGCCATCGAGGGGATCACCCCCGCCACCGGCCTTGCCGCCTGAGCCACCGATGTCGGCGCTGGTCAAGATCCGCTCCGAGCGCGACCAGCTGTCGGCGATCGAGCGCCGCATCGCCGACTTCGTGCTGGAGAACGCGCAGCTGCTGCGCGACTACTCCTCGCAACAGCTGGCGAACGCGCTGGGCATCAGCCAGTCCAGCGTGGTCAAGTTCTGCCAGAAGCTCGGCTTCAAGGGCTATCCGGACCTGAAGCTGTCGGTCAGCGAGGCACTGGTGCGCGCCGACAGCGGCAGCGGCGGCGCGCAGGGCAGGACCGCTGGCGGCGATGCCCCTTCGGAGCTGGCCAGCGGCCTGTGGCAGCACAAGTCGCAGGCCGAGGAAGCGACCCGCCTGATCAATCGGCCGCAGGCGCTCCAGCAGGTCGCCGATGCGATCGGAAAGGCCGGCAAGGTGTTCATCATCGGCATGGGCGATGACGACATCCACGCGCGCATGGCCGCGCTGCGGTTGTCGCAGTTGGGCATCCTCGCGGTCCACAACTTCGACGCCGCGCACATGGCCAGCAGCCTGTCGGCGGCCAAGCCGGGCGACGTGCTACTGGTGTTCTCCGAACACGGGATGCAGGCCTCGCTGTCGCACCTGTGCCGCTACGCGCGCGAACTGCAGGCACTGGTGGTGACGGTCACCCGCCACAGCGGCAACGCCCTGCGTGCGCAGGCGGACTTGCCGCTGCTGGTCTCCGCCCACGACGAGCGCGCGCACGTCGAGCCGCTGCTCTACCAGTCCGCGCTGCAGCACCTGGTCGACCAGGTGTTCGTGCTGCTGTGCGCCGGCGATGCCACGCGCCACGCGCGGCTGCGCGCCAATCTGGCGCGCATCCAGCCGCTGTGGGAGCCTTGACGCCATCGCGCGCCGGCGGGCGCGCTTCCCCAATTTCCCCGGAAGACCCATGAGCCTACGTCGTCTCGCCCTGCCCCTGTTCACCGCGCTGCTTGCCGGCTGCGCGCACGCGCCGAACCCTGCGTCCACGGACCATGCGTGGCAGCAAGCCGGGCAACTGGTGCTGGTCACCACGCCGGACTGGGACGCGACCGAAGGCGAGCTGCGCCGCTACGAGCGCACGGGCGGCGGCTGGCGCCAGGTCGGCGACCCGGCCCCGATCACGGTGGGCCGTGGCGGCAGCGGTTGGGGCATCGGCCTGCACCCTGCGCCGACGGGCGATGGCCCGGTGAAGCGCGAGGGCGACGGCAAGGCGCCGGCGGGCGTGTTCGCCATCGGCACCGCATTCGGCTACGCGCCGACGGCGGCCACCGGCCTTGCGTACCGCGGGATGGGCTTCAACGACTGGTGCATCGACGTGCCGGCATCGCCGCTGTACAACCGCATCGTCGACCGTAGCGTCGCCAAGGCCCCGGGCCTTGACCAGTCCACCGAGCCGATGCGGCTGGACCTGCACAACCAGGGCGACCAGCGCTACCGCGAGGGCTTCGTCATCGAGCACAACGTCGATGGCCAAGTAGCCAACGGCGGCAGCTGCATCTTCGCCCACCTGTGGGGGCAACCGGGACAGGCCACCGCGGGATGCACCGCGATGGCGCCGGCCACCATGCAGGCGACGCTGGCGTGGCTGGACCGCGATCGCAAGCCGGTCTTCGTGCTGCTGCCGCAGGCGCAATACCGCTCCCTGCAGCGCGCCTGGGGCCTGCCGCCGGTCGCCGGCGGGGAGGCGCGGCGATGAGCCAGACCTCCCGGGTCATGACCGGGCTGGTCGCCGGCATCGTCATCGGCATCCTGCTGGCCTGGGTCGACCAGCCGCTCGCGCTGCGGGTCGCGGACGTGGTCCAGCCGTTCGGCACGCTCTGGCTCAATGCGCTGCAGATGACCGTAGTGCCGCTGGTGCTGGCGCTGGTGATCGTGGGCGTCAACCAGGCCAGCGACGCCGCCCATTCCGGCCGCGTGGCCCGCCGCGCGATCCTGATCTTCGTGGTGTTGCTGTCTGCCGCCGGGGTGATGGCGGCGCTGCTGGCGCCGCTGGCGCTGTCGCTGTTCACCCCTGACCCCGGGATCGCGGTCGCCCTGCGCGGACACGAGGCGGAATTGCCCGCCACCACCAGCGGCTGGGCGCAGGCGCTGACCGCGATCGTGCCCAGCAACGCGGTCGCCGCCGCCGCTGCCGGCGCGATGCTGCCGCTGGTGACCTTTGCCCTGTTCTTCGGCTTTGCGCTGACCCGGCTGGACCCGGACCCGCGCGCGCAGGTGGTCGGCTTCTTCAAGGCGATCGCCGACGCCATGATCGTGATCGTGCACTGGGTGCTGTGGGTGGCGCCGCTGGGCATCTTCGCGCTGGTGCTGGCGCTGTGCGCGCGCGCCGGGCTGGGCGTGCTGCAGGCGCTGGGGATCTACATCCTGCTGGAGTGCGCGCTCTACATCATCGCGATCATGCTGATGGTCGCGGTGGCGGTCGCCTTCGGGCGCCAGCGTCTTGGCCACTTCATGGCGGGGATCGCGCCGGTGCAGGCGGTGGCGGCGAGCACCCAGTCCTCGCTCGCCACCCTGCCGGCGATGCTCGACAGCGCGCAGAACCGGCTGGCGATCCCGGCGCGGGTGTCGGGGCTGGTGTTGCCGATGGCGGTCTCGCTGTTCCGCATCACCTCGCCGATCCAGTACGTCGCCACCGCCTGCTTCATCGCCTGGGCGCTGGGCATCGAGCTTGGCATCGCCCAGCTGGCGACCGGCGTGGCGATCTCGGTGCTGGTGAGCATGGGCTCGGTCGGCCTGCCCGGGCAGGCGATCTTCATCGCCACCAACCTGCCGGTCACCCAGGCCATGGGCCTGCCGATCGCGCCGCTGCCGGTGCTGATGGCAGTCGACGCGATCCCCGACGTGCTGGCCACGGTGGGCAATGTCACCGCCGACATGACCGCGACCACGGTGGTCAACGCGCGCAGCGGCGACGACCCGGCCGCCGCGACGCCAACGCGCGCCGCCTGATGCACGCACCGGCCGGCACCGGAGCGGCCGCGTGAGCGCGCGCCAGGAGGCTCGCGCCTTTGCGCCGGGCTCGGTCGGCAATGTCGGCGTGGGCTTCGACATCCTCGGGCACGGGATCGCCGGCATCGGCGATATCGCCACCGTGCGCCGCATCGACGAGCGCGGGGTGCGCATTGCCGCGATCCGCGGCGTGGCCACCAATCTGCCGATGCAGGCCGAACGCAACACCGCCGGCGCCGCGCTGATCGCGCTGCGGGAGGCGCTCGACCTGCCTTTCGGCTTCGAGATCGAGCTGGAAAAGGGCATCCCGCTGGGTTCCGGGCTGGGCGGCTCGGCCTCCTCGTGCGTGGCCGCACTGGTCGCCGCCAACGCCCTGCTGGAGGAGCCGCTGGATGCGCACGCGCTGTATCCGCATGCGCTGGCCGGCGAGTTCGTGGCCAGCCACAGCCGCCAGGGCGACAACGTCGGGCCGATGCTGCTCGGCGGCCTGGTGCTGGCGACCGCGCAGCGGCTGGTGGCGGTGAGGGTGCCGCCCGCCTGGCACGCCGCGGTCGTGCATCCGCATGCCGTGCTGGAAACCCGGCGCGCGCGCGCAGCGCTCGCGGGCACCTACGCCCTCCCCGACTTCGTCGCCCAGAGCGCGAACCTGGCACAGGTCTTGCTGGGATGCGAGCGGGGCGATGCCGGACTGGTCCGCGCCGGCCTGTCCGACCTGCTGGTCGAGCCGCGCCGCGCGCCGCTGGTGGGCGGTTTCGATGCGGTCAAGCGCGCCGCGCTGGACAGCGGCGCGATGGGCGCCAGTCTCTCCGGTGCCGGCCCCAGCGTGTTCGCCTGGTGCGAGGACAAAGCGTCGGCGGCCCGCTGCCGTGATGCGATGACGGCGGCATTCGCCGATGCGGGCTTCGGTAGCGATGGCTTCCTGACCCCGATCGCGGCGCCGGCGGCGCACCTGCTGGCATAGCGGCGCGCGGCGAGCGCCTGCATGCGCCGTCCACGCGAATGGATGAAGTCCCACCGGCGATGTGCGGGGCCGCCATCGTCGAATCGCCGGATCCGGCGACGGATTGGCCGCAGGCAGCGGCTGCTGCGATAATCGGCTATCCGCCAGAACCCGCTGCCCCCGTAGCTCAGCTGGATAGAGCGTCCCCCTCCTAAGGGGAAGGTCGTGCGTTCGAATCGCGCCGGGGGCACCACCCGCACCACCCTTCATATCGCCGCACTGCCCCGCCGCACGGGGCACGCATCCACAGGAGTACCGCAATGCCCCATCCCGTCCTCACTGCCCTGGGCCTGGACGCCATCGAATCCGGCACCTATCTCGGCAACGGCGAGTGGTCCGGCACGCGGGACGCCGGCGTGCTGGAACCGGTCAACCCGACCACGGGCGAGGTGCTCGGCAAGGTCCACGCCAGCTCGCGGGCCGATTACGAGGCCATCGTCGAGCGTGCCCAGGCGGCCTTCGAGGTCTGGCGCAAGACGCCAGCGCCGCGCCGCGGCGAGGCGATCCGGCTGTGCGCCGACGCGCTGCGCGCCAACAAGGACGCGCTGGGTTCGCTGGTCGCGCTGGAGATGGGCAAGTCGAAGCCGGAAGGCGACGGCGAGGTCCAGGAAATGATCGACATCGGCGAATTCGCGGTCGGCCTGTCGCGCCAGCTGTACGGCCTGACCATGCACAGCGAGCGCCCCGGCCACCGCATGTACGAGCAGTGGCACCCGATCGGCTTGGTCGGCATCATCAGCGCGTTCAACTTCCCGGTCGCCGTCTGGGCCTGGAATGCCTTCGTGGCCGCCGTCTGCGGCGACATCTGCATCTGGAAGCCGTCGCCGAAGACCCCGCTCTCGGCGATCGCCAGCATGAAGATCTGCAACGAGGCGCTGCGTGCCGGCGGCTTCCCCGACATCTTCTTCCTGTTCAACGATGCCGGCACCGAGCTGGCGTCGGAGTTCGTGGACGACCGCCGGATCGCGCTGGTCAGCTTCACCGGCAGCACCCGCGTCGGGCGCACGGTCGGCGAGCGCGTCGCCCGCCGGATGGGACGGAGCCTGCTGGAACTGGGCGGCAACAACGCGATCATCGTCGACGAGACCGCCGACCTGAAGCTCGCGATCCCCGCGATCGTGTTCGGCGCCGTGGGCACCTGCGGCCAGCGCTGCACCACCACGCGCCGCCTGTTCGTGCAGGAGTCGGTGTACGGGGCCGTGCTGGAGAAGCTGGTGGCCGCCTACCGCCAGGTCGAAGGCAAGATCGGCGACCCGATCGATCCGGCGAACCTGGTCGGCCCGCTCAACTCCAGCGATGCGGTCGATGATTTCCGCGACACCGTCGCCCGCGCGAAGGCGCTTGGCGGCAAGGTCGAGATCGGCGGCGAGGTGCGCGAGGGCAAGGGCTTCTTCGTGACCCCGGCGATCGTCACCGGCCTGTCGAACGATTCGGAAGTCGTGCAGAAGGAAACCTTCGCGCCGATCCTCTACGTCATGAAGTACGCCACGCTCGACGAGGCGATCGCGATGCAGAACGCCGTGCCCCAGGGCCTGTCCTCCTCGATCTTCACCACCAACCTCAAGCGCGCCGAGCAGTTCCTGGCGGCGTGGGGTTCGGATTGCGGCATCGCCAACGTCAACATCGGCACCAGCGGGGCCGAGATCGGCGGCGCCTTTGGCGGCGAGAAGGAGACCGGCGGCGGCCGCGAATCGGGCAGTGATGCGTGGAAGGCGTACATGCGCCGGCAGACCAACACGATCAATTACTCCGATGCCCTGCCGCTGGCGCAAGGCATCAAGTTCGACCTGTAAGGCCACGCCCATGGGCAGCTACGCACCGGTACGCCAGACCAGCGCGATGGCGGTCGCCAGCCTGGTGCTGGGCGTGCTCGGCTGGAGCCTGCTGCCCCTCGTCGGCGCGATCGGCGCCGTCGTGTGCGGGCACATGGCGCGCGCCGACATCCGCCGCGCCGCGGGCGCGCTCGAGGGCGATGGCCTGGCCCGTGTCGGGCTGCTGCTTGGCTACGTGGCGATTGCGCTTGGCGTGCTGGCGCTGCTGGCGATCTTCCTGTTCCTGGGCGGGCTGGTGTGGTTCACCGCGGTGTTCGGCCACTGACATGTACTCGCTGAGCCGCCCGTTCCTGTTCGCCTTGGACGCCGAGCGTGCCCACGCGCTCGGCCTCGGCGCGCTGGAGGCGGCGTACCGCACCGGCATGAGCCCGCTGCTCGCCACCCGGCCCAAGCCGCTGCCTACCCGCGCGTTTGGCCTGGCCTTCGACAACCCGGTCGGCCTGGCGGCGGGGCTGGACAAGAACGGCGCGCACATCGATGCGCTGATGGCGCTGGGTTTCGGGTTCATCGAAATCGGCACCACGACCCCGCGGCCGCAACCGGGCAACCCAAAGCCACGGATGTTCCGGTTGCCGGAGCGCAACGCGCTGGTCAACCGCCTCGGCTTCAACAACGAAGGCGTGGACGCGCTGGTGCGCAACGTCGAGCGCGCGCGCCGCAACGCCGGGGCGCTGCTGGGCATCAACATCGGCAAGAACAAGGACACGCCGAACGAGGACGCGGCGTCGGATTACCTGCACTGCCTGCGCAAGGTCTATCCGCTGGCCGATTACGTGACGGTCAACATCTCCTCGCCGAACACCGCGGGCCTGCGCGAACTGCAGGAGGAACAGGCGCTGCGACGGCTGGTCACTGTCCTGCGCGAGGAGCAGGAAACGCTCGCGGGCCGTCATGGCAAGCGCGTGCCGCTGCTGGTCAAGATCGCGCCGGACCTGAGCGAAAGCGATATCGACGCCGCCGGCCGTGTGCTGGGCGACCTGCATGTGGACGGGGTGATCGCGACCAATACCACTACCAGCCGCGAAGGGGTGGAGGGCCTGCGCCATGCCGACGAGGTGGGCGGCCTGTCCGGCGCACCGCTGATGGCGCGCTCCACCGCGGTGCTGCGCATGCTGCGAACGCGCCTGCCGGAACAGATCCCGCTGGTGGGCGTGGGCGGCATCCTGCATGGCGCCGACGCGGCCACCAAGCAGGCCGCCGGGGCGACGCTGGTGCAGCTGTATTCCGGGATGGTGTACGAAGGCCCGCGCCTGATCGGCGAATGCGTCGACGCCATGCGCCGCCGCAAGGAAGCGCCCAGCCGCGGCACTCTGCCGCCGGATCCCTGAGCCCGATGCCGGCCGGCTACCGGATCGCCGAGCGCGCGCGACTCGACGCGCGCAACACCTTCGGCGTGGCCGCCATCGCCCCGCTGCTGGTGGAAGTCGCGGATCCCGCGGTGCTGCCGGAACTGTTCGACTACGCGATGCTGCGCGAGGGACCGGTGCTGGTGCTGGGCGGCGGCAGCAACCTGTTGTTCGCGGCCGATCCGCAGGGCGTGGTGCTGGCGCTGACCGCGCAGGCGATCGCGCTGCTGGGCGAGGACGGCGGCGATGCCATCGTCCGCGCCGATGCCGGCGTCAACTGGCATGACCTCGTGCTGTGGACACTGGGGCGCGGCCTGAACGGGCTGGAGAACCTGGCCCTGATCCCCGGCACCGTGGGCGCCGCGCCGATCCAGAACATCGGTGCGTATGGGGTTGAAGTGCGGGAGAGCATCCACGCGGTGGAAGCCTTCGACCGCAGCACCGGAACCGTCGTGCGCCTCGACGCCGCGCAATGCGCCTTCGGCTACCGCGATTCGCGCTTCAAGCGCGAACCTGACCGCTTCGTAGTCACCGCGGTCGAATTCCTGCTGTCGCGCACGTTCCAGCCGCGGGCCGGCTATGCAGGCCTCGCGGAGGAACTGCAGGCGATGGGTATCCAAGGCACGCCGCGTGCCTCCCACGTCGCCGAGGCGGTGATCCGCATCCGCCGGCGCAAGCTTCCCGATCCGGCCACGCTCGGCAATGCCGGCAGCTTCTTCAAGAACCCGATCATCCCGCGCGCGCGGGCGGAAGCGCTGGCCGCGCTGCATCCGGCCCTGCCGGTGTTCCCCGCGGCCGGCGGCGACGCGCGCAAGCTGTCCGCGGCCTGGCTCATCGACCAGTGCGGCTGGAAGGGACACCGCGATGGCGACGCCGGCATCGCCGCCTCGCACGCGCTGGTGCTGGTCAACCACGGCCACGCCACCGGCGCGCAGCTGCTGGAGCTGGCGCGGCGCGTCGCCGGCTCGGTGCAGGAACGCTTCGGGGTCGCGCTGGAGCCGGAGCCGCGGATCGTTGGCGCGCGCTGGTGAGCGCGTCTGCATGACCTCGCCGCTGCGCGCCGCCCTGCTGATGCTGGCGAGCACGGTGGCGTTCGCGCTGATGGCGATCTGCATCCGCCTGGCATCGCAGACCGAGCCCACCTGGGAAGTCGCGTTCTTCCGCAACGCGTTCGGGCTGCTCTCGCTGCTGCCGATCCTGCTGCTGCCGATCCTGCGCCAGCCGCGGCGGTGGCAGCGCTTCCGCGACCACGTCCGCACCACTCAGCTGCCGCGCTACTTCGTGCGCTGCGCGATCGGCATCCTCAGCATGTTCTGCGGCTTCTGGGCGATCGCCAACCTGCCGCTGGCGCAGGCCATCTCGCTGGCCTATTCCTCGCCGATCTTCATCACCATCGCCGCGGTGCTCTGGCTGGGGGAGCGGGTGCGCCTGCGCCGCTGGCTGGCGGTGATCGCCGGCTTCATCGGGGTGCTGGTGATCGTGCAGCCGTGGTCGCACGCGTTCAGCACAGGCAGCCTGGTGGCGGTGGCGGCGGCGATCTTCAACGCGGTGGTGGCGATCCAGATCAAGCAGCTCTCGCAGGTCGACAAGGCCGACACCATCGTGTTCTGGACCTACATCCTGTGGGTGCCGATGTCATTGCTGCCCACGCTGTTCGTCTGGCACACGCCCGAGGGCATCGCCTGGCTGTGGCTGGTGCTGTGCGGCGTGCTCGGCACGATTGGCCAGTTGCTGTGGACCCGCGCGCTGAAGCTGGGCGACGTCTCCGCGCTCACCCCGATCAGCTTCACCCAGCTGCCAGTGGTGACGCTGGCGGGCTGGCTCCTGTTCGCCGAAAAGATCACCGCAACCACCCTGGGCGGCGCGGCGATCATCCTCTCGGCGACCTTCTACATCGCCCACCGCGAGGCGGTGCTGGCCCGGCGCCTGGCCTCCAAGGCGCCCAGCGAGGGCAGCCAGCCGGTCGCGTGATCCTTCCGCTCAGGGTGGCGTGCGCGAGGCCTGCCACGGCCACGCGCCGCGGAACACGATCAGGTAGCTCGCCACGACCCAGGCGATGGCCGCCGCCCAGCCGGCAAGGATGTCCGAGGGGTAATGGACGCCGAGGTAGACGCGCGACAATCCCACCAGCAGCACGAACGCCGCCATCGGCATCGCCACCCACCAGCGCCACCGGGTATGCCAGCTGAGCAGTACCAGTACCGCCGCCAACGTCATCGAACCCATCGCATGGCCGCTGGGAAAGCTGTAGGTCGCTTCCGGCGCGATCGACTCCCACAACGCCGGCCGCGCCCGCGCGAACAGCTGCTTGGCGCCGAGGTTCAGCAATGCGGAGCCACCCAGCGCGATGCCGGCGAACAGCCCCTCGCGCATCCGCCGGGTCAGGGCCAGCGCCAGCACCAGCAAGACGTCCACCGGCACAACCCCCCACTCGTAGCCGAGGTGCGTCACCGCCAGGAACACCTGGTCGTACCCCTGGTGCGCCATGCCATGCGCCAGCTGCAGCAGCGGCGCATCGAACGGGAACGGCTGCGCGTCGCGCACCTCGTCGGCCAGCTCGCCGAACCCCCACAGCGGGCCCAGCACGCCGATGAAGGCCAGCGCCACCTTGCGCCAATGGCGGCGCAGGAAGGCCAGTCCGAACCTGGCCTCCTCGCGCACGACCTGCGCGGCCTCGGCGGGGTTATGCGGGAGCGTGTGCTCCGTACCTGCGTTCGACATAGGCATCGACCAGCGCGACGAATTCGCGCGCGATGTTCTCACCCCGCAGGGTGACGGCCTTTTCACCATCGATGAACACCGGCGCGGAGGGCGCCTCGCCGGTGCCCGGCAGGCTGATGCCGATGTTGGCGTGGCGCGATTCGCCCGGGCCGTTCACCACGCAGCCCATCACCGCCAGCGTCATGTTCTCCGCGCCGGGATGGCTGATCTTCCACTCGGGCATCTTCGCGCGCACGTGCTCCTGGACCACCTGCGCCAGTTCCTGGAAGAACTCGGAGGTGGTGCGACCGCACCCCGGGCAGGCGGTGACCATCGGGGTGAACGCGCGCAGCCCCATCGTCTGCAGCAGCTCCTGGGCGACGATCACCTCCTGCGTGCGCGAGGCGCCCGGCTCCGGCGTCAGCGAGATGCGGATGGTGTCGCCGATGCCTTCCTGCAGCAGCACGCCCAGCGCCGCGCTGGACGCGACGATGCCCTTGCTGCCGATGCCGGCCTCGGTCAGGCCCAGGTGCAGGGCGAAGTCGCTGCGCTGCGCAAGATCACGGTACACCGCCACCAGTTCCTGCACGCCGCTGACCTTGGCACTGAGGACGATGCGCTCGCGCGCCAGCCCGAGCTCCACCGCGCGTTCCGCGGAGTCGATCGCCGAGCGGATCAGCGCCTCGCGCAGCACGCGCCCGGCGTCCCAGGGGTCGGTGCGGGCCGCGTTCTCGTCCATCAGCCGCGCCGCCAGCGCCTGGTCCAGCGAACCCCAGTTGGCGCCGATCCGCACCGGCTTGTCGTTGGCGATCGCGAACTCGACCAGCTGCGCGAACTGGGTGTCGCGCTTCTTGCCGAAGCCGACGTTGCCCGGATTGATCCGGTACTTGGCCAGCGCCCGCGCGCAGGCCGGCTCCGCCGCCAGCAACTGGTGCCCGTTGTAGTGGAAGTCGCCGATGATCGGTACCGAGATGCCCATCATGTCGAGCTTCTCGACGATCCGCGGCACCGCGGCGGCGGACTCCTGGTTGTTCACGGTCACCCGCACCAGTTCGGAACCGGCGCGCCACAGCTCGGCGACCTGCCGGACGGTGGAGGCGATGTCGGCGGTGTCGGTATTGGTCATCGACTGCACCACCACCGGCGCAGCGCCGCCCACCCGCACGCCCCCGATCGCCACCTGGCGGGTGGCGCGGCGCGGCGCGGGACCGAAATGATCGGGGCTGCAATGGCTCATGGCCACATTTTAGCCGGTGCAACGCGCCCGCATCGCGACCGCCGTCCCGCGCGTCGCGGGTAGGATGGGCCGATGGAACCACGCGATGACCGCATCCTCACCCCAAGCCAGCTGAACACCCTGGCGCGCGACCTGCTGGAAGGCGCGTTCCCGCTGGTGCTGGTGGAGGGCGAGATCGCCAATCTCTCGCGGCCGGCCTCGGGGCACGTCTACTTCACCCTCAAGGACGCCCGCGCGCAGGTGCGCTGCGCCCTGTTCAAGCCGAAGAGCCAGTGGCTGCGCTTCCAGCCCCGCGACGGCATCAAGGTGCTGGCGCGCGGGCGCCTGACCCTGTACGAGGCACGCGGCGACTACCAGCTGGTCTGCGATTCGCTGGAGGAGGCCGGCGAAGGCGCGTTGCGGCGGGCCTTCGACGCGCTCAAGGCGCGCCTGCAGGCGGAAGGCCTGTTCGACGCGACGCGAAAGCGGGCCCTGCCGGCGTTTCCACGGCGGATCGCGGTGCTGACCTCGCCAACGGGCGCGGTGATCCGCGACATCGCCAGCGTCCTGCGCAGGCGCTTCCCGCTGCTCGAGGTCGAGCTGCTGCCGGTCCCGGTGCAGGGCGAAGGCGCGCCGCTACAGCTGCGCGCCGCGCTGCTGCGCGCGGATGCCAGTGGCCGCTACGACGTGATGGTGCTCGCCCGTGGCGGCGGGTCGCTGGAGGACCTGTGGGCCTTCAATGACGAAGCGCTGGTGCGCGCGATCGCCGGCAGCGCCACGCCGGTGGTGTCCGCGATCGGCCACGAGACCGACTTCTCGCTGTCCGACTTTGCCGCCGACCTGCGCGCGCCCACGCCCTCCGCCGCCGCCGAGCTGCTGGTTCCGGACCGGGCCAACCTGCTGACCCGGCTGCATGGCCTGCAGCGCCAGCTGCACGCGGGACATGGCCGGATCCTGCGCGGGCACGCGCAGCGCCTGGACCACGCCTTTTTGCGGATGCAGGGGCGGCGGCCGCAGGCCCTGCTGGACGGGCTTGCGCGGCGCGCCGACCAGGCAAGGCAGCGCCTGCACGGCGCCATCCAGCGGCTGCTCCAGGATCACCAGGCGCGGCAACGCCACGCGGCGGCGATCCTGCGCGCGACCCACCCCCAGCGTCGCCTCCAGCGGCTGCGCGAGCGCCTGCGGGCCATGCGCGGGCGTCCGCAGGCCCTGCTCGCGCGCCAGCTGCAGCACGAGGCCAGGCACCTGGGCGGGCTCGCGCGCTCGCTGCACGCCATCAGCCCGCTGGCCACGGTCGCGCGCGGCTACGCCATCCTCCAGCGCGATGACGGCCATGTGGTGCGCGGCGTCGGCGATGCCGCGGCCGGCGACGCGCTGCAGGCCCGCCTGCATGACGGCCGGATGCGGCTGCGGGTGGAAGCTGCGGAGCCGGACGCGTGAAGCAGCGCTACCCCTATTACCTTGCGAACCAGCCGCGGCAGCCCAACGCCGCGCTGGAGGTCCGCGACAAGTACAGCGGCCACATCGCCGCCCGCGTCGCGCTGGCGGATGCCGCGGTGGTGGACGCCGCGATTGCCGCAGCCCATGCCGCGCGCGGGGCGATGGCCAGCTTCCCGCCCGACGCGCGCCGCGACGTCCTGGAGCATTGCGTGCGCCGCCTTGCCGGACGCGAGGAGGAGCTGGCGCTGGCCCTGTGCATGGAGGCCGGAAAGCCGATCCGCGATGCCCGCGGCGAAGTCGCGCGCCTGATCGACACCTTCCGCATCGCCGCCGGCGAAGCCACCCGCATTGGCGGCGAGGTACTGCAACTCGAACTTTCGCCGCGCACCCGGGGCTACCGCGGGATGACCAAGCGGGTGCCGGTCGGCGCCTGCAGCTTCATCACGCCGTTCAATTTCCCGCTCAACCTCGTCGCGCACAAGGTGGCGCCCGCGATCGCGGCCGGCTGCCCGTTCGTCCTCAAGCCCGCGGCGTCCACCCCGGTTGGCGCACTGATCATTGGCGAGGTCTTGGCCGAGACCGACCTGCCGCCGGGGGCGTTTTCGATCCTTCCCTGCAGCAACGAAGACGCCGCCGCGCTGGTCGAGGATCCGCGCCTGGCGCTGCTCAGCTTCACCGGCGGGCCCGTCGGCTGGGAGCTCAAGGCGCGCGCCGGCCGCAAGAAGGTGCTGCTGGAACTGGGCGGCAATGCGGCCTGCATCGTCGACGCGGACCCGGGCCGGCCACTGGACGCGATCGCCGACCGGCTGCTCACGGGTGCCTATTACCAGAGCGGCCAGAGCTGCATTTCGGTGCAGCGGATCATCGTCCACGACAGCGTCCGCGAGCCGCTCACCGACGCCCTGGTGCGCAAGCTGGGCGAGCTGGAGTGCGGCGATCCGCGCGACGAGCAGACGTTCATCGGGCCGATGATCGACGAGGCCGCTGCGTTTCGACTGGATGGCTGGATCGATGCCGCGGTCGGCGCCGGCGCCACTGCTCTGGTCCGCGGCCGCCGCGACGGCAGCATGCTGCCTCCGGCCCTGCTGCAGGACGTGCCGCGGGACGCGGACCTGTATCGCAAGGAGGCGTTCGGGCCGGTGGCCTGCATCGAGGCCTGCCGCGATTTCGACGAAGCCATCGCGCTTGCGAACGACAGCGACTTCGGGCTGCAGGCGGGGGTGTTCACCGGCCGCATCGAGCACGCGATGCGCGCCTGGGACCGGCTCGAAGTCGGCGGCGTGGTGGTGGGCGATGTCCCCAGCTTCCGCGTGGACAACATGCCCTACGGCGGGGTCAAGCAGTCCGGGCTGGGGCGCGAAGGCGTGCGCAGCGCGATCGAGGAGATGACCGAGCCGCGCTTGCTGGTGCTGCGCGACTGAGGCTCAGGCGACCTGCAGCGGCTCGGGTTTGCCGAACAGGAAGCCCTGGGCATTCACGCAGCCCAGGTCCTGCAGGCGTTCGCGCTGGCGCTGGGTTTCCACACCCTCGGCGATGATCTCGATGCCAAGGCTGTTGGCCAGCGCGATGATCGCGCGGATCACGGCCACGCTCTCGCTGCGGCCATCGCCATCGAGCCCGGCCACGAAGCTGCGGTCGATCTTGAGGCTGGCGATCGGGAAGCGGTGCAGGTACGACAGCGCCGAGAACCCGGTGCCGAAATCGTCCAGCTGGGCCAGCACGCCGTGCGCGCGCAGCAGGTTCAGGCTTTCGTTGGTGCGCGGCGCGTCGTCCATCAGCGCCACCTCGGTGATCTCGATGCGCAGGCGCGACGGCGCCACGCCGGCGGCATCGAGCAGGTCCAGCAGCCGCCGCGCGAAATCCGGCATACGGAAGTGCCGCGGCGAGACGTTGATCGCCACGTAACCCGGCATCGGGTGGCGGGCAAGATCCGCGATCACCCGTGCATACACGAGCCAGTCGATCTGCTCGATCAACCCGCTGTCCTCGCCCACGTCGAGGAAATCGCCCGGAAGCAGCACGCCCAGGCGCTCGTGGCGCCAGCGCAACAGGGCCTCGGCGCCGATCTGCTCGCCGGTGGCCAGGCGCACCACCGGCTGGTAGTACGGCTCGAACGCCTCGGCGTTAATGGCCCGGCGCAGGTCGGCCTCGGTGTCGAGGATGCGGGTGGCCTCGTTGCGCATCTCCTCGTCGAACAGCACGCAGCGGTCGCGGCCGTCGCCCTTGGCGCGGTACATTGCCGCGTCGGCATCGCGCAGCATGTCCTCGCCGTACTGGTAGCGCGGATGCCACATCGCGATGCCGATGCTGGCCGCGGGGAACAGCTCGCGCCCCGCCACCCAGACCGGGGCGCCAAGCGCCTGCAGCACCCGGCGCCCGAGCTCGGCGGCCATCTGCGGGCCTTCCAGGTCTTCGGCCAGGATCGCGAACTCGTCGCCGCCGAGGCGCGAGACCACGTCGCCTCCGCGCACCGCGCCCACGATGCGCCGGCCCGCTTCCACCAGCAGCTCGTCGCCCACGGCATGGCCCACGCTGTCGTTGACCAGCTTGAAGCGGTCCAGGTCGAGGAACAGCACGGCGAAGCAACGCGCCGGGTCGACCTGGGCGCTCGCGATCGCCCACGACAGGCGCTCCAGCAGCTGTACGCGGTTGGGCAGGCCGGTCAGCGCATCGTGCATCGCCGCGTGGGTGAGCTTGCGCTCGGCGCGGGTGCGCTCGCCGATCTGCTCCATCAGCTCGGTGTTGATTTCCGCCAGCTCGCGGGTGCGCTCGCGGACGCGCTGCTCGAGGCTGGCGTGCGCCTGCACCAGGCGGTCCTGCGCCTGCTTGCGGGCCAGGCCGCTGCCGATGTGGTAGGCGACGAAGGTCAGCAGTTCCTGGTCGTCGGTGGTGAACACGGTGTCGGGGTGGTAGCTCTGCACCGCGACCACGCCCACCACCTTGTCCTCGCGCAGCAGCGGCACCCCCAGCCAGAAATGCGCCAGCGTGCCGAAGCTGCGCACCGCGCCCTCCTCCTCCAGTTGCGCGATCCGCGCGCGGTCGGCCAACAGCGGCTTGCCGATCCGCAACACGTATTCGGTCAGGCCGCGGCCCGGCTTGCGCGGCTCGCGCTTGACGTCGCGCTCGTCCACCGAATACGGGAACTGCAGGATGCTGCCGTCGTCGGACAGCAGCGCGATGTAGAAGTTGCGCGCGTACACCAGCTGCCCGACCACCTTGTGGACCTCGGCATAGAACTGCTCGAGGGTGTCGCTGGTCATCGACAGCTCGGCGATGCGGTACAGCGCGCGCTGCAGCTGCTGGGCGCGCTGGCGTTCGGCTACCTCGGCCTGCAGCTCCTCGTTGGCGCGCTGCAGTTCGGTGGTGCGCTCGGCCACCCGGTGCTCCAGCCGCTCGCGCGCTTCGCGCCGCTCAAGCGCGGTGAGGATGTGCTGCGCCACGTACTCGAGCAGGACGCGGTCCTCCTCGCTGTACACCCCAGCTTGGTGGTAGTTCTGGACCACCAGGCCGCCGACCACCGTGTCCTCGCGGCGCACCGGCACCCCGAGCCAGTCCGCGCTGTCGGGCCCGTTCTCGGCGCCGTAAGGAATGCCATGGCGTTCGCGCAGCACGACCGACGGACCCGACATCGCCTCGCCGCTGCGCAGCAACTGCATGGTCAGCGAGCTTTCGCCCACGTCCACGCTGATTTCCTCGTCGGGATCGTTGATCCACGGATCCAGCTGGTCGACGAAGTAGAGGAAGCGCATCCGCTGGCGGTGCGCGTCGTACAGCACGATGTAGAAATTCTCGGCGTACATCCACTCGCCGACGATCGCGTGCAGGCGGCGCAGCATGTCCTGCAATTCGCGGGTGCCGCCAGCAAGGTCGGAGATTTCGTAGAGCGCCTGCTGCAGCCGTTCCGAACGCAGCAGCGCATCCACCCGGCGCCGGCTGGCCTCCAGTTCCAGCGACGCCGACAGCAGCGCGCGTGCGCCCGCCAGCCACGGCTGCACCTGGTCGTCCGGAAAGTCAGCGGGCACCCGGGCGAGGATCCGCATGCGGGCCTTCTCCGGACCGCTCCACTCTCCCGCGAGCCGGCGCAGCCTGGCCTGCACGGAGTGGGGTCCGGGATCACCCGCCGCGTCCCTGCCCGCACCCAGCTGCGGATGCTCCCACTCCACTTCCACCGCAGCGCCGGCCGGCAACGACTGCAGCAATGCCTCGCCGATCCGCGAAAGCCCGGGCGACGGCGCCGGTGGCGCGTCGGCAGGCAAGTCGGGCGGCACGGGCATGGAGACGGTCATCTTCACGCGCATATTGCCTGCAAACGCCGCCCGTCGGCCATGGCGGCCATGGACGGTCCTGGCGGCAGCCCTTCCCGTGGGTTGCGGCACGCCGTACGCTGCGCCCGTGGATGGAACGGATGCCGGCAGCGACGAAGCACTGATGCTGGCCTATGCCGCCGGCAACGCCGATGCGTTCCCGCCCCTGTACGCGCGACATCGCCTCCGGCTCTACCGCTACCTCGCGCGCCGCCTGCGTGACGACGCGCTCGCCGACGAACTGTTCCAGGACGTGTGGCAACGGGTTATCGCGGCGCGGCATGACTGGCAGCCCGGGGCGGGCTTCGCGACCTGGCTCTACACCATCGCCCACCACCGGCTGGCCGACCACTGGCGGGCACTCCGCCACCGCCCGCCCGCGCCGGGGGACCAGCAGGAGCGGCTCGAGCGCCTTGCCGATGCCGACACGCCGGAGCGGGTAATGTCCGAGTTCGAGCGGCGGCGCCACCTGCAGCTGGCGCTGGACGCCCTGCCCGAGGAACAACGCGAGGTCCTGCTGTTGCGGCTGGAACAGGAACTGACGCTGGAGCAGATCGGTGAGATCACCGGCGTCGGCCGGGAGACGGTGAAGTCGCGCCTCCGCTACGCGATGGACAAGCTGCGCGCGGGGGTTCCGGCATGAGCCAGGGACCACGCCTGCCCCTGGATCCGCAGGAGCGTGCACTGCGCGAGGCGCTGCCGCGCCTGCACGGTCGCGGCCATCCGGCGGACGGGGTGGATGACCGCATCCTGGCGGCGGCGCGGCTTGCCAGCGGCGACACGCCAGCGCGCGCGGCACTGCCCCGGCGCTGGCTGGCCCCGGTGGGGGTCGCGGCGACCCTGGTGGTGGCTGCGGGCCTTGCGTGGCGCCTGCTGCCGCCGGATGCCGCGGCGCCGAACCAGCAGGAGGTGGCGGCGTCGACACCTGCGCCATCTGCCGCGGAGACATCCCCGCTCCCGCAGGCGCCAGCGGAACAGGCTGCGGCGGTGCCCGTCGCGCGCGAACGTCCGCTGCCGCGCGACACCCCGCAGGCAGGCAGGCGGGGTGCCGCGAAACCCGCGACCGATGCGGTCGCCGATGTGGCCGAGGCGCCGCCATCGGCACCCGTGCCTGCGCCCGCCACCATGCCGGCGCAACGGGCTGCGCCCACTGCGGTGGCCGCCGCCGAGGCCGCGACCGTGCAGGCAGCCGAGAGCAGGGCTGCCCGCGACGCCAGCGCGGGATTCCCGACCGAACGCGTTGCCACGCCTGCGCCGTCGCCTCCACCCAGCGCGCAGGTCGACTCCGGCGTGGAGCGTTCCGCGGGGGCGGCCCCTGCCCCGGCGCCGCCGATCGCGGACGACGATGTTCCGCCGGCCACGGTCGATGCCCCCGGGGTGCGTGACGCCTGGTTGCGGCGCATCCGCGAGCTGGTGGCCGACGGCCGGACGGACGAGGCACGCGAGAGCCTGGCGGTGTTCCGCAAGCGCTATCCCAACGCCGTCGTGCCTCCCGAATTGCAGGCGCTGGAATCGCCGCCGCCGCGCGACTGAGCAGTGCCGCTGCAATCGCCGCGGGCGGCGCGCGATACCATGTGCGAATGAACTCCCCTGCCCCGGCGTCCAAGGCGCCCATCGGCTCGCTGCGCGCGCTCTGGCCCTTCGTCCGCCGCCATTCCGGCCTGTTCGCGGGCTGGCTCGCGGCCCTGGCCTTTTCCTCGACCGCCACCTTGAGCCTGCCGGTGGCGTTCCGGCAGATGATCGACCACGGCTTTTCCAGCGGCGCCAACATCGACCGCACCTTCGGCTTCGTGCTGGTGGTGATCGTGGTGCTGGCGCTGGCGACCGCGGCGCGCTTCTTCTTCGTCACCCTGCTGGGCGAACGCGTGGTCGCCGACCTGCGCCAGCGCCTGTACGGCCACCTGCTGGGGCTGGACGCCGGGTTCTACGACCGCACCCGCAGCGGCGAGCTGGTCTCGCGGCTGACCGCCGACGCCGAACTGCTGCGCAGCGTGGTGGGCTCCAGCATGTCGGTGGCGCTGCGCAGCACGGTGACCGTGGTCGGCTCGCTGGTGATGCTGTTCGTTACCAGCCCGAAGCTGGCGGCGTGGGCGATGCTGGGGATCCCGCTGGCGGTGCTGCCGATCGTCGTCGGTGGCCGCCGCATCCAGAAGATCTCGCGCTCCGCGCAGGACCGCATCGCCGACGCCAACACGCTGGCCACCGAGTCGCTGGGGGCGGTGCGCACGGTGCAGTCGCATTCGCGGGAACCCTACGAGCGCGCCCGCTACGGCGAGGCGATGGCGACCGCGGTGGCCACCGCGCGCAAGCGCATCGGCGCGCAGGCGATCGTGACCGCGGCCGCGATCACCCTGATCTTCGGCGCGGTCATCGTGGTGCTGTGGTCCGGCGCGCATGACGTGATCGGCGGACGCATGACCGCGGGCGCGCTTGGCCAGTTCGTGATGTACGCGCTGATCGGCGGCGGCTCGGTGGGCGCGCTGGCGGAAGTGTGGAACGAGCTGCAGCGCGCGGCCGGCGGCATGGGCAGGATCAACGACCTGTTGCAGGAAGCGCCGGGCATCGTCGCGCCCGCCCAGCCCGCGCCGCTGCCCAGTCCGCTGCGCGGCGAACTGGTGTTCGACGATGTCCGCTTCCACTACCCGCAACGCCCCGACGCGCCGGCGCTGGAAGGCTTCAGCCTGCGCGTGCGCCCAGGCGAGACGGTGGCGCTGGTCGGCCCCTCCGGCGCGGGCAAGAGCACCGTGTTCACCCTGCTGCTGCGCTTCCATGATCCGCAGGCGGGGACGATCACCCTCGATGGCACCGACATCCGCGCGTTCGACCCCGCCCAGTTGCGCGACGCGATCGGGCTGGTGCCGCAGTCGCCCACCCTGTTTGCCGCGAGCGCCGCCGACAACATCCGCTACGGCCGCCTGGACGCCAGCGACGAGGAGGTGCGGCGCGCCGCCACGTCCGCGCGCGCGGACGCCTTCCTCGACGCGCTGCCCGAGGGATTCGACAGCGAACTGGGCGAGCGCGGCACGCGCCTGTCGGGCGGCCAGCAGCAGCGCGTGGCGATCGCCCGCGCCCTGCTCAAGGACGCCCCTATCCTGTTGCTGGACGAGGCGACGTCGGCGCTGGATGCGCAGAGCGAGCGCGCCGTGCAGCAGGCGCTGGAAAACCTGATGGCCGGGCGTACCACGCTGGTGGTGGCGCATCGTCTGGCCACCGTGCTGAAGGCGGATCGCATCGTGGTCATGGACGCCGGCCGCATCGTCGCCGAAGGCACCCATGCGCAACTGCTCGCGCAGGGCGGGCTGTACGCGGAGCTGGCGCGACTCCAGTTCCTCGACCAGCCCGGCGCCCCCCGCGAGGATGCCGCGCCGCCACTGCCCGCTTAGACGCCCGACGACTTGACCTCGCGGCGCGGGATCAGCGCGCGGCCACCATCGGCGGGCAATCGGTGCGGAAAGAAAAAAGCCCCGCGTAAAGCGGGGCTCGGGAAACTGGAGCAGTCCTGCAGTTCAGGCGGCGGGCTTGACCCCGGCGGCCTGTGCGCCCTTGGCGCCCTGCTGGACTTCGTAGCTGACGCGCTGGCCTTCCTGCAGGCTGCGGAAGCCGCTGGAGTCGATCGCCGAGAAATGCACGAAGACATCTGCGCTGCCGTCCTCGGGCGAGATGAAGCCAAAGCCCTTGGCGTCGTTGAACCACTTCACGGTGCCGTATTGCATGGTGCATGACCTCTTGGGACGTGTGCCGGAACGTGTCGCGGCCGCGACACCGCGCGAGTATGTGCAACAAACGTTGCAGCATGCAACGCCCGCGTGCCGCGCTCAGCGCGCCAGCAGCGCCTGCAGCAGGCGTGGCACGCCGTCCATCGCCGCCGCCACGTTGTCGAGCACGTCCTGCAGGGTGATGACCTCGTCCGGGTCCGGTCCCGCGCCCGCGGCCCAGTTGGCGACGATGCCGAGGCAGGCATAGTCCAGCCCCAGCTCCCGCGCGAGCCCCGCTTCGGGCATACCGGTCATGCCGACCAGGTCGCAGCCATCGCGGCGCATGCGCGCGATCTCCGCCTTGGTCTCCAGCCGCGGCCCCTGGGTGGCGCCATAGCACCCGCCATCCACCAGTGCGACGCCGGCCCGCGCCGCTGCCGCGACCACCTCCCGCCGCAAGGCAGGCGTGTACGGGTCGCCGAAGTCGACGTGCATCACCTCGGTTCCCGGCTCCTGGCACAGGGTGGAGATCCGGCCCCAGGTGTAGTCGATCAGTTGATCTGGGCAGGCGAGCACCCGGGGGCCGAAGCGCTCCCCAATCCCGCCGACGGTGTTGAGCGCGAGCACGCGGGTGGCGCCGATCGCCTTCAGCGCGGCCAGGTTGGCGCGGTAGTTGATCCGGTGCGGGGGGATGGAATGGCCTTCGCCATGGCGCGCGAGGAAGGCAACGCGCCGCCCTGCGTAGGTGCCGACCCGGATCGGACCGGAGGGAACGCCGTACGGCGTCTGCGGCAGGTGGGCTTCGACGTCGACCAGCTCACCCAAGGCGTAAACGCCGGTGCCGCCGATGACGGCCAGTTCAATGGTCATGCAACGCTCTCCAAGCGGTCGCAACGGCGCCGGCCGATGTATGCAGGATCACTCCCCCAACGCATAGATCGCCGGAAGGTTGCGTCCCTGCTCGTGGTAGTCCATCCCGTAGCCGAACACGTAGGCATCCGGCACCTGCACGCCGACGTGGTCCGCGCAGATTCCGTCCACGCAACGATCGTGGACCTTCTCCGCCAGCACCGCGATGCGCACGTCCGCCGCGCCTTCGTCCGCGCACCATTGCTTCACCGCGAGCAGGGTATGGCCCTCGTCGAGGATGTCGTCCGCCAGCAGCACCTTGCGCCCGCGCATCGGCGTCGCCGGCCGATGCAGCCAGGCCAGGCCGGAGCCGCTGGTACGGCCGCGGTAACGAGTGGCGTGCAGGTAGTCGAACTCCAGGTCCAGCCCACGCTCGCCAAGCGCGAACGCGAGCTGCGCGGCAAACGGCAGCCCCCCGTTCATGACCGTGATGTAGAGCGGCACCTCGCCATCGGCGTAGGCCGCGCGGATCTCCCCGGCCATGCGCGTGATCGCGGCTTCCAGCGCCTGCCGGTCGAACAGCACGCGCGCGTTCTCGAGCGCCGCGGCCAGCGTGGGCGTGCTCATGCCACGTTGCCCACGTCGATCGCGCCGGAATCCGCGCCAACCGCATCGCCCGATTCCGGCACGGCGCGCAGCCGCTGGCGCGCCGCCTCGAAGCGCGCATCGGCCAGCAACCCGTCCCAGCCCAGTCCGCCGCGGCCCAGCAGGCCGGCGAGCGCCATCGTATTGGAGGCGCGCCCGTCCATGGCCTTGAGGGCGTCCTCCACCATCTGCACGTGGCAGACCAGCACCACGTCGCAACCGGCGTCCAGGTGCGCGTGCACGCGCCCGCCAATGCCACCGGCGGAGTGCGCCGCGGCCATGCCGATGTCATCGGAGAACACCACGCCGCGGAAGCCCATGCGCTGGCGCAGGATCTCGCCGATCCACGTCGGCGAGTAACCCGCGGGTTCCGGCGCGACCCGGGGATAGGTCACGTGCGCCATCATCACCGCGTCGGCACCGGCATCGATGCCGGCCACGAACGGGATGAGGTCGGCGGCCTCCATTTCGTCCAGCGAACGCGCGTCGACCGCCGCGTCGAAATGCGTGTCTTCCGGGACCGAACCGTGCCCGGGGAAATGCTTGAGGGTCGCCGCCATCCCGGCTTCATGCATGCCGGCCACGTAGGCGCGCGTGAACGCGGCCACCCGCTGCGGGTCATCGGAGAACGCGCGGTTGCCGATCGCGCGGTTGCCGCGGGCCAGGTCGATCACCGGCGCGAAACTCATGTCGATCCCGGTGGCGCGGATCTCGCTGGCCATCAGCCAGGCATGCTCGCGCGCCAGTTCCAGTGCCGCATCGGGATCCTCTGCATAGAGCGCGTCGAACCCCTGGAGCGCAGGAAGCGGGCTGTAGCCGTCGCGAAAGCGCTGCACGCGCCCGCCTTCCTGGTCCACGCTGATCAGTTGCGGACGCGGTGCGGCCTCGCGGATCGCCTGCGTGAGATCCGCGACCTGCGCGCGGCTGGCGAAGTTGCGCGCGAACAGCACGACGCCGGCGCAGCCATCGTGCTGCAGCCAGTCGCGCTCGCGCGGGGTGAGTTCATGGCCGGCAACGCCGATCTGCAGCATCGTCTGTCCTCAGGTCAGGTCCACGGCCTGGCGTTCGTCTTCGCGCCACTGCGCGAACGGACGCGATGCCAGCGCCAGATTGTAGTAGCGCGGCGCGGCGGTCGCCTCCGCGCCCAGCCAGTCGGGGCGTTCGAACTGCGCATCGACCGCGTCCAGCTCGATTTCCGCGACCACCAGGCCCGCGTTCTCGCCGAGGAATTCGTCGACTTCCCAGACATGGCCGGCGTGTTCCACGATGTGCCGCCGTTTTTCGATCCGGCCGCCAACGGCAAGCGCCAGCAACGCGTGCGCGTCCTCGACCGGAATGGCGTACTCGAATTCCTGCCGGCTTGCGCCCAGCTCGCGCGACTTGATGTTGAGCCGGGCCACGTCACCTTCGATCCGCACCCGCACCGAGGCCTGCATCGCGCCGCTGTCGACCATCGCCAGGTCGTTGAGATAGCCCTGTGCCATCGGCACCACCCGCTGCGCGGCGGCGCGCCAGCCTTCGCCTACGACCAGGAACTTGCGCTCGATCTCGATGCCCATGCGCGGCCCTCAGCGCGGCTTCGGCGGGTCGAACACGGCGATCGACTCGACGTGCGCCGTGTGCGGGAACATGTCCATCACGCCGGCCTCGCGCAGGGTCCAGCCGGCCTCGTTGACCAGCCAGCCGGCGTCGCGCGCCAGCGAGCCGGGATGGCAGCTCACATAGACGATGCGCCTGAGCTGGTGCAGCGGGAGCTGCTTGAGCACCTCGATGGCGCCCGAGCGTGCCGGATCCAGCAACAGCTTGTCGAAGCCATGCCTGAGCCAGGGCTGCCCCGCAAGGTCCTTGGAAAGGTCGGCGGTGAAGAACTGCACGTTGCCCAGGCCGTTGCGGCCGGCGTTCTCGCGCGCGCGCTGCACCAGCCCCGCATCGCCTTCGACCCCCACGACGGCACCGTCACCGGACGCGCGCGCAAGCGGCAGGGTGAAGTTGCCCAGGCCGCAGAACAGGTCGAGCACGCGCTCGCCCGGCTGCACGTCCAGCAGCGCCAGCGCGCGCGCGATCATCGCTTCGTTGAGGCTTGCGTTGACCTGGATGAAGTCCAGCGGCCTGAACTGCAGCTCGACGTCCCACTGCGGCAGCCGGAAGGACAGCTCGCGCGCCTCGCCGGCAAGTGGATGCACCGAATCCAGCCCGCCGGGCTGCAGGAAGATCGCCAGGTCGTGCTGCGCCGCGAACGCCTGCAGCCGCCCGTGATCCGTCTCGGACAGCGGCTGCAGGTGGCGGAAGACCAGCGCGGTGGCGGCATCGCCGGCGATGAATTCGATCTGCGGGATGTCGCGGCGGGCCTCCATGCCATCGACCAGCGCGCCCAGCGCCTCCAGCCGGAACCCCAGCTGCGGCACCACGACATGGCATTCGCGCAGATCGGCGACGAAGCGCGGGTCCTGCTCGCGGAAGCCGACCAGGGTCTTGTCCTTCTTCTCGACGCGGCGCACCGAGAAGCGCCCCTTGCGGCGGTAGCCCCAGGCCTGCCCGTGCAGCGGCGGCAGCACCGATGCCGGCGCGACGTGGCCGATCCGCTGCAGGTTGTCCAGCAACACCTGCTGCTTGTAGGCGATCTGCCGTTCCTCCGCCAGGTGCTGCAGCACGCAGCCTCCGCAGACCCCGAAATGGGGGCAACGGGGGGCGACCCGGTCGGGCGACGCCGCGAGCACCTCCAGCGTCCTGGCCTCGTCGAAATGGCGCGAACGCGCCGACTGCTGCACGACGACCGTCTCGCCCGGCAGTGCCCCGGCCACGAACACGGTCTTGCCGGCCTGCGCATGGCCTTCCGGCCAGCGGGCGACGCCGCGGCCGTCGTGGCTCAGGTCGTTGATGGAAACGGTCTTGGGGGTCTGGTCGAGGCGGGCCACGGAACACGGCAGTGCTGGGGGCCGGCCATTGTCTCAGAAGCCGCGGGAGCGGGGCCCGCCAATGCAAACGGCCCGCCGAAGCGGGCCGACCGTCGTCACTTCTGCTTCCAGCCGCCGCCGGCCTGGTACCACCAGCCTGCACGCGCGCTCTCGATCCATTGCCGGGCGAACACGTCGCGGATCTGCGCCTCCCATTCGGGATGGCCGTTGGCGACCGCCACCTCCCGATACACCGCCTTGCGATCGCGGTTGTCATCGGCCACCGCGGCGTTCATCGCCACGCGATCCTTCAGCGCCAGCTTGCCGGGATCGCGCACGGTGATCAGCCCGTCCGCGGTGAAGCCTAGCGCGCCACTGTCGAAACCGGCGCGCAAGGTGGCGTTGAAGCGGTTTTCCATGCGCGCCTGGATCGCCTGGATGGCGGGGGTCTTGATGGTGATGTCGGGCGCGGACTGCGCATGCGCGCTGCCGATGCCGACCAGCGCCCACGGATCGAAATCGAAGCGCTTGTGCAGCAACGCCATGCCGCCGCCACCATCCTGCTTGATGTTGACCTTGTCGGCGTCGTCGATCACCTTTTCCACGAACTCCCGCGCCGCTTCCTTGGCCTCGGCCGCCGGGAAGTAGACGTTGATGGTCACGCAGGCGGTCAGCAGCAACCCCGCCGCGACCGGAACTCCCAACCACTTGCCCATCATCCTGCTCCTGTCTGCGTCAATCGATCACCGGGGCCACGTCGCCCTTGCCGACCGCCACCAGGCGTTCGACCAGGGTGGGCCAGTCGACCCGGCGGTTGTATCCCACCACGGTCAGCCGCGGCAGCCCGGCGCCTTCCACGATAGTAAAGGCGTTGCCTGCTGAATGCAGGCCCGCCATTTCGCAGACTTCGTTCGAGAGGCGGCAGCCGATGCCGATCCTGCGGTAGCCGAAGTCGTCGAAGATGCCGATCAGCTGGCCCTGCAGGCTGCTGACGAACGATGCATCGCCCACGCTGCTGATGTTCTGCACCGCGCGCTGGCTGATGCGCTGGCGCACGCCCTGCGCCGGGTCGGTGATGAAGCGGGCATTGAAGGCGACCGGGGTCCAGTCGACCAGGCGCAGGCCCTCGATCCGCCCGTCCAGCCGCCCGCTGATGCTGCCGAACCCGAGCACCTCGGTCAGCCGCATCAGGTCAAGGTCGTCCAGCGCGATGTCGGCGCTGAGGCTCGGCGCGCTGCCGAACGGTCGCTCCAGCGCCAGCGATGACACCTGCACGCGCCCATCGAACAGTTGCACGAACAGCCCGCCGTCGAAATCCACCCGTTCATTGGCGTAGCGCGCCGACGGGATGTCGCCGCTGAGCCGCCCCTGGAACGCGGGCAGCCCCAGCGCCTCGGCAAGCTTGCCGACGTCCAGTTCGCGCAGGGCCAGGGCAAACCGGACCTCGGCGCCCTGCCCGCCCGCGGGTGGCCGGATCAGCAGGTCGCGGAAGGTCACCTGGCCATCCAGCATGGGCATGGCGATGTCGCCACGCGCGCGCAACTGCCCGCCCTCGCTCTCGAACGGCAACTGCGCCGGCCCGAAGGCCAGGCCATACAGAACCCCCCCGTTCCACTGCAGCGCGCTGCGCACCGGGTTGGACGCGGAATAGTGCAGGTCGCCGCGCAGGCCATCGAAGGCCAGCCGTCCGCCGGGGTCGCGCAGGTCGACGCCATGCAGGCGGGCGTGGGCGGCGCGCACACCGTCCGGCCCGATGTCGACCTCCAGATCCATCGCGCCGTGGAGCTCCACCTCTGCCAGCCCGAACAGCCCCATCCAGCCGGAGAGGTAGCGCGGCTTCAGCGGGGTCATGTCGGAACTGCGCGCGCTGGCCTGCAGCGACCTCAGGTTGCCCGACCGGTCGAACGCCAGTGCCGCAGTCGCCTGCAGCACGTCGCCATCGCGCCACTCCACCCTCGGCACTCCCCAGCCCCCGGCGCCGCGCCTGCTGGCATCGATGCGCAGGGTAGTCGGCGACGCCAGCGCTACATAGGTATTGCCCATGAGCAGCTCGCCGCTGCGCAGGTCGCCATCCACGGTGACCAGCGTGGCCGCGGGCGTGGCGCGATAGTCGATGCGCAGGTCGGCGCCGATGTTTTCGCCGGCGATCGCCGCATCGGCGGTTTCCAGCGCCACGCCGCGCAGGCGCAACGGCCCGCTGACGCGGAGCGGACGCCCCGGCTCCGATGCGATGGCCAGCCCGGCATCCAGGCGGCCGGCAGTCAGGTTTGCGGACGGCCACGCCTGCGCCACCAGCGCCTTCGCCCACGCAACCGGCACCGCCGCAAGGTCGATGCGGGTGATGTCGGGATTCTCCGCGGTGCGCGCGAGCGTGATCCGCGAACCGCCGCGTGCCAGCTCGGCATGGGTTTCGGCATCGTCGAAGCGCAGGGAAAGGCGCAGTGGCGGCGCGCGCCCGGAGCGCACGTCGCCCTCGCAGCGCCAGCCGCGGTTGCCATCGCGGCGCAGCGGGCAACGCCAGTGCAGGTCGCGATAACGGTAGCCCAGGTCCGCGGCGACGGCCTGCCGCGCCCACACCTGCAAGTCGCCAGCGGCGGCGCCTTCAGGCCATTCCAGCCGGGCACGCACTCCCTCCAGGGTGGCAACCGCGGTGCCGACCTTGGCGATGCGTACCTGCGCCGTGCGCGCCTGCGCCGGGAACGCCAGCGCGAACGCCAGCACGGCCAGGCAAGCAGCTAAGATCGGACGCGGCATGCCGGCAGCATACGAAGGCGAGGTCAGCTTGCGATGAACCCGACGACAGCTACGCGTCCGCGCATCCTGCTGGCGGAGGACGACCCGGTCAGCGCGGCCTTCCTCTGCGATGCCATCGCCGGCTTTCCGGCCGAGGTCGACCTGGCCGGGGACCTGGCCAGCGCAAGGGCTACCGCCATTGCAGGGCGCCATGACCTGCTGCTGATCGACGCCCACCTGCCGGACGCCAGCGGGGTCGAGCTACTCGCGGCGCTGCGCACCGCCGGCATCGACGCGCCTGCCGTGGCGCACACGGCGGAACGGGACACCGCCTTGCGCGACGCACTGCTGGCCCATGGCTTTCTCGAGGTGCTGGCCAAGCCGCTGGGCGTCGCCGAGCTGCACGCGGCGCTTGCACGACACCTACCCCGGCACAATCCGGGCGACTGGAACGACGCCGCGGCGCTGTCCGCGCTGGGCGGCGATCCCGCCCACGTGCAGGCCCTGCGCGGGTTGTTTCTGCGCGAACTGCCAGCCCAGCGGGCGCGCATCCGCGCAGCGCACGCCGCCGGGGACGAGCCGGCCTTGCGCGCGGAACTGCATCGGCTCTCGGCCAGCTGCGGGTTCGTGGGCGCTACCCGCCTGGCCGGCGCGGTGCAAACCCTGCAGGGCACGCCCACCAGCGCGGAAGGGATCCGCGAACTGGAGCAGGCGACCGACGCCCTGCTTGCTGGCGCCGTCCGCTAGCGGGCGGGCAGCGCAAGCCGCCCAAGCTCCCCCAGCATCTCCCACGACTTCAGGCCACGCCCGCCCAAGTGATGCAGCAGTACCGCGCGCAGCGGCAGGCGCAGGCTCGCGAGGTCATCGGCAGCCGGTTCGCGCTCGCCTGCCAGCGCCAGCAGCCCGCGGCCGGTGGCGCTTTCACGGCGCTCGCCCTGGCGCTCGCCGATTACCCGCCGCGGGCCATGCTCGGGAACCAGGCGGTAACGCGCGGCCGGGTCGATCGGCGCGCCATCGCCATCGCTACCGAAGTCGAAGCCACTCCCCGACGCCTCCAGCAGGTCGCGTTCGAAACGGCGCAGCAGCCACGCCAGCGGTTCGCCGTCGCGCAGGCGCTCGCGCGCGGCGGCATAGGCCAGGTGCAGCTCGGGCTGGGGCGCCTGGCGCGGCGCCAGCCGCAGGCACAGTTCGTTGATGTAGAACGCCGCCATGGCCGCGTCGCCGTGCAGCAGGGGGGCCGCGTCCACTGCTTCGGCGGAAGCCAGTTGCGCAAGCTCGCCGCGCTGGACGGCGTCGAAGCGAATCGACTGCAACGGCTGCAGCGCCGCCCGCAGGACATGGCGCCTCGGCCCCTGCACGCCACGCGCCACCAACCCGATGCGACCGTGTTCGCCGCTCAGCACCTCCACCAACAGGCTGGTCTCGCGCCACGCGCGGGCGTGCAGCACGAACGCGGGTTCGGCGACGTAGCGCACTGCTCAGCGCCTCGCCGACGGCGCACGCACGCTCAGTCGTGGTAGCCCAGCGCGCGCAGGGCCGCCTCGTCGTCGCTCCAGCCTTCGCGCACGCGCACCCAGGTCTGCAGGAACACCTTGGCGTCGAACAGGCGCTCCATGCGCTCGCGGGCGCGGCTGCCGATTTCGCGCAGCCGTTCGCCCCCCTTGCCGATCACGATCGCCTTCTGGCCATCGCGCTCGACCCAGATCACCGCATCGATGCGGTACATGACCCCGGCCTTCGGCGAGGGCTCTTCCGCAAAGCGCTCGATCTCGACCGTGGTCGCGTAGGGCAGCTCCTCGCCCAGCTGGCGCATCAGCTGCTCGCGCACCATCTCGGCGGCAAGAAAGCGCTGGCTCTTGTCGGTGATCTCGTCCTCGCCATAGGCAGGCTCGCCTTCCGGCATTAGCCCGAGCAGCGTGCTCGCGAGCGGTTCCAGGCCGCTGCGCTTGAGCGCGGACAACGGATGCACGGCGGCGAATTCGCGGCCCTCGGTGACCTTGGCGATGAAGGGCAGCAACGCGCCCTTGTCCTTGATCTTGTCGACCTGGTTAACCACCAGCACCACGGGCACGCCGGCATCGCGCAGGGCGTCATGGGCCAGGCCATCCTCCGCTTCCCAGCGACCGGCCTCGACCACCAGCACTGCCGCATCCACGCCCTCGAGCGCCCCGCGCGCGGCCCGGTTCATCATGCGGTTCATGGCCTTGCCGGAGCGCCGCCCCTGCTCGCCGTGGATCCCGGGCGTGTCGACCAGCTGCAGCTGTCCACCGGGAAATGTCGCGATGCCCAGCAACCGATGGCGGGTGGTCTGCGGGCGATTCGAGGTGATGCTGACCTTGGCGCCGACCAGCGCGTTCACCAGGGTCGACTTCCCGACGTTGGGGCGGCCGATCACCGCCACCGCACCACTGCGCTTGCTTGCGTCCATGCTCATCCTTCGATTGCCTGCAGCGCGGCGTCGGCCGCCTGCTGTTCCGCCGCCCGCCTGGAGCTGCCCTCGCCTTCCGTCGCAAGAAACGGATCGGCCAGCGTGCAGCTGGCGCGGAAGATGCGGGCGTGGTCCTCGCCGCCCTCTTCCAGAACCGCGTACTGCGGCAGCGGCTTGCCGCGGGCCTGCAGCCATTCCTGCAAGCGCGTCTTGGCGTCCTTGCCGACCTTGTCCGGCGCCGGCATTGCCGCCATCAGCGGCTCGAACCAGGGCAGCACGGTGGCGCGGGTGGCCTCGAAGCCGGAGTCCAGGTAGATCGCGGCCACCAAGGCCTCCAGCGCGTCCGACAGGATCGAATCCCGGCGATGGCCGCCGGTCTTCATCTCGCCCGGGCCGAGGATCAAGGCCTCGCCCAGCTGCAACTGGCGGGCGATCGCGGCCAGCGCCGACTCGCGGACCAGTTCGGCCCTTGCCCTGGTCAGTGCGCCCTCGTCGGCCCGCGGCCAGCGCGCGTACAGCGCCTCGGCGATGAGCTGGCTGACCAGCGCATCCCCCAGGAACTCGAGGCGCTCGTTGTGCGGGCTGCCCGCGCTGCGATGCGTCAGCGCCTGCGCGAGCAGCGCCGGGTCGGCGAAGCGATGCCCGGCGAAAACGTGCCGGCCGATCTCAGGGAGTGGCCGCGCCACGCACTACCGCCTGCTCGGCGTGGAATTTGCCGACGACGTCGAGGTTGTAGAGCAGCGGCTTGCGCACCTCGTAGTCCACCGTCGCCTTGAAGCCGGAATCCGTACGCTCGATCTTCAGGTGCGACGGCTTCACGTTTTCCGAGTAGTTGATGTACAGCCTGCGGAAGAACAGGTCCTTGATCCTCGCGGCATCCATGGTGTCCGCGCCGGGCTCTTCCGCGACGCCCTTCAGCGATTGCTTGACCGCGTAGTACTCCGTGTACATGGGCACCAGCTTCATCCCGCAATAGACGAAAAAGCTGGCCACCGCGAGCACCACCAGGAAACCGATCAGCGACAATCCGGACTGCTTGCGTTGCATGTGCATTCTCCTCTCCCCATCAAGGGATGCGCGTGCCGACCCGCGACACGTCCACCCAGCCCTCGGCCTGTCGGTCGAAATTCATCCACACCCACATCGCCTTCCCGCGCAGGTTCTTCTCGGGTAGGACGCCCCAGATCCGGCTGTCCTCGCTGTTGTCGCGATAGTCGCCCATGACGAAATAATGCCCTGCCGGCACGGTCCAGTCACCTTCGGTCGGATCGAACGGGATGTCCACGTGTTCCAGCACGAAGTGGGGCCGCCCCGGCAGGCCCTCGGTGAAGCGGGTGGCGCCGGTTGCCCCCGACCCTTGTCCCCGGCCGTCGTAGATGCCTTCGGCGCGGTACGGCAGCTCGCGGCCGTTCACCGTGACCTTGTTGTCGCGGTAGGAGATGCGGTCGCCGGGCAGGCCGATCACGCGCTTGATCCAGTCCTGCTGCGGGTAGTGCGGCGGGCGGAACACCACCACGTCGCCGCGCTCCGGGGCGCCATTGGCGAGGAACTTGGTGTTGGTGATCGGCCAGCGCAGGCCGTAGGCGAACTTGTTGACGAGGATGAAATCGCCGATCAGCAGGGTCGGCATCATCGAGCTGGAGGGAATCCGGAAGGGTTCGGCGACGAAGCTGCGCAGGCCCAGCACCAGCGCCAGGATGGGGAAGAACGCCTTGGAGTAGTCGACGACGACCGGCTCGCGGATCTCCTCGAGGGGATCGGCGGCAGCGGCGCGACGCTTGGCCAAGAACAGCTTGTCGAGCAACCACACCACTCCGGTCAGCGCGGTCAGCACGACCAGGATCGTTTCGAACCAGACCATCATGCGGCGATCTCCATGGTTGCGCCGGTCACTTGCTGTCCACCTGCAGCACGGCGAGGAAGGCCTCCTGCGGGATCTCCACCCGGCCGACCTGCTTCATCCGCTTCTTGCCTTCCTTCTGCTTCTCCAGCAGCTTCTTCTTGCGGGTGGCATCGCCGCCATAGCACTTCGCCAGCACGTTCTTGCGCAGCGCCTTGACCGTGGTGCGGGCGATCACCTGCGAGCCGATCGCGGCCTGGATGGCGACGTCGAACATCTGCCGCGGGATCAGGTCCTTCATCTTCTCGGTCAATTCGCGGCCCCGGCGATCGGCCTGGGTGCGGTGCACGATGATCGACAGCGCATCGACGCGGTCGCCGTTGATCAGGGTGTCCACCCGCACGAACGGGCCGGCGTCGAAACGCAGGAAGTGGTAGTCCAGCGAGGCATAGCCGCGGCTCACCGACTTCAGCTTGTCGAAGAAGTCGAGCACCACCTCGGCCATCGGCAGCTCGTAGCTGACCTGGACCTGGCTGGCCATGTAGGTGATGCCGATCTGCACGCCGCGCTTGTCCTCGCACAGCTTGATCACGCTGCCGATGTAGTCGGGAGGGGTCAGGATGTTGGCGCGGATGATCGGCTCGCGGATCTCCTGCACCAGGTTCGCCGCCGGCAGCTTGGCCGGGTTGTCCATCGGCACGGTGCTGCCGTCGGTCTTGAGCACCTCGTAGATCACGGTCGGCGCGGTGGAGATGAGGTTGAGGTCGTACTCGCGCTCCAGACGCTCCTGCACGATCTCCATGTGCAACATGCCAAGGAAGCCGCACCGGAAGCCGAAGCCCATCGCCTCCGAGCTCTCCGGCTCGAAGCGCAGCGCGGCATCGTTGAGGCGCAGCTTCTCGAGCGCCTCGCGCAGGTCCGGGTAGTCCTCGGCATCCACCGGGAACAGGCCGGCGAACACGCGCGGCTGCATCTCCTGGAAGCCGGGCAGCGGCGCCGGCGCGGGATCGCTGGCCAGGGTCAGGGTGTCGCCGACCGGGGCACCGTGCACGTCCTTGATCGACGCCGTGATCCAGCCGACCTCGCCGGCCCTGAGGCTCTGGGTGACCTTGCGCTTGGGAGTGAACACGCCCACCGCGTCGACCTGGTGGGCGCGGCCCGTGCTCATCACCAGCATCTTGTCGCCCGGCTTGAGCTCGCCCTGCATCACCCGCACCAGCGAGACGACGCCAAGGTAGTTGTCGAACCAGGAGTCGATGATCAGGGCCTGCAGCTTGTCGGTGTCGCGGCGCGCGGGCGGCGGGATGCGCTTGACGATCGCCTCCAGCACGTCGCGCACGTTGAGGCCGGTCTTGGCGCTGATCGGCACAGCCTCGCTGGCGTCGATGCCGATGACGGCCTCGATCTCCTCCTTGACCTTGTCGATGTCGGCGGTGGGCAGGTCGATCTTGTTGATCACCGGCACCACTTCAAGCCCCTGCTCCACCGCGGTGTAGCAGTTGGCGACCGATTGCGCCTCGACGCCCTGTGCGGCATCCACCACCAGCAACGCGCCTTCGCACGCGGCCAGCGAGCGGCTGACCTCGTAGCTGAAGTCGACGTGGCCGGGGGTGTCGATGAAGTTGAGGTGGTAGGTCTGCCCGTCCAGCGCGGTGTACGGCAGCGATACGGATTGCGCCTTGATGGTGATGCCGCGCTCGCGCTCGATCGGGTTGTTGTCCAGCACCTGCGCTTCCATCTCGCGCTCGGTCAGGCCGCCGCACAGCTGGATGATGCGATCGGCCAGGGTCGATTTGCCGTGGTCGACGTGGGCGATGATCGAGAAGTTGCGGATGGCCCGCATCGGGTCTTGCTGCATGTGGGGATGCCGTGCGAAGGGGCGATTGGCGGCGACGGCAGCAACGTGGCGGCCAGTCTTCAGGTCAGCCGGCGATTATCGCACAGCGCGCCTGCCCGGCCGGGCCGGCAGGCGCATCCGGCGGTCAACCCTCCGCCGGGTTGACCGTGATGTACTGCGTTCCGCCGCCGCGCCGCACCAGCAGCATGACCGGCTTGCCCGAGCCGATCCCGCGCAGCTGCGCGTTGAGCGCGCCGGTGCTGGCGACATCGCTGCGACCGACCGCCAGGATCACGTCGCCCGGGCGCAGGCCTGCCTGGCGTGCGGCCAGGCCGTCCACCCGGGCGACCAGCACGCCCTCCCCGGCCTCCAGGCCAAGCTGGCGGCGCTTGGCGGCGTCGAGGTCCTCGCCAACGATGCCGAGCGGGTTGGCCTGCGCGGCGGCGGCCGGGCGCGGGGCCGCGTCGGCGGCGGCCACGGCCGCTTCATCGAGCTTGCTGAGGGTGGCGGTCAGGGTACGCGGCTTGCCGTCGCGCAGGATCTCCAGCGTCACCCGCGTGCCCGGCGCCATCGCACCGATGATGGGCGGCAGGTCGCTGGACTCGAGGATGGCCCGCCCGTTGACGCTGCGCACGACGTCCTGGCGCTGCAGGCCGGCGCGCTCGGCGGCGCTGCCCGGCTCGACTCGCGCCACCAGCGCGCCGTTGGCGTCCGGCAGGCCCAGGGCGCTGGCGGCATCCCGGCTGAGGTTCTGGATCTGCACGCCCAGCTGGCCGCGGGTCACCTTGCCGGTGGCCTTGAGTTGCTGGACCGAGTTCATCGCGATGTCGATCGGGATCGCGAAGCTCACGCCCATGTAGCCGCCGGAGTTGCTGAAGATCTGCGAGTTGATGCCCACGACCTGGCCGCGGGTGTCCAGCAGCGGGCCGCCGGAGTTGCCGCGGTTGATCGCCACGTCGGTCTGGATGAAGGGCACGTAGCGCTGGCCGGCGTACGGATTGGCGCGGCCCACCGCGCTGACGATGCCGGCCGTCACCGAGTGGTCCAGCCCGAACGGAGAGCCTATCGCCACCACCCATTGGCCCGGCTTGAGCGCATTCGAGTTGCCGATGCGCAGGGTCGGCAATCCGGTCGCGGCGATCTTGAGCAGGGCAACGTCGGATTGTTCATCGCTGCCGACCACTTTCGCGGTGAACTCGCGACGATCCTCGAGCCGGATGCGCACGGTGTCAGCGCCATCAACCACGTGGTGGTTGGTCAGAACGTAGCCATCGCCGGAAATGATGAAGCCGGTGCCCTGCGACGTCCCGCGCGGTCCGGGCATGCCCGGCATCCCGGGCATCTGCGGCATCCCGGGCCCGAAGAAGCGGCGGAAGAATTCGGGCATCTCCTCGTCCGGCACGCCTTGCCCGCGCTGCGCCGCGCGCTGGCCACCGACCTCGGCCTGCACGCTCACCACCGCCGGTCCCACCTGCTCGACCAGCCGTGTGAAGTCCGGCAGCCCGGTCACCAGTTCCGGCGCTGGCGCGGCGGATTGCGCGCTGGCGCTGCCCAACCAGACGCCACCGCCTACGCCGGCAAGCGCGAGCATGGTGGCCAGGGCCACGGGACGGAAGGAGAGACGCTGGGCAACAGGCATCGTGGACGATTCCTCGTTCGCGTTGGATGGGAAACCGGGAGCGGGGGTCAGGACAACCGCAGGTCAGGGCTGGTCGGTGGCGGGTGCCGGCTTGGCCGCGGCGGGCGCCTCCGCGGCTGCGTCAGGACTGGCATCCGTCTCGACAGCGGCCGGCTCGTACGCCGGCACCAGCGCCAGGGGCGGCGGGCCGAAGGGATTGTCGGCCACCCGCGCCTCCGCGTTGCCGCCAAAGCCGACCGCCAGGCCGCCATTCGCGTACTGCGGCAACACCGCGCGCGGCCACGGCCGGGTGACGATGGCGGGCGGCGGAAGCGCGCCCGCAACCGCCGGCATTTCGAGCTGCGTGGCCGGCGCCGGGTCCTGTTGCCGCGCCACGGCGCGCGCCGGTACCGCACGCTCACGCGCAGGGCGCGCCGCCACCGCGGCAGCGGCGACCAGTGCAGCGGAAGCATCAGAAGTGGCAACCGGCTGCGGAACCGATGGCTCCATCGGACTCGGCGCAGGCGCGTTTGCCGGCGCGGGCGCGGCGGCGACCAGCGGCCGCGGACCGCCCTCGACGGGGGCATCCGCGGGACGCACGGCGAGCAGCGCCACCACCGCCAGCGAGGCCGCCATCGCGGCGCCACCACCCCATCGCAGCCAGGTCGTCCGCGGCTGTCGCGGGACCACCGGCGGCTGCGGGGCATTCTCGCCATGCAGCGCCGCACTGACGCGGCTGGCGAAGTGGGCAGGCAGGCGCTGGCTGGGTGCCAGGCCTCGCATGGCCTCGCCGGCGATGCGCCAGCGCTCCCAGCTGCCGGCCAGCGAGGCATCGTGTTGCAGGCGCCGCAGCAGGAACCGCGTCTGGTCGGCGGGCAATGCGCCGTCCATCAGCGCCGACAGCTGCTCCCGGCTGCTCAGCTGGGTCAGGTCGTTGCTTTGGAGATCGGTATCGGCGTGTCGGTCGTTCATGCGTGCGAGCGTTTCGGGGTTTCGTCGTGGTCGAGCAGCGGCTTCATGCGCGCGTCGATCGCCTCGCGGGCGCGGAAGATCCGCGAACGCACGGTGCCGATCGGGCACTGCATGCGCTCGGCGATCTCCTCGTAGCTCATCCCCTCCACTTCGCGGAAGGTGATCGCATCGCGCAACTCCGGCGGCAATTCTTCGACCGCGCGCAGCACCGTTTGTTCCAGCTGCTGGCGCATCAGTTCGCGCTCCGGAGTGTCGTTGTCGCGCAGGCGCAGGCCGGATTCGAACTGCTCGGCATCCTCGACGTCGACGTCGTCCGTCGGCGGTCGCCGGTTGTGCGCGACCAGGTGGTTCTTGGCGGTGTTCACCGCGATCCGGTGCAGCCAGGTGGAGAACTGGGCGTCACCGCGGAAGCCGCCGATGGCCCGGTAGGCGCGGATGAAGGTGTCCTGCGCCACGTCCTGCACTTCCGCCCAGTCGTGCACGTAGCGGGAAATGAGCGCGGCGGTGCGATGCTGGTACTTGCGCACCAGCAGGTCGAAGGCGGCGCTGTCGCCGCGCTGCACGCGTTGGACAAGGTCCTGGTCCAGCGTCTGCGACACCTGATCCTCTGCCATTCGCGCCGGAACCTCGGGGTTGTGGCCCGGTCGCATCCAGGCAGTCAGACAGGCGATCCGCGGGGAAGTTCCGCGGGCTGGGGGAGATCTGCCGCCGGCGTGATCCGTATTCAAGTGGCGACAGGCTACGATAAGGGGTCACCCCATACTGGTACGGATGGTACGCGCATGGCCGCTTCCCACGCGTCTGGCTTCGACGGGCTCCGCCTTCGCCACTGGAAACCGGATCGCCGCGAGGATGGCGTGCTGGTCCTGCACTTCGACCGCGAGGGCGAATCGGTCAATGCGTTCTCGCAGGACGTGCTGCTGGAACTGGGTGAGGTGCTGGAGCGCCTGGCGATCGATCCGCCGCCGGGCGTGGTGATCGCCTCGGCCAAGGGCAGCGGCTTCATCGCCGGCGCCGACCTCCGGGAATTCCAGGAGTTCGACCGCAAGGGCACCGTGGACGACGCGATCCGCCGAGGCCAGACCGTGTTCCAGAAGCTCGCTGAGCTGCCGTGCCCGACGGTGGCGGCGATCCACGGCTTCTGCATGGGTGGCGGGACCGAGCTCGCCCTGGCGTGCGACTACCGCGTGGCCAGCGACAACCCCGCCACCCGCATCGGCCTGCCGGAAACGCAGCTTGGCATCTTCCCGGGCTGGGGCGGCAGCGCGCGGCTGCCGCGGCTGGTCGGCGCCCCGGCGGCGATGGACATGATGCTGACCGGCCGCGCGCTGTCGGCCAAGGCAGCGCGCGGGACCGGGCTGGTCGATAAGGTGGTGGCGCAGCCGGTGTTGCTGGATGCGGCAGCGGCGCTGGCGCTTGCCGGCACCACCCGGCCCTTCAGGCAGCGCGCGATGGGCTGGCTGACCAACACCCTGCCGGCGCGCAAGCTGCTGGCGCCGCAGATGGCCAAGCAGGTAGCGCGCAAGGCCCGCAAGGAACACTACCCCGCGCCGTATGCGCTGATCTCGGCCTGGGAACGCGCCGGCGGTAAGGGCATCCAGGGCCGCCTCGACGCCGAGCGCCGCGCGGTGGTCAAGCTGGCCGGCACGCCGACCGCCCGCAACCTGATCCGCATCTTCTTCCTCACCGAGCGGCTGAAGGCGCTGGGCAAGGGCGAGTCCGGCATCGCCCGCGTGCACGTGGTCGGCGCCGGCGTGATGGGCGGCGACATCGCCGCGTTCGCCGCCTACAAGGGCTTCGAGGTGACCCTGCAGGACCGCGAGCAGCGCTTCATCGACGGCGCGCTGCAGCGCGCGCAAACGCTGTTCGAGAAGAAGGTGAAGGACGAAACAAAGCGCCCGGCGGTGGCGGCGCGACTGAAGTCCGACCTCGACGGCGCGGGCGTGGATGATGCCGACCTGGTCATCGAAGCGATCATCGAGAACCCGGAAGCCAAGCGCGACCTCTACCAGTCGGTCGAACCGCGCATGCGGGCCGAGGCGCTGCTGACCACCAACACGTCCTCGATCCCGCTGGACGAACTGCGCCCGCACATCGCGCGTCCGGCGCAGTTCGCCGGCCTGCATTACTTCAACCCGGTGGCGCAGATGCCGCTGGTGGAAATCATCCGCCACGACGGCATGGCCGCGGAGACCGAGCGCCGCCTGGCCGCGTTCTGCAAGGCGCTGGGCAAGTTCCCGGTGCCGGTGGCCGGCACGCCCGGCTTCCTGGTCAACCGCGTGCTGTTCCCGTACATGCTGGAAGCCGCCACCGCCTATGCGGAAGGCATCCCCGGCCCGGCGATCGACAAGGCCGCGACCCGCTTCGGCATGCCGATGGGGCCGATCGAGCTGCTCGACACCGTGGGCCTGGACGTTGCCGCCAGCGTGGGGCGCGAGCTCGCACCCTTCCTCGGCCTCGAGGTCCCGGCCGCGCTGGCGACGGTCGATCCGCACAATCGCGGCAAGAAGGATGGCCAGGGCATCTACCGCTGGGAGGCCGGCAAGGCGGTCAAGCCTGACCTGCCCGCGGACTACAAGGCGCCCGAGGACCTGGAGGACCGCCTGATCCTGCCGCTGCTGAACGAGGCGGTGGCCTGCCTGCACGACGGCGTGGTCAGCGACGCCGACCTGCTGGATGCGGGGGTGATCTTCGGGACCGGCTTCGCCCCCTTCCGCGGCGGCCCGGTGCAGCACATCCGTACGGTCGGCGCGGACGCGTTGCTGGCCCGGCTGCACGCGCTGCAGGCGAGGTACGGCGCGCGCTTCGCCCCGCGCGCGGGCTGGGACAACCCGGAATTGCGCCAGCCGCCACAGTAAGGGCCTCGCAGCGCCCCACCTGGCTCACATCGTCTGCGTGGGGGTTTCCGCGTTGAGCATGCCGGCGAGCGTGGTCTCGATGCGGTTGCGCACGCTCTCGCCCTCCGCGGTCTCCGCGAACTGCACGCCGATGCCGGCGGTGCGGCTGCCCTGGGCGCCGGTCGGGGTCACCCACACGACCTTGCCTGCCACCGGCAGGCGTTCGGACGACTCCGGCAGGGTGAGCAGCAGGAAGACCTCGTCGCCGATGAAATAGCGGCGCGTGGTCGGCACGAAGATGCCGCCGTTCCTCAGGTAGGGCATGTAGGCGCGATACAGCGTCGGCTTGTCCTTCACCACCAGCGAGACGATGCCCTGGCGCGCGCCGGCGCCCATCGGATTGCTCATGTCGCGCGTCCTCCCCCGTCCTGTGTCCGACACCACGGCAGCAACGATTCGGCCACCGCCAGATCCGCGCGCACCGTCGAGCGCAGCAGCTCGCGCGCCCGGTTGGCGGCATCGAAGCGCGCCGCAAGCCTGCGGGTTGCCGCCGCGTCGGTCAAGCTGGACGCCTGCCGCAATGCCAGCTCGGCCAGGTGGGCCAGCCGCTCGCCGGCGCGGCCGTCGGCCACCCAGCGGCGGGCGACGTCGATCGGCTCGGCCTGCCCGCGCTGCAACGCGCCGGCGTCGTCGGCCACCGCTCGCCGCAGCGCCAGTCCATCGCCGTCCAGCCAAGCCGCCGCGAGCCCCGGGTTCCCGCGCGCTGCCTCCAGCGCTTCCTCGGCCGCAGCGGGCGAATGGCCCTGCTGCTGCAGCCAGGCCAGCGCTTCGGCGCGCTGCGGCAACCGCATCTCCAGCCGCTGGCAGCGGCTGCGGATGGTGGCGGGTAGCCGGCCGGGATTGTCGGCCAGCAGCCACAGGTAGCGACCCGGCTGCGGCTCCTCGAGCGTCTTCAGGATCGCATTCCAGGCGTGCCAGTTGACCCCGTTGGCGGGGTCGACGATGACCACCTGGGCGCCGCCGAGCTGGGAGGTCAGGCCCATGCGCTCCGACAGCGCGCGCACCTGGTCGATCACGATCTCGGTGCGCGGCTTGCCGGTCTTGGCGTTGATCTCATAGCCGACGAAGAACAGGTCGGGGTGCGCGCTGTGCCCCCAGGGCTGCGCCAGAGTGCCATCGGGGCGCAGCTCCACCGGATCCATCTGCGAACGGGCGGCAAACAGCAGGCAGCCCTTGCAGCGTCCGCAGGCCTCTCCCGAGGGCGGCCGCTGCTGGCACAGCACGCGCCTGGCCAGCGCTTCGGCCACCGCGCGCTTGCCAATCAGCGCCGGCCCGCAGAACAAGGTGGCGTGCCCGGAGGTGCCGGCATCGATGGCGTCGGCTGCCTGCAGGCAACTGCGTTGCTGCCACGGCGCCAGGGGGGGCGACAGGCTCACGCCGCCTGCGTCCGGTACGCGGACAACGCCGCCAGGGCGGACGCCGCCACGGTGGCCGGATCCGGGCTGGCGTCGAGCACGCGGAAGCGCTGCGGGTGCTGCGCGGCGCGCTGCAGGAAGCCTTCGCGAACCCGCTCGAAGAAATCGTCGCGCTCGCATTCGATCCGGTCCGGCGACGCACCGCCCAGCAGGTCGCGGCCGCGGGCACGTTCGCGGGCGTGGGCCACGCCAAGGTCCAGCAGCAGCGTCAGGCCGGGCTCGATGCCGACGACGCGCCGTTCCAGCTCGGCGATGAAGCCGGGATCCAGCCCGCGCGCGGCGCCCTGGTAGGCATAGCTGGAGTCGGTGAAACGGTCGCTGACAACCCAGGCCCCGCGCGCGAGCGCCGGCAGGATGACCTCGCGCACATGTTGCGCGCGCGCCGCGAACATCAGCAGCAGCTCGGTTTCGGGTGCCAGCGCTTCCCCGCCGTTGGCCAGCAGCAGCTGGCGGATGCGCTCGGCCAGCGGCGTGCCGCCCGGTTCGCGGGTGCTGACGACTTCGAAGCCATCGGCCTGCAGGGCATCGCGCAACACCTGCAATACCGTGCTCTTTCCCGCGCCTTCGCCACCCTCGATGCTCAGCAGGCGCGGCTGCCGCTGCAGTCCGCTCATGGCACCGGTGCCGCGGCGGGCGCGTCTCGTTCGGCTTGCCGCTGCGCGCGGTAGCGCTGCACGTACTCGCGCACCGCCGCGTTGTGCTCGCCGAGGTTGCGACTGAACACGTGCCGCCCGCTGCCATCGCCGGCCGCCACGAAATACAGCGCATCGCCTTCCGCCGGCTGGGTGGCCGCGCGCAGGGCGGCCCTGCCCGGCATCGCGATCGGCGTTGGCGTCAGCCCTGTGCGGGTGTAGGTGTTGTAGGGCGTGTCGGCAGTCAGGTCGCTGCGCCGGATGTTGCCTTGGTAGGCCGCGCCCATGCCGTAGATGACGGTCGGGTCGGTCTGCAGGCGCATCCCGATCCGCAGCCGGCGCACGAACACGCCTGCGATCTGCGGGCGCTCCTCGGCAATCCCGGTTTCCTTCTCGACGATGGAGGCCAGCACCAGTGCCTCGTCCTTGTTCGCAAGCGGAAGGCCCTGGGCGCGGCTGGCCCAGGCCTCGTCCAGCGCACGCGCCATGTCGGCGTGGGCACGGCGCAGGATGTCCATGTCGGAGTCGCCGCGGACCCAGGCGTAGGTTTCCGGCAGGAACCGTCCTTCCGGATGCTGGCCTTCGTGCCCCAGCGCCTTCATCAGCGCGGCATCATCCAGGCCGGCCGTCTCCTGCAGCAGCGGTGCCTTGGCAAGCGCGGCGCGCAGTTCGCGGATGTTCCAGCCTTCAACGATGGTGAACATGCGGCGCACGACCTTGCCGTCGCGCATCGCCAGCAGCAGCGCGCGCGGGCTCTTGTACTGGGCGAGCGCGTACTCGCCCACCTGCAGCTTGCCCGCGGCGCCGGTCTGGCGCGCCAGCAGCTGCCAGTGCAGGCGCTCGCCGGTCGCCACGCCCTGCTCCTCGAGCTTGCGCAGGACCTTGTCCAGCGAATCGCCGCGGGCGACCACCAGGCTGGCGTCCTCGGCCAGCCCGGGCATCGGCGCATCGGCAAAGCGCTGGTAGCCCAGCCACTGCCAGGCCGCAACGCCGCCCGCGGCCAGTGCCAGCACCAGCATCATGCGCAGCAGCACGCCTCCGGCCATGCGCTTCACGGATCGCCCGCCGTGCACCAGAACATCGGATATGCCATCGCCAATCTGCCCTGCAATTCGTCCAGCGCCGGTTCCGGCGCGATCACGCGCGAGCCCAGCGACACCACCGGCAGGATACCGCGCACGCCGTTGCAGAGCGCCAGCGCCGTTGCCGCTTCCATCTCGGCGCGCTCCAGTTCGCGCACCTCCAACAGCCCTTGGTCGAGCAACCAGCCCCGGACCACGCCGGCCACTCCGCAGTGGTCCACCGGCGGCGTGAGCCACCGGTCGCCACTGCGCACCAGCAGGTTGGCCGCGGTCGCCGACACCACGTGGCCATCGCCGTCCTGCACCAGTCCTTCGTCGCAGCCGGCGCGCTCGGCTTCCATGCGCGCCAACACCTGCTCCAGGCGGTTGCAATGCTTGATCCCGGCCAGCGCCGGCTGCGCCGCAAGCCGCAAGGCGCACCAGTGCACGCGCAGCCCGGCGCGTGACGGCGGCAGGTCATGCAGCGACAGCATCCACGCCGACGTGGCATCCGGCGCGGGCGCATACCCGCGCCCGCCATCGCCGCGGGTCAGCAGCAGCTTGAGCACGCCGGCATCGCGGCCCTGCACGACTTCACTCACCTGCGCGCCGATGTACGCGGCGTCAGGCAGGGTGATGCCCAGGCGTCGCCCGCCCTCGCGCAGCCGCGCCAGGTGCCGCGGCCACAGTGGCACCTGGCCGCGATGGATGCGCATGGTCTCGAACAGGCCATCGCCGTAATTCAGGCCGCGGTTGCCGCCGCTGAACCCGTCCACGCGTGTGCAGCCCGCGTAGTACGCGGCGGCGTTTGTGTCGCTAGGGACGTGCGGAAGGATCACGCCTCCCCCAGCGCCCGCAACATCCCGCGGGCCTTTGCGCGCGTCTCGTCGAGCTCGCGCTGCGGGTCGGAGTCGATCACGATGCCGGCGCCGGTGCGGAAGCGGACCTGCGTCCCTTCGACCTCGGCGCTGCGGATCAGGATGTTCAGGTCCATGTCGCCATCGCGCCCCAGCCAGCCCATCGCGCCGGTATAGGCGCCGCGGCCCACGCCTTCCAGTTCGGCGATCACCTGCATGCAGCGCACCTTGGGGCAGCCGGTGATGGTGCCGCCGGGAAACGTGGCGGCAATCGCCTGGCCAGGGGTCACGTCCGCCCGCAGGACCCCGCGAACGTTGCTGACGATGTGGTGCACGTGGGCATAACTCTCGACCACCATCAGCTCGTCCACCTGCACGCTGCCCGCCTCGCAGACGCGACCGAGGTCGTTGCGCTCCAGATCGATCAGCATCACGTGCTCGGCGCGCTCCTTGGGGTGCCCCACCAGTTCGCGGATGCGGAAGGCATCGTCGTCGCCGACCACGCGCGGACGGGTGCCGGCGATCGGACGGGTCTCGGCCACGCGCCCGCGCACCGACAGCAGCCGTTCCGGGGACGCGCTGACCACGCTGCCGGACGCGGTGCGGAACACGCCGGCGAACGGCGCGGGATTGTGGGCGCGCAGGCGATCCAGCAGCGCCGCCGGGTCCACCGGTGACCCGAAGTGCGCGCGCCAGCCGCGCGACAGGTTGGCCTGGAACACGTCGCCGGCGGCAAGGTAGTCCAGCACGCGGCGGACGCCCTCGAGGAAGCGCTGCGGCGCGTCCTCCTCCACCGTCGTCGGCGGCTGCCATGCGGTTGGTTCCGGCAGTCGTCGGGCGCGCTCGATGTCGGCGGCGATGCCGTGCGCGCCATCGCGCTCCTCGGCTACCGCGAAGGTCGCACCGGTGGCGCGGTCGCGCAGCACGGCCGCCGTGCACCGCAGCGCGATCGCCACCGGCAGCGCACCCGGGGCGGGCGGGAGCCGCAGCACGGGCTCCACCTGCGCGGCGAGTTCATAGCCCAGCAGCAATGCCCAGCCGCCGCGAAACGGCAGCGCGGGGTCCTTCACTGACGCGATGCGGGACTCGCGCCAGTGCGCGTCCAGCACGTCGAGGAAATCGCCTTCCAGCGTCGCGCCGGCTAGGGTGCGCACCCCACCATCCCGGTGCAGCGCGAAGCCATCGCCCGCATGCGCGAGCAGCATGTCCCAGCGCCCGTGCGCCCCGCTCGCGCTGGACTCCAGCAGCACCGGATAGCGCGCCGGGTCGAGCCGATGCAGGTCGAGCAGGTCGAACGCCTGCGTCAGCGGCTGTACGTGCAAGCGCGGCTCAGATGCGACGGAACACCAGGGTGCCGTTGGTCCCGCCGAACCCGAAGCCGTTCGAAACCACCACGTCCACCTGCGCCTCGCGCGCGGTGTTGGGCACGTAGTCCAGGTCGCAGCCTTCGCCCGGCTGCTCCAGGTTGATGGTGGGCGGGATGATTCCGGTCTCCAGCGCCTTGACGCAGTAGATCGCCTCGACGCCGCCGGCGGCGCCAAGCAGGTGGCCGGTCATCGACTTGGTGGAACTGACCATGGTCCTGTAGGCGTGCTCGCCCAGGGCGCGCTTGATCGCCAGCGTCTCGGCCAGGTCGCCAAGCGGCGTCGAGGTCCCATGCGCGTTGAGGTAACCGACATCCTCCGGGTTGACCCCGGCGTCGCGGAAGGCGGCAGCCATGCAGCGCGCCGGGCCTTCGCCGTTCTCGCTGGGCGCGGTCATGTGGAAGGCGTCGGAGGAGGCGCCGAAACCGGCGAGCTCGCAATAGATGCGCGCGCCGCGGGCCTTGGCGTGTTCGTATTCCTCCAGCAGCAGCACGCCGGCGCCGTCGCCCAGCACGAACCCGTCGCGGCCGGCATCCCAGGGCCGCGAGGCCGCGGTGGGGTCATCGTTGCGGGTGCTCATCGCCTTCATCGCGCAGAAGCCGCCCATCGAGGTCGGCGAGCTGCCGCGCTCGGCGCCGCCCGCGATCATCGCGTCGGCATCGCCGTGCTGGATCATGCGCATCGCCATGCCGATCGAATGGTTCGAGGTGGCACACGCCGACACCGCGGAGAAGTTCGGCCCCTTGATCCCGGTGAGCAGGCTGACCTGCCCCGGCAGCATGTTGATGATGGTGCTGGGCACGTAGAACGGGCTGACCTTGCGCAGGCCGCCCTCGCGCAGCTTGATCGTGGTCTCCTCGATGCCCCAGATGCCGCCGATCCCGGAGCCCAGCAGCGCGCCGATGCGCTCCGCGTTGGCCTCGGTGACCTGCAACCCGCCGTCCTCCAGCGCCATCATCGAGGCGGCCACGCCATAGTGGATGAAGTGGTCCATCTTCTTCGCGTCCTTCGGGTTCACCCAGCGGGTGACGTCGAAGTCGCGGATCTCGCCGGCGATGCGGGTGGGATAGGTGCTGGCGTCGAAGCCGGTGACCATGCCGATGCCGGAGCGGCCATTGACGATGCCATCCCAGTTGCTTGCCAGGTCGTTGCCGAGCGGCGAGACGATGCCCATGCCGGTGACCACGACGCGCCTGCTTGATGACGGACCCTTGGACATGCGGATTCCTCGATACGTTCCGGTATTTCGACCTTGCAAACGCGCGGGGCCGCAACAGCGGCCCCGGCGGGTGGACTCACGTCGGCAACGCTTATTCCTTGACGTGGGCCTTGATGTAGTCGATGGCGGCCTGCACGGTGCTGATCTTCTCGGCCTCTTCGTCCGGGATCTCGCACTCGAACTCTTCCTCCAGCGCCATCACCAGCTCGACGGTGTCCAGCGAGTCCGCGCCGAGGTCGTCGACGAACGACGCGCTGTTGGTGACGTCCTCTTCCTTGACGCCCAGTTGTTCGACGACGATCTTCTTGACGCGCTCTTCGATGTTGCTCATGTGCAGTGGCTCCTGAGGGGGCTGTTTCGCGGGTAGTGTAAGGGAAAGCCGGCGCGCCTGATGCGCGCGCGGTGCGCGCGGATCATGGCATGTACATGCCGCCGTTGACGTGCAGGGTTTCGCCGGTGATGTAGGACGCGTCCGGGCCGGCGAGGAAGGCGACGGCGCGGGCGATGTCGGCCGGTTCGCCAAGGCGGCCCAGCGCGATCTGGCCGAGCATCGCCTGCCGCGCGGACTCGGGCAGGTCGGCGGTCATGTCGGTGGCGATGAAGCCGGGCGCGACCACGTTCACCGTGATCCCGCGCGAGCCGATCTCCTTCGCCAGCGACTTGCTGAAGGCGATGATCCCTGCCTTGGCGGCGGCGTAGTTGGCCTGGCCGGCATTGCCGGTCACCCCGATTACCGACGCGATGTTGACGATGCGGCCCTTGCGCGCCTTCATCATCCCGCGCAGCACCGCCTTGGATGCCCGGTAGACCGAGGTCAGGTTGGTGTCAAGGACGGTCTGCCAGTCCTCGTCCTTCATCCGCATCAGCAGGTTGTCGCGGGTGATGCCGGCGTTGTTGACCAGGATCGAGAGGGTGCCCAGGTCGGTCGACACCGCGTCCACCAGCGCCTCGATCGCGCCCGGCTCGTTGACGTCGAGGCGACGGCCATGGCCACCCGCCGGGGCCATCCGCGTTGCGATCGCCTGCGCGCCCGCCTCGCTGGTCGCGGTGCCGACCACCGTCGCGCCCAGCGCGGCCAGGTGATCTGCGATCGCGGCGCCGATGCCACGCGAGGCGCCGGTCACCAGCGCGATCTCGCCCTTGAGCACGTGTTCGGTCATGCGTTCCACTCCTCGATGGCACCGGCCAGATCGGACGGCGCGGCCAGCGCCCGCGCGTCCAGCGACTTGTCGATCCTCTTCACCAGGCCGGTGAGCACCTTGCCCGGGCCACACTCGGCGACGCGGGTGACGCCGCGTGCGGCCAGCGCCTGCACGCATCCGGCCCACTGGACCGGCAGGTACAGCTGGCGTACCAGCGCCTCGCGGATCGCGTCGACGTCGTCGTGCACGCGGGCATCGACGTTCTGCACAACCGGCAGCATGGGCCGTCGCCACTTCAGGCCAGCCATCGTGTGCGCCAGCCGGTTTGCCGCCTCGCGCATGAGCGGGGTGTGCGACGGCACGCTGACCGCGAGCTTGACCGCCTTGCGCACGCCCTTCTCCTGCAGCAGCGCCAGTGCACGGTCGACCGCCGCGGCATCACCGCCGATCACGATCTGTCCCGGCGAATTGTAGTTGGCCGGCACTACCACCCTGGCATCCGACGCCTCGGCGCACACCGCTTCGACCAGTGCGTCGTCGGCGCCCAGCACGGCCGCCATGGCGCCGGTGCCGGCTGGCGCGGCGTCCTGCATCAGCTGTCCGCGGATGCGCACCAGATGGGCGCCATCCTCCAGCGAGAGCGCGCCCGCCGCCACCAGTGCCGCGTATTCGCCAAGGCTGTGCCCGGCCAGGGCCACCGGCTCGGCGCCGCCTTGCTCCCGCCACAGCCGCCACACCGCAATGCCCGCGGCAAGCAGCGCCGGCTGGGTGTATTCGGTGCGGTTGAGCATTTCCTCCGGCCCGCCCTGCGACAGCGCCCACAGGTCGACGCCGGCGCCTTCCGAGGCTTCGTCAAAGGTCGCCCTGACCGAGGGATGCAGTTCCGACAGCTCGGCGAGCATGCCGACCGATTGCGAGCCCTGGCCGGGAAAGACCAGGGCGAGTTGTGCGGGGGTTTCGCTCACGCGGCTTGGGGCTGGGGAACGCCCGCGCTATCAAGGGATGCGCATGATACGAGCAATTGCTCTAGCGCGTCTGTACCGCGGCGTATTGGGGCTTGAACCCGGATGGCCCTGATGCGGCCGCACAACCACGCCTTCGTAAGGCAATGCAAGGCTGCGACGATGCGTCGAACGGGACTTGCGCACGCATCGGGGCGGCGTACTGACTCCGGGTTCGGGCCCGGCCGGAGCCTCAGTAGCGCAGCAGCGCCGAGCCCCACGTGAAGCCGCCGCCGAAGGCTTCCAGCAGGACCATCTGTCCGCGCTGGATCCGCCCGTCACGGACCGCTTCGTCCAGCGCCAGCGGGACGGAGCCGGACGAGGTATTGCCATGGCGGTCGACGGTCACCACCACCCGCTCCATCGGCATGTCCAGCCGCTTCGCGGTGGCCTCGATGATGCGCAGGTTGGCCTGGTGCGGCACCAGCCAGTCGAGTTCATGGCGGTCCAGGCCATTGGCGGCCAGCGCCTCCTCGACCACCGAGTCGAGCGCCTTCACCGCGTGCTTGAACACCTCGTTGCCGGTCATCAACACGCGCACGCCCGCGTTTTCTTCGTCCGGCCTGAAGCCGGCGGACACGCCCACCGGGTTCCACAGCAGTTCCTTCTTGCCGCCGTCGGCGTGCATGTGGGTACTGAGGATCCCGGTCTCGCTGTCGGCCTTGAGCACCACCGCGCCGGCGCCGTCGCCGAACAGCACGCAGGTGCCGCGGTCGCTCCAGTCCAGCATCCGGGTCAGGGTCTCCGAGCCGACCACCAGCGCGGTCTTCGCGGCGCCGGAGCGGATGAACTTGTCGGCGATCGTCAGCCCATAGATGAAGCCGGAGCAGGCGGCATTGACGTCGAATGCGGGGCAGCCGTTGGCACCCAGCTTGTGCTGCAGCAGGCAGGCAGACGACGGGAAGATCAGGTCGGGCGTCGTGGTGCCCATCACGATCAGGTCCAGCTCGCCCGGCGCCACGCCCGCGGCGTCCAGCGCGCGCAGCGCCGCCTGGTAGCCCAGGTCGGAGGTGGTCTCGCCTTCCGCGGCGACATGGCGCTGTCGGATGCCGGTGCGTGCCTGGATCCACTCGTCGCTCGTGTCCACCCGCTTGGCCAGGTCGTCGTTGGTCAGCACCATCTCCGGCAGGTAGCTGCCGGTGCCGGCAATGCGGGCGAAGATGCGGCCGTCGGTCTGGCTCATGCGGGGACTCCTTGGTGGTGCGGCCACGGCGAACGTTGCTCGAACGCGATCCGCGGCAGGGGTTGTAACGGGGGGCGCAGAAACGCCGACGGCCGCACCATCAGGCGCGGCCGGGCGTCATTGCGCGGGCACGACCTTGCGGCCGGCGATCACTCTTCGTCGACGACCTGGGTCTTCGGAACAATGACCTGCTTGCCGCGGTAGTAACCATCGGCGGTCACGTGATGGCGCAGGTGGGTCTCGCCGCTGGTCGGATCGGTGGCCAGCTGCTTGGCGGACAGGGCGTCGTGCGCGCGGCGCATGCCGCGACGGGACGGGGAGACTCGGGACTTCTGGACGGCCATGGGAACAACTCCAAATGAATGCTTTCGTAAAGCACGCGTTGCGACAACTCAGCGCGACATTATCGCACCTATTCTTTCTTCCAGCCCGCCAGCGCGGCGAACGGGTGGGCCTGCGCGGCCTCCTCCTCGCCGGGGGCGAACTCGCGTGACACCTCTTCGGCGTCGGGCGCTACCGGAACCACCGGCAACGCCAGGATCAACTCGTCTTCCACCAGCTCGGCCAGCCTCAGCATGCCGTCGGCCGGCACCAGCAGCGCCTCGTAGTCCGGCGGCAGCGCCGATTCCTCGGCCTCGTCGCGCACCAGTCCCAGGCGCTGCTCCAGCCGCAACGGCAGCAGGAAACGGCGCAGGCTGCTCTGGCACTGCAACGGCAGTTCCGCCTCGACCAGCAGCTCGACGAACCGCACCTTCAGCGCATCGGTGCCGAAACCGATCCGGCAGGCCACCTCGCCCTCCGGCTGCAGCAGGCTGTCGCGCAACCGCTCCATCGACGCCAGTGGGATACGCGCTTCGAACTCGCGCTGCGCGGCGACCATGCGCCAGGCATCCACGACCTCGGGAAACCGGCTTGTCGATTGGTCGGACATAAGCCGAACCATGTTACAGACGGGCTGAACGGGTGTCAATTCGAGGGGATCCGCAAGATCCTCGCCCGCAGGGGAAGCATCGGCAGCACGCCGTGACTGGTTTGCCGTGATCGCGACGGTCTTGCAGACTTGCGGCATGACTCCTTCCCTCATCGTCCTGCTGGTCGCCGCCTCGGCCGCGGCCGGGATCTGGCTGGCCTGGCACGTCGTGCGCCGCAGCCAGCGCCGGCAGCGCGCGATCCAGCGCCTGCTGGACGCCGCGGATGCCCTCGAGGCCAGCCTGCGCACCGCGCGCGTCGAGATCGAGGCGGTTGCCGGTGACCACGTCAACCCGGTGCGCGCAGCGATGGAGGACCTGCTGCGCCAGCGCATGTGGCTGCAGGACCACGGCCAGACCGCGAGCCTGCAACAGCTGGCCGACGTGCGCAGCTCGCTCGAGGCCGCGCGCGGCAACCTGCAGGGCCAGTTGCTACAGGTGGCGCAGGCACGCGCCGGGGACGCCTGAGGCGTGCCAGGCCTGCTGCTGGCCTCCACGTCGCGCTACCGGCGTGAGCTGCTGGAGCGGCTGCGCCTGCCGTTCGCGGCGGTGCGGCCCGAGGTCGATGAAGGTGCTTTGGAAGGCGAATCCCCGCGGGCGCTGTGCGTGCGGCTGGGGCGGGCCAAGGCGCGCGCGGTGGCCGAGCGCGGCGGCGATGCCTGGGTGATCGGCTCAGACCAAGTCGCCGAGGTCGACGGCCGCGCGTTGGGCAAGCCCGGGGAGCGCGACGCCGCCATCGCCCAACTGCAGGCGATGCGCGGCCGGACAGTGCGCTTCCACACCAGCATTGCGCTGGCGCATGCGGATGGCAGCCTGCTGGAAGCGCTGGACCTGACCGAGGTCGCGATGCGCGACCTGTCCGACGACGAGATCCGCCGGTACGTCGACATCGAGCAGCCGTTCGACTGCGCCGGCAGCTTCAAGTCGGAGGGCTTTGGCATCACCTTGTTCGACGCGATCCACAGCGATGACCCGACCGCCCTGGTCGGGCTGCCGCTGATCGCCACCGCACGCCTGCTGAGGCAGGCGGGGTTCGCCCTGCCCTGACGCGCGTTCAGCGCACGACGATGCGCTGCTCCGCCGACTGCTCGACGCTGCCGTCCGCGCCGTGCATGCGCAGGCCCAGCCAGTGCGCGCCCGGCGCGGCACCCGCAATGCGCGCGCGGAAATACACATTGGGGTGGTTCGGGTCGGTGCTGGTCTTCCAGAACGCCGCGATGCCGGGGTTCGCTTCGCCGTACCGCGCATGCGCAACGACGCGGCCATCCAGCAGCACCTCGACCCGCGCCAGGCCGACTCCATCCTTGAACGCCCAGCCGGCGACGTCGAAGGCCGCGGCCACGCGCGCTCCCGGCGCGGGGACATCGATATAGGAAAGCGCCGGGGTGATGCACGGCCCGGGGCGCGCTTTATCCGGGATTGCGAAGAGCAGGAAGCGCTCGCGGCCGTGGTTGATGTTGAGCACCTCGGGACTGGGGAGCGGCCCCAGCTGGCGGCACAGGGTGTGGTAGTACTCCAGCAGGTCCTTGGGCGCCACGTCCCCGGTGTTGGCGACGACGAGCAGCGGCGGATTCGGGCCTGCGCGCAGGTCCTCGCGCAGCAGCCCCCAGTTCGCCAGTTGCGCCGCGCGGCCGTGCTTTTCGTTCAAGGGATGCGCCAGCACCGGGATGTCGGGCTGGTTGCGGGCATGGCCCAGCTGCGCGCCGATCTTAAAGTTGCCGGCGAGCAGCCGCGTGTCCGGTGGCAGCGTGCGCAGGCGCGTCGCCACCGCCGCATCCAGCTGGTCCCAGCCCGAGAAATGCGGGGGGCGCAGTTCGCTGCGCAGGAATCCCGTGGTGTGCGCGGGCAGCAGCGCCAGCGCATAGTAGGCAAGCGCGCCCAGCAATCCCGCCAGCGTCACCAGCAGGGTCGCGCGCCGCCACGCCGGCGGCCAGCCGGCCAGCACCAGCGGCACCAGCGGCAACAGCGCGAGGTGCCCGGGCAACGGCCAGTGGAAACTGACCCGCTCGCGGTCGGCGAAGAAGCCCAGCACGAAGAAACCGGCGACGATCAGCAGCCCCGAGATCGCCAGGTAACGTTGCGCCGGCGACGCACCCGCCAGCCCGCGCCGGACCGCGATCGCCATCGCCACGAGCAGCAGCGGGGTGACCAGCATCAGTTGCACGATGCCCAGCCACAGGCCCTCGCCGCTGAAGCTCCATGGATGGCGCTCGACCAGCTGGAAGCGCACGCCGGCGTCGGCGTGCTGCAGGTTCCAGGCCAGCAGCGGCAGCCAGGCCAGGGCGCCGAGCGCCACCGCCAGCCACACCCGCCAGTCCCGCAACGCCCGCCGTCCCTCGCGCAGGGCCAGCAACGCGATGAAGCCCACGGCGATCACCGCCACGAAGCGGTAGTGGGTCAACCCGCCGATGACCAGGCCCAGCGCGAGTTCGGTCGTCGCCACGGCGTCCACCTTGCGCAACAGTCGCTGGCCCGCATCGAGGCACAGCGCGCTGGCCAGCAGCAGCGGCACGTCCGGCAGCGCCAGCAGGCCCATGGTCCCGGCCAGCGGCAGCAGCAGCGCGAGCAGCCCGGCCTGCCAGCCGACGCGTTCGCCGAACTCCCGGCGCGCCATCGCCACGACGATCCACGGCACCATCGCCCCGATGATCAGGAAGGGCAGTCGCAGGCCGATCGCCTGCGCGGGGGCGAGCGCATCGCCCACTCGCGCCAGCCACGCGGTCAGCCCCGGCAGGTCCGAGTACGCCCACGCCGGATGGCGGCCTTCCTGCCAGTAGAACGCCTCGTCGACGAACAGCGGCAGCCGCCACGCCAGGGCCAGCTTGACCGCGCCCAGTAGTGCCCATGATGCGAGGAACCAGCGCCTGGCCGCTCCTGCCTGTCCCGCATCCCGCATCCGCTGGCGACCTCGCTACACTCGAACCATCCCCCAGGACCCCGACGACATGCGCAACCACACGTCCGCGATCCCGGCACCGGCGACGATGCTACCCGATGCCTTGCGCGGCGCCCTCGCCGAGGCGCAGGCGCAGGTCAACACGCTGGTGCTGGGCAAGCCGCAGCAGGTGCGGCTGGCGTTCGTCGCCCTGCTGGCCGACGGCCACCTGCTGATCGAGGATCTGCCCGGGCTGGGCAAGACCACGCTGGCGCATGCGATGGCAGCGACACTGGGGCTCGGGTTCCAGCGCGTGCAGTTCACCTCCGACCTGCTGCCGGCGGACATCCTCGGGGTGTCGGTGTACGAGGCGCAGGCGCGGCGCTTCGAGTTCCATCCCGGGCCGGTGTTCACCCACGTCCTGCTCGCGGACGAGATCAACCGCGCGCCGCCGCGCACCCAGAGCGCGCTGCTCGAAGCCATGGCCGAACATCAGGTCAGCATTGACGGCGCCACCCGCGCCCTGCCCGACCCGTTCCTGGTGATCGCCACCCAGAACCCGGCGGACCTGTCCGGCACCTATCCGCTGCCGGATTCGCAGCTCGATCGCTTCCTGCTGCGGCTGGCGCTTGGCTATCCGGATCCCGCCACCGAACTGGCGCTGCTCGCGGGCGTCGACCGACGCGAGATGATCGCCGCGGCGCTGCCGCTGCTCGACACCGAGGGCATCCTGGCGCTGCGCCAGCACGTGCTTGCCGTGCACGCCAGCGCGCCGCTGATCGCCTATGTGCAGAGCCTGCTGCAGCGCAGCCGCCAGCACCCCGGCGTGCGCGTCGGGTTGTCGCCGCGCGCGGGCCTGGCGCTGCTGCGCGCGGCGCGGGCGCATGCGCTGCTGCTGGGCCGCGGCCACGTGGTGCCGGAAGACGTGCAGGCGCTGTTCCCTGCGGTCGCCGAGCATCGGCTGGTCGGCGAGGCCGAAACATCCACCGCGGTGCTGGCCCGCGACATCCTTCACGCGGTTGCCGTCGACTGAGATGCTGGAGCGGTTGCAGCGCCGACTGCGGGCATGGATGCGCCCCACGCGCAGCGAACCGCTGCCGATCCGCCTGACCCGCAACCGCATCTACGTGCTGCCGACCCGCACCGGCCTGTTCTTCGGGCTGTTGCTGCTGGCGATGTTGCTGGGCGCGCTGAACTTCAACAACAACCCGGCCCTGCTGCTGGCGCTGCTGCTCGGTGGCGCGGCGCTGGCCAGCCTGATCGCGGCGCACATGCAGCTGTCGGGGCTGATGGTGAAGGCGGTCTTGGCCGAGCCGGTTCCCGCCGGCACGCCGCTGGCGCTGAAGATCGCGCTGGCCGCGGCCGATGGGCGCATCCGGCGCGGCCTGCGCATCGGTGATGGCGACGCGGCGGCGCACGCGGTGGTGCCGGCGCAGGGCGGCAGCGTGGAACTGGCGCTGCCCACCCGGCACCGCGGCATGATGCCGCTGCCCCGCCTGCAGCTGAGCACGGTGCAGCCGCTCGGGCTTGCGCGCGCCTGGGCGTATGCCTGGCCGGCGCAGTCGGTGCTGGTCTATCCCGCCCCGGAGGCGCAGGCGCCTGCCCTGCCGCTCCCCAGCGGTGGCGAAGGCCAGCCGCAGGTCAGCCGCACCGGCGAGGAACCCCACCACCTGCGCGGCTATTGCGCCGGCGACGCGCCGCGCTCGGTGGCGTGGAAAGCCTCCGCAAGGCGAGACAGCCTGGTGGTGCGCGACTACGAACAGCAGCGCAGCGGCGAGCTCATGCTGGCGTGGAACCACACCGCCGGCCTGCCCTACGAGCAGCGCATCCGCCGCCTTGCGCGCTGGATCGACGATGCCGAGCGCGACGGCCGCCGTTACGGGCTAGCGCTGCCCGGACAGGCGGAGATACCGCTGGGCCAGGGCGCGCTGCATCGCCACCGTTGTCTGCGCGCATTGGCGCTGCTGCCCGGGGAGGCGGGACATGGGGGATGACGCGGCCACTCCGCTGATGAGCGCTGGCGCGCGCCGGTTGGTGCTGCTCGCCGCGGCCGCCTGCCTGCTGCCGCTGCTGCTGCGCCTGCCGCCGCCGCTGGGCGCCGGGTTTGGCCTTGGCGCGCTGGTGGTCGCCGGGTTGGCGTGGCAGCGACCGTTGCCTGCGCTGCTGCGGCTGCTGCTGGGCGCGGCCGCGCTGCTCGCGGTCGCCTGGGTCTCCCCGGGCATCGGCCGCGACACCGCCTGCGCCGTGCTTGCCGCGATGCTGGCGCTGAAGCCGTCGGAAACCTTCAGCCGGCGCGACGGGCGCAGCCTGCTCGGCTTCGGGCTGTTCGCCCCGTTCGCCACCTTCCTGCTCGACCAGGGGCCCACCAGCCTGCTGCTGGCGCTGCTGGCAGTGACGCTGGCGCTGCTGGCCCTGCAGCGGCTGGCCGCCGAGGAAGGCGAGGTCCCGGCCACCGGGACCGCGGGCCTGGTCGACGCCGGCACACTGGCCAGCGTCGGCAAGCTGCTGGCGCTGGGGTTGCCTCTCGCGCTGGCCGCGTTCTGGCTGTTCCCGCGGCTGCCGAACCCGCTGTGGGGCCTGCCCGAACGCGCGATCGCCACCCCCGGGCTGTCCGACAGCATGAGCCCGGGCGGCTGGCTGGACCTGATGGTCGATGACAGCCCCGCCGCGCGCGTGCAGTTCTTCGGACCCACGCCGACGCCGGAGCAGATGTACTGGCGCGGTCCGGTGCTGTGGGATTTCGACGGCCGCACCTGGCGCATGGCGCGCGACCTGCGGTTCTTCCCGCCGCCAAAGCTGGCGGTGGAAGCCGACGGATGGGACTACCAGGTGGACCTCGAGCCCACCGACAACCGGCAGCTGATTGCCTTGGACCTGCCGACGCGGATGCCCGAAGGCACCTGGACCAGCCTCGATTACACGGTGTGGGCCGGCGTTCCGCAGCACAACGTGTCGCGCTGGCGGATGCGGTCGGCGCCGGCGGTGGAGGACGCGCCTGCCCTCCATCCCCGGCTGCGCTCCCGCGCGCTGGCGCTGCCGCCCGGCTTCAACCCGCGCACGCTTGCGCTGGGCCGGCAATGGCGCCGGGAGGCCGGCACCGACCCGCGCGGGGCGGCCGATCGTGCCATCGCGCAACGCGCGCTGGCGCTGATCCGCCGCGACTTCGCCTACACGCTGGACGTCCCGCTGTCCGGCCGCAACGAGGTCGACGATTTCCTGTTCGAGCGTCGCGAGGGCTACTGCGAACACTTCAGTTCGGCGTTCACCGTGCTGATGCGCGCGGCCGGGGTCCCGGCGCGGGTCGTTACCGGCTACGCCGGCGGTTACCGCAATCCCGTGGGCGGCTACTGGCTGGTGCGCAAGTCCGATGCCCATGCCTGGGTGGAGATCTGGCTGCCCGACCGCGGCTGGACGCGCGTGGATCCCACCGCGGCGGTCGCGCCGGAGAACGTCTACGACACCATCGCCGACCGCCAGCCCGGCCGCATCGGCAACCTCACCGCACTGGTGCCGGTCTTCAACGCCAGCGACTGGCTGCGCCGGGGGTGGAACGACTTCGTGCTGGGCTTCAACGCGCAGCGGCAGCAGGCGCTGTTGTCGCGGCTGGGCATCGGCAAGCTGGATCCGCGGCAACTGGTCGCGCTCTTCGCCCTGGTGGCGGCCATGAGCCTTGCCGCCATGGCCTGGACGCTGGCGCGCGGCGAGCGAGAACGCGACCCCTTGCTGCGCGCCTGGCACGCGCTCGAGCGGCGCTACCGGCGGATCGACCGCGGTCGCCGGCCGCACGAACCGGCGCTGGAGTGGGCGCGACGGGTGGCGGCCGATTCGCCCCGCGCAGGCGAGCATCTGCTCGCGCTTGCGCAGCGCTTCTCGGACGCGCGCTATGCGCCACCCGCGACCATCGACAGGCAGCCGCTACTGCGCGCGCTGGCGCGCCACCGCCCGTGACGCGTGCTTGAGGCCCGGCGCTGGTATTGTTCCGCCATTGCCAAGCCCGGATTCGCCATGAGCCTTCGCCTGTCGTGCGCCACCGTCGTCGCGGTGCTCCTCTCCGCCTGCGCCACCCAGCCCGCGCCGCTGCAGGGCACGTTCGCCGCGCTGAACCCGCACGAGGCGGTGATCGGCGACCACACCGGAGCCAGCGTGCGCTGGGGCGGGCGGATCATCCGCACGGAGCCGCGCCCGGACCGCACCTGCTTCGAGGTGATCTCCACCCGCCTCAATGCCGACGGGCGCCCGTACTGGTCGGGCGACAGCACCTGGGGGCGCTTCATCGCCTGCCGCACCGGCTTCTACGACCCTGCGCTGTTCGAGCCCAACCGCGAGGTGAGCTTCACCGGCCGCATCGAGGGCTACGAGGACCGTCAGGTGGGCGGCTACACCTACCGCTTCCCGCGGGTGGCGGCGGACGTGGTCTACCTGTGGCCGCAGCGGGAGCACGTTCGGATCGCGCACTCGTCCTGGCCATGGGCTTGGCGCTGGTAAACCCTAGGTGCCTCAAACGACCCAAGGCGGCCGCAGGCCGCTTTCGGGTTCTCCGCCTCCATGGAGTCAGGCCGGCGTGCCGAACCGCCCCAGCGGTGCGCCGGCCAGCAGGTGCAGGTGGATCTGAAACACCGTCTGCCCGCCATCGCCGTTGCAGTTCATCACGATGCGGTAGCCGTCGTCGGCGAACCCCTGTGCCTTGGCGTAACGCGCCGCCGCGGTCGCCAGCCGGCCAACCACCACCGCCTGCGCATCCGGCACGTCGTTGAGGGTGGCGTAATCGTCCCTGGGCACGAACAGCACGTGCACCGGCGCCTGCGGGGCGATGTCGCGGAACGCGAACAAATGCTCGTCCTCGTACACGATCTCGGCCGGGATCTCGCCGCGCTGGATCTTGTGGAAGATGGTCTCGGTCATCGTGGCTCCTCGGCTGCGGTGGTTACCGCGGGGGATCGGCGGGAATCTCGTTGCGGCTGCCGAACGCGTGCGACAAGGTGCCGCGGTCCACGAATTCCAGCTCGCCCCCGAGCGGCACGCCATGCGCAAGGCGACTCGGCTGCACGCCGCGCGCGCGCGCCAGCTGCGCGAGGTAATGGGCGGTTGCCTCGCCCTCCACCGTGGGGTTGGTGGCGACGATGAGTTCGGTCACCTCGCCTTCCTGCAGCCGGCTGGCCAGGGTGTCCAGCCCCAGCTCGCGCGGGCCGATGCCATCGAGCGGGCTGAGCCGGCCCTGCAGCACGAAATAGAGGCCGCGAAAGCCGGTGGCCTGTTCGATCGCGAGGCGGTCCGCGGGGGTTTCCACCACGCACAGCAGGTGCGCGTCGCGCGCGCTGCTGGCGCAGGTCGCGCACAGCGGGGTCTCGCTGAAGTCGCGACAGCGGCTGCAGTGGCCGATCCGCTCCATCGCCTCGGCCAGCGCGACTGAAAGGCGCCTGCCGCCGTCGCGCTGGCGCTCCAGCAGGTGGTAGGCCATGCGCTGCGCCGATTTCTGGCCGACGCCCGGCAAGACGCGCAGCGCATCGATCAGCTGTTCAAGCAGGGACGACATCGTGGCCTGCGCCGCGACTCAGAATGGCAACTTCATGCCGGGCGGGATCGGCATGCCGGCGGTGGCCTCGGCCATCTTCGACTGCGAGACCTCGTTGATCTTGTTGACCGCGTCGTTGAACGCGGCGGCGATAAGGTCCTCGGCCATCTCCGGATCGGAGAACAGCGAAGGATCGATGCGCACCTTGCGGCAATCCATTCGCCCGCCCACGGTCACGCTGACCATGCCGCCGCCGGACGTGCCGGTGGCTTCCAGCGCGGCCACCTCGGCCTGCGCGCGCTGCAGGTTCTCCTGCATCTTCTGGGCCTGCTGCATCAGCTCGGCGATGTTTCCACGCATTGCGTCGTACCTGCTCGTGTCGGTGGGTCAGTTGTCGCCCAGCGGGCGGATGGAATCGGGGACGATCTGGGCGCCGCGGGTTTCCACCAGCCGGCGGATCGCGGGTTCCTCGGCAAAGCCGCGCTCGGCTTGGCCCTGCCGCAGCGTCCGCTCGCGCGACTGGCGCGCGTTGGCGGTCTCGCCGGGCGCCGCGCCGACGTCCAGGCGCAGCTGCACGTTGCCGCCCAACAGGCTGGCCACCGCATCGCCCAGCTGCAGCACCAGGCTTGGTGATTTCAGGTGTTCCTGCTCCGGCGCCAGCGACAACCGCAGCACGCCATCCGCGTGCGAGACGAACGCGGCATGCGCGGCCAGTTGCTTGGCGGGGCCCCGCAGGGCGCTTTGCGCGACCAGTTCCAGCCAGTGCTCGGTATCGGTGACCAGCAGTGCAGGGGCGGTGGCCGCCGGCGCGGCATTGGCGGGGGCAGGCTCGGCGGCCGCGCTGGCGGGGACAGCGGCGGCTGGCGGGGGTTCGGGAATGGAGCGCGCCGCCGGCGCGGGCGCTGCGGCGGTGGCGTCCATGAC
>JAEWFT010000040.1 GCA_023388715.1 Pseudomonadota bacterium
CCCCATAGGCCACCACCCCGGCGCCGACCCCGGCGGCCACCAGGCTGCCGCCACCACGGCCGGCTTCCAGCTTCAGGCCGGCGTCGCGGTAGCGGCGCGTGGCTTGGCGACTGGCCGACACCAGCGCGCTGCGATCATCCAGCGGGCGGTTCTCGTGGCCCTGCGAGTCGACCACGGTCACCGCCTCGATCTGCACCGGTGCGCTGCCCAGGTTCTGCACGCGCAGCAGGTATTCGTCCCAGTCGGCGTTCTTCGCCCATGCGCCGGGGCCATTGCGCACCACCACGAAATCCAGGCGCGCGGACAGCGCGGCGTCCGCGGCCTGCGCCAGCGGCTGCACCGACTCGGGCACCGGGGCCGGCTGCTTGACCAGCTTGGTGCCCCCGCCGCATCCGGCCAGGGCCAGGCTGGCGACCAGCAACGACATGAGCCGGACGGCGTGCATGGATGTTTCTCCCTCGGCTGTGCGCGGTCCCCACCGCTCGGGCGCAGCGTACGCCTGCGCGGCCCCGAGGGCGAGGGCGGCGGGATTCAGGTTGCTGAGGGCGCTCAGCCGGGCGCCAGCGCCGTCATCAGGCCGCGCACGGCCTGGAAGCGACTGGCGGCGTCCGGCAGCTCGAGGGTGATCCGCAACTTGTCGGGCCCGTCCATCCGGTAATGCTTCGGCTGGCCCTGGATCAGCCGGATCACCGCCATCGGATCGACGCTGGGCTTCTCGGTGAACTGGATGCGCCCGCCCGCCTCACCCAGCACGAGCTTGCGGATCCCCAGCCGGGTCGCCTGCAGCTTGAGCTCGGCGATCGCGAACAGATGCTTGGCCGGGTCCGGCAGCAGCCCGAAGCGATCGATCATCTCCACCTGCAGCTCGCGCAGTGATCCGCTGTCGCGGGCGGCGCTGATGCGCTTGTACAGCGTCAGCCGCGCGTGTGGATCGGGCAGGTAGTCATCGGGAATCAGCGCCGGCAGGTGCAGCTCGACCTCCGCGCCGTGGCGGTCGGCGTCATCGACGTCCGGCAGCTTGCCGGCCTTGATGGAGGCCACCGCGCGCGCCAGCAGTTCGGTGTACAGGCTGAAGCCGATCTCGGCCATCTGCCCGCTCTGGTCCTCGCCCAGCAGCTCGCCGGCGCCGCGGATCTCCAGGTCATGGGTGGCCAGGGTGAAACCGGCGCCCAGCTCGTCCATCGAGGCGATCGCCTCCAGCCGCTTCTGCGCGTCCGCGGTGATGCTGCGCCCGTCCGGCACCAGCAGGTAGGCGTAGGAGCGGTGGTGGGAGCGGCCGACGCGACCGCGCAACTGGTGCAGCTGGGCCAGGCCGAACTTGTCGGCGCGGTTGATCACGATCGTGTTGGCGTTGGGGATGTCGATGCCGGACTCGATGATGGTCGTGCACAGCAGCACGTTGAAGCGCTGCTTGTGGAAGTCGAGCATCACCCGCTCGAGCTCACGCTCCGGCATCTGCCCGTGGGCGATGCCGATCCGCGCCTCCGGCACCAGCGCCTCCAGCTCCTCGTGCATGCGGCCGATGCTCTCGACGTCGTTGTGCAGGAAGTACACCTGGCCGCCGCGCGCCAGCTCGCGCTGGAACGCCTCGCGCAGCAGTGCATCGTCCCAGGCGTTGACGAAGGTCTGCACCGCGAGGCGGTTGGCCGGCGGGGTGGCGATGATCGACAGGTCCCGCAGCCCGCTCATCGCCATGTTCAACGTGCGCGGGATCGGGGTGGCGGTCAGGGTGAGCAGGTGCACGTTGGCCCGCAGCGCCTTCAACGCCTCCTTCTGGCGCACGCCGAAGCGCTGTTCCTCGTCGACGATGACCAGGCCCAGGTCGGCGAACTTGACGTCCGGCTGCAGCAGGCGATGGGTGCCGACGATCACGTCCAGCTTGCCCTCGGCCAGTTTCTGCAGCTCGGCCGCGATCTCCTTCTTGCTCCTGAAGCGCGACAGCACCTCCACCCGCAGCGGCCAGTCGGCGAAGCGGTCGCGGAAATTGCGGTAATGCTGCTCCGCCAGCAGGGTGGTCGGGACCAGCACCGCGACCTGCTTGCCAGCGCTGGCGGCGGCGAAGGCGGCGCGCACCGCGACCTCGGTCTTGCCGAAGCCGACGTCGCCGCAGACCACCCGGTCCATCGGTTGCGAGGAGGCCAGGTCGCGGATCACCGCCTCGATCGCGGCATGCTGGTCGGGGGTTTCCTCGAACGGGAAGGTCGCGGCAAACGGCTCGTACATCGCGCGGTCGACGTCGATCGCAAGGCCCTGTCGCGCATGCCGCCTGGCCTGGATCTCCAGCAGCTCGGCGGCGACGTCGCGGACCTTGTCGGCCGCCTTCTTCTTCGCCTTGCTCCATTGCTCGCCGCCCAGGTTGTGCAGCGGCGCGGTCTCGGCGGAGGCGCCGGAGTAGCGACTGATGCGGTCCAGCTGCGCGACCGGCACGTACAGGCGGTCGCCCTTGGCGTATTCGATCTCGAGGAACTCGCCCGGCATCCCGCCCACGTCCATCGCGATCAGGCCGCGGTAACGGCCCACGCCGTGGTCCTCGTGCACGATCGGCGCGCCCTCGGAAAGCTCGCCGAGGTCGCGGAGGATGGCTTCCGGCTCGCGCCCGGCGCGCTTGCGGCGGCGTGGCTGGCTGGCGCGGTCGGGGAACAGCTGGCGCTCGGTGAGCACGCAGACCGGGGGGACGTCCAGCGCGAAACCATCGTCGAATGGCGCCACCGCGATCGCGAAGCGGGGTGCATCGTCGCTGGCCAGCGCCGGGAAACCGGCGATCACGGTGGGCGACAGGCCCGACGGCTCCAGCACTTCCAGCAGCGCCTCGCGGCGCCCGGCGGAGTCGGCGGCCAGCAGCACCTTCCCCGGATAGCTGCCGAGGAAATCGCGCAGCGCCTGCGCCGGCGGCTGGTCGCGGGCCACCAGCGGCAGGTCGGGCGCGGCCTGCACCGGCAACGGGCGGGACTCTGCATGGCGGGGATGCGCCGGGCCGCACACCTCGATGCGCACGCCCCGGTTCAGCCGCTCGCGCAGCGCGTCGGGGGGCAGCCACAGCTCGTCCGGCGGCAGCAGCGGCCGCTCGACGTCGTGGCGCAACTGTTCATGGCGCTCGCCGATCTGCTTCCAGGCATGCTCGGACGCCTCGCCAATGCCATCGCACAGCACCGGCAGCGCGCTTTCGGCGAGGTAGTCGAAGAGGGTCGCGCTCGCATGCGTTTCGCCGCGGCGTCGCTCGAAGAACAGCGGCAGGTAATACTCGATGCCGGCGGGCGCCAGGCCCGCCTTCAGGTCCTGCACCAGCGGGCTGCGGCGCAGGTCGATGTCGAAGCGGTCGCGGATGGCATCCAGCGCGCGCTGCACCGGCACCGCGTCCAGCGGCACCTCGCGGCCGGGCAGCAGTTCGATAGCGTCCACCTTGTCGAGCGAGCGCTGGCTCTCCGGGTCGAACAGCCGGATCGAATCGACCTCGTCGTCCAGCAGTTCGATCCGGAACGGCGCGTCGCTGCCCATCGGATAGACATCCAGCAGCCCGCCGCGCACCGCGAAATCGCCGGGATCCTGCACCTGCGGCACGTGCCGGTAGCCGGCGGACTCCAGGCGGCGCTTCTCGCCGTCCATGTCCAGCCGCGCGCCAATGCGGATGTCGAAGCGGTTGCCGAGCACGTGGCCCAGCGGCGCCAGGCGCTGCATCAGGGTGGCCACCGCCACCACGACCACGCCGCGCTTCAGGTCCGGCAGCCGCGCAAGGGTGGCCAGGCGCTGGCTGACGATGTCCGGATGCGGGCTGAAGCGGTCGTAGGGCAGTGTTTCCCAGTCGGGGAGACCCAGCACCGGCAGTTCGCCCTGCTGGCCCTGCAGCACCCGCAGGTCGGCTTCCAGCTGGTGCGCGGCATGGTTGTCGCGGGCGACCAGCAGGATCGGGCCATCATGGCACCGTGCGGCGGCCGCGACCGCACAGGCGAGGGCGGTGCCTGAACCGGGAGCGCGCCAGAACGCGCGGGCCTGGCCGCTGCGGGGAAGGGGGACGTCGAACGACAGCGTGTCTGTGGGCATCGGAAAAAAGACTGGCGGTGCCGGGGCAGGGCGCCGGCACGCGGGATCAACGGATCGGGATGCGGATTCTACCGGTGGCGGTCAGGCCGCCGCGGCGCGCGCCTTGGCTGGCGGAAGGTCGAGTACCACCCGGATCATGCCCGGGGTGTCGGTGGCTTCGCGGCGGAACCCCAGCGATTTCGCCAGCTGCTGCATCGGCAGGTTGCTCTCCAGCACGTCGCCATAGATGCGCTGCACCTTGCGCCCCTTGGCCCAGCGCACCAGCCGCCGCATGAGGTGGCGCCCCAGGCCCATGCCGTTGATGTAGTGGCTGACCAGGATCGCGAACTCGGCGTCGCTGCGGTTGTCGTCGATCGCGATCCGCGCCACGGCCCCGACCAGCGCCTCGCCCGGCGGTAACGGCTCGGCCGCCACCAGCGCGAACTCGCTGCGCGGATCCGGCCGGGTCAGGCGGTCTGCTTGGGATTCGCCGAGTTCCTTCATCGGGTGCAGGAAGCGCTGGCGGATCTCGTTGGGCTCAAGCAGCGAGAAGCCTGCCCGGATCGGACCCGCGTCTTCCGGGCGGACCGGACGGATCAGGAGCTCGCGACCATTGGCGAGGGTGAGTTTCTCGTGCCACGGGGGCATCCGGTTGCGCGCGGCCATGGCCACATGATCGCCGCCGGAAGGTTAAAGAAATGAGTGCACCGGCATCAGTGGGCTGGCGCGGCCTTGGAGCCCCGCAGTTTTCCCACGAGGCGCACCGCCGCCAGCACCACGATGCCGGCGATCACGCCCACCAGCGCGTTGAACAGGTTTTCCCACAGCCAGCCCGGGGTCACCGATCCGGCCATCTCGGCAAAATGGTGCAGCGCGGGGATGCCGTGGACCAGGATGCCGCCACCGACCAGGAACATGGCCGCGGTGCCGGCGATCGAGAGGAACTTCATGAACTTCGGGGCGAAGGCGAGGATCCCGCGGCCCAATGCGGCGCTGGCGGGGCCGCCCTCGAGCAGCTTCAGGCCGAGGTCGTCCAGTTTCACGATGCCGCCGACCAGCCCGTAGACACCCACCGTCATCAGCGCGGCAATCGCGACCAGCACCGCCACCTGGGTCATGAAGGGCTGGGCCGCCACCGTGCCCAGGGTGATCACGATGATCTCCGCCGAGAGGATGAAATCGGTGCGGATCGCGCCCTTGATCTTGTCCTTTTCGAACGCAACCATGTCCACCTTTTCATCGGCGACGGCCTGCCGCAGCTCCTGCTTGTGGGCTTCCTCGCGTCCGTTCAGGAACTTGTGCGCGAGCTTTTCCACGCCCTCGTAGCTCAGGTACAGGCCGCCCAGCATCATCAGCGGGATGATCAGCGGGACGTTGATTCCGCGTGCCTTGAGCCAGGTTTCCAGCGCCGCGATCGCCAGTGCCGCCGGCACCAGGATGGCCTTGTTCAGCACCGAGCCCTTGGCCACCGCCCACACCACCGGCAACTCGCGGTCGGCGGTGACCCCGGTCACCTGCTGGGCATTGAGCGCCAGGTCGTCGCCCAGCACGCCGGCGGTCTTCTTGGTCGCGACCTTGGTCATCACCGAGACGTCGTCGAGCAGGGTGGCGATGTCGTCGAACAGGGCAAAGAAGCTGGAAGCCATGGCGGTGCCGATGCGGGGGGACGCGGGATTCTGGCATGCACCCGCCGCTGCGGCGGGTGAACGCGCTCAGGCCGGTCGGCGCAACCACGCAACGCTGGCATCGCTGCCGGCCTCGCCGAGGCTGGAGGCCAGCGCCGCGAGGGCGGGGCGCATCGCCTGGTCGAACCGCCACGGCGCATTGAGCACCAGCATGCCGCTGCCGTTCATCCGCAGCGGCGAGTCGTCGGGACGCACCAGCAGCTCCAGCACCAGCGCGGACTTGGCCTCGAGCGCCTGCGCGCGCCGATGGAAGGCCTGCAGCGCGCGCCGCTGCTTGATCGGGTACCACAGCGCGATCATGCCCTGCGGCCAGCGTGCAAGCGCCTCGCGGATCGCCGGCAGGGCGGCGTCGAACTCATCGAGCTGGGCCTCGTAGGGCGGATCGATGTGAACCAGGCCGCGGGCAAAGCGGACCTCCCCGTGGCGCGGCGGCAACAGGGCGCGGATCGCGGCGTAGCCGTCGCGCTGGAGCACGGTCACGCGCGGATCGCCGGCAAGGTTGGCCGCCAGCGCGGCGGATTCCTCGGGCAGCAGTTCGCAGGCCGCAATCCGGTCCTGCGCGCGCAGCGCATGCGCCAGCAGCCACGGCGAACCGGGATACGCATGCGCCCCATGCTGTTGCCGGCAGGCGCGCACGGCCGCCAGGTAACGCTGGATCGCGGGGTCGCGCGGCGCTTCGGCCTGCAGCCGGGCGATGCCGTCCTGCGCCTCGCCGGTCTTGCGCGCGGACTCGCCGTCCAGCCGGTACAGGCCGCGCCCGGCGTGGGTGTCCAGCGCGAAGCAGGCGGCGGGCTTACTGGTGAGCGCATCGCACAGCGCCAGCAGCACGACATGCTTGAGGACGTCCGCGTGGTTGCCGGCATGGAAGGCGTGGCGGTAGTTCATCGCCGCGATTGTGGCAGATGCCCCGGGCTTCACACTGGCCACGCAGACCGGCGCCGGCGCTGGGCTAGGATGCCGGCCATGCCCACCGTCCTGCTTGCCGAAGACGAAGCCGCGATCGCCGAGACCGTCCTCTACGCGCTGCGTGCGGACGGCTACGAGGCCGAGCACGTCCTGCTGGGCGGCAGCGTGCTGCCACGGCTGCGGCGCGGCGGCGTGGATCTGGTGATCCTCGACGTGGGCTTGCCGGACCGCAGCGGCTTCGAGGTCTGCCGGGAGCTGCGCGAGGCCAGCGCGGTGCCGGTGATCTTCCTGACCGCGCGCAACGACGAGATCGACCGCGTGCTCGGCCTGGAGCTGGGCGCCGACGACTACGTCGCCAAGCCGTTTTCCCCCCGCGAGCTGGTGGCCCGCGTGCGCGCCCGCCTGCGCCGCCACGAAGGTGGCGACGCGCAGCGCAAGGGGCGGTTCGAAGTCGATGCGGGCGCACACCGCATCCGCTACGGCGGCCACTGGCTCGACCTGACCCGCTACGAGCATGCGCTGCTGGTCGAGTTGCTGCGGCGCCCCGGGGCGATCCTCAGCCGCGCGCAGTTGCTCGACCGCGCCTGGCCGGACGCGCTGGACAGCGGCGAGCGCACCGTCGACACCCACGTCAAGACGCTGCGGGCGAAGTTGCGCGCGCTGGACCCCGCGCGCGACCCGATCCAGACCCACCGCGGGCTCGGCTATTCGGTCGACGTGGACTGAGCGGCCCGGCATGCGCACGCCTCCATGAAGATCGGCCTGCGCGTGCTGCTCGGGTATTTCCTGATCGTGGCGCTGGCCGCGCTGCTGCTGGGAAACGTGTTCGTGCAGCAGGTGAAGCCGGGCGTGCGGCAGGCGATGGAGGACACCCTGGCGGATACCGCCAACGTGCTGGCGGAGGTGGCCACCGACGACCTGCTCGCGGGTCGCATCGGCGACGGCCAGTTCGCCGCCCGCGTGCGGGCGATGACCCGGCGCGACCTGGCCGCCGAGATCTGGGGCAACGACAAGCGCAAGGCCAGCTACCGGGTGACGGTGACCGATGCGCGCGGCATCGTGCGCTTCGACTCGGCGGGCAAGGAGCTGGGTCGCGACAACTCGCGCTGGAACGACGTGCACCGCACCCTGCGCGGGCAATACGGCGCGCGCAGCACCCTAGACGATCCCGAAGACGAGATGAGCTCGGTGATGTACGTGGCCGCGCCCATCCATGACCCGCAGGGACGCATCGCGGGGGTGCTCACCGTGTCCAAGCCCAACCGCGTCATCCAGCCCTTCATCGAGCGCAGCCAGCAGGTGATCCTGCGCTGGGGCGCGGTGCTGCTGGGCAGCGCGCTGCTGGTCGGGGTGCTGGTGGCGTGGTGGCTGTCGCGGCAACTGGACGCACTTCGGCGCTACGCGGACGCGGTCGCCGGCGGACAGCGCGCGAGCCTGCCGGCCAACGCCGCGGGCGAGTTCGCCGACCTGGGCCGCGCGCTGGAAAGCATGCGCCGGCAGCTGGACGGCAAGCAGTACGTCGAGCGCTATGTGCACAGCCTCACCCACGAGCTCAAAAGCCCGCTCGCGGCGATCCGCGGCGCCGCCGAGCTGCTCGAAGCTCCGCTGCCCGATGCGGACCGCACCCGCTTTGCCGCCAGCATCGGCAACCAGAGTCGGCGGATGGCGACCATGGTGGACCGGCTGCTGGCGCTGGCAGAAGTGGAGCATCGCCAGCGCATCGAGGCGCCGGAGCAGGTCGATGCCACGGCATTGGCGCGCGACGCCGTGGAAGACGCCGCTAACCACGCCGCCGAGCGCGGAGTGAGGGTGGCGGTGGAGGCAGGGCAGGCGCTGCCGGCGCTGCGCGGCGATGCCTTCCTGCTGCGGCGGATGCTGGCCAACCTGCTCGACAACGCGATCGATTTCTCACCGCCCGGCGGTGTCGTGGAACTGTGCCTCCAGCAGCAGGCGGGCGCGCTGCACATCCGCGTGCTCGACCGTGGCCCCGGGATCCCCGATTACGCCCTGGAGCGGGTGTTCGAGCGCTTCTATTCGCTGCCGCGGCCCGACGGCCGCGCGCGCAGCAGTGGCCTGGGCCTGAACTTCGTCGCCGAGATCGCCAAGCTGCATGGCGGCCAGGTGGCGCTGGCCAATCGCGAAGGGGGCGGCGCGGTCGCCCACGTGATCCTGCCCGCTGCCTGACGCCTCACCGCTGCTTCATCACCAGCCCCGCGCCTCCTCACCGGAGTCGTGGACCATCACTTCGGCAGTGGACGGAAATTCAAGGTGCAACAGGGCTGCGCGCGCATGATCGCTAGAATCGTGGGGATGGAGACCGCCGGATCACTGGTGCTGCAGACGCTGGTCGGCGACGCGGTGCGCCCTGTGCTGGAGGCCGTGGCCGGGCTGCGGATGGAGGTCTTCCGCGACTGGCCCTACCTGTACGAGGGCGAGGCCGCCTACGAACGCGAGTACCTCGCGGCATACGCCGCGTCGTCCGGCAGCGTGCTGGTGCTGGCCCGGGACGGCGACGCCGTGGTCGGCGCCAGTACCGGGATCCCGCTCGCGCAGGAGGCGCCCGCGTTCCAGGCGCCGTTCCTCGAGCGCGGCATCGCCCCGGCACGGGTGTTCTATTGCGGGGAATCGGTGCTGCTGCCGGCATACCGCGGGCGCGGCGTCGGCCATGCGTTCTTCGATGCCCGAGAGGCGCACGCGCGGCGCATCGGCGGTTTCGACTGGATCGCCTTCGCCGCCGTCGACCGTCCGCAGGACGACCCGCGCACGCCGCCTGGCCATCGCGGCAACGAGGCGTTCTGGCACAAGCGCGGCTACGTGAGGCAGGCGGACATGACCATGCGGCTGCGATGGAACGAGGTCGGCGTCGGTGAGCGCGAGCATGCCCTGACGTTCTGGCTGCGCTCGCTGGGGGAGGCCGGATGAAAGTCGCGACCTGCAAGTATCCCGTCGGTGCGCCGGCGTCCTTCGCCGAGTTCGCCGAGAAGCAACAGGCCCTGCTCGGCGACGCCCACCGTCGCGGCGCGCAGCTCGCGGTGCTGCCCGAATACCTGGCACTGGAACTGGCGGCACAGTTCGACGCGACCACCCGCGAAGACCTGCATGCCTCGCTGGCGGCGCTGCAGCCGCTGCGGGCGGACTGGCTGGCGCTGTATGCGGGCCTTGCCCGGCGGTGGGGCCTGTGGATCGTGGCCGGCAGCTTCCTGCTGGACACCGGACATGGTCGCTATCGCAACCGCAGCGACCTCTTCGCGCCGGACGGGGGGCATGCGTTCCAGGACAAGCTGCGGCTGACCGGGTTCGAGAAGGCCACCGGGATCATCGAGCCCGGCGATGCGCTGAAGGTGTTCGACCTGGGCGGCGTGCGCGCCGGCATCGCGGTCTGCTACGACAGCGAATTCCCGTTGCCGGTGCGCGCGCAATGCGAGGCGGGCGCCCGCCTGCTGCTGGTGCCCAGCTGCACCGACACCGCAGCCGGCGCCACCCGCGTGCGCGTGGGCTGCCTGGCGCGCGCGCTGGAGAACCGCGTGTTCGTGGCGCAGTCGGTGACCGCGGGGGAGGCGCGGTGGAGCCCCGCGCTCGACAGCAACACCGGCGAGGCGGCGCTGATCGCCCCGATGGACGTGGGCCTGCCCCACGATGGCATGCTGGTGGAAACGCGGGGCAGCGAGGCGTGGGCCATCGCCGAACTGGACTTCGCCGCGCTGGAGGCCAGCCGCGCCCATGCCCAGGTCGCCAATGACCGCGACTGGCCCGCGCAGTACTTCCCCAGCGTGCTGCGGGCGCGCCTGCAGCCGCTGGCGGCGCCGGAAGCGTGCGCGCAGGCGCCTTCGGCATGACTCTTGGCCCGGTCCGCGCGCCCGTGGCCCGGCCTAGACTCACGCGTTGACTGGTTGATCCCGGGGAATGACGTGAAGCAAGCCGTGCTGCTGGCCGCCCTGTTGCTGGCGGTGCCTGTCCATGCGCAGGCACCCGAACGGGTGGACATGGAAATGGTGGGCAAGATCCGCAACGAGGCGTTCAAGCGCTCGCAGGTGGTGCAGACCCTGGACTACCTCACCGACACCATCGGCCCGCGCCTGACCAATTCGCCGTCGATGGCCCGCGCCAACCAGTGGACGCGGCAGAAGCTGACCGAATGGGGCCTGTCGAACGTCCATGACGATCCGGTCGAGGACCTGGGTCGCGGCTGGGTGTTCAGCGAGGCGGGCATCGAGATGCTGGCGCCGCGCGCGATGCCGTTGCATGCGTTGCCGAAGGCGTGGACCCCGGGGACCAATGGCGTGGTCGAGGGCGAGGCCATTTACGTCAAGCTGGAAAGCCCGGCGGACCTCGACAAGTGGCGCGGCAAGCTGTCGGGGAAGGTCGTGTTCACCAACGAACTGCGCGCCTACAAGCAGGGCGAGACCCCGGACTGGAAGCGCCACGACCACGACACCCTCGAGAACCTGGTGTCGTATCCGGTGCCGACCCAGAGCAGCAAGCCCGGCGAAGACCGCGCGGCGATGATCGAGCGCTTCCGCAAGCGCAGCGAGTTCGTGCCGCAGCTCAACCGCTTCCTCGCCGAGGAAAAGGTCGCGGCGACGGTCGACATCAGTAGCTGGGACAACGGCATCATCCGCGTCACTGGCGGCGGCGGCCGCAAGGCCGGCGATCCGGAGGGCGTGCCCGCCTTCGTGATGATGGCCGAGCACTACAACACGGTGATGCGCGCGCTGGAACGCAAGGAGACGGTGCGCCTGCGCGTGCAGTCGGACGGCCGCTTCACCGGCACCGAGAACGTCACCGGCTACAACACGATCGCCGAGCTCCCGGGTACCGGTCCGCGCCGCAACGAGGTGGTCATGATCGGCGCCCACCTGGACAGCTGGCACGCCGGCGCCGGCGCGAACGACAACGGCGCGGGCGTGGCGGTGATGATGGAGGCGATGCGCATCCTCAAGGCGGTCGGCGCCCGGCCGAACCGCACCATCCGGGTCGCGCTGTGGACCGGCGAGGAGCAGGGGCTGATCGGCTCGCAGTCCTACGTTACCCGGCACTTCGCCGGTTATGCCGAACCGACCGACCCGGCGCAGAAGGCGCTGCCGGCCTCGCTGCGCGAGAACCGTGGCCCGCTCCAGCGCAAGGGCGGCTACGACAGGCTGTCGGTCTACTTCAACCTGGATAACGGCAGCGGCAAGATCCGCGGCGTCTACGCGCAGGAAAACATGGCCGCCGCGCCGATCTTCGAGGCGTGGCTGCGACCGTTCAACGACGTCGGCGCCAGCATCGTCACCCAGCGCAACACCGGCAGCACCGACCACATCAGCTTCGACAGCGTGGGCCTGCCGGGCTTCCAGTTCGTGCAGGACCAGCTGGACTACTTCACCAACGTCCACCACACCCACCTGGACGTGCTGGACCACGCGGCGCCGGAAGACCTCAAGCAGGCCGCCGCGGTGATTGCCTCGTTCGCCTACCACGCTGCCATGCGCGAGGCGAAGCTGCCACGCAAGGTGCTGGACGTGGAGTGAGGCGCGGCCACCCGCATGCGCCCAGCAAGAAGCCCGCCGGTTACCCGGCGGGCTTTTCCATCTTCCCGTGCCAATCGGGTTACTGGCCGTAGACCCCGTGCAGGCGGCTGGCGGCAGCGGCGAAGGCGGCACGGGTGACGACCTGCGCCGGGTCGAAGTAGGCCTTCATCGCCGGCTTGGCATCGTATTCGCCTTGGGTCAGGGTGAAGCGCGCATTGATCAGGCCCAGGTCCAGGGCCAACTGCACGTAACCGCGCAGCGAGGCCGGGATCGAGGCGGCGTCCTCGATCGGCAGGCGGCTGCCATCCGCCATCTGCACGGTGAGCGCTGATCCCCCCGCGGCCCCGGATTGCGTGCTGGTGAGGCTGTAGTTGGAGGCGGCGGTGGCATAGGCCTTGATTCGCCAGGTGTAGGTTCCCGGGCCGGGAACCGCGTAGGAGATGATCTCGGGGTTGTCGGTGGTGGCCGCCGACGCAACCTGGCTTCCGTCCGGCGCGTGCAGGAACAGGTCCAGGTCTTGCGCGGGCACGCCGCCATCCCAGACCAGGCTGCCCTGCAGGCGGCTGGTGCCGGCGTCGACCGTGACCGGGATGTCGTGGGTCTGCATCCCATCGACCGAGACCCCGAAGCTGCCGTCCGCGGTCTGGCTGCTGCTGCCGGTCGCCCGTGCAGCCGCCTGCGACTGCAGGCCCAGGCTCTGCACCAGCGAATAGGCGAGGCTGATCCGGGTGAGGTTGTCGCCGGGACGGAACGCGCCGTTGCTGGTGCCCATGACGCCGGCGCTGAGATGGCCAAGGTCGCGTAGCGACCCTCCACGGGCGGTGGCGGCCTCCGCGAACGGGGACAACGCGCTGCCGTTGGCGATGTCGCTGAGGCTGGACGCGCCGTTGAGCGGGAGCTGTTGGCGCAGGCCGGCGCCCATGGTGAGGTAGGTGGCCAGCTCGCCGCGGGTCAACGGCTGGTCGGGGCGGAAATAACCATCCGAATAACCATCCACCAGGCGGTTCGCCACGCCGTACTCGATGAACTGGCGGCCTGCGTGGCCCACGATATCGCCGAGGCCGGAGAAGCCGCTGATGCGCACCTGCTTCACCTTGACATCGATCGTGGCGGGCAGCCCCGCGCCGTTGGTGCCGGTGCCGGTGGCCTGCGTGCCCTTCAGTGTCACCGTCCAGGTGCCGGGAACGCCCGGCGCGGTGGCCGCTACGTTGGCGCCAAGTACGGGTAGGCCGACCGACGACTTGTAGCTCTGGCCATTGGGATCCGTCAGCCAGATCGCCGCGGCGTTGGTGCCGACGTTGGCGCGGGCGGCGACCACCGCGACGTCGCTGCCGACCTCGAACGACTGGACCTCGCTGGGCAGCAGCGGCGTGTAGTCGAGCGCGTAGGTCGCTTCGCTGGCGGGGGCCGCGATCGCGTTGGCGTTGAAGTTGCGGGCGGCATTGACGGTCCTGCCGAACGCCCCCCCGGCGAGCGCCTTCTGCACCGCCGCGTAGGCGTTGACGTACCCGGCACCGGCTTCCCACGCGGCGCGCCCGGGGATGTTGCTGGCGGTGTCTTGCAGGATCTGCTTTACCTCCCGCCAGCCCATCGAGGGGTTGGCCTCCAGCATCAGCGCGACCACGCCGGCGATGTGCGGCGCCGCCATCGAGGTGCCGGACATGTGGGTGTAGCGCGCGGCCAGCGACGGACCCAGCGTCTCCAGGTCGGTCTGCGCTTCCAGCTTGTCGAGGCTGCCGAGCGAGGCGCGCGCGGAGACGATGTCCACGCCCGGAGCGGTGACCGTGGGGCGGTCGGCCCAGACGTAGCTCTTGCCGTCGATGGTGACGGTGCCGCCGCGGCCCGCCTCGCCGCGCGAGGAGAAGCTGGCCAGCCGGCCCTGCTTGTCGCCGGCGGCGACGGTGACCACCCACGGGGCCTTCTTGAAGTTGCCGGTGATGGTGCCTTCGCCCGACCCGGAGTTGCCGGCGGAGAAGACGACCACCACGCCGCGGTCGGACAGCGCCTTGGTGGCGATGTTGGTCGGGTCGTCCGGGTCGAACTCGGTGCCCACGTCGCCGGTATTGCCGAACGAGTTGGACACCACCCGGATGTTGTACTGCGACTGGTGGGTCAGGGCGTAGTCGAAGCCCCCGATGGTGTCGAGGATGAACAGCGCCGCGCCCGAGCCGTAGCCGATGATGCCCGCGCCGGGTGCCACGCCCTCGTGGGCACCGCCGGAGGCCGCGCCGTTACCGCCGACCGTGCCGGCCACGTGGGTGCCGTGGCCACCGCCGATGTCGGTGTTGTGCACCCCCTCGGTGTAGGTGACGGGCAGCAGTGCATCGACCGCGTGCAGGTTGGTCTGCGCGAGGACGTTCTGCTTCACGTGCTGGGGGTAGGCCAGGTCGGGATGCAGGCCGTCGACGCCGGAATCGTTGACCAGCACGCCGATCCCGCGGCCACTGACCGGCACCCCGCGCAGGCGGAGTGCTTCGTCGGTACGCAGCTTGTCGACCCCGGTCAGCGCGGTGGCTTCCCGGTTCTCGAAGTCCAGCGGCGCGTTGTGCCAGACCGAACGCACGTCCGGCATCGCCAGCAGCTTGTTGACGTGCGCGGGGGTGGCGCGCACGCCGACGATCGGCAGGGCGCGCATGCTCACCCCCTTCAGGCCCAGCGCGGCGAGCCTTGCGATCTGCACCGGCGTGGCGGGACCGCTGCCGTGGAAGCTGACGACCACCTCCAGCGTCTCGCCGGGGGCGACCGCCGGCATCAGCTGCTGCAGGTTAAGGTCGAGCTTGCGTGCTTCGGCAAGCTGCGGCGTGGCGAGGATGGCAAGGGCGAGAAGGCTGGCGCGAAGTTTGGGCAGGGCGTGCATGGGGGAATCCCGTGGAAGGCTTCCCGGAGCATCCGCCGTGACGGGCGATGCTTCATCAGGGCAATCCCCACGCGGGGCAGGGGAAATCCCCCGTTCCCAGGGGTATGGGACTCCGGGCACGTCCTCCCCTTCAAGCGAACAGCGACACTCCCGGCACCAGCCACAACGACATGCCGGCAAGCGCGCTGCCGATGCCGGTGGCGGCCAGCACGTCGCTGGGGTAGTGCAGGCCCAGCACCACGCGGGAGACGGCCACGCTGGCGGCGAACGGCACCAGCAGCCACGTCAGCGCGGGGTAGTGCGCCAGCGCCACCAGGCTGAATGCGACCGCGTGGAGGGTGTGCCCGGAGGGGAAGCTGAACTCGTCCAGCGGCGCCACCCAGGCGTGGATGCGCACGTCGCTGGCGAACGGGCGCGGGCGCCGGGTCCAGCGTTTCAGCAGCTTGTACAGCGCCAGCGCGACCGCGCCGGTGGCGGCCAGGTGCAGCGAGGCCTGCAGGCCGGCCAAGCCGTCCACAACGATCAGCGAACCCATCAGCACGTACCAGAAAACGCTATCACCCAGCCGGCTGACGCTGGCGAAGAAGCGCAGCACGCCCTGCCGCGAGCGCAGGTGGTTGGCGAGCAGGCACAGGCCCACGTCATGGCGGGCGATGCGGCTGGCGGGGATGGGTCGCTCAGGCGAGGGCAGGCTGGACATCGCGGGTGGCTCCCGGGTGCATGATCCGTTGCAGGATGTCGTCGAAGTCGGCGGAGACCTGGGCGGGGCGCAGCTTGCTCACCGCGATCCGGCCCTGCTCGCCCAGCGAACGGCGCAGGCCGTCGTCGCAGCCGACCTCGACCACCGCGCGCACGAAGGCGTTTTCGTCCTTGCCCGCGATGGCGATGCCGCTGGCGCGGTGCTCGATGTGCTCGCGCGCGGCGCCGTAGCGGAAGGCGATGGTGGCCACCCCGCTGGCCATCGACTCCAGGGTCACGTTGCCGAAGGTTTCCGAGTGGCTGGGGAAGATGAACATGTCGGCGCTGGCGAAATGCGCGGCCAGGTCCTCGCCGTGGCGCAGCCCGCAGAAGACGAAGTCGGGATTGGCATCGCGGATGCGGGCCAGCTCGGGGCCCTCGCCGACCCAGACGAAGCGCGCATCCGGACGGCGCTGCTGCAGCGCGCGGAAGGCCTTGACCGCCAGCGGCAGGTTCTTCTCGGCGGCGATGCGGCCGAGGTAGATCGCGGCCAGCCCGTCCGGCGCCACGCCCCACGCATCGCGCAGCGCCTGGCTGCGGCGCTGCGGGTCTTAGCGGCGGGTATCGACCGCGCGCGGCAGGTGGTAGACGTCGTTGAACCGCTGCGCGCGCAGGAAGTCGCTCAGCTCGCAGGTCGGCACCAGGGTGGCGCGCGAGCGGTTGTGGAAGCGGCGCATCCACGCCAGTGCGAGCGGCTGCAGGAACGGCAGGCCGTAATCGGCCATGTACTCGTCGAAGCGGGTATGGAAGCCCGAGCTGACCGGGATGCCCATCCGCAGCGCGGTGCGCAGCGCCGACCAGCCCAGCGGCCCTTCGGTGTCGATGTAGATGGCATCCGGCCGCCGCCGCCGCCACTGACGGCGCAGCGCGGCGTGCGCGGGCAAGCCGAAGCGCATGCCCGGGTAGCCGGGGATCGGCGCCCCGCGGGTCAGCAGTTCGTGCGCCGCGGCGACCTGCGCGGCGTGCTGGCGCGGGCGGATGACATCGACCTCATGGCCGCGTTCGCGCAGCCCGGCCACCTTCGCGGCGACGGTCAGGGCAACGCCGTTGACTTCCGGTGCGTAGGTCTCGGTGACGATGGCATAGCGCATGCACGGCTCCCGTTTTGGGGAGCGTGGCGGCGCGGGGTGACTGGCCGGTGTCGCGGCGATGACGCCGCGGTGACACGCGCGCCCGTGTTCAGCGTTCGACCAGCTTGAGGGTGATGCCGAGGCCGGCCATGTCGGCGGGCTCGCCCTCCAGGTCCTCGCGCAGCAGCGGGCGAGACTGCAGCCAGGCACCCTCGATCTCCAGCTCCAGCTGCTCGCTGGAGGCCTGCAGCCGCAGCGGCGGCAACTCGTGCGCCTGGTGGGAGCGGTGCAGCAACACCGCAAGCCGCAGCACCGCCGCGCTGTGGCGGGCGTTGGACAGCAGGCGGTCGGGGATCATCTCGAACGCGGACTTGGGCACGCCGCGGCGATGGGTGCGCACCAGCGCGGCCAGGAAGCGCTGGTCCTGCTGCGAGAAGCCGGCGATGTCCGAATGTTCCAGGATGTAGGCGCCATGCACGTGGTAGCCGCTGTGCGCGATCGCCAGCCCCACCTCGTGCAGGCGGGCGGCGCGGGCGAGCATGCGGCGGTCGTCGGCGTCGAGGTGCCATGCCTCGCACACCTGGTCGAACAGCTGCAGCGCGGTGTCCTCGACCCGCTGCGCCTGCGCCACGTCGATCCCGTAGCGCTGCATCATCGCGGCCACCGACGCATCGCGCGGATCGTCCTCGCCGACGCGGCCAAGCAGGTCGTAGAGCACACCCTCGCGCAGCGCCGCCTTGCTGACGTGCATGCGCTCCAGGCCCAGCGCGGCGAACACCGCCTCCAGCACGAGCACGCCGCCGGCGATGATCGGCTTGCGGTCGGCGGACAGGCCGGGAAGGTCGATCGCGTCGATGTGTCCCGCCGACAGCAGGCGGTCGCGCACCTGCGGCAGCGCCTCGGCGGTGACCGCGCCCTTGGTCAGCTTCATCGCCGCGCAGATCTCGCCGATCGCCTTGTTGGTGCCCGACGACCCGATCGCCTCGTCCCAGCCGAGCGCGCGATAGGTGCTGGCGAACTGCTGGAACTCGGCGCGCACCTCGGTCAGTGCGGCGTTCCAGCGCTTGCGCGACAGCTTGCCGCTGGGGAAGAAGCGGCGGGTGCTGGCGACGCTGCCGGCCTGCAGGCTTTCGCGCTCCAGCGGCTCGAAGCCGCGGCCGATGATGCACTCGGTGGAGCCGCCGCCGATGTCGATCACCAGCCGCTTGTGGCCGGGCTTGGGCGGCTGCGCATGGGCGACGCCGAGGTACACCAGGCGCGCTTCCTCGCGGCCGGCCACCACGTCGATCACGTGCCCCAGCGCGCGCTCGGCGGGAAGCAGGAAGTTCTCCGGGGCGCGCAGCCGGCGCACGGTGTTGGTGGCCACCGCGCGCACGTGGTGCGGCGGGATGCCGGCGATGCGCTGCCCAAAGCGGGACAGCGCGTCGAGCGCGCGCTCGCGCACCTCGGGGTGGAGCCCGCCAAGGCGGTCCAGTCCCTCGGCCATGCGCACGGTCTCGCGCAGGCGGTCGACCACCCGCAGCTGGCCAAGCACGCGCTGCGCCACCACCATGTGGAAGCTGTTGGAGCCGATATCGAGCGCGGCGAGGGTGTCGCCATCCTGCAGCGGCGAGGGATTGGCGCTGCCGCGGCGGCGGATGGCGCTCCTCATGCGGCCGGCCTGCTCACGCGTACAGGTCTTGCAGCATGGCCAACTGCGCGGAGAACCCGGGCTCGCCCTCGGCCGGGACGCGCCTTTCGTAGCTGCCGTCGGGCTGCAATTCCCAGGCGTTCTGGTTGTCGTCCAGGTAGTTCAGCAGTCCCTCGCGCTTCACCCGCTGCGCGCCGTGCGGCGCAAGGACCGGGAACGCAGTTTCCACCCGGCGCAGCAGGTTGCGCTCCAGCCAGTCGGCGGAGGAGCAGTAGAGGGCGCCATCGCCGTCGTTGCGGAACCACCAGACGCGATGGTGCTCGAGGAAGCGGCCCACGATGCTGCGTACGCGGATGTTGTCGGACACGCCCGGCACGCCCGGGCGCAGGGTGCAGGCGCCCCGCACGATCAGGTCGACCTGCACGCCGGCCTGCGAGGCCTCGTACAGCGCGCGCACCACCTGCGGCTCGTTGAGCGCGTTCATCTTGGCGATGATGCGGCCTTCGCGGCCGGCGCGGGCATGGTCCGCCTCCCGCGCGATCATCGACAGCACCCCGCTGTGCAGGGTGAACGGCGATTGCAGCAGGCATTGCAGCTGCAGCGGCGCGGCCAGCCCGGACAGCTGCTGGAAGATCAGGTGGACGTCGTTGCCGATGTCCGGATTGGCCGTCATCAGGCTGAAGTCGGTGTAGGCCCGCGCGGTGCCGGAATGGTAGTTGCCGGTGCCCAGGTGCACGTAGCGGCGCAGGTGCTCGCCCTCGCGGCGGACGATCAGGAGCATCTTGGCGTGGGTCTTGTAGCCGACCACGCCATAGACGACCTGCACGCCCGCGTCCTGCAGGCGGTCGGCGAGCCCGAGGTTGGCTTCCTCGTCGAAGCGCGCGCGCAGTTCCACCACCACCGTCACGTCCTTGCCGTTGCGCGCGGCCTGGATCAGGTGCTCGACGATCGGCGAATCCTTGCCGGTGCGGTACAGGGTCTGCTTGATCGCCAGCACGTTGGGATCGTCGGCGGCCTGGCGGATCAGTTCGAGCACCGGGTTGAAGCTGTCGAACGGGTGGTGCAGCAGGATGTCGCCCTGGCGAATGGCGTCGAACATCGTCTCCAAGTCGCGCACGTTGCGCGGCTGGAATGGCCGGAACTTCAGGTCCAGCCGGTGGACCATGTCGTAGACCTGGATCACCCGGTTGAGGTTGACCGGTCCATTGATCTTGTAGACCGCGTTGGCCGGCAGGTCGAAGTTGTCCAGCAGCATGCGCACCACGTCGGGCGGGCAGCGCTCGTCGATCTCCAGCCGCACCGCGCGCAGGTAGCCGCGGCCGACCAGTTCGTCGCGAACCGCCAGCGCGAGGTTGTCAATGTCGTCCTCGTCGAGGATCAGCTCCGAATTGCGTGTCACCCGGAACTGGTGGGCGCCAAGCACGGTCATGCCCGGGAACAGTTCGTCGACGAAGGCCGACAGCAGCGAGCTGAGGAACACGAAGTCGTGGCAGGCGTCGCCGTCGCCGTCGGCATCCGGCAGGCGGATGATCCGCGCCAGCGAGCGCGGCGCGCGCACGATCGCCATGTGGCCCTCGCGGCCGAAGGCGTCGCGGCCTTCCAGCAGCACCACCACGTTCAGCGACTTGTTGAGGATCTTCGGGAAGGGATGCGCGGGGTCCAGTGCCAGCGGCGACAGCACCGGCATGATCTCCTCGCGGAAATGCTCCCGCAGCCACGCGGTCTGCTCCGGGCTCCACTGCTCGCGCTGCAGCAGGCGGATGCCCTGGTCCCAGAGCGCCGGCCGGATCTCCTCGTAGAAGCAGCGGTACTGCGCGTCCACCAGGGTCGCCGCGCGGTCGTGGATCCGCTGCAACAGGGCGGTCGGGGGCAAGCCGTCCGCCGCCGGCGGCAGGCCGAACTCGATCGCGTGGCGCACCGAACCGCCGCGAATCTCGAAGAACTCGTCGAGGTTGGTGCAGCTGATGCACAGGAAGCGCAGCCGGTCCAGCAGCGGCACCGCCGGATCCTGCGCCTGCGCCAGGACCCGGAAGTTGAAGTCGAGCTGGCCCAGCTCGCGGTTGGCGTACAGCGCGGGATCGTCCAGCGGGACGGGCGCGGGGGATGCGGCGGCGGTGGCGGGTTTTGCGGTCATGGGGCCATGGGGACGGTGCTGGGCTCGCGCGGCACCACGCGCTCGGGGCCGAAGTGGCAGGCGAACAGGCTGCCCTTGCCGACCTCGCTCTCGATCGACAGACGTGCACCATGCAGGCCGAGAACGTGCTTGGCAATGGCCAGGCCCAGGCCAGTGCCGCCGGATTCGCGCGAGCGGCTGGTCGAGACCCGGTAGAAGCGCTCGGTGATCCGCGGCAGGTGCGCGGCCGGGATGCCGTAGCCGCTGTCGCGCACCGACAGCACCACGCCGCCGCCGGGCGCGCGTGCGAAGCGCACCTCGATCGCGCCCCCGGCCGGGGTGTAGCGCACGGCGTTGCTGACCAGGTTGGAGAAGGCGCTGTGCAGCTCCTTGCCGGAACCCTGCAGGTCGACGCCGGCCTCGTCCCTTACCTCGATCGCGTGGCGGCCGTGGCTCAGCGCCTCGCCCTCGCGGCGCAGGGTCGCGAGGATCGAGGCCATCGACACGTGCTCGTCGGGCAGGGCGTCGCGCGCCTCCAGCCGCGACAGGGTGAGCAGGTCCTCGACCAGCTGGGTCATGCGGGCGGACTGGTGCTGCATCTCGGCCAGCATCGGCGCCCAGTCCGGCTTCTCCCCGGGATCCAGCATCTCCAGGTAACCGTGGATCACGGTGAGCGGCGTGCGCAGCTCATGCGAGACATTGGCGACGAAATCCCGGCGCATGTGCTCCAGCCGCATCACCTTGGTCACGTCGCGCGCCACCAGCAGCCACAGCTCGTCGGAATAGGGGATCAGGCGCAGGCTCAGGCGCAACCCCGGATCGACCGGCGACGGCACGTCCGTCAACGGTTCGGCGTTGCGCCCGGAGGCCAGCCAATAGGCCACCGACAGCGGCCGCAGCGCGGCGACCAGCGACTGGTCCTGGTGGCGCGGATGGTGCAGGCCGAGCAGTGGGGTGGCCGCTTCGTTGAACCACAGGATGCGCTGGCTGTTGCGCTCCACCACCACGATCGCATCCGGAAGCGCGGCGGCGGCGGCGCGATAGGCGCGCAGCATCGCCAGCAGTCGGCGCTTGCGCGCTCGCATCTCGCTCTGGCCGCGGTACAGCAGGCGGTCCAGTTCGTTCCAGACGCCCACGCCGCGCGCTGGCGGCAGCCGCTGGCGGGCGGTGAGGCGCGCGAGCACGTTGCGCAGGCGCCAGTAGTGCCAAGCCACCACCCCGAGCGCGGCCACGGTCAGCAGCGGCCATGGATGCCCGACCGCCAAGCCGAGGGCAAGCCCGGCCGCCAGCACTGCCAGGAGCTGGCCAAGGGTTCGGAACCAGGCGTTGCGGGCGTCGGGCGACATGCGGCAAGTCTAGGCGGTGGCGGCGCCGACCGGGCGCGGCTCAGGCCGCGGCGGAAAAGCGGTAGCCGGCGCCGCGCACGGTCTGCACCATGGCATCCAGACCGTGCGGCTCCAGGGTCTTGCGCAGACGCCGGATGTGCACGTCGACCGTGCGTTCCTCGACGTAGACGCTGCCTCCCCACACGTGGTCCAGCAGCTGCGAGCGCGAGTACACGCGCTCCGGATGGGTCATGAAGAAGTGCAACAGGCGGTACTCGGTGGGGCCGATCTGCACCGGCGAGGGATGGCCGTCGGCGTCGGCGAACACGCGATGGGCGGCGCCTTCGATCCGCAGCTTGCCCACCTGCACGCTGCCGTCCTCGTCGTCCTCGCGCGAGCGCCGCAGCACCGCGCGGATCCGGGCCAGCAGCTCGCGCGCCGAGAACGGCTTGACGACGTAGTCGTCGACCCCGGCCTCCAGCCCGCCGACGCGGTCGTTCTCCTCGCCGCGCGCGGTCAGCATGATGATCGGCACCTCGCGGGTCAGCCGGTCCTTGCGCCAGCGGCGGGCCAGCTCCAGGCCGCTGGTACCCGGCAGCATCCAGTCGAGCAGGATCAGGTCCGGGACGCGGTCGGCGATCTGCGCCTGCGCGTCGCGCGCGTCGCCAGCCAGCACCGGGTCGTATTCGCCCTTGCGCAAGGCATAGGCGACCATGTCGCGGATGGCCGGTTCGTCGTCAACGATCAGGATGCGCTTCTGCATGCGGTTGGGCGGCGGGCGCCTTGGTCTGCGTCGATCCTGCCATTACACGACGCTTTTATGACCGCATGGTGACATTGTCACGATTCGCGGGGACATCGCCCGCAGAGGGTCAGTGCCGTGCGCGGCTCCCGCCGATACGGATGCCGAGGCGCCCGGTGGCCTCCTCGTCGCGCACGCCCTGCCTGCGAAGTTCCAGCACGGTGGGCGTGATCGCGGCGATGCGCGCGTCGATGCGGGCGCGGGCGTAGTAATCCAGGGCCTCGTTCTTCCTGAGGTTGTTGAGCTGCACCAGGGCCTGCTCCGGCCGGCCGGAGAGGAACGCGGCTTCCGCCCATGCTTCGCCGGCGCGGGCCGGGTCCCCTGCGATCTCGTTCGCGCGCGCGAAGACCTGCTGGAACGGCAGGTCGCTGGCGGCGCCCGCGGCCAGCGGCCTCAACACCGCCACCGCCTTCTGCCCGGCGTCGCGCGTGTTGCGCTCGGCGAGGATCTGGGCGTAGCCCAGCGCAAGCGCACGCTGGGTGGGCATCCGCGCGAGCAGGCCCGACAGCCGGCGGTCGGCCTCCGCCGCCTTGCCGGTGCGCGATTCCGCCTGCGCCATCGCGATCTGCAGCCACAGGTTGTCGGGCTGGGCGGCGGCGAGCGGCGCGAGTTCACGCACAGCGTCCGCGCTCTGGCCCGCCAGCTGGTGGGCCAGGGCCAGGCCGTAGCGTTGCGGTTCGTCCAGCGGCTTCTGCGCGCGCATCTGCTGGTATTCGCGGATGGCCTGCGCGGGGCTGTTGGCGCTGAGCACGCGCAGGCGCTCGCGCGCCCAGCCGAAGTCACCGGTGGGGCCGCGGCCCTGCGCGCCTTGGGCCTGGGTCGCGATCTGCAGGCCCGCGGGCAGCAGCAGGTTGCCGCTGCTCTGGCGGGCCGGCACCGACACCGCCGGCTCCAGCTGGTTGGCGCGCTCGCGTGCTTCGCTGATGCGGGCGAGGGTGAGCGGGTGCGTTTGCAGGTAGCCGGGCACCGAGGTGCGCTCGTCGCCCTGGTTCATCCGCACCACGCCCTGCAGGGTCTGGAAGAATTCGGCCATCGCCACCGGGTCATAGCCGCCCTGCGCCAGGTTGCGGATGCCGAGGCGATCGGCCTCCGATTCGTTGTCGCGGGTGTAGTCGATCTGCCGCTGCTGCATGAGGCCCATGCCGGTCATCAGCGCGGCGGAGGTGGCATCGCCGCTGGAGCGGCCGCCTGCCTGCTGCGCCGCCACGATCGCGCCGAGGGTCGCCAGCAGGATCGGCAGGCTGTCGCGCTGGGCGCGCTCGGCGCCGCGCAGCACGTGCTGCTGGGTGACGTGGGCGATCTCGTGTGCCAGCACGCCAGCGACCTCGTCCTCGCGGTCGGCGGACAGGATCAGCCCGGCGTTCATGCCGATGTAGCCGCCGAGCGTGGCGAACGCGTTGATCTGCCGGTCGCGCAGCAGGAAGAAGGTCAGCGGCTGCTGCGGCCGCTCGCTGGCGCCGCCGAGGCGGGTACCGACGTCGCGCAGCCACCCGTCCAGCAGCGGGTCGTCGAGCACGTAGCCGGCATGGCGCAGCTGCGCCAGCACCATGCCGCCGTATTCCGCCTGCCGTGCCGGCGACAGCACGCTGCCGGCGGACGAACCGATGTCCGGCAGGTTGCGGTTCTGCGCGATTGCCAGCCCGCTGCCGGCGGCAAGGGCGAAGGCGAGGGCGGCGGGCAGCAGGCGGGAGGTGGGCTTCATGCGGTCAGGATGGCGGTTGCGGGATGATCGGGGGTGAATGGGGCTTGAGCAGCTGGAATCGGGCTGCGACCGGCCCCACATTCTTCCCGCATGATCGTCGGGTATGACCGATCACGATCCCACAGGTTCCGGAGGCCACTTGAGCAACGCCAGCACACCCGCCATCACCATCTACAGCACCGCCATCTGCCCGTACTGCGTGGCCGCCAAGAACTTCCTGAAGAGCAAGGGCCAGCAGTGGACCGAGGTGCGGATCGACCTGGATCCGGCCGAGCGCGAGAAGATGATGGCGCTCACCCGCCGCACCAGCGTGCCGCAGATCTTCATCGGCGACGTCCATGTCGGCGGCTACGACGACATGATGGCGCTGCATCGCGCCGGCAAGCTCGAGCCGCTGCTGGCCGCGGGTTGCGCATGAGCACCGACGAGGACCGGATCCGCCAGTTCACCGAGTTCCGCCAGCGGATGAACAAGCGCATCCTGGACGAGCCCAACCAGGTGGTGCGCCGCTTCTTCGCGCTGGACACCCAGACCTACCAGGCCGGCGCGCTGGACGTGAAGACCAAGGAACTGTGCGGCCTGGTGGCGTCGCTGGTGCTGCGCTGCGACGACTGCATCAGCTACCACGTCGCCCAGTGCAGCGAGGCGGGGGTCAACCGCGAGGAGATGTTCGAGGCGTTCTCGGTCGGACTGGTGGTGGGCGGCAGCATCGTGATCCCGCACCTGCGCCGCGCGGTGGACTTCCTCGACCAGCTCGAGCAGGGCCAGGCGGGCGCGCCGTCGCCGCACGACCACGGCTGACCGCGAGGGCGGCCGGCCGGGGCCGCTCTGGCATAATGGGCGTTTCCCATTCCCCCTCGCAGGCTGCGCGCCGGCGCGGCCTGCGACGGTCCTTACGAGCGAGACTATGACCACGATTACCGTCATCCGCGGCGATGGCATCGGCCCCGAGATCATGGATGCCACCCTGCACGTGCTCGACACGATGCAGCTGGGCCTGCAGTACGAATTCGCCGATGCCGGCCTGGTCGCGCTGGAGAAGACCGGCGAGCTGATCCCGGAAGCGACGATGGAGTCCATCCGCCGTAACCGCATCGCGCTGAAGTCGCCGCTGACCACGCCGGTGGGCGGCGGTTTCAGCTCGATCAACGTCGAGCTGCGCCGTCGCTTCGACCTGTATGCCAACGTGCGGCCGGCGAAGAGCTTCCCGAACACTAAGTCGCGCTTCCCCAGCGGGGTCGACCTGATCACGGTGCGCGAGAATACCGAGGGCGCCTACACCGCGGAAGGGCAGGAAACCGCGCCGGACGGCAGCTGGGCGATCTCCATCACCCGCAATACCCGCAAGGGCTCCGAGCGCATCGTGCGCTACGCCTTCGAGCTGGCCCGCAAGACCGGCCGCAAGAAGGTGACGGTGGTGCACAAGGCGAACATCCTGAAGTCGACCTCGGGGATCTTCCTCAATGTGGCCCGCGAGGTCGCGCAGGAATACCCCGACATCGAATGCAACGAGATGATCGTCGACAACTGCTGCATGCAGCTGGTGATGAAGCCGGAACAGTTCGACATCATCGTCACCACCAACCTGTTCGGCGACATCATCTCCGACCTTTGCGCGGGCCTGGTCGGTGGCCTCGGGCTGGCCCCGGGCGCCAACATCGGCGCCGAGGCGGCGATCTTCGAGGCCGTGCACGGCTCCGCGCCGGACATTGCCGGCAAGGGCATCGCCAACCCCTGCGCCCTGCTGCTGGGCGCCGGCCAGATGCTCGACCACCTCGGGATGCCGGAGCAGGCCACCCGCCTGCGCGAGGCGATCGTGGCCACCCTCGAGGCCAGGGATTCGCTGACGCCGGACCTGGGCGGCGAGGGCACCACGCTGTCGTTCGCCAAGGCGATCGCCAGCCGCCTGTAAGCGGGAACGCAGAGGGCGAGAGCGTCGGGTGAATCGCGGAGCGGCATTTCGAGCCGCGGAGTGAGTTACCCGGCGGTAGGCGCCGTCGATGGGTGGCAAGAAAAAGGGCGCCATCGGCGCCCTTTTTCGTTGAAGCCGTCGCCTGCAGTCACTCGCGCGACTGCAGCTTGCTGAGCAGACGCAGGATCTCCAGGTACAGCCACACCAGCGTGACCAGCAGGCCGAACGCGGCATACCACTCCATGTACTTCGGCGCCTGCTGCTGCACGCCGTTCTCGATGAAGTCGAAGTCCAGCACCAGGTTGAGCGCGGCCACGATCACCACGCCGACGCTGAACAGGATGCCGAGCGTGCTTCCCTCGTGGATGAAGCCCATCCCCTCGAAGCCGAACAGCCGCATCCCGATGTTCACCAGGTACAGCAGCGCGATGCCGCCGGTGGCCGCCACCACGCCGAGCTTGAAGTTCTCGGTCGCCTGGATCAACCCGCTGCGGTACGCCATCAGCAGGGCAGCCAGGGTGCCGAAGGTCAGGCCCACCGCCTGCATCACGATGCCCGGGTAGCGCATCTCGAAGATCGCCGAGATCGCGCCCAGGAACAGGCCTTCCAGCCCGGCGTACAGCGGCGCGGTGACCGGTGCCCAGGTCTTCTTGAAGATAGTGACCAGGGCGACGATGAAGCCGCCGATCGCGCCGCCCAAGGCCAGCGGCATGAGCATGCCGGTCTCGCCGGAGGCCAGCGCGGTGGCCGCCTGCGACCAGCTGTACATCGCTCCGACCAGGGTGATCACCAGCAGCATCGCGGTCTTGTTGACGGTGCCGTTGAGCGTCATCGCGCCGCTATCGCCGGAGACGATCGTGCCGGAGCCGAGGTCGAGGAAGGTGGTGTCCTTGAGGGCGGGGTTGCCGCTGCGCATGCCGGGATCCTGGAGGTGAAATCAGGCTCCGAGGATAGCCGGTGCGGGGCGCCGGCGTCACCGCGCGGCCGCTGGTGCGAAAGGGGGGACTCGAACCCCCACGCCTTGCGGCACTGGAACCTAAATCCAGGGCGTCTACCAATTCCGCCACTTTCGCGTGGCGCGCATTGTAACGGCAGCCCCGCGGGCGGCGCCCGTGCGTTGACAGCGGGGGCCCCTGAACGGACAATGCCCGGCCTTTCGTTGCGCTGGCGCGCCTCGGGAGCCTGCAAGCGATCGGTGGCCGGTTCCGTCGGCGGGGTATAGCGCAGTCTGGTAGCGCGCCTGCTTTGGGAGCAGGATGTCGGGGGTTCGAATCCCTCTACCCCGACCACTCCGGCGCCGCGGCGGTGCGACAATCCGGTCCGGGCGCCCGTAGCTCAACCGGATAGAGCTCCGGCCTTCTAAGCCGGCGGTTGCAGGTTCGATTCCTGCCGGGCGCACCATGTTCGGCGATGATGTGTTTCCGTGGTGGCTGTAGCTCAGTTGGTTAGAGTCCTGGATTGTGATTCCAGTTGTCGGGGGTTCGAGTCCCCTCAGCCACCCCATTTCCCGCGATGTGCCGGCGCCACTTGCAGCCGCGAGATCGTTTGCTACAATTCCGCTTCTCGGGCCGTTAGCTCAGTTGGTAGAGCAGTTGACTCTTAATCAATAGGTCCAAGGTTCGAATCCTTGACGGCCCACCAATCCCGAGACGCCCGGCCCAAAGCCGGGCGTTTTTTGTTGCCGACAAGGCGCCTGCATGGCGGAAACGCTGGCGGCAGGGGCCGGAATCGGGGAAACTAGCAAGTTCCGCCCTGTTCCTTCCGGGCCGTTCATCCACCATGTCCACCGGGTTCCGCGGAGCCCGCCCAGGAGCCATCGCATCATGCAAGTCTCGGTCGAATCCACCGGCAACCTCGCGCGCCGCGTCACCCTCAGCCTGCCCGCGGGCGATGTCGACGACCAGGTGGGCGGTCGCCTGCGCGAGATCGCGCGCACCGTCCGCATCAAGGGCTTCCGCCCCGGCAAGGTGCCGGCGAAGGTCGTCGAGCAGCGCTACGGTGGCCAGGTGCGCGCCGAGATCGTGGAAGGCCTGCTGCGCCAGGGGATGGACCAGGCGGTGCGCGAGAACGAGCTGCGCGTGGCCGGTTCGCCGCAGATCAAGCAGGACGAGGCCGCTGGCGAAGGCGAGCTGAAGTACGTGGCCGAGGTCGAGCTGGTGCCGGAGTTCGGCGAGCTCGACATGGGCAAGCTGGAGGTCGTGCGGCACACCGCTGAAGTCACCGACGAGGACATCGAGCGCATGCTCGAGAACCTGCGCATGCAGCGCGCCAGCTGGAGCAAGGTCAACCGCGCGGCGCAGGCCGGCGACATGGTGAACCTGGAAACCGCCAGCACCATCGATGGCGAGCGGATGCCGGCCGAAGGCTTCGAGAAGGCCAGCACCGTGCTGGGCTCCGGCGGGCTGTTCGCCGAGGTCGAGGACGCGCTCGTCGGGATGCAGGCCGGCGAGGAGAAGACGATCGACGTCACCCTGCCGGCCGACTGGCACGTGGCGCAGTTCGCGGGCAAGACGGTCACCTCCACCTTCCGCCTGCTGGACGTGACCGAGCGCGTACTGCCCGAGGTCGATGCCGCGTTCATCCGCAGCTTCGGCGTCAAGAGCGGCGAGCTGGAGCAGTTCAAGACCGAGATCCGCAGCAACCTGCAGCGCGAGCTCAAGGGCGCGCTGATGAACCGCCTGCGGCGCGAGGTGGGCGAGCAGCTGGTCAAGGCCTACGAGGGCGTCGAGCTGCCGCCGCGCATCGTCGAGGCCGAGGCGCAGTCGCTGCTGGCCAACGCCACCGAGCAGGCGCGCCGCCAGGGCCAGCAGGTCGGCGCGGGCGTGGAGGCGTTCACCGATGCCGCCCGCAAGCGCGTGCTGATGGCCCTGCTGGTGGGTGAGGTCGCCCGCCGCAACCAGCTGCGCCTGGACCCGGCGCGCCTGAACGAGACGATGCGCCTCATCGCCTCCACCTACGAGCAGCCGCAGCAAGTCATTGACTTGTACCGCAACGACCCCCAGTTGATGCAGAACCTGCAGAACCGGGTGATGGAGGAGCAGGTGATCGACTGGATCGCCGAGCAGGCCACGCATACCGAGCAGGCGCTCAGCTTCCAGGAAGCGATCGGGCAGTAATCCCGCCGCACCTACTACGTACCCCAGCGAGAGACCATGGACCAGACCAAAGCCCTCAACCTCGTGCCGATGGTGGTCGAACAGACCAGCCGCGGCGAGCGCGCGTACGACATCTACTCGCGCCTGCTGAAGGAGCGGGTGATCTTCCTGGTCGGCGGGATCGACGACCACGTGGCCAACGTGGTCGTCGCGCAGATGCTGTTCCTCGAGGCCGAGAATCCCGAGAAGGACATCAGCCTGTACATCAACTCGCCCGGCGGCATCGTCACCGCCGGCATGGCGATCTACGACACCATGCAGTACATCAAGCCTGACGTGAGCACGATCTGCGTCGGCCAGGCCGCCTCCATGGGCGCCGTGCTGCTGGCCGCCGGCGCCCCCGGCAAGCGCTACGCGCTGCCCAACTCGCGGGTGATGATCCACCAGCCGCTGGGCGGCGCGCAGGGCCAGGCCACCGACATCGACATCCAGGCCCGCGAGATCCTGTCGCTGCGCCAGCGCCTGAACGAGATCCTGGCCCGCCACACCGGCCAGCCGATCGAGACCATCGCCCGCGACACCGAGCGCGACAACTTCAAGAGCGCCGAAACCGCCCGCGAGTACGGGCTGGTCGACGAGGTGCTGACGCGCCGCCCGGACGCCTCCATCCAGGCCGGCTGAACGCCGCCCCCGGGCCGCGGGAAACCGCGCCACTGAGCGATTCCAGCCCCCGCTTGGCCCGGCGGGACGCTGTGTTATTCTCGGGCCGATGCCGCGAAGCGCGGCGAGCGAGCAACGAATGAGCGAAGACCGTCAGGGACGCAACACCGGCGACAGCAACAAGATCCTGTACTGCTCCTTCTGCGGGAAGAGCCAGCACGAGGTGCGCAAGCTGATCGCGGGTCCCAGCGTGTTCATCTGCGACGAATGCGTCGAGCTGTGCAACGACATCATCCGCGAGGAGCTGGAGGAGAAGGCGCAGACCTCGCGCAGCTCGCTGCCGAAGCCGAAGGAAATCCTCGACGTCCTCGACCAGTACGTCATCGGCCAGCAGCGCGCGAAGAAGACCCTCGCGGTCGCGGTGTACAACCACTACAAGCGCATCGAGAGCCGACAGAAGTCGGACGACGTCGAGCTGGCGAAGTCGAACATCCTGCTGGTCGGGCCGACCGGCTCGGGAAAGACGCTGCTGGCGGAGACGCTGGCGCGCATGCTCAACGTGCCGTTCACCATGGCCGATGCGACCACGCTCACCGAAGCCGGCTACGTCGGCGAGGACGTGGAGAACATCATCCAGAAGCTGCTGCAGAAGTGCGACTACGACGTCGAGAAGGCGCAGCACGGCATCGTCTACATCGACGAGATCGACAAGATCAGCCGCAAGTCCGAGAACCCGTCGATCACCCGCGACGTGTCCGGCGAGGGCGTGCAGCAGGCGCTGCTGAAGCTGATCGAGGGCACCGTGGCCAGCGTGCCGCCGCAGGGCGGGCGCAAGCACCCGCAGCAGGAGTTCCTGCAGGTCGACACCCGCAACATCCTGTTCATCGTTGGCGGCGCGTTCGCCGGGCTGGACAAGGTGATCCAGCAGCGCTCCAGCGAATCCGGCGGCATCGGCTTCGGCGCCAAGGTCAAGAGCGCCGAGCGCAAGGCCGACATCGGCCAGGTGCTCGCCAACGTGGAACCCGAGGACCTGATCAAGTACGGCCTGATCCCGGAGTTCGTCGGCCGCCTGCCGGTGGTGGCGACCCTGGAGGAGCTCGACGAGGAGGCGCTGATCCGGATCCTCACCGAACCGCGGAACGCGATCACCAAGCAGTTCAAGAAGCTGTTCGAGATGGAGGGCGTGGAGCTTGAGATCCGCCCCGACGCGCTGGCCGCGATCGCCAAGAAGGCGATCAAGCGCAAGACCGGCGCCCGCGGGTTGCGCACCATCGTCGAGTCGGTGCTGCTGGACACCATGTATGACCTGCCCTCGCTGGAGAACGTCGGCAAGGTGGTCGTCGACGAGTCGGTGATCGAGCACAAGTCCGATCCCTACCTCATCTACCAGAACGTGCCGGCGCCGGCGAAGGCCGCCTCCGCCGACTGATCCGGGGATCAACCGCAATTCCAGGGGCCGCCGCAGGGCGGCCCTTGTCGTTTCTGGACGTTGTGCAACGGGTTTCACGGGCCGCTTCGACGCCAGCTTGCATCGTGGACCCGATAGCCCCATAACCGGTTGAAGTGGCGCACCGGCGCCCACCCCCGTACGGAGACACCATGGCCAACGACCCCGCCGACACCGAGACCCCCGCCGCGACCACCGCACTCGTGCCCGTGCTGCCGCTGCGCGACGTCGTCGTGTTCCCGCACATGGTCATCCCGCTGTTCGTCGGCCGCGAGAAGTCGATCCGCGCGCTCGACATCGCGATGGACGGCGACAAGCGGATCCTGCTGGTGGCGCAGAAGTCGGCCGAGACCGACGATCCCGGCGCCGCCGACCTGCACGAGATCGGCACCCTGGCCCAGGTCCTGCAGCTGCTCAAGCTTCCCGACGGCACGATCAAGGTGCTGGTGGAGGGCGTGTCCCGCGCGCGGGTGGTGCAGGTGCGCGAGCACGAGGGCGCGCTGGCCGGCGAGGCCCTGGACGTTGCCGACGAGGACGGCCGCGAGCCGCGCGAGGTCGAGGCGATCGCCCGCTCGCTGATGTCGATGTTCGAGCAGTACATCAAGACCAATCGCAAGCTGCCGCCGGAACTGCTGCAGACCCTGGCCGGCATCGATGATCCCTCGCGCCTGGCCGACACCGTCGCCGCGCACCTGGGCGTGCGCCTCGCCGACAAGCAGAAGCTGCTAGAGACGCTGGGCACGGCCGAGCGACTGGAGGCGCTGGTCGGCCTGGTCGACGGCGAGATCGACGTGCAGCAGATGGAGAAGCGCATCCGCGGGCGGGTGAAGTCGCAGATGGAGAAGTCGCAGCGCGAGTACTACCTCAACGAGCAGATGAAGGCGATCCAGAAGGAGCTTGGCGACCTCGACGATGCGCCCAGCGACCTCGACGAGATCGCCCGCAAGATCGCCGAGGCGGGCATGCCCAAGCCGGTGGAGGCCAAGGCGCGCGCCGAGTTCAACAAGCTCAAGCAGATGTCGCCGATGTCGGCCGAGGCCGGGGTGGTGCGCAACTACCTGGAGTGGCTGCTGGGCGTGCCGTGGAAGAAGCGCAGCAAGGTGCGCAAGGACCTCAAGGTCGCGCAGGAAGTGCTGGACGCCGACCACTACGGACTCGAAAAGGTCAAGGACCGCATCCTCGAGTACCTCGCGGTGCAGTCGCGCGTGGCCAAGATGAAGGGGCCGATCCTGTGCCTGGTGGGACCGCCAGGCGTGGGCAAGACGTCGCTGGGGCAGAGCATTGCGAAAGCGACCAACCGCAAGTTCGTGCGGATGGCGCTGGGCGGCGTGCGCGACGAGGCCGAGATCCGTGGACACCGGCGCACCTACGTCGGATCGATGCCGGGCCGGATCGTGCAGAACCTCAACAAGGTGGGGACGAAGAACCCGCTGTTCGTGCTCGACGAGATCGACAAGATGTCGATGGATTTCCGCGGCGACCCGTCCTCGGCGCTGCTGGAGGTGCTGGATCCCGAGCAGAACCACACCTTCAACGACCATTACCTCGAGGTCGACCTCGACCTGTCCGAGGTGATGTTCGTCGCCACCTCCAATTCGCTGAACATCCCCGGCCCGCTGCTGGACCGCATGGAGGTGATCCGCATCCCCGGCTACACCGAGGAGGAGAAGCTCAACATCGCGATGCGCTACCTGGTCCCCAAGCAGCTCAAGGCCAACGGCCTGCGCGAGGGTGAGCTGAAGATCGCCGAGGGCGCGATCACCGGCATGATCCGCTACTACACGCGCGAGTCGGGCGTGCGCAACCTGGAGCGCGAGATCGCCAAGGTCGCGCGCAAGGTGGTCAAGGAGATCGCGCTGAAGGGCCCGCAGCCTGCCGGCAAGCAGGGCAAGCCGAAGACCGTCACCGTCACCGAGAAGAACCTCGACAAGTACCTGGGCGTCCAGCGCTTCGACTTCGGCCGCGCCGAGGCCGACAACGAGATCGGCCTGGTGACCGGGCTCGCGTGGACCGAAGTGGGCGGCGACCTGCTGCAGATCGAATCCACGCTGGTGCCGGGCAAGGGCCAGCTGATCCTGACCGGCCAGCTCGGTGACGTCATGAAGGAGTCGGCGTCGGCAGCGTTGTCGGTGGTGCGCGCACGCACCGAGCGGCTGGGCATCGACCTGGATTTCCTGCAGAAGTACGACGTGCACGTGCACGTGCCCGACGGCGCCACGCCGAAGGATGGCCCGAGCGCCGGCATCGCGATGACCACCGCGCTGGTGTCGACCCTCACCCGCATCCCGGTGCGCAACGACGTGGCGATGACCGGCGAGATCACGCTGCGCGGACGCGTGACCGCGATCGGCGGCCTCAAGGAAAAGCTGCTGGCGGCGCTGCGCGGCGGCATCAAGACCGTGGTCATCCCCGAGGAGAACCGCAAGGACCTGGCGGACATCCCGGCGGCGGTGACCCGGCACATGAAGATCGTGCCGGCCAAGTGGATCGACGAGGTGCTCGACATCGCGCTGGAAAGCCCGCTCCCGGGCCGGGTCAAGCCGGGCGAGGAGGACCAGCCGCCGCTGCCGAAACCCGAGGACGTTGCACAACCGGATGTCAAGCACTGAGTGCGGCGATTGCGTGGTTCCATCGAAAGGCCGCTGAAAGCCGCGCCACTGCTTGTTTTCCGTGTTGCGCGCCGCGGAGCGGTGGTATAAGGTTTGGCAACCGCGGCGTGGTGGACACGCGCCGTGGCAAGCCCGGGCCCGCGACAGGGGAGCGCCGCCGGACCGGCCAACGAAATTCTCAGCGCCATTCCGAAAGGGAGCCAACAAGCAAATGAACAAAGCCGAATTCATCGACTCCGTTGCCGACAACGCCGAACTGACCAAGGCCGATGCGGCCCGCGCGATCGATGCGATGGTCGCCACCATCAGCAAGGCACTGAAGAAGGGCGATACCGTGACCCTCGTGGGCTTCGGCACCTTCTCCGTGCGCAAGCGCGCCGCCCGCACCGGCCGCAACCCGCGCACCGGCGAGAACATCAAGATCAAGGCTTCCAAGAACCCGGCGTTCAAGGCAGGCAAGGCGCTGAAGGACGCGGTCAACTGACCGCACCCGCCTTGCGCGCGAAGGGCCCGGCATCGCCGGGCCTTTTCGTTTGTGGCGATGGTTCCGTTCGCGCGGCGCGGCTGCGATAATCGCGCGCCCAGGGCACTTAGCTCAGCGGTAGAGCGGCTCCTTTACACGGAGCGGGTCGGGGGTTCGATCCCCTCAGTGCCCACCAGTTCGAATTGTTTTTCGCGAAGGTGTTGCGAAGCCGCTAGCGGCCCGCTAAACTTGTCCGTCTCAGCGGAGTGGTAGTTCAGTCGGTTAGAATGCTGGCCTGTCACGCCGGAGGTCGCGGGTTCGAGTCCCGTCCACTCCGCCAGTTCCAAAGCCGAAGCCCTGCAGCGATGCGGGGCTTTTGCTTTATGCGCGCGCACCGGGCGGCCGCGCCGCGCCAACGCGCTAAACTAGCGCGCTACGCCTTCGCCGACCCTGACAGATGCTGCAGAAACTCCGCGACAAGACCACCGGCTGGATCGCCACCGTCATCCTTGGCTTGTTGATCATCCCGTTCGCCTTCTTCGGCATGGAGTCCTACATGTCGCAGCGTGTGGACACCCACGCGGCGCGCATCGCGCAGCCGCCGTCGTGGTGGCCCTCGGCACCGCAGGCCTGGCCGTTTCGCTACCTGTGGGACGAGCACGAGATCAGTGTCGACGAATTCCGCCAGCGCTTCGAGATGGCCCGCATGCGCGCGCGCGACCAGCAGGGCGACGCGTTCGACGGCAAGGCGTTCGAGTCGGCGGAGAACAAGCGCCGGATCCTCGACGCGATGATCGACGAGCAGGTGATGCGCATCGCCGCCGAGCGTGACGGCATCGCCATCGGCGACGCCCAGGTCCGCGACGCGATCCGCGAGTTCCCCGATTTCCAGGTCGATGGGGCGTTCAACGCCGACCGCTACCAGCTGCTGCTGGCCTCGCAGAACCCGCCGCAGACGCCGCGCGAATTCGAGCAGAACATCCGCGGCAGCCTGCTCAATAGCCTGATCCCCGACGCGCTGGGGCGCTCCGCCTTCGTCACCAATGCCGAAGTCGATCGCCTGATGCGCCTTTTGGGCGAGCACCGCGACGTGAGCTTCGTGCTGATGCCGGAGCCGCCGGCGGACACCGCCGCGGTCACGCCCGCGCAGATCGAGGCCTGGTATTCCGCCAACAAGGACCGCTATCGCAGCCCGGAAACCGTGCGCCTGGAGATCGTCGAGGTGCAGGGCGCCAACCTGCCGGCCCCCGTGGTGGACGAGGCGGCGCTGCGCGCCCGCTACGACGAGCAGGCGGAAAAATATTCCAGCGCCGAGCAGCGCGAGGTCGCGCACATCCTGGTGGAAGTGCCCGCCGACGCCAGCGACGCCGTGCGCAAGGCGGCGGAGGCGCGCGCCAACAAGCTGGCCGCCGATGCGCGCGCGCCGGGCGCGGATTTCGGCGCCCTGGCCCGCGCCAATTCCGACGATGCCGGCTCCAAGGCCAGCGGCGGCAGCCTTGGCTGGCTGGCCAAGGGCGGCATGCCCGGCGCGTTCGACGATGCGGTGTTCGCGATGCAGGCCGGAGAAGTCCGCGGCCCGGTCAAGACCGATTTCGGCTGGCACGTGATCAAGCTCAACGCGGTGCGCGGCGGCGACAAGCGCGCATTTGAGGACGTGCGCGAGGAGCTGGCGCGCGAACTGCAGGAAAGCGGACGCGAGCGCGCGTTCAACGAGCTCACCGGCAAGCTGGTCGATGCGGTCTACCGCAACCCCAATTCGCTGGAAGCGGCCGCGCAGTCGCTGGGGCTGCAGGTGCGGACCACGCCGGCATTCTCGCGCGCGAACGCGTCGGGCATCGCCGCGGATCCCAAGGTCCTGCAGGCAGCGTTCTCCGAGGCGCTGCTGGAAGGCGGCGCCAGCGACCCGATCGAGATCGGCCCCGAGCACACGGTGATGATCCGCGTGCTGGAGCACCAGCCGGAGCGGCCGCTGCCGCTGGCCGAGGCGGGCGAGGCGGTGGTGCGCGCGATCCGTGCCGACCGCCAGCGCAAGGCGGCCGAGGCCGCGGCCGACGCCTTGGTGACCGCGGCACGTGGCAAGGGCCTGGCGGCCGCCGCGGCCTCGGCAGGCTTGGCGATGGGGGAAGCGCAGGACCTGGCGCGCGGCGCGGCGGTGCCGTCGCGGGAAGCGGTGGAGGCCTTCTTCAACGTGCCCCGTCCCGACAACAACCAGGTTCCGGTCGAAAAGGTGCGCCTTGGAAACCAGTTCGTGGTGTTCGCCATCCGGGGCGTGCGCGATGGCGACATCGGCCAGGTCAGCCCGGACGAGCGCGCGCAGCTGCGGCAGCAGTTGAGCCAGGCCTATGGCATGCAGGCGCAGCAGGCGTTCGTGCGCCAGGCGCGTGGCCAATTCCGGATCACGGTGGCGGAAGACCGCCTGTAGCCGCAGCCAAGGCCGCCCCAACGAAAACGCCCGGGATGTCCCGGGCGTTCTCGTTTACGGGACGATCGAGAGGGCTCAGTCGATCCCGCTCATGCCCATGATGTTGTAGCCGGCATCGACGTAGGTGATCTCGCCGGTGATGCCGGCCGCCAGGTCGGAGCAGAGGAACGCCGCGGCATTGCCGACGTCCTCGATGGTGACCGCCCGGCGCAGCGGCGCGGCGGCTTCGAAGCTGCTCAGCATCTTGCGGAAGTTGGCCACGCCGGAGGCGGCCAGGGTGCGGATCGGGCCGGCGGAGATCGCGTTGACGCGGGTGCCCTCGGGGCCGAGCGACATCGCCATGTAGCGCACCGTCGCCTCCAGCGATGCCTTGGCCACGCCCATCGTGTTGTAGTTGGCCAGCGCGCGCTCGGCGCCGAGGTAGGAAAGGGTCAGGATGCTGCCGTTGCGGCCCTTCATGAGGGGGCGTGCGGCCTTGCCCAGCGCGGCCAGCGAGTACGCGCTGATGTCATGGGCGACGTGGAAGCGCTCGCGGTTGATGCCGTCGAGGAAATCACCCTCGATCGCCTCGCGCGGGGCGAACGCGATGCAGTGGACGAGGATGTCGAAGCCGTCGCTCCAGTGCTTGCCCAGTTCGGCGAAGCAGTTGTCGATCTGGGCGTCGTCGGCCACGTCCAGCGGCAGGACGATGATGCTGCCGTAGCCGGCGGCCGCATCCTCGACCCGCGACTTGAGCTTCTCGTTCTGGTAGGTCAGCGCCAGCTCCGCACCCTGGCGGTGGAAGGCGTCGGCGATGCCAGTGGCGATCGAGCGCTGGCTGGCGATGCCGGTGACCAGCGCGCGCTTGCCTTGCAGGAATCCCATGCTGTCTCCTTGTGCGCGCCCTGCGGCGCTTCGGGCAATCTCGCTAGTTTGCCCTGCCGGCCCGCGCGCGGCCAGCGACTTGCCTCATCCGCGGAAACCGTCCTTCCAGCCGCGCAGCACGCCGAACACCTCGTCCGCGGCCTGCAGCGGCCGGCCGGCATGCGCCTCGGCCGCGGCGCGCACCGCGGGCACGTCGCAGCGCAGGAAGGGGTTGCAGGCCGCTTCCTGCGACAGCCGCGACGGCAGCGTGGGCTGGCCGGCTGCGCGCAGGGCGCGTGCGTGCGCGGCGCGGCGTTGCAGGTCGGGGTTGCCAGGCTCAACCGCGAGCGCAAAGGCCGCGTTGGAGACGGTGTATTCGTGCGCGCAGCAGATCCAGGGGTCATCGGGGAGGTCCGCGAGCTTCGCCAGAGCACCCTGCATCTGCGCGGGTGTGCCTTCGAACATGCGACCGCAGCCGAGGCTGAACAGGGTATCGCCGCAAAACAGCAGGCCATGGCCGTGGAAGGCGATGTGGCTGCGGGTATGGCCGGGAATTGCGATCACGTCGAAGCGCCACGGCCCGACGTCGATGACATCGCCATCGTGCACCACCCGCGAGAGGCCGCCGATCCGCGCATCGTCCGGGCCGATGACCGGGGCCAGTGGCCACCGCTGCCGCAGTGCGGGCAACCCGCCGACATGGTCGGCGTGGTGGTGGGTGACCAGGATCGCGGTGGGCGCCGCATCACCGAGGGCCTCCAGCACCGGCGCGGCATCGCCGGGATCAACCACCAGCGCGTGGCCGGCCGCGTCGCGCAGCAGCCAGATGTAGTTGTCGTCGAACGCGGGTAGCGCCTGCAGCCGCATGTGTCCAGTCCGTGACGGGTGGCGGGCTTTCCCGCAGAATCGAACCATGCCGCTCGCCGCTCCGTCCCGTCAATCCGAACCGCCCTGCGCGGGCTGGTTCGCAGGCGCCGCCGGGCAGGCCATCCTCGACAGCGAGGCGGGCTTGCTGCACGCGGCCCTGCGCAAGGCGCCGGCCCAGGCCACCCTGTGGTTCGCCCCGGACGCCGCGCATGCGCCGTCGCGGGCGCAGGGCGGCGCACTGGTGCGCCTGTGCTGGGCGGGGGTCGGCTTCGCGGGCGACCTGCGCTGCGGGTTGCCGCTGCCGCTGGCCAACGAATCCTGCGGGTTGGCGGTCGTCCAGCACGTGGCGGATGCCGCCGCCGACCCGCCCGCGTTGCTGGAGGAATGCAGCCGGGTGCTGCTGCCGGGCGGCTGGCTGTGGCTGCTGGCCCTGAACCCGCTCACGCCGTACCGGGCACGCTGGCGCGGACAGGGCCTGCGCGCGTCGGAGCCGTTGACCTGGCGCCGCCGCCTGCGCGCGGCCGGCTTGACCCCGGATGCGGTGTCGCAGGGTGTGGGGCCGATCTGGTCGATCGCCAGCGATCCTGCGGTGCAGGAGGGCGCCGGCCTGCGCGCGGCTTTCCTCCTGCGTGCGCAGAAGCGCAGGCAGCCGCTGACGCCAGCGCGCGCCCGCGCGGCGCTGGGCTGGCGACCGGGAACCGCATGAGCCAGCGCAAGCAGGTCGAGGTGCATACCGATGGTGCCTGCCTCGGCAATCCGGGACCCGGCGGCTGGGCGGCGCTGCTGCGCTGGCGCGATGTCGAGCGTGAGCTGGCCGGCGCGGAGCCGGACACCACCAACAACCGGATGGAACTGATGGCCGCCATCGCCGCGCTGGAGGCCCTGCGCGAGCCCTGCGAAGTGGTGCTGACCACCGATTCGCAGTACGTGCGTCGCGGGATCACCGAGTGGCTGGCCAACTGGCTGCGACGCGGCTGGAAAACCGCGGGGGGCGATCCGGTCAAGAACCAGGACCTGTGGGAGCGCCTGCAGGCAGCGGCCGGCCGCCACCGCGTCGACTGGCGCTGGGTCAAGGGCCACAACGGCGATCCGGACAACGAGCGCGTGGACCTGCTGGCCCGCGCGCAGGCAGAACGACTGCGGGGAGGCGCGCGCTGATGCGGCAAGTGGTGCTGGACACGGAAACCACCGGCCTGGAATGGCAGAAGGGCAACCGGGTGGTCGAGATCGGTTGCGTGGAGCTGCTGGAACGGCGGCCGACCGGGCGCACCTTCCACACCTACTTGTGCCCGGACCGCGACTTCGAACCGGGGGCGCAGGAAGTGACCGGCCTGACCGTCGAGTTCCTGGCCGACAAGCCCCGCTTCCACGAGGTCGCCGACGAACTGCTCGCCTTCATCGATGGCGCCGAGGTGCTGATCCACAACGCCGCCTTCGACATCGGGTTCCTCGATGCGGAGCTGGCGCGGCTGCCGCGCCCGTGCAAGCTTCTGGACCGCTGCAGCGTGCTCGATACGCTGCTGCTGGCGCGCGAGCGCTTCCCGCGCCAGCGCAACAACCTCGATGCGCTGTGCAAGCGCCTGGGCGTCGACAACTCGCAGCGCCAGCTGCACGGCGCCCTGCTCGACGCGCAGCTGCTCTCCGAGGTCTATCTCGCGCTCACCTCCGGACAGGGGGAGATCGGGTTCGGCGGCGACGTCGCCGGCGACGCACGCGCCGCCGAGCGCATCGTGGTGCCGGTGGGCGATCCCTCGCAGCGGCCACGGGTGCGGGTATCGGAAGCGGAACGGGAGGCGCATGCCGCCCGGCTGGCGGTGCTGCAGAAGAAGAGCGGGCGCGCGATCTGGCTTGGGCTGGAAACCGGGGTCGCGGCCGCCTGATCAGCCACGGCCGGCGCGGGTCAGTGGCGCCTGACCAGCACCACAGTCACGTTGTCGGAACCCCCGCCGTCCAGCGCCGCCGCCACCAGGCCGTCCACGCACTCCTGCGCGCTGCACTCCTGGTGGGCGAGCACCCGGGAAATGCTGCGGTCGTCCACTTCCTCGGTCAGCCCGTCGCTGCACAGCAGCAGCTGCATGCCCGGTCGCAGTTCGCCGGACAGCGTTTCCACATTGAGCTGGGCCGGATCGGTCACGCCCAGCGCCTGCGTCACCACGTTGCGGTGCGGATGGCTACGGGCCTGGTCGGCGGTGATCGCGCCTTGCGCGATCAGTTCCTGCACGTAGCTGTGGTCCTGCGAGATCTGGGTGAGCGCGCCGTCGCGCCACAGGTAGACGCGGCTGCCGCCGACCCAGGCGACCTCGAAGCGGGAGCCGCTGATGCGCGCGGCCACCACCGTGGTGCCCATCGGCAGGCTGTCGGCGCGGCGCTTGGAGCAGCGGATGATCTCTTCGTCCGCGGTGCGGATGGCGTCCACCAGCGAATGGCCGGCACGGACCTGGCGGACCACCACCTCGCGCGCCAACGCGCTGGCGACCTCGCCGTACTCGTGCCCGCCCATGCCGTCGGCGACCAGCCACAGGCCGAGGTCGGCGTCACCGTAATAGGTATCCTCGTTGAGTTCGCGCCGCAGGCCGACGTGGGTGAGGTGTCCGAATTCGATCATGCGTGCGGGAAACGATCGGGGCTCTGGTGGGGAAACGGGGCGGCGTGCAGGAAGCGGACGGACCGTCGGGCCAGTGGCATGCAGTAGAGCACGTTCGCGTTGCGGACCCCAGCGGGCGCAGTCTGGCCGAAATCGCGGGGCCGGAAAAGCAAGAGCCCCCGGGTGGGGGCTCTGCAGGACCTGGCGGAGAGGGAGGGATTCGAACCCTCGGTAGGCTATAAACCTACGCCTGATTTCGAGTCAGGTACATTCAACCGCTCTGCCACCTCTCCGGAAGTGGATCAGGCATTTTACGCGGCCGCCGTGGCGCCGGCAAGGCGCTACACTGGCTGGCCGTCCTCCAGCAGGCAAGACGATGTCCGAGATCCTGGTCCCCGTGTCCTTCGGCGAGCTGCTGGACAAGATCGCGATCCTGCAGATCAAGTCCGAGCGCATGACCGATGTCGCCAAGCTCGCGAACGTGCGCAACGAGCTGGAGGCGCTGGAGCGGACCTGGGCTGCGCATCCTGCCTCCGCGCAGGACACCAGCGACATGCGCGCGGAGTTGAAGCAGGTCAACGAGCGCCTCTGGGTGATCGAGGACGACATCCGCCTGAAGGAGAAGGCGCAGGCCTTCGACGCCGACTTCATCGCGCTGGCGCGCAGCGTCTATTTCCAAAACGACATCCGCGCACGGGTCAAAAAGGATATCAACCAGGCGCTGGGTTCGGCCTACGTGGAAGAGAAGTCGTACCAGGACTACGGCACCGGCAGCGGCGCCTGACTCAGGCGGCGAGCGCGCGGAAGCGCTCGAAGGCCGCCACCCCGTCGTCCACGGTGACCAGGTCCATCACCCCCTCGGCCTCGATCCGGGTACCCCACTTCAGCTCGGCGGCCGGCGTCCCGCGGTACTGGCGGGCGGCATCGTCGTAGCGGTCCACGCAGAAGCGGCGATCCGAGTAGGGGCCGCTGCGGTGGGGGTTGGTGGCGGCGTGCAGGCCCAGCACCTTGGTGCCCATCGCGTTGGCGATGTGCATGGGTCCGGAATCCGGGGTGACCAGCAGATCGGCGCGGGCCAGCAGGGCGGGCAGCTGCTTGAGCGTGTCCTTGCCGATCAGGTCGAGCGCCGGACCCTGCATCGCGCCAAGGATCGCATCGCCGGTGCTGCGTTCCAGTTCGCTGCGGCCGCCGCACAGCACGATCTTCCAACCACGCGCCGCCGCGTGGTCGGCCAGCGCCGCGTAGCGCTCGGCCCGCCAGTTGCGCAGGACGTGGCTCGAGCACGGCGAGATCATCAGCGTGGGCCGTCCGTCGTCCTCCCACTGCGCGGCCGCCCAGGCATGCGCATCGTCCGGCACCGGCAGGTTCCAGGCGAGCTCGTCGCGCACCAGGCCCAGCGGTTCGCAGAAGCTGCCGATCGCATCCAGCACGTGGATGCCGGGACGGTCGCGGATCCGTTCGTTGATGAACAGCCCGTGGCCTTCCTTGCTGCGCGAGCGGTCGTAGCCGATCCGCCGACGCGCGGGGATGAAGGCGGACAGCAGGTTGGCGCGCGCGGACACCTGCAACTGCAGCAGCACGTCGAAGCGCTCCCCGCACTGCCGGCGCACCGCGCGCATGCCGGCAATGCGGGACGTCTTGTCGTATTCGATGAAGCGCACGCCGGGCAGCCCGGCCAGCAGGCGATGCTCGCCCTTGCCGATCACCCACGTCACCTCCAGCTGCGGCCACGCGCGGCGCAGCGTGTGCAGCAAGGGCAGCACGTGGGTGACATCGCCCAGCGCGGACAACCGCAGCAGGCACAGCGAACGGGGCGCGGGAGGCGATTGCACGTGCTTGTTACACTCGAGGCGATGACGGGTTTCGACGCCAATGAACACCTGACGCCGTTCCGCGACGCGCGCGGCTACGGTGCGATTCTGTTCGACCGCACGCAACTGCGGCAACCCGAGCCCGCCTGGTTCGACCCGGCGCACTGGGGTGATGCCGCGCAGCCGGTGGGCGAGGGTGGGCGCGGCGGAGCCTGGTTCCTGCAGACCGGCGCCGGCGATGCGGTCCTGCGGCATTACCTGCGCGGCGGGTGGATGGCCAGCCTGAGCCGCGACGGCCATCTTTGGCACGGCATCCAGCGCGTGCGCAGCTTTGCCGAGTTCCGCCTGCTGCGGCAGCTGCGCGCCAGGAAACTCCCGGTGCCGATGCCGTTCGCGGCGTGGTACCGGCGCGAGGGCATGCACTACCGCGCCGCGATCCTGCTGCAGCGCCTGCCCGACGTGCATGCGCTGGCGACGCTGGCCGCCGGGGACGACGCGCCGTGGGGAGCCGCGGGCGAACTGGTGGCGCGCTTCCATCGCGAGGGCCTGGACCACGCCGACCTCAACGCGCACAACATCCTGTTCGACGCCGGTGGCCGCGGCTGGATGATCGATTTCGACCGCTCGCGCCTACGCATCCCGGCCACCGGCTGGCGCGAAGCCAACCTCAAGCGCCTGCACCGCTCCCTGCTGAAGCGGCGCGGGACGCGCAGCGTGGCGCAGGTGGAGGCGGGCTTCTCGCAGCTGCGCGATGCCTATGACGCCCGGTGGAAGCGGGGCTATTGAGGCGCAAGTGAGCGAACCCCCCGTGCACGACGCGCTGGCCAGGCCCTTGCGCGAATTGCGGCTGTCGGTGATCGAGGCCTGCAACTTCCGCTGCCCGTATTGCATGCCGGCCGAACGCATTGCCGACGACCATGGCCTGGACGCGGCGTCCCGGCTGTCGTTCGACGAGATCGAGGTGCTCGTGCGCAGCTTCGCCGCGCTCGGCGTGCGCAAGCTTCGCCTGACCGGGGGCGAGCCGCTGCTGCGCAAGCGCCTGCCCGAGCTGGTGGCGCGGCTGGCCGGGATTCCCGGTCTGGACGACCTGGCGCTGACCACTAACGGCGCGTTGCTGGCCGGGCAGGCGATGGCGCTGCGCGATGCCGGCCTGCGCCGCATCACCGTCAGCCTCGACACCCTGGATCCACCCACCTTCCACGCCCTGTCGGGTGGCCGCGGCCGTTTGGTGGACGTGCTGCGCGGGATCGACGCCGCGCGCGACGCCGGGCTGGGGCCGGTCAAGCTGAACTGCGTGGTCCAGCGCGGCGTCAACGAGGACGGGATCGAGGCGCTGGTCGCCTATGCGCGCGAGCACGGCGACGTCGTGCGCTTCATCGAATACATGGACGTGGGCACCTGCAACGGCTGGTCGCGCGAGCGGGTGGTGCCCTCGGCCGAGCTGCGCGACCGCATCGCGGCGCGCTGGCCGTTGCTGCCGCTCGATCCCAACTACCGCGGCGAAGTGGCGCAGCGCTACGCGCATGCGGATGGCCAGGGCGAGCTCGGTTTCGTCAGCGCGGTGACCGCGCCGTTCTGCGGCGATTGCCATCGCGCGCGGGTGTCGGCGGATGGCCGGTTGTACACCTGCCTGTTCGCCGCGACGGGAGCCGAGCTGCGTCCGCTGGTCGTCGGGGGCGCGCCGGCCCTCTCGCAGCACATTGCCCGACTGTGGAGCGCGCGCCGCGACCGCTACAGTGAGTTGCGCAGCGCGGCCGGGGCCTCTCGCAGGCACGTCGAAATGTATCTGGTCGGCGGCTGAGGAAGCGGCGAGAATCCCTACATGCAACGCAAGTCCGGCAAGACGCTCACCCATCTGGATCCCCAGGGCCGCCCGGCGATGGTGGACGTGTCCGCCAAGCCGGCGACCGCGCGCGAGGCGCTGGCCGAATGCCGGGTGCGCTTCCCGAAGGAGGTCGCCACGCAGCTGCACGACAGCGGGCTGCGCAGCGCCAAGGGCGGCATCGTCGATACCGCGATCATCGCCGGCACGATGGCGGTCAAGCGCACCCATGAACTGATCCCGTTCTGCCATCCGCTGCCGATCGATGGCTGCCGCATCGCCGTGGAGTGGAGCGATCCGCGCACGCTGGCGATCACCTGCGCGGTGCGGACCACGCACCGCACCGGGGTCGAGATGGAGGCGCTGACCGGCGCCACCGTCGCCGCGCTCACGGTTTACGACATGTGCAAGGCACTCAGCCACGCGATCGTGCTGGGCCCGGCGAGGCTGCTCGGCAAGCGCGGCGGCAAGCGCGACGTGGGAACGCTCGCGTGAGCGCCGGCATGCTCGAGGTGCTGTATTTCGCCTCGCTGCGCGACGCCGCCGGCGTGGCCAGCGAGCGCCTGCCTGCCGCCGACGGCGATCTCGCCACACTCTATGACCGCTTGCAACTGCGCCACGGTTTCGCCTTGACACGTGAGCGCCTGCGGGTGGCGGTAGATGGTGCGTTCGCGGACTGGGGCGATGTCCAGCGCGCCGGCAGCGTGGTGGCCTTCATTCCGCCGGTGTCCGGTGGCTGAGGGGGCACGCTTCGCGCTGGTCGACACGCCGATCGACGCGCCCGCGTTGCAGGCGGCGCTGCGCGACGACCGCGCCGGCGCCTGCGCCAGCTTCGAGGGCTGGGTCCGTGACCACAACGACGGCCGCGCGGTGTACGGCCTGCGCTACGAGGCGTATCCCGAGCTGGCGCAGCGCGAGGGCCAGGCGATCCTGGAGGAAGCGGCGCGTCGCTTCGACATCGTGTCCGCCTCCTGCGTGCACCGGATCGGCACGCTGGCGATCGGCGATCTCGCGGTCTGGGTGGGGGTAAGCGCGGCGCACCGCGACGCGGCGTTTTCCGCGTGCCGCTGGATCATCGACGAGGTCAAGGCGCGGGTGCCGATCTGGAAGCACGAGCGCTATCGCGAAGGCGACGCCGGCTGGCTGCATCCCCCGGGCTGAGCGACGAAAAAACGGTAGCCCTAAACGGGTGGCGACCCCGCCGGCTGGCCTCGGCGCCCGCATCAGTCGATACCGTTGCTGCCTTCCGGCCCTGGCGGGGTTTTCGACCTAGCGTCGCGAGGGGCCGACGGGGCCACCATAGTCATGCATCGCGGGGATGCGCCGGCGCGGGAACCCGCCGGGGCGCGCAGTGTAACGATTCCGCCGGCTGCCGGCCAGCGATCGCTAGCCCTCCGGCGCGCCCGGCAGCCGCACCCTTGCCAGCCGCAGGGCATTGCCCACCACCGACACCGAGCTAAGGCTCATCGCCAGCGCCGCGATCATCGGGCTGAGCAGCAAGCCCCACACCGGATACAGCACGCCGGCCGCGACCGGCACCCCGATCGCGTTGTAGAGGAACGCGAAGCCCAGGTTCTGGCGCATGTTGCGCACTGTCGCCTCCGACAGCGCGCGGGCGCGCAGGATGCCGCGCAGGTCGCCCTTGACCAGGGTGACGTGGGCGCTGGACATGGCCACGTCGGTGCCGGTGCCCATCGCGATGCCGATGTCCGCCCCGGCCAGCGCCGGCGCATCGTTGATGCCGTCGCCGGCCATCCCGACCCGGTGGCCCTCGCTGCGCAGGCGCTGCACCAGCGCGGCCTTGTCCTCCGGCCGCACTTCGCCATGCACCTGCTCGATCCCCAGCTCGCGCGCGACGGCCAGCGCGGTGGTCTGGCCGTCGCCGGTGGCCATCACCACCTGCACGCCGTGCGCGCGCAGGGCGGCGATCGCGGGCCGTGCCGACGGCTTGATCGGGTCGGCGACCGCGAGCATGCCGAGCGCATCGCCGCCTGAGGCAAGGAACATCACGCTGGCGCCGCTCGCGCGCAGGCGTTCCGCTTCATCCTGGAAACGGGCGACGTCCACGCCGTGATCGTCCATCAACGCGCGGTTGCCCAGCAGCAGCGGCCTGCCATCGACCTCGCCGCGCACGCCGGAGCCGGTGATGGAATCGAAACCGGCGACGGGCGACAACGCCAAGCCGCGTGCGCGCGCCTCGGCGACGATCGCGTCAGCCAGCGGGTGCTCGCTGCCCTGATCGAGGCTCGCGGCCAGCCGCAGCACATCCTCGTCGCGCAGCGTCGCGTTGCCGACCGCGGTGCGGAACGCGGGGCGGCCTTCGGTGAGGGTACCGGTCTTGTCCACCACCAGCGTATCCAGCGTGCGGAAGCGCTCGATCGCCTCGGCGTCGCGGAAGAGCACGCCGGCCTGCGCGGCGCGGCCGGTGGCGACCATGATGGACATCGGCGTGGCCAGGCCCAGCGCGCAGGGGCAGGCGATGATCAGCACCGACACCGCGTTGAGCACGGCCCACGTCCACGACGGTTCCGGCCCGAACAGGCCCCAGGCGAAGAACGTCACCACCGCGATCGCGGCGACCGCCAGCACGAACCAGTATGCGACCTTGTCCGCCATGCGCTGCATCGGTGCGCGCGAACGTTGCGCCTGCGCCACCAGCTGGACGATCCGCGCCAGCACGGTGTCCGAACCCACCTGTTCGGCGCGCATCACCAGCGCGCCGGTGCCGTTGAGGGTGGCGCCGATCAGGCGGTCGCCCGCGGCCTTCGTGACCGGCATCGGCTCACCACTGAGCATCGATTCGTCGACGCTGGAACGGCCTTCCAGCACGGTCCCGTCCACCGGCACGGTTTCACCCGGGCGCACCCGCAGGCGGTCGCCGACATGGACGTGCTCCAGCGGGATGTCCTGCTCGCTGCCATCGTCGCCGAGCCTGCGCGCGGTTTTTGGCGCAAGCCCCAGCAGCGCCTTGATCGCCGCAGACGTCTTGGAGCGCGCGCGCAACTCCAGCAGCTGGCCAAGCAGCGTCAGCGAGACGATCACCGCCGCCGCCTCGAAATACACGCCCACGCGGCCGTGCTCGCGGAACGAATCCGGGAAGACGCCTGGCGCCACCGTCGCCACCACGCTGTAGCCGTAGGCAGCGGCCACGCCGATGCCGATCAGGGTCCACATGTTGGGGCTGCGGTTGCGGATCGACTGCACGCACCGCTGGAAGAACGGCCAGCCCGCCCACAGCACCACCGGCGTTGCCAGCACCAGTTCCAGCCAGGTGCGGGTGGCCACCGGCAGCGCGGGGAGCAAATGCCCGAACATCGCCAGCAAAAGTACGGCGAGCGTCAGCGGCAGCGTCCACCAGAAGCGCCGGCCGAAATCACGCAGCTCGGGGTTCTCCTCCTCGTCCAGGCTGGGCATCTCCGGCTCCAGCGCCATGCCGCAGATCGGGCAGGTGCCCGGGCCTTCCTGGCGGATTTCGGGATGCATCGGGCAGGTGTAGATCACTCCCGCCACGACCGGCTCGGGCGCGCGCGGCTGCAGGAAGCGCTGGGGGTCGGCGACGAACCTCTCACGGCACTTCGCGCTGCAGAAGTGGTAGGCGATGCCGTCCACCTCGGCGCTGCCGCCCCGGGGATTCGCCGCGTCGACGGTCATGCCGCAGACCGGGTCGATGGCGGTGGCGCCGGCAGCCGGGGCGTGGCAACAACTGGCGTTTCCCTTGGCGTCTCCGGGGTCGTGCATGGCGTGTCTCCCGCGTCAGTTTCCGTGGCTTGCCCACGCGCGGGTGCTGCCATCGCGCTGCACCAGTTCCACGGTGTAGGGCTGCACCGTCCCGTCCGGGCTTTCCATTCCGGGCGAACCGATTGGCATGCCCGGCAATACCAGGCCGCGTGCCTCCGGCTTTTCGGCCAGCAGGCGCTTGATGTCGGCGGCGGGCACGTGGCCTTCCACGATGTAGCCGGCCACCTCCGCGGTGTGGCACGACCCCTTTCCGTAGGGAACACCGAGGCGTTCCTTGGTCGGTCCGAGGTCGTCGTGGTCCTGCACCTCGACCGCGAAGCCCGCCTCGCGCAGGTGCTCGACCCACGCCCCGCAGCAGCCGCAGGTGGGTGTCTTGTGGACAAGGATGCTGGCGAGGGTGGCATCCACGCGGGCGGGCGCGTCCGTGACGCCGGCGGCGGTTGGCGCGGTCACCGCTGCGGCGGTGGGCGCTTCCGGCGCAGGGGCGGCGTTGCAGCCGGTGGTGGCAAAGGCAAGGCCCAGGGTCGCGGTGCCGATCAGGAGATGGAAATGGCGCATGGCGGGTCCTCCGATGTCTGGAAAGTGAGGGGTCAGAACCACAGGCGAACGCCGGCGACGAACTTCGTCCCCGATGCATCCTCGCCGGCGGTGCGCCGCAGGCGGGCGGTTTCGCCGAACGTCCGCTCGTGGGCAATGCCGACGTAGGGCGCGAAGCGGCGGGTGAACTCGTAGCGCAGCCGGATCCCGGCCTCGGCGGACGACAGCCCGGCGCCGATCCCCAGGACGGGGTCGTCCTTGCCATGCACGGTGGCTTCGGCACCCCACTTCAGGATCAGCTTGTTGGTCAGCAGGGTGTCGTATTCGGCTTCGGCCACCAGGGCGCTGCGGCCGCCCTGGCCAAGGTAGGCGGTGGCCCCCACCTCGAATTTGTAGGGCGCAAGCCCGTGCACGCCGAGGGCCAGCCAGCTGCGCCCCGGGCCTTCGCCGAAGTCGTGGCGCACGCCGGCCACCACATCCCACCAGGCGCGGATCCCCTGGCTGTAAAGGGCCTCCACGCTTGCGCGTTCGATGCCGCCATCGCGCTGGTGGCCTTCGCTGCGCCAGGCGAACCTGCGCACGTCGCCGCCGATCCAGCCGCTGGCCTCCCAGTCGACGCCGTCGGCATGATCCTCGTCCACCCACTCCAGGCGGTCGATCACGGTGAGGGCGTGCACGCTGGTGCCATGCGCGTGGTGCGCGTGGACGTCCGGGAACGCCGCCTTGCGGTCGGCTTCGGTTAGGGCGGGGATCGGCTCGCGCGGTGACTGCGCGGCCGGGCTTTCCGCCTCATGGGCATCGTGCTGGGCGTGGCTGGAGGAAGGCGTGGCGGGCGTTGCCGGAGGGTAGTGGTCGTGCTGCGCGTAGGCCGCCAATGGCGCCGCCGCCAGGCAGGCCAGCAGCGCCAGTCGCTGCGCCGGGCGAACGGCGCTCATGCCCCTTCCTCCACCCGCACCTCGCGGAACATGCCCGACTCCATGTGGAAGAACAGGTGGCAGTGGTAGGCCCAGCGGCCCAGTGCGTCGGCGCGCACGCGGTACGAGCGGCGGGTGCCGGGCGGCATGTCGACCGTGTGCTTGCGCAGGTGGAACGCCCCCTGTTCGTCCTCCAGGTCGCTCCACAGGCCGTGCAGGTGGATCGGGTGGCTCATCATGGTGTCGTTGACCAGGACGATGCGCAGGCGTTCGCCGTAGGTCATGCGCAGCGGCTCGGCCTGGGCGAACTTGATGCCGTCGAACGACCACGCGAACTTCTCCATGTGCCCGGTCAGGTGCAGCTCGACGGTGCGCCCGGGCTCGCGCCCGTCGGGATCCTCGAAGAGGCTGCGCAGCGCGCCGTAGGTGGCGACCTTGCGCCCGTTGTCGCGCAGCCCGATGCCGGGGTCCGACAGCCGCGGCTGCGGCGTCATCGTCTGCATGTCCACCAGCGGATTGTTGGTCTCGCTGGCCGGATGGGCCTGCATGCCGCCGCCGTGGTCCATGCCGGCCATCGCTGCGCCGCAGGCCATCTCGCCGCCTTGCATCATCGCCGCGCCGCAGCTCATCCCGCCGCCGCCGGCCATGTGGCCATGGCCCATGTCCGCCATGGTCAGCAAAGGACGCGCATCCAGCGGCGGCACCGGTGCGCGCAGGCCCTCGCGCACGGCGAGGGTGCCGTTGACCCAGCCGGTGCGGCCGTTGTCCTGGGCGAAGATCGTGTAGGCCTCCTGGCCCCTGGGCTCCACGATCACGTCGTAGGTTTCCGCCGCCGCCAGCCGCACCTCGTCCACCGTCAGCGGATGCACGTACTGGCCGTCCACCGCGACCACGGTCATCGCAAGGCCGGGGATGCGCAGGTCGAAGTAGGTCATCGCCGAGCCGTTGATCAGGCGCAGCCGGATCTTTTCGCCCGGCTTGAACAGCCCGGTCCAGTTGCCCAGCGAGGTCGTGCCGTTCAGCAGGTAGGTGTAGGTCTGCGCGTTGACGTCGGACAGGTCGGTGGGGGTCATCCGCATCCGGCCCCAGGCCTTGCGGTCCTCGACGGTGGCGGGCATGCCCTCGCGCTCCACGTCGCGCAGGAAGTCGCCGACGGTGCGCTGGTAGAGGTTGTCGTGCATCGGCATCTTCTTCAGCCGCGCGAACAGCTTCGCCGGGTCCATGTCGGTCCAGTCGGACAGGAACACCACGTAGTCGCGGTCGTAGGCGAACGGCTCCGGCGCGATCGGGTCGATCACCAATGGCCCGTACATCCCGCCCTGTTCCTGGAAGCCGGAATGGCTGTGGTACCAGTAGGTGCCGGCCTGCTTCACGTCGAAGCGGTAGAGGAAGCTCTCGCCGGGACGGATGCCATCGAAGCTCATGCCCGGCACGCCGTCCATGTTGGCCGGCAGCAGGATGCCGTGCCAGTGGATCGAGGTGTCGGGTCCATGGATCGAGCCGCGCGGCAATTCATTGCGCACGCGCAGGCTGACCGTGGTGCCTTCCTTCCAGCGCAGCAGCGGCGCGGGCAGGCTGCCATTGATGGTGACCGCGGGACGCACCACGCCGGTGTAGTTGACCAGGGTTTCGCCGACCCGCAGGTCGAACTCGGTGCCGGCCAAGACCTCGGCCGCGCCGGGGGAACGCACCGCCCAGGCATGCCGGGGCAGGCCCAATGCGGCGACGGCGCCTGCGGAGGCGAGCCCCTGCACGAAGCGGCGGCGGGTCAGTGGCGGGACGGCGCCATGACGGGAAATCGACATCAGGTACTCCATCGAACAAACGACCGCGAAAGCGGCAGGTCCCCCGTGGCGGCCACGGAGGCAGAATCCGCGCGGGACCGCGCGGGCCTAGGCGTTGGCGATGGGAGGCCGGATGTCCTCGCGCAAGCCGGGTGCCGGCAGGCCGTCGATGGCCACGCGCGCCCGCAGTTGCGACGCGGGGCAGCCACCGGGAAGCGCCCGGATGGCCCCGGCCACCGCCGCCAGGTTCAGGCACGGGCACTGACAGCTCCCGGTGTCGGCGCAGCAGTCCTTGCCACAGGCATGGCCTTCCGCCGATGCGGAGTGCGTCATGCCAATCGCCGGATGCTCGCCGTGGGTGGCGTCCGGCGCTGCCTGAGCGTCAGTCTGTAACGGAGGAGCCGCGGCGGGCAGCGTTCCCATCGCGACCGCAGCGGCGGCGTTGCCGATGCCGCCCAGCAGCAACGCGCAGGCCAGCATCCAGTGGATCAGGCAGCGGAACATGGGGCGAACTTTAGCATCCACCCAACCCGCCTCCCGTGACGCCGGCGCAAAGCAAAAGCCCCTGCGAAAAGCAGGGGCTCTTGGGTGACGCTGGCGGAGAGAGGGGGATTCGAACCCCCGAAGCGCGGTTTAGACGCTTACACACTTTCCAGGCGTGCTCCTTCAACCACTCGGACACCTCTCCGGAAGTGTCGGACAGCGCGTCTGCGCCGCCGGGCCGGCCATTCTAGCGGCGGGCGGGCGGCGCCACAAGGAAGCCGCGCCGGCGCCGGGGCGCATGCCACAATGGCGGCATGTCCTACCTCGTCCTCGCCCGCAAGTGGCGACCCAAGCGCTTCGCCGAACTGGTGGGGCAGGAGCACGTGGTGCGCGCGCTGAGCAACGCGCTGGACACCGGGCGCGTCCACCACGCCTTCCTGTTCACCGGCACCCGCGGCGTGGGCAAGACCACCATCGCGCGGATCTTCGCCAAGTCGCTCAACTGCGAGCGCGGCACCGGGGCCGATCCGTGCGGCGAGTGCGAGACGTGCCTGGCCATCGATGCGGGCCGCTACATCGACCTGCTGGAAATCGATGCCGCGTCCAATACCGGCGTGGACAACGTCCGCGAGCTGATCGAGAACGCGCAGTACATGCCCAGCCGCGGCAAGTACAAGGTCTACCTGATCGACGAAGTGCACATGCTGTCAAAGCAGGCGTTCAACGCGTTGCTGAAGACGCTGGAGGAGCCGCCGGAACACGTCAAGTTCCTGTTCGCCACCACCGACCCGGAAAAGCTGCTGGTGACGGTGCTCAGCCGCTGCCTGCAGTTCAACCTCAAGCGGCTGGACGAGGCGCAAATCGAGGGCCAGATTGCGAAAATCATCGCCGCCGAGGGCATCCAGGCGGATGACGACGCCGTGCGGCAACTGGCACGCGCGGCTGACGGCAGCCTGCGCGACGGCCTGTCGCTGCTCGACCAGGCGATCGCCTACGCAGGCGGCCGGCTGGACAGCGCGACGGTGGCGGCGATGCTGGGAACGGTGGACCGCAACCGCGTGCAGGCGCTGCTGGCGGCGCTGGCCGAAAACGACGGTGCGCGCCTGCTGGACGAGGTGGCCGCGCTTGCCGAATTCTCGCCGGACTGGGGCAGCGTGCTGGACGCGCTGGCCGAGGCCCTGCACCGGATCCAGGTGCGGCAGCTGGTGCCGGATGCGGAGGCCACCCTGGACGGCGTGGACATCGAGGCGCTTGCCGGACAGCTGCGCCCGGAGCTGGTGCAGCTCTGGTACCAGATGGCGCTGAATGGCCGCCGCGACCTGGGTTACGCGCCGTCGCCACGCTCCGGCTTCGAAATGAGCCTGCTGCGGATGCTCGCGTTCCGCCCGGATGCGGCGCCGGTGCAGGCCGCACCTTCGGCCCCGCGCGGCCAGCTCGAG
>JAEWFT010000054.1 GCA_023388715.1 Pseudomonadota bacterium
CCTCGGCGCTGGCCTGTTGCGCGGCGGCGGCCGGCGGCGCGCTGGCAGCATCGGCGGCCGGGGTGGCGGTGTCGTTCTTGCAGGCGGCCAGCGACAGCAGGCCGATCAGGAGCAGGGCGTGGCGGAACGGCTTCATGGACACTCCGGTGTGCAGCGTGGAATCAGGGGCGGGCGGGCGCGGATGCGGGGCGGACCGGCGGCGGGATGCGCAACGGCCGCTTGACCGGCGCGAGCGCATCGACCACCGCGCGCGCGTTGTCGAGCAGCGCCTGGTAGCTGTTGCCGAGGATCAGGTAGCGGCCGGCGACCACCAGCGAGGGCGTGCCCGGGATGTCGCTGCGGATCGCGAACTCGCGCGCATGCCGCAGCTTCGGCCGCAGCGCCTTGTCGTCGGCAAGCGCGGCGGCGAGCGCCTTGGCATTCGCGCCGGGCACGCTGCTGGCGAACGCGCGCAGCTGGCCGACGCTGGCGTTGCGCGGCAGGCTGCCGGCATCGTGGATGGCCGCGAACAGGCGCGGGTGCAGCACTGCCTGCGACTTCGCCACCTGAGAGGCGAAGAACAGCCGCGCGTAGGCGTCGTCTTCGGCGAACACGGCCGGCACCAGCACCAGCCGCGCGTGCGCCGGCAGGCTGGCCTTCCACTTCTCGAGCAGCGGCGCGAAGCTGGCGCAATGCGGGCAGGTGTAATGGAACACCTCCGCCACCTCGACCACCCCGGCAGGCAGCACGGCATACGGCTTGCCATCGGCGATGGCGCGGTAATGCACGCCTTCGACCACCCCCGGCAGCGCCTTCTGCGCATGCGCCGGGGCGAACGCGCCGGCCAACGCAAGGGTGAACAGGAGGATCAGGCTGCGCATCGTTTCAATCTCCAGCGGTCCGGACGTGACCCGGGGATCATCCGCGGTCGTGGTGGAACGCGTGGTGAAGCGACGCGGTTCAGCGGGTGGTGGACGCCTTGGCCACCGGCGGGCGCGCATGCAGGCCCTGCACGTAGCTGGCCAGCGAGAGGATCTCCTCGTCGGTCAGCGGCTTGGCGATGCTGGCCATCAGCTGGAACTGCTTCGGCTCCTTGTAGGTTGTCGTGCCGGCGCGGTATTCCTCGAGGCGGCGACCCACGTAGCTGGCCAGCTGGCCGGTCAGCGACGGGTAGGCCGGGCCGGGGTTGCCGAGGCCGGCGGGCCCGTGGCAGGCCATGCAGGCCGGCACGTTGCGGGCCGGGTCGCCGCTGCGATAGAGGCGCTCGCCGACCTGATAGAACTTCATGCCCTGGTTCGGACCCTCGGCGATCACGGTGTCGTCGGCCACGCCGGAACCCGGCTTCTGGGTCGCATACCAGGCGCCGACGTCGCGCATGTCCTGCGCGGTGAGCATCGAGGCGAACGGGATCATCACCGCGGCCATGCCGCTGGTGCGCTCGCCGTGCTTGAACAGCGCCAGCTGCTCGGCGATGTAGCGCTCCGGCATCCCGGCGATGCGCGGCGCCTCGGCGATCAGCGCGTTGCCGTCCAGGCCGTGGCATGCGGCGCAGGCGCCCGCCTTAGCCTGGCCTGCGCTGGCGTCGCCCCAGGTGGCGGGCGCTTCCGGCGCGGCCGGTTCCAGCGGTGCGCTTTCCACCGGCGCGTTGTCCGGAACGGCGACGGCGGTGCTCTGGGCGTAGGCGGCGACGCCGAGCGCGAGGCAGGCAACGCCGATCAGGACGCGGGCAGGACGCATGCAGGAACTCCAGGAAACAGGGGACGCGGGCACGGGCCCGCAAGCCGGCGAATTATCGTCCGCGCACCGGGGACGGTCAAACGCGGCAAGGGCGGCTCGGCGGGCATGCCATGCTATGGCCATGGCCACGCCCAATCCGTTTGCCCGCGCCCAGTACCTGCTGGCCGCGCACACCCCGCGCCAGCTGCCGCCCGAGGGCGGGTTCGAGGTCGCCTTCGCCGGCCGCTCCAACGCCGGGAAATCCTCCGCCCTGAACGCGCTGTGCCAGCAGAACGCGCTGGCGCGGGTGTCCAAGACCCCCGGGCGCACCCAGCAACTCGTCTATTTCGCGCTGCCGCCGCACGCCGACAAGTACCTGGTCGACCTGCCCGGCTATGGCTACGCCAAGGTGCCGCAGGAGCTGCAGGCGCACTGGCAGGCGTTCATCGCCGACTACTTCGAGACCCGCCAGGCCCTGCGCGGGCTGGTGGTGGTGATGGACATCCGCCATCCGCTCAAGGAGTACGACCGGCAGATGCTGGGGTATGCGGTGCGGCGCGGACTGCCGGCCCACGCGATCCTGACCAAGGCCGACAAGCTCGGCCGCGGCGCCGCCGGCAACACCCTGCAGGCGGTGCGGATGGAACTGTCGCGCGCGTTTGGCGACAGCGTCTCGGTGCAGGTGTTCTCGGGCGAAAAGAAGACCGGCGTGGACGAGCTGCGCGCGGTCGTGGGCCGTTGGCTGGAGCTGTCGCGCGATAACGCGTGACCGTCCCCGCGGGCTATGCTGGGAAACCCCAGGCGGAACCCGTGCATGTCCGGTCCCAGCAGCGCCAGCGACACCCCGATCACCGACCACCGGCAATTGGTGGAGGTGCTGGCCTCCGGCGAGAAGCCGCGCGCGGACTGGCGCATCGGCACCGAGCACGAGAAGTTCGGTTTCCGGCTGGATGACCTGCGGCCGCCGGCGTTCGACGGCGAGCGGGGCATCGAGGCGCTGCTGAAGGGCCTTATCCGCTTCGGCTGGGCGCCTTACGAGGAACATGGCCGGGTCATCGCGCTGACCAAGGACATGGCCTCGGTGACGCTGGAGCCGGCGGGCCAACTGGAACTGTCCGGCGCGCCGGTGAAGACCATCCACGACACCTGCAGGGAAGTGGGCGGGCACCTGCGCGAAGTGCGTGAGGTCGCCGACGAACTGCAACTCGGCTTCCTCGGCATGGGCTTCCAGCCGAAGTGGCGGCGCGAGGAGATGCCGTGGATGCCGAAGGGGCGCTACAAGATCATGCGCGAGTACATGCCCAAGGTCGGCACGCTGGGCCTGGACATGATGACGCGCACCTGCACGGTGCAGGTGAACCTGGACTACGCCTCCGAGGCGGACATGGTGAAGAAGTTCCGGGTGTCGCTTGCGCTGCAGCCGGTCGCCACCGCGCTGTTCGCTGATTCGCCGTTCACCGACGGGGCGCCGAACGGCTACCTGAGCTACCGCTCGCACATCTGGACCGACACCGACCCCGATCGCACCGGCATGCTGGACTTCGTGTTCGAGGACGGCTTCGGCTACGAGCGCTACGTCGACTACCTGCTCGACGTGCCGATGTACTTCAGCTATCGCGATGGCGAGTACATCGACGCCAGCGGCAAGTCGTTCCGCAGGTTCCTGCGCGGCGAGCTGGACGTGCTGCCCGGCGCGCTGCCGACCTTGCGCGACTGGAACGACCACATGACGACCGCGTTCCCCGAAGTGCGGCTGAAGAAGTACCTGGAGATGCGCGGCGCCGATGGCGGCCCGTGGAACCGGCTGTGCGCGCTGCCCGCGTTCTGGGTAGGCCTGCTGTACGACGATGCCGCACTGGACGCGGCCTGGGACCTGGTCCGGGAGTTCACCATCGCCGAGCGCAACGCCCTGCGCGACCAGGTCCCGCGGCATGGCCTGAAGACGCCGTTCCGCGGCGGCAGCCTGCGCGACCTGGCGATCGCGGCGCTGCGGATTTCCCACGCCGGACTGCGCCGGCGCGCGCGCGCCGAACAGTGCGGGGTGGACGAGAGCGGCTTCCTCGACGTGCTGCTGGAGATCGCCGAATCCGGGCAGACCCCGGCCGAGCGCAAGCTCGAGCTGTTCCACGGCGAATGGCAGGCCAGCGTGGACCCGGTGTTCCGCGCCTTCGCCTACTGACGCGGTGATGGCCACGCCCGATCCGGCCTTGCGGGAGCCGCTGGAGTTCGCCGGGACCGACGGGCTGCTGCGCGACGACGTGCGCCGGCTTGGCGCGATGGTCGGCACGATGCTGGCCGAGCAGGTGTCGCCCGAGTTCCTTGCGCAGGTGGAGCAGTTGCGGCGCGAGGCGATTGCCCGGCGCGAGCAGGGCTTGCCGGTCGATGCGCTTGCCGACGACCTCGCCGCGACCCCGCTGCAGGACGCCGAGGCGCTGGTGCGCGCGTTCGCCGCCTATTTTGGCGCCACCAACCTGGCCGAGCGGGTGCATCGCATCCGCCGCCGCCGCGACTACCAGCGGCTGGGCACGCAGCCGCAGCCGGGCGGGCTGGAAGCCGTGCTGCGCGGCCTGCGCGACGATGGCGTGACCCTGGCCGAGCTCCAGGCGCAGCTGCGGCAGATGCGGGTGGAGCCGGTGTTCACCGCGCATCCGACCGAAGCGGTGCGGCGCGCGCTGCTGCTCAAGGAGCAGGCGATCGTGGCGCGGCTGGTGGCCGACATCGACCGCGGCCGCACGCCGCCGGAACGCGGCGCCGACGATGCGCGCATCCGGCAGGCGCTGACCACGATGTGGCAGACCAATGAGGCGCCGCCGCAGCGGCCCGAGGTGGCCGACGAGGTCGAGCACATCGGCTTCTACCTCTCCAGCGTCCTCTACCGCGTGCTGCCGGTGTTCTACGAGGCGTTCGGCGATGCGGTGGAGGCGGTGTACGGCGAGCGCATCGACTTGCCGCCGCTGCTGCGCTTCGGCACCTGGGTCGGCGGCGACATGGACGGCAACCCGAACGTGGGCGCGGCGACCATCCGCAGCGCATTGTCCGCGCAGCGGCAGCAGGCGCTGGCCTGCTATCTGGCGGACCTGCGCGCGCTGGGCGACATCCTCACCCAGAGCGAAGGCCGCGCCCGCGTCGATCCGCGCATCTGGGAGCGCACGCAGGCCTCGCGCGCGTTGCTGCCCGAGGGCGCCGTGCACGGGCGGCCACGGATGCAGGACATGCCGTACCGGCAGTTCCTGTACGCGATCCGCGCGCGGCTGGAAGCCACCGCGACCGGCAGCCAGGGCGCGTACCCCGACGCCGCGGCGTTCATGGAGGACCTGGGCCTGATCGACGCCAGCCTGCGTGCCCATCGCGGCGAGCACGCCGGGCGGTTCGCCCTTGCACGCGTGCTGTGGCGCGCGCGTACCTTCGGCTTCCACATGGCGGCGCTGGACCTGCGCCAGGATTCGGCGGTGCACGATGCCGCGCTTGGCGCGCTGGAAGGCGGCATCGACTGGGCCGGCCTGCCGCTGCAGGCGCGCATCGACCGCCTGCATCGCCGCATCGGTGGCGAGCCGCCGCATGCGCCCGACGCGCCGGAGGCAGCGGCCAGCCTCGAGGTCCTGCGCACGGTGCGCGAGCTGCGCGCCAGCCTGGGCGAACACGCCTTCGGTCCCTACATCATCAGCATGAGCCGCAGCGCCGCCGATGCGCTCGCGGTGGTGGCGCTGGCGCGCATTGCGGGGTGCGTGGTGGACGGCGAGGTGCCGCTGGACGTGGCCCCGCTGTTCGAGACCGTGGATGACCTGCAGGCGGCGCCCGAGGTGATGCGCGCGCTGCTGGAGGACCCCGTCTATCGCCGCCACTTGGCGGCGCGTGGCGACCGCCAGATAGTGATGCTGGGCTACAGCGACAGCGCCAAGGACGGCGGCCTGCTCGCCTCGCGCTGGGCGCTGCAACGGGCGCAGGTGGAGCTGCTCGAGCTGGCGCGCGCCGCCGGCGTGCACCTCGTCTTCTTCCATGGCCGCGGCGGCTCGGTCAGCCGCGGCGGCGGCAAGACCGAGCGCGCGATCATCGCCGCACCGCGTGGCTCGATCGACGGACGCCTGCGGGTCACCGAGCAGGGCGAGGTGATCCATCGCAAGTACGGCATCCGCGCGCTGGCGCTGCGCAACCTGGAGCAGATGAGCGGCGCGGTGCTGCGCGCCAGCCTGCGCCCGCGCAAGCCGGAAGCGCGCGAGCCCGGGTGGCGCGCGATCGCGGCGGAGATCGCGCAGGCCTCGCGCGCGCACTACCGGGCGCTGGTGCACGGGGATCCCCGGTTTGCCGCCTACTTCCGCGCGGCCACCCCGATCGACGTGATCGAGCGCCTGCACATCAGTTCGCGCCCGTCGCGCAGGCGCGATGGCGGCGTGGCCAACCTGCGCGCGATACCCTGGGTGTTCGCCTGGTCGCAGAACCGTTCCGGCCTGACCGGCTGGTACGGCATCGGCACCGCCCTGCGGCATGGCATCGATGCGCACGGGCTGCCGGCAATGGCGGCGATGGCGCGGGACTGGCCGTTCCTGGCCGCGGTCATCGACGACGTCGAGATGCTGATGGCGAAGTCGGACCTCGCCATCTTCGAGCGTTACTCGCGGCTGGCCGGCGACCTGCACGCGGACTTCTTCCCGCGGATCGAAGCGGAGTTCGCATGCGCGCGCGATGCGATCCTGGCGATCAAGCAGCGCGACGAACTGCTGGCCGACGACTACCGGCTGCGGTTGTCGATCCGCCTGCGCAACCCGTACGTGGATCCGATCAGCCTGTTGCAGGTGGACCTGCTGCAACGCTGGCGCGCGGCCGGCAGCCCCGACGATGCGATGCTGCGCGCGCTGGTCGCGACCGTGAACGGCATCGCCGCAGGCATCCAGAACACGGGTTGAGCCCCACCCCTTTTCCCAGCACCAAGGAGACTTCGCGATGGCCGACACCCCGGGCCAGACCCTGAAATCCCGCGCCGCCGTGGCCTTTGCCGCAGGCGAGCCGCTACGCATCGTGGAGATCGACGTGGCCCCACCCAGGGCCGGCGAAGTGCGCATCCGCATCAGCCACACCGGCGTCTGCCATACGGATGCCTTCACCCTGTCCGGCGAGGATCCCGAAGGCCTGTTCCCGGTGGTGCTCGGGCACGAGGGCGCCGGCGTCGTGGTGGACGTGGGTGAGGGCGTGACCAGCGTGGCGCCGGGCGACCACGTGATCCCGCTGTACACCGCCGAGTGCGGGCAGTGCCTGTTCTGCACCTCCGGCAAGACCAACCTGTGCACCGCGGTGCGCGCCACCCAGGGGCAGGGCGTGATGCCGGATGGCACCTCGCGCTTCAGCCACGAGGGCCGACCGCTCTACCACTACATGGGCTGCTCGACCTTCAGCGAGTACACCGTGGTGGCCGAAGTGTCGCTGGCGAAGATCGCTCCCGATGCCAACCCGGAGCAGGTGTGCCTGCTGGGCTGCGGCGTCACCACCGGCATCGGCGCCGTGCACAACACCGCGAAGGTGCAGGAAGGCGATTCGGTGGCGGTGTTCGGGCTCGGCGGGATCGGGCTCGCGGTGATCCAGGGCGCGCGCCAGGCAAAGGCCGGCCGCATCATCGCCATCGACACCAATCCGACCAAGTTCGGGATGGCCCGGGAGATGGGCGCGACCGACTGCGTCAATCCGAAGGACCACGACAAGCCGATCCAGCAGGTGATCGTCGAGATGACCGGCTGGGGCGTGGATCACTCGTTCGAATGCATCGGCAACGTGCAGGTGATGCGCGCCGCGCTGGAGTGCGCGCACCGCGGATGGGGCCAGAGCGTGATCATTGGCGTGGCCGGCGCCGGGCAGGAGATCAGCACGCGGCCCTTCCAGCTGGTCACCGGGCGCAGGTGGATGGGCACCGCGTTTGGCGGGGTCAAGGGCCGCAGCCAGCTGCCGGGGATGGTCGAGCAGGCGATGCGCGGCGACATCCAGCTGGCGCCGTTCGTGACCCACACCATGCCGCTGGACGGCATCAACGAGGCGTTCGACCTGATGCACGAGGGCAAGTCGATCCGCAGCGTGGTGCACTTCCGATGACCGAGCGCCTGGAGCATCGCGCCTGCTTCGGCGGCTGGCAGGACGTCTACCGCCACCGTTCGGAGACGCTGGACTGCGACATGACCGTCGGCGTGTACTACCCGCCGCAGGCCGAGCACGATCGCTGCCCGGTGCTCTACTGGCTGTCCGGCCTGACCTGCACCGAGCAGAACGTCATCACCAAGGCGGGGGCGCAACGTTACGCCGCCGAGCACGGGATCATCCTGGTGGCGCCCGACACCAGCCCGCGCGGCGAGCACGTGGCGGATGCCGACGGCTACGACCTCGGCAAGGGCGCCGGCTTCTACGTCGATGCCACCCGGTCGCCGTGGTCCGCGCACTACCGCATGCACGAATACATCGCCCACGAGTTGCCCGCCTGGGTGGAAGCCGATCCCGCGGCCAGCGATGCGCGAGCGATCAGCGGCCACTCGATGGGCGGCCACGGCGCGCTCACCATCGCGCTGCGCAATCCAGGTCGCTACCGCAGCGTGTCGGCGTTCTCGCCGATCGTCGCGCCCTCGCAAGTGCCGTGGGGACAGAAAGCGTTCGCCGCCTACCTGGGCGACGATCCCGAGACCTGGCGCGCGCATGATGCGGTCGCGCTGGTGGCGAGTGCGCTGGACGAGCGCCTGCCGCTGCTCGTCGACCAGGGCGGTGCCGACGAATTCCTCGCCACCCAGCTGCGTCCGGAACTGCTGCAGGCCGCCTGCGACGCCGCCGGCCACCCCCTGACATTGAACCTGCGCGCGGGCTACGACCACAGCTACTACTTCATCGCCAGCTTCATCGGGGAACATTTCGCGCATCACGCGGCGGCGATGCGCGGCTGAGAAGCGGCGGGAATCGATCGACCTGCCTGCTCGCAAAGAGAAAGGCGGCGGGTTTCCCCGCCGCCTTGTACCCGCCGTCTGATCACTGGCCGGGGTCGTCGGTAAACCTCACTGCTGCGGGCACTCCGGGCAGGTCGGGCACAGCTTGCAGGTAGCCGTTGCCGGGGCCGATTTCAACTGGGCCTGAGATAGCACACCCGTACCCTCGGCATACGCATCGTTCTTGAAGACGATCCTGCCCGGGTTGGTCTCGGTCGGATCGTCGCCACTGGACGGCGTGTAGCACAGGTTCTGGAACTCCCGGGAGTCCAGGCCACCGCTGGTGCCCTTTGGCTCCAGGGTAAAGGGCGCCGGGATGACATTGGCAGGCAGCCTGTCGTCCACGACCTGGATGCCGCTGACCCGCTGGTTGCTGTCGTTGCTCACGACGATGTCCACGCAGACCTTCGGCACCAGGCTGGCATTCATGGTGACCGCCGGGGTGATGAGATTGTCGTCGTCATCGAAGCGGTTGGCGCAGGACTTGCTGATCAGTAGTTCTCCGGTGACCTGGAATCGAGCACACGCCTCGTTGTCCACGGCATCGGTGGTCAGCAGCAACGGCGGCGGTTCGCCCTGCAGGACCGGGGCGGCATAGGCCTGGGCGCTCACCGAGTTGGTGAACGGGTTGTCCAGGGTGTCGCATTGCACCGTCGCGGTCGCAACGCCCTTGCTGGCCAGTGTCGTGGCGATCACCTGCGGGTTGTCCTTGATCAGAGGCACGGGGCTCACCGCGTCGCCATTGACCGAGGTGAGGCGGCAGGAGTGGTCGCCGTCGAGGTTGGCGGTCTCGATGAAGGCGGCGTTGTGCACCGGCCCCGAGCCGGTATTGGTGATCGCAACCGTGTACTCGTTGCGGAAATGCGCACCATCGGGCGACACGGTGGTGGGTCCATTGCAGCTCTTGCTGACGCTGATCCCGCACAGCGGGAAGCGATCGACCACGAAGTCCTTCAGCTGCGCGGTGGTGGATGCCGAGGTCCGGGTCATCGCCATGAACGAGCTGAAGCAGGTCGAGCTGGTGCCGAGCAGGCGGGTGATGTTGATCCCGCCCTCGAACAGCGTACTCACCGGGAAGTTGCCGTCGTTGCCACCGCCCTTGAAGCTGTAGCCGCCCGGCCAGACCGCGGGCACGGGGGTAGGCGCACGGTTGGCGATGGCGCAGGCCACGTCCACGCCGTCCCGCTTGAGGCAGGAGGGCGTGCTGCTGGAGCCGGGCAGGGCGGGGGCGCCCGATGCCAGCAACTGCAGCGGATTCTTGCCACCGACCCACTTGTAGACGTTGATCACGCTGACCCCGCCACCGTTGCGGAAGTCGCTGGTGACGAGGATGTCGCCCACGACGTGCTTACCGGAGAAGCTGCCGTCCGGCCGTGCGCTCACGTTGTCCTGGAAGAACCAGAAGCCGACCGCCGAATCGCCGTTGTTGGCAAAGCGGTCCGCGCCGAAGTAGATCAGCAGCTCGTTGCCGTTGAAATAGGCGCCGGCGAAGGCATGCTCGATGTCGTTCTTGTCAGGTGGCGTGCCATTGGTATGCGACCAGGAATTCGGGCCGGTGATGTCTCGTTCGTCCTTCGAGCCGCCGCCGGTAAAGATGCGGTCCAAGGCGGGCGGGATGGTGTCCTGGACGAACACGCCGGGGCTGGCGGCGTCGGTGTTGTTGGCCACCTTGTCCCAGTCGTCGCCGGTGCCCTGGGTGAAGGCGTTGCCATCGAGTTCGAAGATGTCGTCGTAGACGACCGAATACACGGTCAGCGGCAGGAGCACGCCGGCGACGGCCAGCGCGAGCCAGCCGGCGCGCGGGATCTTTTTCATGGTCTGTCGGTTCATGTCGCTCTCCCTGGGACCGGGCCGGCGCCGCCGCGTTGCGGCATGGGGGAGCGCCGACCCGATGCCGCAGGATGGAATCCGGGGGCGCGCCCGGGTATCCCGCCGATGGGGGATGCCGGCCTGTCCGGTGGCGGGCCGGGTTCGCGTTGGCGGGGATAGGTCGTGGGCCGGGCGCCCACGGGGAGCTCGCGCATGGCGACGATGCCGGTACTGGCGGTGGGGGCGGATCCGGCATGGCGCGCGCGCATGCGCCGGCTGTTCTCGCTGCGTGCCGACCTGCAGTGGCTGGGCAGCTACGCCTGCGGGGAGTCGCGTGCGGCCAGTCGCGCGCCGCCTTCGCTGCTGCTGCTGGATGGGGACGATCCGCGGATCGAGCGCGAACGCCGCCGCCCGAACCTGCCTGCGCCCCGCCGCCTCTACTTTTTCCGCTCGCCCGACGCGTCCGCGCTGCAGCAGTGCCTGCGGCGCGGGGCGGTCGGTTGCCTGGACAAGCAGATGGCGGCCGACGCCGTGCTGCGCGCCGTGGCTGCGGCCGGCTCAGGCCTGTTCGTGATGGCGCCGGCGTTGCTGGTGGACGTTCTGCGCGAGACTGCCAGCAGGGACACGACGCCAGCCGCCGCGGGCGACGCGCACGGCCCGCGCTGGTACGGGCTCACCGACCGCCAGCGCCAGATCGTCGATGGCGTGGCAGCCGGGCTCAGCAACAAGCAGATCGCGCGACGCCTGCAGATCAGCCCGGAAACCGTGAAGACCCACCTGCAGCACGTGTTCGAGCACGAGGGCGTGCATGGACGCCTCGCCCTGCTTGCCGCGGTGGGCGCTAGGCAGCAGTGACGTCGCGCAGCTGCCAGCCACGGCCGGCCAGCATCGCCAGCCGATGGCGCAGGATCGCCGAGGGCAGGGCGGTGACCGCCACCAGGTCCACGTGCAGGTCGTCCGGCGTGCCGACCACGGTGGCAGCCGGGTCGGTGGCGCCAAGCGCGGGATCGACCTCGTCCGGCTCCTCCTGCTTCAGCCGCCAGCGCTGGAACAGGCCATCCCCGCGCAGCGCGTCCTGCAGCTCCTCCGCAAAGGCCTCGGCGCCGTGCGCGCGGAAGGCCAGGTCCGGGTCGTCGCCGCGCGCGGTGGCGGGATCGGGCAGGCGGATGTAGTAGCGGGTCGACATGGGCGCTCCTGCACAACGGGATGCGCCCAGCCTAAGCGCGCGCCGTTAGCGCGGCGTGGTCGCGTCACTCGAAGCGGTGCGGCTCGCTGGCGAACCCGACAACCAGCGCACCCTTGCCGACGTTGACCATCCCGGTCAGGCCCATGAAGGTCTCGAATACCTCGACGCCATGCTCGGCGCAGGTTTCGCGCAGCCGCGCGTAGCCGGGCATGCGCTGCAGTTCGGCCATGTCGCCGCCGTAGCTCACGCACATCGTCGGGGTCAGCAGGCCCGCGCGCACGCGCTTGCCGGCGAAGTCGAACAGCTTTTCGCGGGCGGCGTCCAGGCCCTTGACCTTGGCCACCGGGCCGGTCTCGCCCTGGTTGCAGTGCAGGATGGGCTTGATGTCGAGCGCGGTGCCGAGCGCGGCGCTCAAGAAGCTCACGCTCTTGTCGCCGCGCTTCTTGACCCGGTTGCGCAGGTAGTGGAGGTCGGGTGGGACCATGTAGCCGTGGGTGTTGTGGCTCACCTGCTCGAGGCGGCTGCGGATCTTGGGCGGCGCCTCGCCCGCCGCGCGCATGCGCACCGCCTCGATCACCGGCACCGCCACCGCGGCAAACACGTTCTGGCTGTCGATCACCCGCAGGGAGAACGGCGTGTGGTTGCCGGACTGCTCGCGCAGCGGCTTGTAGTCGTTGAGGATGGTGTAGCTGGCCTGCACCGCGTTGTCGTAGATGCCGCTGCGGGTGCGGGTGGTGGTGATGCAGAACACGTAGTCGTAGTCGTGCACCAGCTTGCTGAGGAACAGGTCATGCACCTGCTGCACGGTGAACGGGGTGGACTCGGCCTCGTAGGCCCGCGCCGCGGTTTCGCCGCTGAGGAAGTTCAGGGTGGCTTCCTGGTTGCGCACGTCGGCCAGCACCGCCTGCCCGATCTGCACGGTCACCGGCAGGATGGTGATCTTTTCCCGTTCGATGATCTCGTTGGGGATGTCGCAGGCCGAATCAGCAACGATGCCAATGCGCATGGGATTCCTCCATTCCTGCAGCGAACCTACCGCATCGCGCTCCGGCGTGCATTCCGCACAGCCGCATCGCGCCTGGCGGCTCAGTGCCAGGCGCCGAGAACCAGCCCGTACAGTAGGAACTGCAGCGTGTGGTAGCCGCCGTCGATCAGCCACAGCCGGGCGCTGCGGCCGGCAAAGGCATAGTTGATCGCAAAGCCCATCGCCACCCAGCACAGCCCGGCCAGCAGGCCAAGGGTGATGGCCCGCGATGGCGCGGGCGCGGGCCCCAGGATCAGCGCGAACGCGCTGGCGGCGACGAAAGCCGCGACGATCGCGGTCCCGAACACCTTGCCGGGGTGGCGGCCGGGCGGGGCATCCGGATCGACGCCGTTCTCCCGGCACCACGCCCGCCGGAACAGCGGCCCGTACCAGAGCCCGCCCACCGCGAACGCCGAGGCGGTTGCGGCCAGCACCGCCAGCCAGTTGATGCCCGCGAAGTCCATCGCGCTGCCCTGTCAGCGGGCGTCGTCGGGATAGGCTCGCGGCAGGCCACCCTGCGGCCGCAGGTAGCGATCGCGCAGGTCGGTCTGGCGCGACCGCATCGGCATCGCCCGCCCATCCAGCCAGACCTGGGTGGCGGTTTGCGCGACGTCCAGCGGATCGCCGGTCCACAGCACCAGGTCGGCGCGCTGGCCCACCGCGATGCTGCCCATCTGCCCGCCCAGCCCGAATGCTTCCGCCGGGATCCGGGTCAGCCCTGCCAGCGCATCGTCCCAGCGCATGCCATGGGCAACCGCGTTGCCAGCCAGCTGGCGCTGCTTGCGCGCGCTGTGGCTGGCGTCGCCGCTCAGCGAGAAGGCGACCGCCACGCCCGCCTCGCGCAGCCGCGCGGCGTTCTGGATGGTGGCGCCGATCTGGTCGAAGTCGCCGGGCAGGTTGAGCAGCGGGTCGACGAACACCGGCACCTTGGCGGCGGCGATCTGCGGCGCGACCTTCCAGGCTTCGGCGCCGCCCACGATCGCGATGCGCACGTTGCGGTCGCGCGACCAGCGCAGCAGCCGCTGGATGTCGGCGGCGCGATGCACCTCCACCGCGACCCGCCCGCCGCCACCGAAGTAGCGCGCCAGCGCGGTGCGCCCGGCGGGGGTGAGCTGGGCGAACTGCGAGTCCGGCGCGATCCGGCCGCGCACCTCGTCGATCAGCTGGTCCAGGATCATCCACTGCGCCGCGCGCGAGCCGCCGGCCTTCTGCGCCGCGCGCCCGCCGCCCAGGGTCATGAACAGCACACGCGGGCCAACGGCGTCGAGGCTGCCATCGAGGCGCACGGCGCCGCCCTGGCCGCTGATGAAGGATTCGCCCGGCTGCGCCGACAGCATGGCCCAGCCGAAGCCCTCGATCCGCGTCACCGGCACCAGCACCGATTCGGGGTTGTAGGCCAGGGTGATGTCGAACTCCGGGCGCAGGCCGAACTGGTTTTCCGGCAGGTCGATGTGGCTGTCCACGGTCGAGGATTCGCCGCTGACCTCCTCCACGCCGATGCCGCCGATGCCGGCGAACAGGGCGGGGGTCAGCGGCCGGCCACCGGCCTCCACCGCCTGCACGCCGGCGGCCGACAGGCCATTGCCGACCGCGGCGATCTTGCCGCCGCGCACCAGCACGTCGGCGCCCAGCAGGGTGCCCCGCGTGGTGCCGGTATGCACGGTGGCATTGCGGATCAGCAGGTCCTGCGCGGACGTGGCGCCGCAGGCCAGCGACAGCGCGAGCGCCAGCAGGCGCGCCTTGCGGAGACGGCGGCTCATCGCACGCCTCCCGGGCCCGGCTGGCCAAGCATGAAGTCGGAGGTCGCCTGGCGCGTGCGGTCGTGGCGGTCATACACGCGGGCGCCATCAACGTACACCTGTTCCGCCAGCGCGTAGCTGCTGAACGGGTTGCCGTTCCACACCACCAGGTCCGCGTTCTTGCCGGCGGTGAGCGATCCGGTGACCTTGTCGATGCCCATCGACTTCGCCGCGTTGAGCGTCAGCCAGCGCATTGCGTGCTCGGGCGTGACCTCGATCCCGATCCTGCGCGCGTTCGCCATCACCTTGGCCGCCTCCTGGTTGAGGCGCTGGATCCCCTCGCCCGAATCGCTGTGGACGATCGCGCAGCCGCCCGGCGCGCGGTCGACCAGCAGCAAGTTTTCCTGGATGCCGTCGAAGCTTTCCATCTTGAACCCCCACCAGTCGGCCCACAGCGCGCCGCATACGCCTTCCGCGGCCAGGCGGTCGGCCAGCTTGTAGGCCTCCACGCCATGGTGGAACGCGGCCACCTTGAAGCCGAACTCCCTGGCGAGGTCGAGCATGATCGCCATCTCGTCGGCGCGGTAGCAGTGGTTGTGGACCAGGATGTCGCCGTTGATGGCGCCTGCCAGCGAATCCAGCTTGAGGTCGCGCTTGCCGCCGGCGTCCTTGTCCGAGTCCTGCTGCTTCATCCGCTTGTTGCGGTATTCGGCGGCGTCGGCGAACGCGGCGCGGAAGCCGGCGATGTTGCCCATGCGCGTGGACGGGCCGCCCTTGCCGCCATACACGCGCTTGGGGTTCTCGCCGCAGGCCATCTTCAGCCCCCACGGCGCGCCCGGGAACTTCATTCCCTGGTAGCTGGTGGCGGGCACGTTCTTGAGGGTGACGCCGCGCCCTCCGACCAGGTTGGCGCTGCCCGGCAGGATCTGCAGCGCGGTGACGCCGCCGGCGCGCGCGGCCTCGAAGCCGGGATCCTGCGGCCACACCGAATGCTCGGCCCAGACCTGGGCGGTGACCGGCGCGGTCGCCTCGTTGCCGTCGCTGTGCGCGTTGACCCCGGGGCTGGCGTAGACGCCCAGGTGCGAGTGCACATCGATGATGCCGGGCGTGACCCACTTGCCGCGGCCATCGACGCGGAGGGCATCGGCCGGCGCATCCAGCGCGCTGCCGACGGCGGCGATGCGGCCGTCGCGCATCAGCACGTCGGCGTTCTCCAGGCGCGCGCCATCGCCGGTGAGCACGGTGGCGCCGCTGACCAGGACCGGCGGCGCGGCGATGCGCTGGTAGGTCGACGGGTAGGGGTCCGCGGTGAAGCTGTAGGGAACGCCCGTGGCGGTCCTTGCCGGCGGCGCGCTGACGCAGCCGGCCGTGATCGCGGCCGCGAGCGCGGCCACTGCCCATCGTTTGCTCATTGCGTTCCCCGGAACCATTTCGTGAAGGCGCACGTTAGCGCGGCGCCGCCGCGGCCGCCACATGACCGAGGTCATGGGCCGTGGGAGAATCGCCGGGAAACGGAGCGGGCATGAAGGACAAGCACGAGATCGTCGACAACTGGCTGCCGCGCTACACCGGGGTGCCGCTGGATGGCTTCGGCGAGCACATCCTGCTGACCAACTTCGGCGGCTACCTGTCGCACTTCTCGGAGATGACCGGGGCGCCCGTGGTGGGCGTGGACCGGCCGATGCCCAGCGCCACCGCGGACGGGATCACCATGCTCAACTTCGGCATGGGCAGCCCGAACGCGGCCACGGCGATGGACCTGCTGTCCGCGGTGCGGCCCAAGGCGGTGCTGTTCCTCGGCAAGTGCGGCGGGCTGAAGAAGAAGAACCAGCTGGGCGACCTGGTCCTGCCGATCGCCGCGATCCGCGGCGAGGGCACCAGCGATGACTACCTGCCGCCGCAGGTGCCGGCGCTGCCGGCGTTCGCGCTGCAGCGGGTGATCTCCACCAGCATCCGCGACATGGAACTCGATTACTGGACCGGCACCGTGTACACCACCAACCGCAGGGTGTGGGAACACGACGCCGCCTTCAAGGAACGCCTGCGGCAGATGCGCTGCATGGCAATCGACATGGAAACCGCCACAATTTTCGCGGCCGGCTTCGCCAACCGCATCCCCTGCGGCGCGCTGCTGCTGGTCAGCGACCAGCCGATGATCCCGGAGGGCGTCAAGACCGAGGCATCGGACGCGCGCGTTTCCGCCGACTTCGTGCAGCGCCACATCCGGCTCGGGATCGAGGCGCTGAAGCTGATCCGCCGCAAGGGCAAGTCGGTGCGGCACCTGCGGTTCGATGAATGACGCCGAGGGGGAGCAGGCGATGACGACGCCACGCGAGGTGGTGGGGTTCTGGCGCGACGCCGGGATGGCCAAGTGGTTCAACGGCGGCGCGGCGTTCGATGCCGAATGCCGCGCGCGCTTCCACGACCTGCACCATGCAGCCGCGCGCCGCGAGCACGAGGCGTGGCTCGGGGATGCGGAGGGCGCGCTGGCGCTGCTGCTGTTGCTCGACCAGATCCCGCGCAACATCTTCCGCGGCAGTGCGCACGCCTACGCCACCGATCCGCTGGCGCTGCGCTACGCCACCCGCGCGATCGAGGAAGAATTCGATGCGCAGGTGGAGCCGGCGTTGCGGATGTTCCTGTACCTGCCGTTCGAACATTCCGAGGCGATGGCGGACCAGCAGCGCTCGGTGGAGCTGTTCACCGCGCTGGGCGAGCCTGAGGCGCTGGCCTATGCCCTCGAGCACCGCGAAGTGATTGCGCGGTTTGGCCGCTTCCCGCACCGCAACCACGCGCTGGGCCGCGCCAGTACGCCGGACGAGCAGGCGTGGCTGGACGCCGGCGGCGGGTTCTGACGTTGCCTCAGTAGGGGCGCAGCGACGGCTCGACCTGCGCCCAGGCGTTGATCCCGCCTTCGACGTTGTAGACCTCGGAGAAACCGCGCGCGCGGAAATGCTCGGCGGCCTGCGCGCTGCGCCCGCCGCTGCGGCACAGAAACGCGATCGCGGTGTCCTTGGGCAGCGCTTCCAGCGCGGCTGCGCCATCGTCCAGGTGGCGGTAGTCCACCGGCGCCTCGGCCTGCAGGCGCTCGTCCAGCGGGCGCACGTCGACCAGCACCAGGCTGCCGTCGCGCACGCGCTCGGCGGCCTGCGCCGGGGTCAGCGGGCGCACCTTGGCCGGCGCGTTGGGGTTGTCGATCACCAGGCCGCGGCCACGGGCGTCGTCGGCCCAGTCGATCGACAGGCCGCGCGCGCGCGGCGCGCTGGCAAGGTCGAACTGCACGCGGATGCCCTCGACTTCGGTGGCGATCGCCGCCTCGTCGCGCGGCGCCAGCTGCAGCCTCGCGTTGAAGCCGCGATCGACCTCGACCTGCAGTGCGTAGCTGGCGCCGGCGTCCTCGATCGCCTTGCGCAGCATCTGCGCGGCGGCGGGGGTGATGCTGATCTGCGGCGGGGTGCGGTCCGGCGCGGGCAGGCCCAGCGCGGCATGCAGTTCGCCGCTGGCGGCCATCTGCAGGATGATGTCGGAGCCGCCCAGCAGTTCGCCGCCCACGTACAGCTGCGGAATGGTCGGCCAGTCGCCGTACGCCTTGATGCCCTCGCGGATCTCGGGGTCGGCCAGCACGTCGACATGGGCGTACTGCGCCCCGGTGGCATCCAGCGCACCCACCGCCTTGGCCGAAAAGCCGCACTGCGGCGCGTCCGGGGTGCCCTTGAGGAACAGGACCACGGGATTCTCGGACAGCAGGGTGTCGATGCGGTGGCGCAGCTCGGGGGACAGGGACATCGCGGGCTTCCAGGGAGCGGGGGCCTGCGATTCTACGCGGCGCGGCGTTGACGCCCGCTGACGTGGGTCAAGCCCCGGCCAGCAGCGCGCGCGCCACCGGCAGCGCGGCGGCAGCCCAGCGCGCATGCATCGCCGCCGAGGGATGCAGGCCGTCCTCGACCAGCATGGCCGGGGAGTCGCCGCCGTCGCGGCTGGCGGCGGTGATGTCCACCCAGGCGACCGCGTGGGCCGCGCACAGCTCCGCGGCGATCGCGTTGTAGGCATCCAGTTCCATCGCGATCGTGGCGGGATCGCGCTCGCTGGCGCGCGCGAACGGGGTCACGCCCCAGTCCGGGATGGACAGCACCAGCACCCGCCCGGCACGCCCGCCGGCCAACGCGATCGCGCGCCGCAGCAGGGCGTGGAACTCCACACGGTAATCCGCGGCGCTGCGGCCGCGGTACTGGTTGTTGACGCCGATCAGCAGCGAGACCAGGTCCCACCGGCCCAGCGGTTCGGCGGCGTCCATGGCCGCGGACAGCTCGTCGGTGGTCCAGCCGGTGGTGGCGATGATGCGGGGTTCATCGATCGCGATGCCTTCCCCGCGCAGCGCGGCCGCCAGCTGCAGCGGCCAGCCACCTTCGGCGTCGACGCCCTCACCGATGGTGTAGGAATCTCCCAGCGCCAGCCAGCGCAGCGCGCCTGCCATCACGCCACCGCGCTGCCGCGCTGGGCGGCGTCGGCGCGACGCTCCAGCACGCGGTCGATGCGCGCCATCACCTCGCGCAGGACCGGGGCCTGCGGCAGCAGGGTGACCCGGAAATGGTCGCGGTAGGGGACGTTGAAGCTGGTGCCCGGCACGACCAGCACGTTTTCCTGCTCCAGCAGCTGCAGCGCGAAGTCGTGGTCGTCGAAGTTCAGTGCGGCATCGCCCACCACGCGCGGGAAGCCGTACAGCGCGCCGGCCGGCGCCTGCAGCGACAGGTGCGGGCTCGCCTCGCAGGCGTCGATCAGCGCCTGGCGGGTCTCGTGCAGGCGGCCACCGGGCTGGCACAGGGGCGTGATCGTGTCCGTCCCGTGCAGCGCCTGCTCGATCGCCAGCTGGCCCGGGACGTTGGAGCACAGCCGCAGCGCGCCCAGCAGGTCCATGGCGTGGTGGAAATCCCCGCAGGCGACCGGATCGCCGCTCAGCACCGCCCACCCCACCCGCCACCCGCAGGCGCGATGCACCTTCGACAGCCCGCCGAAGCTCACGCACGGCAGGTCGCCTGCCAGTGGCGCGACCGGCTGGAACACGTTGTCGTCGTACAGGATGTGGTCGTAGATCTCGTCGACCAGCAGCAGCAGGCGATAGTGGCGGGCGATGTCCACGATCCGCTCCAGCAGTTCCCGCGGGTAGCTGGCGCCGGTCGGGTTGTTCGGGTTGATCAGCACCAGCGCGCGGGTGCGCGAGGAAATCAGCGATTCGATCTGTTCCGGGTCGGGCAGGAAGCCGTTGTCGCGGTCGCACTTGTAGTAGACCGGGCGGCCGTCGTTGAGGATGGTGGCCGCGCTCCACAGCGGGTAGTCCGGCGACGGCACCAGCACTTCCTCGCCGGGGTTGAGCAGGGCGCGCAGGGAAATGTCGATCAGCTCCGACACCCCGTTGCCGATGAACACCCGCTCCGGCGACGCGTTGGGCGTGCCGCGCGCGCGGTGGAAGTCGGCGATCGCCTCGCGCGCCTGCGGCAGGCCCTGCTGGTGGGTGTAGGGATCGGTGGCGGCGATCTGCCGGGTGATCGCCTGCTGAAGGTGCTCCGGCGCTCGGAAGCCGAACGCGCCGGGGTTGCCGATGTTGAGCTTGATCAGCTCGCGCCCCTGGTGCTCCAGCTCGCGGGCGCGGCGCGCCAGTTCCCCGCGGATTTCGTAGCGGACCTCGCCGAGGCGGGTGCGGGTGGCGATCCGGTGGCGCGGATGAAGCGGGTGCATGGCGTGGCGCGGGCAGGGGGTCCAGAAAAGCCTAGCGGAATTGTTGGCTAGAATCCGCGGATGGCGGCCCCCCTTCGCGCATGACGTCCCTGCAGGCCATCGGCTGGCGCTGGTCCCCGCCCGCCGCGCCCCCGTCGGAATGGAGGCAGGTGCTGTCCGCACATCCCGCCGCGCGTCCCGCGAGGATCGTGGAGCAGCACCGCAGCGGCTACCGGGTGGCCGAACACGTGGACGCATCGCATCGCGCGGAATCGTTGCCGGAGTGGCAGCGTGCTGGCAGCTACCGCAAGGGCGACCTCAACCCGGAGGCACGCCCCGCGGTCGGCGACTGGGTGCTGGTCGAAGGCGAGGCGCCCAATGCCCTGCGGATCGTCGCCCTGCTGCCGCGCTTCTCCGCGATCAAGCGCGGCGCCGCCGGCGAGCATTACCGCCAGCAGGTGATCGCCGCCAACATCGACAGCGCGTTCGTGGTCAGCGGGCTGGATGCCGACTTCAACCCGCGCCGGATCGAGCGCTACCTGCTGCTGGTCGCGGGCAGCGGGGTAGAGCCGGTCGTCGTGCTGACCAAGCCCGACAAGGACGGGGCCGATGTCGACGCCGCGCTGCAGGCGTTGCGCGCGCTGGACGTGGCGGTGCTGGCGGTGAATGCCAAGGACCGCGGCAGCGTCGAGGCGCTGGCGCCGTGGCTGGGGCCGGGGCGCAGCATCGTGCTGGTCGGCAGTTCCGGCGCCGGCAAGTCGACGCTCACCAACACCCTGCTCGGCGTCGAGAAAATGAAGACCGGAGAGGTCCGGGAAAGCGATGCCCGCGGGCGCCATACCACCACCCATCGCGCGCTGATCGCGTTGCCCTCGGGCGCCTGCATCATCGACACCCCCGGGATGCGCGAGCTCAAGCCCACCGGCGAGGAGGACGTGGCCGAGAGCTTCGCCGACATCGAGGCGCTGGCCGCGCAGTGCCGCTTCCGCGATTGCCGGCACGCGCGCGAGCCGGGCTGCGCGGTGCGCGCCGCGGTCGAGGCGGGCGAGGTCGATGGCGATCGCGTCGCCAATTTCCTCAAGCTCAGCGGCGAGGTCTCCGGCGCCGCCACCCAGCTTGCGACGCGGCTGGCGCAGAAGGCCGATGCGCGCGGGCCGGGCAAGCCGGCGCCGAGGCGAAGCGACGACAGGTACGGGCACGACTGAGGTGGGCGCCGATCCCGCCATCGCCCACCACGCGGCGCTGGATGCGCGGATGGCGGGCGCGGCGCGCGGGATCCGCCTGCTCAGCCTGGTCAGCTGGCCGGCGAGCGAGCAGCAGGCCTTCCTCGCGGGCTGGGCCGCCGGCAATCCGGTGCTGCCGGCGCATGCCTACCCCAGGCATGACTTCTCGCAGGCCCGGCGCGAGCTCGATGCCATCGCCGCGGCCGCCGATCCCGGCCACCCGCTGGGGATCTACCTGGTCGAATCGGCGCACAGCTGGTCGCTGGCGGCGGAACTGCTCGAGCACCTGGGCAGCCCGCGCGTTGCCGAGCTGTCGATCGCGCTGTTCGGCAAGCCGGAACACGTGCTGCCCGGCGGCGCCACCACCCGCGAGGCGGCCAACCACTTCATCGCGATCGCCAACGAGCTCGACCACGAACTGCTGGCGCCGTCGGAGCAGGTGGAGATTTCCGCGACCTCGCTGGGACTGCAGCTGCAGGCGGCGCTGGACGACTTCTTCGATGGCCGCGTGATCCAGGTGGTGCTGGATCCCGACCTGATCGCCAAGGCCGCCGCCGGCGCCACCCGCATCCGCCTGCGCGCCGGCGCCGCGTTTTCCGACTACGACCTGCCCCAGCTGCTGCAGCACGAGGCGTTCGTGCATTCGCTGACCGCGCTCAACGGGCGCGAGCAGGCGGTGCTGCCCAGCCTGTCCCTGTCCTCGCCGCGCACCACCGCCACCCAGGAAGGACTGGCGACGTTCGCCGAGCAGATCACCGGCAGCATCGACATCGAACGCATGAAGCGGGTCAGCCTGCGGATCGAGGCGGTGGCGATGGCGATGGACGGCGCCGACTTCCTGCAGGTGTTTCGCTACTTCCTCGACGCCGGCCAGAACGATGTCGAGAGCTTCACCTCGGCGCAGCGCGTGTTCCGCGGCGTGCCCACCAGCGGCGGCGCCGCGTTCACCAAGGACACCGTTTACCTGCGCGGCCTGATCGGCGTGCACACCTTCTTCCGCTGGGCGCTCAAGCACGACAAGTTGCGGCTGTGCCGGATGCTGTTCGCCGGCAAGATGACGCTGGCCGACGTGCAGCGCTTCGAACCCTTGTTCGACAGCGGCGCGCTTGCACCGCCGCGCTGGCTGCCGCACTGGGTCGCGCGCGCCAATGGCCTGGCCGGGATGCTCGCGTTCTCGCTGTTTGCCAACCGCATCCGGCTGGAGCAGATCGTCGACGCGGAGACGGTGAGCGACCTCTAGCGCTGGGACTGCAGACGGCCGTCCGGCAGGACGAGGTAGTCCCCCGCATCCGCAGTCTCGACAATGCGCACCTGCGTTCCGATCTCCACGCCGCGGTAACTCGGGATGTCGTGGGTGAGACGGCGGAACACCCAGTCCTTCGCGTCCGGATGCAGGTGGAGGGCGACCTCGCCTTGTGATCGCACTGCAGCGGCCAGTGCCGGAGAAAACAGCGCCTGGATGCGCCCGACCTGGTGCAGGCGCGCCATCACAAAGCCGCCATGGAGGACGGTGAGCAGCGCGAACACGCCGATCGCGACGCGGCCATGGCGCGTCGCGTGGGGCCATGCCGCGGCGACCGACATCGCCGCGATCGCCGAAAAACCGTAGGCGTAATGGTTGAAGCTGCTGGCCAGCGGCAGCACCGGCAGCAAGGTCGCGATCCCCCCGATCAGGAACAACGCCGCCAGCCGCCGTGACGCCAGCACTATCGACGCGAACATCCACATCCAGAGTACGCAGGCGACTGCCATGGGCAGCCATCGCTGGGTCACCGTAAAGGTCTCAAGCAGCGGCATGATTGGCGGGAAGACCTGGTACTCCAGCCACCGCATCGGCACGTGCAGCAGGCTCAGGCTGTATTGCGCGCCTTCGCGCGGTGCATCCAGCAGCACATCCAGCCGCGCAACCAGATAGAGCGCGGCGACCACGCCGGCCCCCAGGGTTGCGGCAAGCCACTTCGCCCGACGTCCATCCCACCACCACGCGACCAGCAGCAGCGGCGGGATCGCGAACGCGGCTTCCTTTCCCAGCAAGGCAACGAGGGTGAGCGCTGCCGCGGCAACGCCGGCAACAGCGAGCCCCCGCGCCCGCTGGACGACCAGCCCGATCACCAGTGCGCAGGACATCCAGATCAGGTCCGCGATGCAGCCAACCCAACCATGGGTGTACGCCGCGTAAGGCGACAATGCGAACACCATCGCGCCCGTTGCGGCCGCCCTGGCGGGCATGCCGAAGCCGCGCCCCAGCATGAACAGCACCGCTGCATTGAGCGCACCCCAGGCCACCAGCAGCGAGTGGAAGAGCATGGGGGTCTCGAACAGCGCCCGCGACAGCGCCATCCAGAGATTGAATGTAAGTGGCCGGTACTGGAATGTCGCCAGGTCCAGCCATGGCACCCGCACGCCGGCCGTTGCGAACGCGGCCCACTGCAACTCGTCGTGGCTGAAGTAGCCGGGGTTGAGCGCAAGCGGTAATTGCAGGAGGCAGGCTGCCGCGAAAACAAGCCAGCCGGTCGGAACCGGGGGGCGCATCATGGGCGACGAGCTCCTAGTCCAGCCAGTTGATGAAGCCGGTGATGATCAGCGCGTTGCTGAAGTCGATGAAGAACGCGCCGACCAGGGGGGCCACCAGGAACGCACGCGGCGCCGCGCCGTAGCGCTCGACCAGCGTGCGCATCACCGCCATCGCGTTGGCGGTGGTGCCAAGCATGAAGCCGATGAAGCCGCCGCCCATCACCGCGGCGTCGTAGTCGCGTCCCATTGCGCGGAACACCAGCGCACAGAACGCGGCGACCAGCAGCGCCTGCAGCCCGAGGTTGACCAGCAGCGGCAGCGCCAGCCCCGCCAGTTCCCACAGCTTGAGGTTCATCAGGGCCAGCGACAGGAACAGCGCCAGGCACACATTGCCGATCACGTCGGTGGTGGGCACCGACAGCCCGACCAGGTGGGTGCGGTCGTCGAGATTGCGGATCGCCGCGCCCACCAGCATCGCGCCCACGTAGGCGGGCAGGGTCACGCCGGTGGTCGAGATCCACCTGCTCACCCACGCCCCCAGCCACATCGCCACCAGAATCGCGACGATGCTCTTCAGCGCCGAATATTCGCGTTGCGCCTCGCTGGCGGTCTCGATCGCGCCACCTTCGGGCGGCGCGCGATGGTCGTCCGGCCGCGAGGACAGCAGCCGATGGCGCCGGATCAGCACCGTCGCCACCGGACCGCCGATCAGGCCGCCGCAGACGATGCCGGCCATCGCCGACGCCACCGCGATCGATTCCGCGCCCGCCACCCCGGCCTGTTCGAACAACGGCGCGAAGGCAAGGCCGGTCGCCGGGCCGCCGGTCAGCGTCGCGGAGCCGGCAAGCACGCCGAACAGCGGGTGCAGGTCGAAGCCGACCGCCACCGCCATGCCCAGCAGGTTCTGCGCCACCGCGAAGCCGCTTGCCAGCAACAGGAACACCAGCACCTGGCGACCGCTGATCTTCAGCAGCCAGAAACTGGCGTTGAACCCGATGGTGGTGAAGAACGCGACCATCAGCGGCGTCTGCAGGCTGGTATCGAGCACGAACAGCGTCGTGCCGCGCGCGTGCCCGATCCACGCCGCCACTGCGACCACCAGTCCGCCAATCACCGGTGGCGGCAGGTTGTAGCGCCCCAGCATGGGGATGACGCGGCACAGCGCGTAGCCCAGGAACAGCGCAAGCCCGGCCAGCGCCAGGCCCTGCACGGCGTCGAGTTGCAGCATGCGGCCACCTTCCCCAGCGCCACGATGCGGGCGCGTGCCGATCATCGCATCCCGCCGGGGCGGCGTCCCGCGCGAAGCCGCTATCATCCAACGTCCGTTCACCGGTTGTGCCCCGATGTCCGACAAGACCAACAGCAACGACGATTTCCGGCAGGCCGCGCTGGACTACCACCGGGCCGAACCGAAGGGGAAGATCAAGGTCGCCGCGACCAAGGCGATGGTGACCCAGCGCGACCTTGCGCTGGCCTATTCGCCGGGCGTGGCCTACGCCTGCGAGGAAATCGCCGCCGACCCGCGCAAGGCCAGCGAATACACCGCGCGCGGCAACCTGGTGGCGGTGGTCAGCAACGGCACCGCCGTGCTCGGGCTGGGCGACATCGGCCCGCTCGCGGGCAAGCCGGTGATGGAAGGCAAGGGCGTGCTGTTCCAGAAGTTCGCCGGCATCGACGTGTTCGACATCGAGATCGACGAAAAGGATCCCGACAAGCTGGTCGAGATCATCGCCAGCCTCGAGCCGACGTTTGGCGGCATCAACCTCGAGGACATCAAGGCGCCCGAGTGCTTCATCGTCGAGCGCAAGCTTCGCGAGCGGATGAAGATCCCGGTGTTCCACGACGACCAGCACGGCACCGCGATCATCGTTGGCGCCGCCGTCCTGAACGCGCTGGAGGTGGCGGGCAAGAACATCGGGGACGTGCGGCTGGTGACCACTGGCGCGGGCGCGGCCGGGATCGCCTGCCTGGACATGCTGGTGGCGCTGGGCCTGCGCCAGGACCACATCATCGCGATCGACCGCGGCGGCGTGCTGCATGCCGGGCGCACCGACCTCGACCCCGACAAGCAGCGCTACGCGCGCGACATCGACGGGCGCACGCTGGACGACGTGATCGAGGGCGCCGACCTGTTCCTCGGGCTGTCCGCGGGCGGGGTGCTCAAGCCGGAGATGGTGGCGCGGATGGCGCCGCGCCCGGTCATCCTCGCCCTGGCCAATCCATACCCCGAGATCCTACCGGAGGATGCCAAGGCGGTGCGCCCGGACGCGATCATCGCCACCGGCCGCAGCGACTACCCGAACCAGGTCAACAACGCGGTCTGCTTCCCCTACATCTTCCGCGGCGCGCTGGACGTCGGTGCCACCGAGATCAACGAGGCGATGAAGCTCGCCTGCGTGCGCGCGATCGCCGAGCTTGCGCGCAAGGAAGCCTCCGATCTCGGGGCGGCCTACGGCGGCGAAGTGCCGACCTTCGGTGCCGACTACCTGATCCCGCGCCCGTTCGATCCCCGCCTGCTGACCATGCTGGCGCCGGCGGTGGCGCAGGCGGCGATGGACTCCGGGGTCGCGCAGCGACCCATCGAGGACCTCGGCGCCTACACCGACCGCCTGCAGCAGTTCCTGCACCGCACGAGCCTGATGATGAAGCCGGTCTACGACCGCGCGCGTGCTGACCGCAAGCGCGTGGCCTATGCCGAGGGCGAGGAGTTCGTGGTGCTGCAGGCGGTGCAGACGATCATCGACGAGGGGCTGGCCCACCCGATCCTGATCGGTCGCCCGGAGGTGATCGAAAGCCGGATCGAGAAGCTGGGCCTGCGCATGCGCGCGGGCGTCGACTTCGAGCTCACCAACATCAACGACGACCCGCGCTTCGACGAGTACTGGCGGCACTATCACGCGCTGACCGAGCGCCGCGGGGTGACCCCGGACGCGGCCAAGAACCTGATGCGCTCGCGCCCGACCCTGATCGCCGCGCTGATGGTGGAGCGCGGCGAGGCCGACGCCATGATCACCGGGATCGTCGGGCGCTACCACAAGAAGCTCGGCTACCTGCGGTCGGTGTTCGACTTCCAGCCGGGCGTGTCTGGCACCGCGGCGATGACCGGGGTGATCAACGACAAGGGCGCGTGGTTCTTCCTCGACACCCACGTGCAGCTTGACCCCACCGCCGAGCAGATCGCCGAAGCGACCCTGCAGGCAAGCTACCGGCTCAAGCTGTTCGGGATCGAGCCGAAGGTGGCGCTGCTCTCGCATTCCAACTACGGCAGCCACCAGGACGCCTCGGCCGACAAGATGCGGCGGGCGCTGGAGCTCATCCGCAAGCGTGTCCCGCGGCTGGAAGTGGACGGCGAGATGATGGCCGACACCGCCTGGGACGAGGGCCTGCGCACCCGCATGTTCCCCAACACGACGCTCAAGGGCCGCGCCAACCTGTTCGTGTTCCCGAACCTGGATGCGGCCAACATCACCTACAACATGGTGCGGATGATGTCCGAAGGCGTGGCGATCGGACCGATCCTGATGGGCCTGGACAAGCCGGCGCACATCCTGACCCCGGCCTCCACCGCGCGGCGGATCATGAACATGACCGCGATTGCCGCGGTCGAGGCGCAGATCCGGGTCGCACTCGACAAGTAGCGGGACTGCCGCCACGCCGGGGTGCCACCGGCGTGCGGACGTCGGCAAGCGCCGCGATCAGGCGTCGGGCGTCTCGTTGAGCACGGCCCAGAAGCGGCCCAGGGTCTTCACCGCCTGGAAGAACTGCTCGGAATCCACCGGCTTGACCACGTAGGCATTGACCCCGAGGTTCCAGCTGATCGCAAGGTCGGTCTCCTCGCGCGAGGAGGTCAGCACCACGACCGGCAGCATCTTCAGGTCGTCGTTGCCGCGCACCGCGCGCAGCACTTCCAGCCCGTCCATGCGCGGCATCTTGATGTCCAGCAGCAGCACCGACGGCAATCCCTCCGGGCGGTCGGCAAAGCGCCCGCGGCGCAGCAGGTAATCCATCACCTCGATGCCGTCCTCGACGTGCACGATCGGATTGGCGAGGTTGGCGTCGCGCAGGGCGTCGAGCGCCATCTCGGCGTCGGCGGGGCTGTCCTCGGCAAGCAGGACGGCACGGATGCTGGAGTTCATGCGGGAAGGTCCATGGGCGTGGAATCGCCGGAGGCGGGTAGGGTAAAGGTAAAGCGGGCGCCTTGTCCCGGGCTGGCCTCGGCCCGGATCTCGCCGCCGTGGCGCGCCAGCACGCGGCGCGCGCTGGCCAACCCAATGCCGGTGCCCTCGAATTCCTTGACCGAGTGCAGGCGCTGGAACACGCCGAACAGCTTGCCGGCGTAGGCCATGTCGAAGCCGACGCCGTTGTCGGCGACGGTGAATTCGTAATTGCCGTCCGCACCGCGGCGATGGGTGACCTCGATCACCGCGGGCTCCGACCCGGCGCTGTACTTCACCGCGTTCGACAGCAGGTTGAGGAACAGCTGGCGCAGCATGTTCTCGTCGCCGACCAGGATCGGCAGCGGCTGGATCCGCCAGTCGATCCGGTGGGCGGGGGTGTCGCTGGCATTGTTGGCATCCAGCATCGCGCGGATCTCCTCCACCAGCGACTGCAGGTCCACCGGCTGCATGCGCATCGCGCTGCGCCCCAGCCGCGAGTAGACCAGCAGGTCGTCGATCAGCCGCGACATGCGCGTGGCCGAACTGGTGATGATCCCGAGGTAGTGCTCGGTCTTCTCGTCGTTGCGCTCGCCCAGGTGTCGGCGCAGCTTGTCGGCGAAGCCGCCGATGTGGCGCAGCGGCGCGCGCAGGTCGTGCGAGACCGAATAGCTGAAGGCCTCCAGCTCGCGGTTGACCTCGGTCACCTGGTCGACCTTGCCCTGCAGCTGGCGGTTCAGCTCGGTCACCTGGCGTTCGGCGGCCTTCTGCGCGGTGACATCGTTGGCGGTCAGCAGGGCGACCTGCTCGTCGCTGCCCGGCAGCGACATCCGCCGCGCATTGACCATCAGCACCCGCTCGCGGCCGTCGGGATCGCGATAGCTCACCTCGTGGTCCCACAGCTCGCGGTCGCGGCGCAGCACGTCGACCAGCCGCTGGCGCAGTTCTTGGGTGGCCCAGGCGCCGGCATCCGGCCCGACCGTATCCAGCGTCTTGCCCAGCACGCCCACGTCCACCCCGAAGACCTCGACGAAGGCGGGGTTGTGCATCACCACGCGCAGGTCGCGGTCGAGCACGAGCACCGGCTCGCGCACGGTCTGCAGCACGGCCTGGGCGCGCACGCTGGAGCGGTTGGCGCTGAGCTCGGCGACGCGCCGGTGCCGCAACTGCAGCGCCAGCGCGATCCCGAGCAGGCCCAGCATCAGCAGCTGCGCGGCCATCGCCAGCCAACTCAGGGTGGTGGCGCGGCGCGCAAGGTGCACCGCCTCCTGCTCGCGAAGCACCAGCGCGGCGCGTTCGGTGTCCTGGATCTCGGTGGCGACCTGCCGCAGCTGGTTCCGCTCGAGCAGCCAGCGCACCTGCTCGCGCTCCGCCGCGCCGGGGGGGCGGGCGAGGATCTCCTCCATCGCGTTCGAGCGCTGCTCGATCATCGAAGAGAGCCGGCCGACCCGCAGCTGCTGGTCGGCGTCCTCGCGGGTGAGCTGCGCCAGGTCCCGCAGGTGCACCGGGATGTTGCGCCTGCTGTCGGCCAGCCGCCGGCGCACCGCTTCGGACTCCAGCCCGTAGGCATGGGCGACGGTGGCGGCCTCGCGGTTGCGCAGCTCGAACATCAGGTGGCTGGCGGTGGCGCCCACCGCGTGGGTGTGGTTGACCGCGCGCGCCGCCTCCTGGCTGCGCAGGTTGGCCTCGCGCACCAACAGGGCAGGCCCGACCACGATCAGCAGGGTGACCGCGACCGCCAATCCGATCAGCAGGACGGGGAAGCGGGTGGTGGTCTGGTCGGTTGGCATCGCATTAGTGGTGGGGGATGGCGCTCGGAACGCGCCCCGCCCCACCCGCGGCGGGAGCACCGCGGCGCGGCTGTGCGCCAGCATAAACGCGTGCGATGTGAAGGCCTTGGCGCGGATGCGTGACGCCATTCTGCGGTGCTCAGATTTGATTTAGCCGGGTGAAACCTCAGTGAGGTTGCAGTGCAGCAGAAAGGGGACGCAAGGCATTGCTAGACTGCGGGTTTTCCGCCATTGGCCAGCATGCTGGCTGCCTGGAGTCGCGATGAACTGGCTCGACCAAGTGCTGCACAACGATCCCGATCCGCAGGAATCCCGGGAGTGGATCGAATCGCTGAAGGCGGTGATCGACAACGACGGCCCCCAGCGCGCCCACCAGCTGCTGGAGGGGATGGTCGAGCTGACCCGCCGTGCCGGCGCCCACCTGCCGTTCGCCCCGACCACCGAGTACATCAACACCATCCCCGCGCACATGGAGCCGCCCACGCCGGGTGACCAGGCGCTGGAATGGCGGATCCGCTCGATGATCCGCTGGAACGCGATGGCGATGGTGGTGCGCGCCAACCGCCGCCCCGGCGACCTTGGCGGCCACATCGCGAGCTTCGCGTCCTCGGCCACGCTGTACGACGTTGGCTTCAACCACTTCTGGCGCGCGCCCAGCGACGACCACCCGGGCGACCTGCTGTACCTGCAGGGCCACAGCAGCCCCGGCATCTACGCCCGCGCCTTCCTTGAAGGCCGCATCAGCGAGTCGCAGCTGGACAACTTCCGGATGGAAGTCGACGGCCGCGGCATCAGCAGCTACCCGCACCCGTGGCTGATGCCGGAGTTCTGGCAGACCCCGACCGTCAGCATGGGCCTGGGCCCGTTGGCGGCGATCTACCAGGCGCGCAGCTGGAAATACCTGGAAGCGCGCGGGCTGATGCCCAAGACCGACCGCAAGGTCTGGTGCTTCCTCGGCGACGGCGAGACCGACGAGCCCGAGTCGCTGGGCGCGATCGGCGTGGCCGGCCGCGAGGGACTGGACAACCTGGTGTTCGTGGTCAACTGCAACCTGCAGCGGCTGGACGGGCCGGTGCGCGGCAACGGCAAGATCATCCAGGAGCTGGAGGGCGCCTTCCGCGGCCACGGCTGGAACGTGATCAAGACGATCTGGGGCAGCTACTGGGATCCGCTGCTGGCCAAGGACCACCAGGGCGTGCTGCGCAAGCTGATGATGGAAACCGTCGACGGCGAATACCAGAACTGCAAGGCGTTCGGCGGCGCCTACACGCGCGAGCATTTCTTCGGCAAGTACCCGGAGACGGCGGCGATGGTGGCCAGCCTGTCCGACGACGACATCTGGCGCCTCAACCGCGGCGGCCACGACCCGCACAAGGTGTACGCGGCCTACGACGCGGCGGTGAAGACCACCGGCCAGCCCACCGTGATCCTGGCCAAGACGGTCAAGGGCTATGGCATGGGCGGCGCCGGCGAGTCGCTGAACCCCACCCACCAGACCAAGAAGCTCGACAACGACGCGGTGCGCGCCTTCCGCGACCGCTTCCAGCTGCCGATCAGCGACGACCAGCTGGCCGATGGCGCGATCCCGTTCTACCGCCCCGACGAGAAGTCGCCGGAGATGGAGTACCTGCGCGAGCGCCGCGCCGCGCTGGGCGGCTCGCTGCCGCAGCGGCGGACGAAGTCCTCGCAGTCGCTGGAGGTGCCGCCGCTGGCAACCTTCGAGCGCCTGCTGAAGTCCACCGGTGAGCGCGAGATCAGCACCACCATGGCCTTCGTGCAGATGCTCAACATCATCCTGCGCGACAAGCAGGTGGGGCCGCGCTGCGTGCCGATCGTCGCCGACGAGGCGCGCACCTTCGGCATGGAGGGCCTGTTCCGCCAGCTCGGCATCTACGCGCCGCAGGGCCAGCGCTACAAGCCGGTGGATGCCGACCAGCTCATGTTCTACCGCGAGGACGCGGCCGGGCAGGTGCTGGAGGAAGGCATCACCGAGGCCGGTGCGTTCGCCAGCTGGATGGCGCTGGCCACCAGCTACAGCACCAACGACCTGCAGATGCTGCCGTTCTACATCTACTACTCGATGTTCGGCTTCCAGCGCGTGGGCGACGCCGCGTGGCAGGCCGGCGACATGCGCGCGCGCGGCTTCCTGTTGGGCGGCACCGCCGGCCGCACCACGCTCAACGGCGAGGGCCTGCAGCACGAGGACGGCCAGAGCCACGTGCAGAGCAGCCTGATCCCGAACGTGCGTAGCTACGACCCCACATTCGCGTACGAAGTGGTGACCATCGTCCAGCACGGCATGCAGCGGATGCTGGCCGAGCAGCACGACGAGTACTGGTACATCACCCTGATGAACGAGAACTACGCCCACCCGGACATGCCCGAGGGCAGCGCCGAGGGCATCATCAAGGGCATGTACCTGCTCAAGGACGCCGGCAAGGGCAAGAAGGGCGAGCTGCGCGTGCAGCTGCTGGGCAGCGGCACCATCCTGCGCGAGGTGATCGCCGCGGCCGACCTGCTGGATGCCGACTTCGGCATCAAAGCCGACATCTGGTCCTGCCCCAGCTTCACCGAACTGGCCCGAGACGGCGTCGATGCCGAGCGCTGGAACCGCTTCCACCCGGAAGCCAAAGCCCCCCGCCTGGCCTGGATCACCGCGAAGCTGGAAGGCCGCCAGGGCCCCGCGATCGCCGCCACCGACTACGTGCGTACCTTCGCCAACCAGGTCCGCGAGTACGTGCCGATGCGCTACAGCGTACTCGGCACCGACGGCTACGGCCGCAGCGACACCCGCGCCAACCTGCGCCGCCACTTCGAGGTCGACCGCTTCCACGTCGCCCATGCCGCGGTGGCGGCGCTGGCGGCGGATGGGAAGCTCACGGCGAAGGACGTGGCAAGGGCGATCAAGCTCTACAAGCTGGATGCGGAGAAGCCGAACCCGCTGCTGGCGTGAGGCTCTCACTCCCTCCCTTTCGCGAAGCGAAGGGGAGGGCTGGGGTGGGGTGGAAAAGGCGGCCATTGGCCGCCTTTTTTCTAGGAGCAGGGGAGGTCCGAGAAGATAGGGTGAATAGAATGTACGTCTAAGCGGGGGAGTCTAATGAAAAAGATCGCAGCGGTTGATTTGTTCTGCGGGGCGGGCGGGCTGACGCACGGCTTCGTGCTGGAAGGACTGCCCGTGGTCGCCGGTATCGATCTGGACCCAGCCTGCCGCTTTCCTTATGAATCCAACAACCAGGCCCGATTCGTTGAGCGGGACATCAGCAAGGTCACCGCGCCCGAACTGAAAGCGCTGTTCGGTGACGCTGACCTCACGATTCTCGCGGGCTGCGCCCCGTGCCAACCCTTCTCGACTTACGCACAGCGCTACGAACTGGACGGGAAGGATGGCAAGTGGGGCTTGCTGTATGAGTTCGCGCGTCTCGCCAAAGGCGCCAAACCCGATGTCATCACGATGGAGAACGTCCCCACCGTCGCGAAACACGAGGTATTTCATGACTTCGTCGATACGCTGAAGCGGCTCGGCTACAACGTCTGGTTCGATG
>JAEWFT010000055.1 GCA_023388715.1 Pseudomonadota bacterium
TGAGCACCTCGGCCGCGGCCTTGCCCTCGGGGAACGGCAGCGGATCCTCCACGATCATCGTGCGCCGCAGCGGCACCGAGAACAGCACGCCCAGCAGGCCGCCCAGGCCCGCGATCGCGAGCACCCACGAATAGCGGAAGTCGTCCCAATAGCCGAGGATCACCAGCGCCGGGATAGTGAAGATCACGCCCGCCGCGATCGAGGAGCCGGCCGAAGCGCCGGTCTGCACGATGTTGTTCTCGAGGATGGTGCCGCCGCCGAGCAGGCGCAGCACCCCCATCGACACGACCGCCGCCGGGATCGCGGTGGCGATGGTCATGCCGGCGAACAGCCCGAGGTAGGCGTTGGCGGCGGACAGGATCACCGCCAGCACGATCGCCAGCACAACGGCACGGAAGGTGAGTTGCGGAGTGCCGCGCTCAGCCACAGGACGTCCCCTCGAAGTCGACGGAACAACCTATCGGCTCGCCGTGCCCAAGTCCAGCCGCTGCCGGCGGGCGTGCCCACCGTGGCCTGAATGCGCGTCGTGCTGAACGCAGCGCCTGCGTGCGCCATGGCCGCCCGCGGCGCTGCTATACACTTCGGCCCGACTTCTTCGCACGAGAGATTCCGCCGAATGCCCAGCCTGCGCCCGCTTGCCATTGCCCTGGCCGTTGCCCTCGCCGCCGCGGCCGCCGCGCCCGATGCCAGCGCGCAGAAGAAGAAGGCGCCTGCGCGCAAGGCTCCGGCGGTCAGCGCCGAGTGCACCGATTTCTATGCCGCGGCCAACAGCGGCTGGCTGGCCGCCAATCCGGCGCCGACCAGTGGCGCGGTGTCCGCGCTGGGCCAGCTCACCGCGCGGGCCCACCAGCAGCAGCGTGAACTCCTGGACGCGGCGATGCAGTCGCCGCAGAACAACGTGCAGAAGCTGCTGGGCGATTTCTGGGCAAGCGGCCTCGACGAGGCGGCGGTCGAGCGCGACGGCGCCAACCCGGTGGCGCCGCTGCTCAAGCGCATCGACGGCATCCGCCGCACCGGCGACGTGGCGCCGGCGATCGCCGCGCTGCACCAGGTCGGCATCCCGGTGGTGTTCAACTTCCGCGCCGACATCGACCTGCGCGAACCGGGCCGCCACCTCGGCTACTTCACCCAAGGCGGGCTCGGGTTGCCTGACCCGGCCTACTACACCCGCAGCGACGCCGACACCCAGGCACTGATGACGCGCTACACCGAGTACGTGCACCGCATCCTGGCGCTGGCCGGCGTGCCGGAAAAGGATCGCGCGCAGCAGGCCGGGATGGTGCTGGACACCGAGCGGCGGATCGCCGCGCTCGCCCGCCCGCTGGTGGAACTGCGCGATCCGCGCCGCAACTTCGCGCCGGTCGCCACCGCCGGCCTCGGCAAGCAGTACAAGGCGCTGCAGCTGGAGGAGTTCCTCAAGGCGCAGGGCGTGCGCGACGACGCCGTCTCGATCGCCAACCCGGAGATGTTCGCGCAGCTCGACGCGCTGGTGCGCAGCCTGCGCCCCGCGCAATGGCAAGCCTACCTACGCTGGCGCGTCGGTGACGCGATGGCGCCCTACCTCAGCAAGCCTTGGCGCGACGCCGCATTCGCCTTCCGCGGCCAGGTGCTGCTGGGCCAGCAGGCGCCGGCGCCGCGCTGGCAGCAGGTGCTCGATGCGATCAACCTCGCCGCCGGGCCGATGCTGGGCCGCGAGTACGCCGCCCGCCACCTGCCCGATGCCAATCGCCAGCAGGCCGAGCGCATCGCACAGCAGGTCAAGGCCGCGATGGCCGCCGAGCTCACGCGCGGCACCTGGCTGGGGACCGCCGCGAAGGCCGAGGCCCTGCGCAAGCTGGAGCGGCTGGAGATCGAAGTCGGGGTTCCGCGCCGCGACCTGGACTACACGCTGCAGCCGATGGGCCGCGGCAGCTTCGGCGGCAACATGCTGATCGCCTCCACCTGGCGGCACGGCCAGGAGATGGCGCGGATCGGCCGCCACAACGCCGAGCGCCGCTGGAACGTGCTGCCGCAGGAACCGGCGTTGGCCTACGACCTCGCGCTGAATCGCCTGATCATCACCGCCGCCATGCTGCAGCCGCCGGTGCTGGATGCCGGCATGCCGCTGGCCGCGCAGTACGGCGCGCTGGGCGGGCTGGTCGGGCATGAACTCAGCCACGCGGTCGACATGCGCGGCCGGATGGTGGATGCCGGCGGCGAGCTCAAGGACTGGTGGACCAGCAGCGAGGCCGCCGCATGGGACGGCAATGCGCAGAAGGTCGTCGCGCTGCTCGACAGCCTGCCCTACCCGCAGCTGTCGGGGGTGAAGCTCGACGGGCGCCTGACCCGCGATGAGAGCATCGCCGACCTGGCCGGCGTGGAGCTGGCCCGCGCCGCGATGCTGGCGGCGGTTCCGCAGGGCGGGGTCGAGGCCGACAAGGCCTTCTACGCGGGCTGGGCCGGGCTGTGGGCGCAGCAGCTCACGGCCGACGAAGCGCAGCGCCGCTCGCTGCAGGACGTGCGCGCGCCCGGCCAGTGGCGGGCGAACGCGCCGCTCACCCAGCAGCCGGCGTTCGGGGCGGCGTATGGGTGCAAGCAGGGCACGCCGATGCAGCCGCGCAAGCCGGATGAGTTGATCCGCATCTTCCCCTGACCAACCGCGTGATCCGCGCCCGGGCGTTGATTTCCCGGGCGCTGCTCAGCGCACGATGCGCGGTCGCGGGCGCCCGCCCGAGCGCCAGTGGCGGATCAGCAGCCAGCCGAACAGCATCCCGCCCAGGTGGGCGAAGTGCGCCACCCCGGGCTGCAGGCCGGTCACGCCCACCATCAGTTCGAACAGGCCATAGACGATGACCAGGGTGCGCGCCTTCATCGGCACCGGCGGGAACAGCAGCATCACCCGCTGGTTAGGGAACAGCATCCCGTAGGCCAGCAGCAGCCCGAACACGCCGCCCGAGGCGCCGATGGTGGGATACGCCGGGGTTCCCTGCGATACCGCCCACCAGCCGACCAGCAGCTGGCACAGCGCCGCCCCCACCACGCACACGACGTAGTAGGTGAGGAAACGCTTCTCGCCCCAGGTGTATTCCAGCGGCGCGCCGAACATCACCAGCGCCAGCATGTTGAAGGCCAGGTGCATCAGCCCGCCGTGCAGGAAGCCGTAGGTCAGTACCTGCCAGGGCATGAACGAGGTGGCTTCGGCGGCGCCCGGCGCATAGACGCCCTCCCCGATCGGCCACAGCATCAGTGCCGACAGCGTGGCGTTGCCCAGCACGAACTGCAGGCCAAAGCCCACGATGTTGGCGATCAGCAGCAGCTTGGTGACGCGGGGGAGGTTCTGCAGCATCCGTGCGCGGGTCCGGTTTCGTTGCAGCGCATCATAGCCCGCCCGGCGGACCCCAGAGCGCCGCGTCCATCCCCTCCTCCGCCGGCGGCAGCCGCACCCGGCCATCGCGCACCTCCACCCCTTCCGCGCGCAGGCGGCGGGCCTGTTCCAGGTAGCCGGCGCTGTCCTTGGGCATGGCGATCCGCCCGTCCGCCCGCAGCACCCGGTGCCAAGGCAGGCGCGGGTCCTCGTTCTGGCCCAGCACCCGTGCCACCAGCCGCGCGCGACCGGGCAGCCCGGCGCGGCGGGCGATGCCGCCGTAGCTGCAGACCTGCCCGGCTGGCAGGGCGCGCACGGCGGACAGGATGCGGTCGGCGGCGGTGGGTTCCGGCATCCGGGTTAGCATAGCCATTCCCCCGCAGGTACCGGTCCCGCCATGGACAACTTCGAGCAGATCCGCAGCCACCTGGTCTCGGCCGGCTACAAGATGACCCTGCAGGACGCGTTCGTGGCCTGCGTCGAGCTGTCGCTGTCGAAGGGCAAGCGCCACCAGGCGATCTTCCTGTCGGAGCTGCAGGACGAGTCCGGCCGCCCCTACCTGCGGGTCAGCACCGCGGTCGCGCCGACCACCGGCATCGATGCCCGCCGCGCGCTGGCCTTCAACTGGGAAAGCCGGGTCGGTTACCTGGCGGTCGGCGAGCTGGACGGCGTGCCCTACCTGCAGCTGTGCGAGAACCGCCCGTACGACTGCCTGGACGCCGCGGAGGTTGACCGCCTGGTGCTGGAGATCGGCGGCCTCGGCGACGAGATGGAACGCCGCATCTCCGCGGGCGGCGACCTGCTCTGAAGCGCCGCCGGGGCCGGGCTCAGACCCAGCCCAGGCCGTGCAGCACGCGGAACAGGCCGTAGGCGATCCCCCCCGACATCGGGATGGTGAGGATCCACGCCCAGATCATCTTGTGCACCACGCCCCACTTGATCGCGTTCAGGCGCTTGGCGGTGCCCACGCCCATGATCGCCGACGAGATGTTGTGGGTGGTAGACACCGGGATGCCCAGCGACGATGCCGCCAGGATCACCGAGGCCGCGCTGGTTTCCGCCGCGAAGCCGTGGATCGGGTGCAGCTTGACCAGCTTGTGGCCCAGCGTCTTGACGATCCGCCAGCCACCGGCGGCGGTGCCGGCCGCCATCACCAGCGCGCAGGTGACCTTGATCCAGGTGTCGATGTCGCCATCCGCAAGCGCGCCCGGCGAGGGATGCAGGAAGCCGAGCCAGCCCGGCAGGTTGTCGAGGGTGCCGACCGACTGCGCGCTCACCAGCGTCAGCGCGACGATGCCCATGGTCTTCTGCGCATCGTTCATGCCGTGCGCGAACCCCATCCCCGCGGCACTGACGATCTGCGCCTTGCCGAACAGGCCGTTGACCCAGCGCGGCCGCGCCAGCCGTGCCAGCCAGCCGCCCGCGCGCGCCATCATCGAGATGACGAAGAACAGCACGCCCATCATCAGGAAGCCGGCCAGGAAACCCAGCACCGGCGAGGAGACCATCGGCACGATCACCTTCCACAGCACGCCCGCGCTCTGGTAGACCGGCTCCTTGGGCTGCGACCAGATGATCGCGCCGAAGTCGTTGTTGGCCGCGGCCAGCGCGGCGCCGATCAGCCCGCCGATCAGCGCGTGCGAGGACGAGGAAGGCAGCCCGAACCACCAGGTGATAAGGTTCCAGGTGATGCCGCCCAGCAGCGCGCACAGGATCAGCTGCGAGCCGACCTCGACCACGCCGGCGTCGATCAGCCCGGAGGAAATCGTCTTCGCCACCGCGGTGCCGGCCAGCGCGCCGATCAGGTTCATCGAGGCGGCCAGGCCCACCGCCTGCATCGGCGAGAGGACCTTGGTCGCCACCACGGTCGCGATCGAGTTGGCGGTGTCGTGGAAGCCGTTGATGTACTCGAAGATCAACGCGACCAGCACGACGGTCAGCACCAGGGTCAGCATGGCGGTCGCCTCAGGAGTTCTTGAGGACGATTTCGTAGGCGACCACGCCCGCCTCGCGGCAGCGGTCGATCGCCTTTTCCAGGATCTCGAAGAATTCCTTGAGCAGGAACATCTGCAGCGGCTCCAGCTTGCCGGAGTAGATGTCGCGGTAGAGCTCCAGCATCAGCCGGTCGGCCTCGTTCTCGATCGAGCGCAGGCGGTCGCTGAGCGCCTTCATCGGCTCCAGCTTCATGTGCCGCAGCTCGCGCACCATCTGCACCACGACCGCCGACGCCTGTTCCAGCATCGCCGCGCGCGGCGCGAAGTCGATGTGCTCCAGGTGCGCGGTGGCCAGCGAATAGCGATCCGCGAACTTCTCGATCTGCTTGGGGATCTTGTAGAGCGCCGAGCCGAGCGCCTCGATATCCTCGCGCTCGATCGGGGTGATGAAACTGTCCACCAACTGCTGGCTGATCTTCTCGGACACCTCGCGCTCGCGCAGGCGCGCCAGCTTGAAGGCATCCAGCGCGGGCTGGCGGTCGGCGTCGCGCAGCATCCCGTGCAGGGCCTTGGCGCTGTCATGGGCCGCGTCCGCGGCTTCCTCGAGCAAGGTATAGAACTGCTTGCCCTGGCCGAAGATCGTCTGCAAGGAAAACATGGCGCGCCTGCGTGGTGGGATGGAGCCGCGAATTATGACGGTTCGGTGACAATCGCGCGCGGAGCGGGCTGCTATGATGCCGCCGCGCCGCGCGCGCCCCCATGGACGACAAACCCCCGCCCTCCGCCATGCCGTGCCCTGCAGCCGCCCTGAACGGGCGCCGGGCTGACACGCCCGCCCGCGCCGGGGGTGGCTGACGTGGTCGAACTGCTGATCGTGCTGGCGCTGGTGCTGCTCAATGGCTTCTTCGCGATGTCGGAGATGTCGGTGGTCACCTCGCGCAAGGCGCGCCTGAAGCAGCAGGCCGAGACCAGCCGCGGCGCGCGCAAGGCGCTGGAGCTGGCCGAGCATCCCGAGCGCTTCCTTTCCACCGTGCAGGTGGGCATCACCCTGATCGGCATCGTCACCGGCTTCTTCGGCGGCGAGGCCTGGGGCACGTCGATCGCCAACCGCCTGCTGTCGGTGTTCCCGTCGCTGGGCCAGAGCATGCCCTTCTCCGACGGCAGCTATGCCACCGCGCTGGGCATGGTGCTGGCGATCGGACTGATCACCTACCTCACGATCGTGCTGGGCGAATTGCTGCCCAAGCGCCTGGCGCTGCTGGCGCCGGAACGACTCGCCGCCCATATCGCCCTGCCCATGCACTGGCTGTCCAAGGCGGCGACCCCGATGGTGTGGCTGCTCAGCGCTTCGGTCCGCGGCCTGCTGTCGCTGCTGCGGCTCAAGGACAGCCAGGCCGCGCAGGTGACCGAGGAGGAGATCCGCATGCTGGTCTTCGAAGGCCACGAAGCCGGCGTCATCGACCTTGACGAACGCAACATGCTCAACCGGGTCATGCGCCTGGGCGATCGCACCGCCAACAGCCTGATGACCCCGCGCACGAAGATCTTCTGGCTGGACCTGTCGGCCTCGCTGCAGGAGAACCTCGCGGCGATGGAGGAAAGCGCGTACTCGCGCTACCCGGTCTACCGCCGCGACGACAGCGACGTGGCCGGCGTGCTGGAGGTCAAGACCCTGCTGGACGAGCTGGGCAAGCCGGAACCCGCGCTGTTCAACGACCTGCGCCCGGCGCTGTTCGTCTCGGAATCGACCCACGCGATGAAGCTGCTGGAGATCCTGCGCGAGGAACAGCAGTCGCTGGCGCTGGTGGTGGACGAGTACGGCGACATCCAGGGCCTGGTGACCATCAGCGACGTGATGGATGCGGTGCTGGGCCGGGTACAGACCGGCGTCGAGGGCGAGGACGACGAGGCGCTGGTGGTCGAGCGCGACGACGGCTCGCTGCTGGTCGACGGCGGGCTGCACGTGGAGGAGCTGCGCGAACTCACCGGCGAGCGCCTTGCCGACGCCGAGGAACACGACTACCACACCGCGGCCGGACTCGTGATCCACCACTACGGTCGCATCCCCCACATCGGCGAGCACTTCATGCTCGGGCCGTGGCGGATCGAGGTGGTGGACCTGGACGGCCCGCGCATCGACAAGCTGCTGATGCAACGCATGGAGGCGCCGCAGGGCGAGGCCTTGGATGGCTAGGCGGGAACGCAGGCACGAAGCGGGCACCCGCCAGATCCTCGATGACCTCCTGGATGGCGACCGCGAGCAGGACCTGCGCTTCGAGGACCTGCTGTCCGGGCTGGGTCGGCGCGCGTTCGGGATGATGCTGTTCGTGGTGGCGCTGCCCGCCTTCATCCCGGTACCGGGGCTTGCCGGCGCGATCAGCGGCCCGCTGTGCGCGCTGGTGGGCCTGCAGCTGCTGTTCGGCCTGCGCCGTCCCTGGCTGCCGCGCTTCCTCGCCCACCGCGGGCCGAAGCGGCGCACCGTCGAGGTGTTCGACAACATGTCCTCGCGCTGGCTGGCGCGGCTGGAGAAGCTGGTGCGCCCGCGCCAGACCTGGGTGCTGGACCATCGCGTGTCCGCGATGTTCACCGGCCTGCTGCTGGCCCTGCTGGGCCTGCTGCTGGCGCTGCCGATCCCCTTCACCAACTACGTGTTCGGCGCGCTCATGATGCTGTTCGCGTTCGCGCTGCTGGAGCGCGACGGCCTGCTGATGCTGCTGTGCTGGGTGGGCGGGATCGCGCTGATCGTGGTGTTCGGCGTGCTCAGCGGCTCGCTGGCCACGGTCGCCGGCGACTGGATCGGCCGGGTGTTCTGACCCGGGTCAGCCGCGTTCGCCCGCCAGCCGCGCCATCCGTTGCGCGTCGGCCAGCACCCCGCGCAGCAATCGCACTTCCGCGCTGTCCAGGTTCGCCCGCAGGTACAGCCGCCTGAGCTTGCGCATCGCCGAGTCCGGCGCGCGGCCCTTGTGGAAGTCGATCTGGTCAAGGGTTTCGGCCAATTGTCCGAACAGCCCTTCCAGCTCGGCATGCGAGGCAGCGCCCTCGCCCGGCGGCGGCGTGCGCGCGGGCAGTACGGCGGTGCCACCCACCGGTTCTATCAGCGCACAGCGCAGTTCGTAGGCCAGCACCTGCACGGCAGCCGCAAGGTTGAGCGAGCTGAATGCCGGATCCGAGGGAATGTGCACCGCGGCGTGGCACAACTGCAGCTCCTCGTTGTCCAGGCCCGTGCGTTCGCGGCCGAACACCAGCGCCACCGGGCCGGTCGCCGCGGCCTGCACCGCCCGCACCCCGGCATCGCGCGGATGCAGCGGCTCCAGCTGGATGCGGCGGTTGCGCGCGGTGGCGCCCAGCACCCAGTGGCAGTCGGCGACCGCCTCGGCCAGGGTGGCGACCACAGGCGCGGCCTCGACCAGGTCGTCGGCGCCGGCGGCCATCGCCTGGGTGTCACGGTCCGGCAGCTTCTCCGGCGCCACCAGGACCAGCCGGTGCAGCCCCATGGTCTTCATCGCGCGCGCGGCGGCACCGATGTTGCCCGGATGCTGGGTCCCCACCAGCACCACGCGGAGGTTGGAGGCGGCGGTGGCAGCGGCGTCGGGCGGGGTGGCGATGGATGGTGCGCTCATCGCGCAATGGTAAACTTCGCGCCCCCGGCCGTGCGCCGGGCCCGCTCTTTGCCGCCGTTGCCCCGCTCCCGCGAGCCCCCCTCTTCCAGCCGAGGCGCCTTTCCTGTGCAGAAACCCGTCGTCAACGTCATGGTCAAGGCGGCCCGCGCCGCCGGCAGCGTCCTGCTGCGCCACATGCACAAGCTCGACGCCATCAACGTGGTCGAGAAGGACCGCATGGACTACGCCAGCGACGTCGACGAGCAGGCCGAACAGGCGGTGATCAAGGAACTGCGGCGCGCCTACCCCGATGCCGCGTTCCTGGGCGAGGAAGGCGGCGTGCGCGGGCGTGGCAACGCGGTGTTCGTGATCGACCCGCTGGACGGTACCAGCAACTACCTGCACGGTTTCCCGCACTGGTGCGTGTCGATCGCGCTGGTCGAGAACGGCGAGCCGCAGCACGGCGTCATCTTCGACCCGCTGCGCAACGAGCTGTTCACCGCCAGCCGCGGCAGCGGCGCCGTCCTCAACGACAAGCGCATCCGCGTCTCGGAACGCAAGGGCATTGAAGGCGCGATGCTGATCACCGGCTTCCCGCCGCGCGAGCGCGAGCGCGCCCCGGCGCAGCTGGAATGCGTGCGCGAACTGCTGCTGCACGCCGAGGACATCCGCCGCACCGGCTCGGCCGCGCTGGACCTCGCGTACGTCGCCTGCGGTCGCGCCGACGGTTACTTCGAGGCGGGCGTGAAGCCCTGGGACATCGCCGCCGGGGTGCTGCTGGTGCGCGAGGCCGGTGGCCGCGCGATCGATTTCAAGGGCGCGCAGACCGGCCCGATGGACGCGCGCGGCGTGCACGGGCGGCCGCTGGTGGCCGGCAACCTCAAGCTCACCACCGAGCTGCAGGCCGCCATCGCGCGCTCCGGTTACGCCGCCGCGTTCAACTGAGCCGGGGCGTCGCAGCATGAAAAAGGCCGCGCATCGCGCGGCCTTTTCCGTTGCCCCGCGCGGATCGCGGGTGGCGCCGGCTCAGGGACGACGCGCCAGCGCCGCCTCGTCCTTCGCCTTCGGCATCAGGTCCTGCTTGTTCACGCCCAGCCACAGCAGCAGCGGGCAGGCGATGAAGATCGAGGACACGGTGCCGACCACGATGCCCACCATCAGCGCCTCCGCGGTGCCCTTCAGCGAGTCGCCGCCGTACAGGTACAGCGCCCACACGGTCAGGAAGGCAATGAAGGAGGTGATCACCGTGCGCGACAGCGTCTGGTTGATCGAGCGGTTGAGGACCTCCACCGGGTCGGCGCGCAGGCCGCGGAAGTTCTCGCGGACGCGGTCGAACACCACGATGGTGTCGTTGATCGAGAACCCCATCACCGACAGGATGCCGGCCAGCACGTTGAGGTCGAACTCGTGGCCCGACAGCGCGAACCACCCCGCGCTGACGATGATGTCGTGCATGGTGGTGATGATCGCGGCGATCGCGAACTTCTTCTCGAAGCGCACCGAGATGTACAACAGGAAGCCGATCAGCACGAACAGCATCGCGTAGAAGCCGTTCCACGCCAGGTCCTTGCCCACCTGCGCGCTGATCACCGAGCTGCTCAGGCGGGTGGCCGGGTTGCCGTCGAGCGAGGCCGCGCGGGCGACCGCATCGCCAATGCTGGTGACCTGGTCGGAGCCGGTGCCTTCCTGCGGCCCGCCGGCCTGCAGCCGGACCAGCAGGTCCTTGTCGCTGCCGAAGTTCTGCACCTGCGCGCCGTCGAAGCCCGCGGCATCCAGCTGGCCACGGACCTTGTCGACGTCCGGCGCGCGGTCGTAGCGCAGCTCCACGCCGATGCCGCCCGTGAAGTCCATCGCGAAGTTGAAGCCACGGGTGGCCATCGCGCCCACCGCGACCACGGTCAGCAGGACCGCCGCCGCCAGCGAAATCCAGCGAAGGCGCAGGAAGTCGATGCGGCTGTCGTAAGGGAACAGATTGAACGGTTTCATCGCTGGTTCCTCAGATCGCGATCGACTTCAGCTTCTTGCGCCCGCCGTAGATCAGCGTGGCGATGCCGCGCGACACCGATACCGCGGTGTAGGCGGAGGTGATGATGCCGAGCATGGTGGTGACGCCGAAGCCCTTCAGCGGGCCGCTGCCGAACACGAACAGCGCAAGGCCGGCGAGGAAGGCGGTGACGTTGGCGTCGAGGATGGTGCCGGACGCGCGGTCGTAGCCCTCGGCGATCGCCTTCTGCGGCGGCAAGCCGAGCCGCAGTTCCTCGCGGATGCGCTCGTTGATCAGCACGTTGGCGTCCACCGACAGCGCCACCGTGAGCGCGATGCCGGCAAGGCCGGGCAGGCTCAGGGTGAAGCCCAGCAGCGACATCAGCGCGAATACCATCAGCAGGTTCAGCAGCAGCGCAAGGCAGGTGATGAGCCCGAACATCCGGTAATAGATGAGGAAGAAGCCGAGCGCGAAGATGAAGGACGCGCCCACCGCCATCAGGCCGCGGCGGATGTTCTCCTTGCCAAGGCTCGGGCCGATGGTGCGCTCGTCGACGAAGTCCATCGGCGCCGCCAGCGCGCCCGCGCGCAGCAGCAGGGCCAGGTCGGCCGCTTCCTTCATGCTCTCCAGGCCGGTGGTCTGGAAGTCGCGGCCCAGCGTGCTCTGGATGGTCGCGACCGAGATCACCTGCTCATTGATCCGGGTGGAGCGCACTTCCTTGCCGTCGACCAACTTCACTTCGGGGATGCGCTCGATGTACACCACCGCCATCGGCTTGCCGACGTTCTGGCTGGAATAGTCGAACATGCGCTGCCCGCCGATGCTGTTCAGGCGCACACTGACCGCCGGGGTGCCCGACTGCGAATCGAAGAACGCGCTGGCGCTCTGCAGCTGCTCGCCGGAGGTGATCACGCGCTTGTTGAGCAGGATCGGCAGCGGCTTGCCGTCCGGACCCTGCTCCTTGCGGTTGTACAGGCGCGCCTCGGGCGGGACGTTGCCGGACTCGCGCGCCTCCACCGCATTGCCATCCACCACGCCGCGGTATTCGAGGGTAGCGGTGGCGCCAAGGATGCGCTTGGCCTGCGCGGTGTCCTGCACGCCGGGCAGCTGGACCGCAACGCGGTCGGCGCCCTGGCGCTGGATCACCGGCTCGGCCACGCCCAGCTCGTTGACGCGATTGCTCAAGGTGCCGATGTTCTGCTGGACCGCGTCGGTCAGGATCTTGTCCAGCTCCGCCTGCGGGATGCGCAGGGTGATGGTTTCGCCCTGAGCGTCGACCTGGTAGGTCGGCATGTCGCGCACCATCAGCGCGGTCGCCGCACCCGCGTCTTGGCCCGGGGCCAGCCTGGTCACCACGGTGTTGTTGGGGCCCGGCTCGACCGAGTTGTAGCGGATCTTGTTGTCCCGCAGGAGCACCCGCAGGTCTTCGGCGGTGGCGTCGAAGCGCTTGGCCAGCGCCGCCTCGCGGTCGACCTGCATCAGGAAGTACACGCCGCCACGCAGGTCCAGGCCAAGGAACATCGGCTTGGCGCCCAGGGACTGCATCCAGGCCGGGGTGGTGGTGGCCTGGCTCAGCGCGGCAACGTAATTGCTGCCAAGGGTCTCGCGCACCACGTCGGCGGCGCGGGCCTGGTCGTCGTCGCTGGCGGTGCGCACCAGCAGGTTGCCGTCCTCGCTGATCTCGCTGGACAGCATGGCGACGCCGGCTCCCTTCAGCGCGGCCTCGACCCGTTGCTGCACCCCGGCGTCGATGGTCGCGCCGCGGTTGGCGGTGACCTGAACGGACGGATCCTGCGGGAATGCATTGGGCGCAGCGTAGAACAGGCTGAGCACCAGCAGCACCACGAAGACCACGTATTTCCAACGGGCATATTCAAGCATCGCGACACCCCGCGCGGCCGCGGGGCGGCCGGCGCTCGTTACGTCAGGAGAGGATCAGGCGGACTTCAGCGTGCCCTTGGGCAGCACGTTGGCGACGGCGGTCTTCTGCACGCGCAGCTGCACGCCGCTGGCCACTTCCACGGTGATGAAGCTGTCGCCGATGTCGGACACGGTGCCGGCGATGCCGCCGCCGATGATGACCTCGTCGCCGCGCGACAGCTTGTCCAGCATCGCCTTGTGTTCCTTCTGCCGCTTCATCTGCGGGCGGATCATCAGGAAATACATGATCGCGATCAGGATGATCGGGAACAGCAGGGTGGACATCATGCTCGGGGCGGCGGGCGCGCCGGCGGCCTGGGCGTGGGCAACGGGGATCAGGAAATCGAGGAGGTTCATCGGGAAGTCCGTGCAAGGCGGGGCAAATCAGCCGGGAATTATGCCATGACGCCCGGATCCCGGGCTTTCAGGCCCGTCGGGCCGCGTAAAAGGACTCGCGGAAGGCGGCGAAGGTTCCCGCCTCGATCGCCGCGCGCATCCGCGCCATCAGCCGCTGGTAGTGGCGCAGGTTGTGCAGCGTGCCCAGCATCGGCGCCAGCATCTCGTTGCAGCGGTCGAGGTGGCGCAGGTAGCTGCGGGAAAACCCGCCGGCGCACGCCAGGCAGTCGCAGCCTTCCTCGATCGGGCGCAGGTCGTGCTCGTATTTCGCGTTGCGCACGCGGATCACGCCCTGGTCGGTGAAGAAGTGGCCGTTGCGGGCGTTGCGGGTGGGCATCACGCAGTCGAACATGTCGATCCCGCGGGCAACCGCCTCCACCAGGTCCTCGGGCCGGCCCACGCCCATCAGGTAGCGCGGGCGGTCGGCGGGGAGTTGCAGCGCGGTATGGTCGAGCATCGCGTTGCGCTCGCCTTCCGTCTCGCCCACGGCAAGCCCGCCGATCGCATAGCCGTCGAAGCCGATCTGCTGCAGTCCCTCGGCCGAGCGCGTGCGCAGGTCGTGGTGCACCCCGCCCTGGACGATGCCGAACAGCGCCGCGTCGTTGCCGGCGTGCGCGTCCTTCGAGCGCGCGGCCCAGCGCAGCGACAGCTCCATCGAGCGCTCGATCACGCGCCGGTCGACCGGCGTGCCATCCGCGGCGTTCACCGGCGGGCACTCGTCGAAGATCATCACGATGTCGCTGCCCAGCACCTTCTGGATGTGCATGGATTCCTCGGGCCCGAGGAACACCTTGCTGCCGTCGGTGGGCGCGGCGAAGGTCACGCCCGCCTCGGTGATCTTGCGCCGATGCGCGAGCGAGAACACCTGGAAGCCGCCGGAGTCGGTCAGGATCGGCCGGTCCCAGCGCGCGAAGCCGTGCAGCCCGCCGTGCGCCGCGATCACGTCGAGCCCGGGCCGCAGGAACAGGTGGAAGGTGTTGCCGAGGATGATCTCGGCGCCCAATTGCTCCACCTGCGCCGGCAGCACGCCCTTGACCGAGCCATAGGTGCCGACCGGCATGAACGCCGGCGTTTCGATGGTCCCGCGCGGGAACGCGATCCGCCCGCGGCGGGCGCCGCCATCGGTGGCGAGGAGCTGGAAGGCCATGCGTGACATCGCGGCATTATCGCCGCAGCCGCCCGGGTTCAGGGGAAGTGCGGCAGCGCGTCCGCGTCGCGCAGCGACAGCCGCACCGCCTGCCCGGTCGCCAGCTCGATCCCGGGCAGCACGTCGATCTCGACCACGTGGCTTGCCGCCAGCCAGACCTGGGCGACCTCGCCCGGGCCGAGGAAGCGCACGTCCAGCACCTGACCGTGCAGCGGCCCATCGGCGTCGACCCGCAGCTGCTCGGGCCGCAACAGCACCTGCCCCGTTCCGGGCAAGCCCAGCACCGACGGCGGCAGCAGCGTGCCGCGACCGATGAAGTTGGCGACCTCGGGGGTGGCTGGGGTGCGGTACAGCGCCTGCGCCAGGTCCCATTGCAGCAGGCGGCCGGCGTCCATCACGCCGATGCGGTCGCCCAGCGCGAACGCCTCGTGCTGGTCATGGGTCACCATCAGCACGGTGGTGCCGGTGGCGGCAAACAGGCCGCGCAGCTCGCCAATCAGCCGCTGCCGGGTGTCCACGTCAAGCGCGGAGAACGGCTCGTCCAGCAGCAGCAACGACGGTTCCGGCGCCAGCGCACGCGCCAGCGCCACCCGCTGCTGCTGCCCGCCGGAGAGCTCGTGCGGGTAGCGGCGCCCAAGCCCGGGCAGTCCGATCCGCTGCAGCCAGTCGTGGACGATGTCGGCGCGCTGGGCACGGCTGCGACCGCGCAAGCCGAAGCCGATGTTGGCGGCCACGTCCAGGTGCGGGAACAGGGCGAAGTCCTGGAACATCATGCCGAGCCGGCGCTGCTCCGGCGGCAGGCCGCGTCCCGCCTCGCAGATCCTGCGCCCGTCCAGGTCGATACAGCCGGCCTCCAGCGGCTCGAAGCCGGCAAGCGCGCGCAGCACGGTGGTCTTGCCGCTGCCCGAGGCGCCCAGCAGCACGCCGATCTCCCCGCGCGCAAGCTGCAGGTCGACCCCATCGACAGCCGCGCGCTGGGCCCCGGGATAGCGCACGCGGATGCCGCGTAGCGCCAGGTGGGGCGGCAGCTCCGGCAAAGGTGCGGCTAGCGCGTCGTTGCCTGCAGGCAGGCGACGCGCGACCGGCGCCTGCGGCGCGCGGGCCTCACCGTGCATCGCGATCCCCCCGGCGCGGGCGCCCCGCGCCTGCGTCCAAGCCGTGCCGCGCAAGCCAGGCGACCGGCAACAGCCCGGCGGCAACGATCAACAGCCCCGCGATGGCGCCATCCTCGTAGGTGCCGCGCGCCGCCTCGGCATACAGCCAGGTGGAGAGCGTCTCGAAATTCATCGGCCGCAGCATCAGCGTCGCCGGCAGCTCCTTGAGGCTGTCGACCAGCACCAGCAGCGCCGCCGCGGTCAGCGCCGGGCGCAGCAGCGGCAACTGCACGCGCCACAGCCGCGACCAGCCACCCGCTCCTAGCGAGGCCGCCGCCTGGTCAAGCGAGGCAGGCACGCGCGCGAAACCGGCATCCAGCGTGCCCGCGGACACCGCGAGGAAACGCAGCACGTGGGCGGCGACCAGCGCGGCGAACGAGCCCATCAGCAGCGCCCGTCCCACGCTGGCGTCGATCCCGCCAAGCACCGCCATCAAGCCGAGCGCGAGCACCGTCCCCGGCAGCGCATAGCCCAGGGTCGCGATGCGGAAGGCGAGCTGGCCGCCCGGCGAGCTGCACCGTGCCTGCAGGGTCCGCAGCCCCCAAGCCAGCAGCAGGCCGATGGCCAGGGTCACGATGGTGGCCACCAGGGCGATCCGCAGGGTGTTGCCCGCGGCCGACAGCAGCCCCGGCGACAAGCCTGCCTCGCGCCAGCGCTCGAATGCCTGCACCGCCAAGTGCGTCGCCGGCAGCACGAAGCCGAGCAGGACAGGTAGCGCGCACAGCAGCGTCGCCACTGCGCCCGCGCGCCCGGCCAGACGTTGCGGGGCGATCGCGCGCAGCCGCTGGCCGCCGGCGGCGAAGCGCTGGCGCCTGCGCCCGTGGCGCTCCAGCGCGATCAGCGCCAGCACCAGCGCGAGCAGCGCCAGCGCGATCTGCGCGGCCCCGGCAAGGTCGCCGCGGGTGACCCAAGTGGTATGGATCGCGGTGGTCAGCGTCTGCACGCCCAGGAACTCGGAGGCGCCGATGTCGTTGAGGGTTTCCAGCAGCACCAGCGCAATCCCGACCGCCAGCGCCGGACGCGCCATCGGCAGCACCAGCTTCCAGAACACCGCGCGGCGGCCAAGCCCGAGGGTCCGCCCTGCCTCGATCAGGCCGGCGGACTGGGTGGCGAACAACGCGCGCATTGTCAGGTAGACGTAGGGGTACAGCACCAGCCCGATCAGCACCATCGCCAGCGGCAGCGAGCGCAGGTCCGGCAACCGCCACTCGCGCGGGCTTTCGAAGCCCAGCAGCCAGCGCAGCGCGCCCTGCAGCGGGCCCAGCGGATGCAGCAGGTCGATGTAGGCATAGGCCACGATGTACGTGGGGACCGCGAGCGGCAGCAGCAGCATCCAGCCCAAGAGGTCGCGGCCGGGGAAGCGGTAGGCGGATACCAGCCACGCGCTGCCGGTGCCGACCGCGCCCGCCACCAGGCCCACGCCACCCAGCAGCAACGCGGTGTTGAGCGCGGCATGCGGCAGCACGTGCGCCAGCAGGTGCGACCACAGCCCGCCGCTGCCCTGCACCGCCACCCACCCCAGCGCGACTACCGGAAGCAGGCTGGCCAGCGCCGCCAGCCACAGGCCCGGCCACCCCGCGATCCCGCCCGCGTGCAGGCGCGGCAGGAGCGTGGGCAGCGGCCGCGGCGCGGCGATCTCGGCCATGCGCAGTCGCCGGTGTTACTGGTCGAAGCCGACCTTGTCGACCAGCGCGCTCGCCGCCCGGCGGTGCTTGTGGATGTCCGACAGCGGCAGCGCATCCACCTGCATCGGGCCCATCGCTTCGATCACAGGATCCAGCGCCACCCCGGCCTTCACCGGGTATTCGTAATTGGCCCTGGCGTAGAGGGACTGCGCCTCGTCGGACACCAGGTATTCCAGCAGCCGCACCGCCTGGTCGCGGTTGGGCGCATGCCTGGCCACCGCCGCGCCGCTGATGTTCACGTGGGTGCCACCGCCGGCGAACACCGGGCGGACGACCTTGATCGCATCGCCCCACTGGCGATCGTCGCTGCCGGGCTCCGCGTTCTTCATGCGGCCGACGTAATAGGCATTGGCCAGGCCGACGTCGCAGATCCCGGCCAGGATGTCGCGCGCCACGTCTCGGTCGCCGCCGGAGGGCTTGCGCGCCAGGTTGGCCTTCACCCCGCGCAGCCAAGCTTCGGTCTTCTCCGGGCCGTCGTGCGCGATCATCGCGGCGATCAGGCTGGTGTTGTAGGGGTGCTGGCCGGAGCGGATGCACACCTTGCCCTTGAACTCGGGATTCGCCAGCGCCTGGTATTCGAAACCCGCCGGAACCGCCAGGTCCTTGTCGGCATACATCACGCGATCGCGCAGCGACAGCGCGAACCATTCGCCGCCAGGACCGCGCAGGTGGGACGGGATCGCCTCGGCAAGCACCGTGGACTGCACCGGCTGGGTATGCCCGGCATCCACCAGGTCCAGCAGGTTGCCGGTGTCGACCGTCATCAGCAGGTCGGCCCGCGAGCGCTCGCCTTCCGCGGCCAGGCGCTCCAGCAGCCCCTCCTTGAGGAAGACCGTGTTGACCTTGATCCCGCTCTCGGCCTGGAAGGAATCCAGCAGCGGCTGGATCAGCCCGGGCTCGCGGGTGGTGTAGAGGTTGACCTCGCCGGCGGCGACGGCGGGCTTGGCGGCGTCCGCCGGCGCGGCGTCCTGGCGGGCACAGCCGGCAGCCAGGCCCAGGGCCACCACCGCCAGCACGGAGAAGGATCGGAAGGAGAAGGACATTGGGAGGTTCCTTTGGGAAGTCCGCGCGAGACGGCGGATCTGCAAATGCGAATTATACGCATTTGCGGACAATTCCAGCATCGCTTTCAGGCCGGGCTGAGCAACATCGCATCGCCATAGCTGAAGAAGCGATAGCGCTCGCGCACCGCGTGCGCATAAGCCGCGAGCACCCGCTCCTTGCCGCTGAAGGCGGACACCAGCATCAGCAGCGTGCTTTCCGGCAGGTGGAAATTGGTCAGCAGCGCGTCCACCGAGCGGATCGCGTAGCCGGGGAAGATGAAGATCGCGGTGTCGCCGGAAAACGGCTGCAATTCCCCATCCACCATCGCGCTTTCCAGCGCGCGCACCACCGTGGTTCCCACCGCGATCACCCGCCCGCCCGCCGCGCGCGTGCGCTTGACCTGCTGCACCAGGCCCGCCCCCACGTTGATCCATTCGCTGTGCATGCGGTGCTGGTGCACGTCGTCCACGCGCACGGGCTGGAAGGTCCCGGCGCCAACGTGCAGGGTGACGTGGCCGAACTCCACGCCCCGTCCGCGCAGCGCTGCAAGCAGCGCCTCATCGAAATGCAGGCCCGCGGTGGGCGCGGCCACCGCTCCCGCCTGACGCGCGAACACGGTCTGGTAGCGCTGCGCATCCTCCGCGCCCGGCTCGCGCTGGATGTAGGGCGGCAGCGGCATCCGTCCGGCATGCAGCAGCCATTCCTCCAGCGGCTGCGGCAGGTGGAAGCGCAATTGCCAGAACCCGTCGGCGTCGCGCGAAATCACCTCGGCCTCGCCTCCGGCGTCCAGCGCGATTCGCGCGCCGGGCCTTGGCGGCTTGCTGACGCCCAGCTGCGCGCGGGCCTGGTCCTCCCCGAGCAGGCGCTCGATCAGGATCTCCACGCGCCCGCCGGTCGCCTTGTGGCCAAACAGCCGCGCCGGGATCACCCGGGTGTCGTTGAACACCAGCAGGTCGCCTGGCTGCAGCAATTCGGGCAGGTCACGCACGTGGCGGTCCGACATCGGCGCATCGCCCGGCGGCACCACCAGCAGCCGGCTGGCCGAGCGCTCGGCCAGCGGCGCCTGCGCGATCAGCTCCGGTGGCAGGTCATAGCTGAAGTCGGAGGTCTTCATCGCTCGAACTTGGTCGACAGGATGATCGAGCTGTTGGTGCGCTCCACCCCGTCGATGGCGCCGATGCGGTCGGTGAGCACGTCCATCTCGCCCACCGATGCGGTCACCGCCAGCGCGATCAGGTCGTGCCCGCCGCTGATCGAATACAGCACGCGCACTTCGTGCATCGCCTGCAGCGCCTTGACCACGGCATTCATCTGCTTGGGGCGCAGGGTGATCAGGATGTGCGCGCGGATCCGCTCGCGCTCCAGCTCGTCGTCCACGCGCACGGTGTAGCCGCGGATCACCCCTTGCTGCTCGAGCCGCGCAATCCGGTTCTGCACCGTGGTGCGCGACAGTCCCAACTTGCGGGCGATGTCGGCAGTGGAGGCGCGTGCGTTGTCGCGCAACTGGGACAACAGCAACTCGTCCGCGGGGGTGATGCGCACTTTGGCAAGCCTGTCTGGTCGAATCGACGGATTATACCGGCGATATCGTCGGATCCGCCCTTACGAACGCCGGCGATCCCGTCATAATTGGGGTTTGCCGCCACGCGCCGGAGATTCCATGAGCCTGATCGACACCCTCGCGCCGCTGCGCGCCCACGGCAGTGGCCGCACCCCCGGTCTCGACGATGCCACCATCCTCGCCTTCGCCCAGCGCGACCCGCAGCTGGTCGAGGCCATCGCGGCCGCCGCCGCGGAATACAGCCAGGTCAAGGCCGACTTCCCGGACCTGCTGGAGCATGACGAGGATGCCCAGCGCGCCGCGGTGCAGGCCGGCTTCATCAACTTCTATTCGGCCGACAACGCCAATCCCTATGTCGCGCTGACCGCGCGCGGGCCTTGGATCGTCACCCTCAAGGGCGCGGTGATCTACGACACCGGCGGCTACGGCATGCTCGGGATGGGGCATGCGCCGGCGCAGGTGATCGCGGCGATGGCGAAGCCGCAGGCGATGGCAAACATCATGACCCCGAGCGTCTCCCAGCTGCGCTTCTCCAACGCGATGCGCAACGAGATCGGCCAGACCCGCGGCGGCTGCCCGTACGCGGCGTTCCTGTGCCTGAATTCCGGCTCGGAGTCGGTGTCGCTGGCGGCGCGGATCGTCGATGCCAACGCCAAGACCATGACCGACGAGGGCGCGCGCCACGCCGGCAAGACCATCAAGCGAGTGGTGGTCAAGGGCAGCTTCCACGGCCGCACCGACAAGCCCGCGCTGTATTCCGACTCCACCCGCAAGACCTACATCCAGCACCTGGCCAGCTACCGCGGCGAGTCCTCGGTCATCGCGATCCCGCCCTACGATGCCGATGCCCTGCGCAAGGTATTCGCCGACGCCGACAGCAACGGCTGGTACATCGAGGCGATGTTCCTGGAGCCGGTGATGGGCGAAGGCGATCCCGGCCGCAGCGTGCCCGTCCCGTTCTACGACCTCGCGCGCGAGCTGACCCGCGCACACGGCAGCCTGCTGCTGGTCGATTCGATCCAGGCCGGCCTGCGCGCCACCGGCTACCTGTCGATCGTGGACTATCCCGGCTTCGAGAAGTCCGAGGCGCCGGACATGGAGACCTATTCCAAGGCGCTCAACGCGGGCCAGTACCCGCTGTCGGTGCTGGCGGTGACCGAAAGCGCCGCCGCGATGTACAAGCGCGGGCTGTACGGCAACACCATGACCGCCAACCCGCGTGCGCTGGACGTGGCCTGCGCGGTGCTCGCATCGATCACCCCGGAGCTGCGCGCCAACATCCGCGAGCGCGGCCGCGAGGCGATCGCCATGCTGGAAGCGCTGAAGGGCGAAACCGGCGGGCGCATCACCCGCGTGCAGGGCACCGGCCTGCTGTTCTCCTGCGAACTGACCAAGGAGTTCAAGGGCTACGGCACCGGATCGACCGAGGAGTGGATGCGCGAGCAGGGCATCGGCGTGATCCATGGCGGCGAGAACTCGCTGCGGTTCACCCCGCACTTCGCGGTCACGAGCGAGGAACTGCAGCTCGTCGTCGACGTGGTGAAGCGCGCGCTGCTGGAAGGCCCGCGCGTGGAGCAGGCCGCCGCGGTGGCCTGATCGTCCCGACGACGTCCGCCTGCTCGGTTGGGAGGGGGAAGTAAGACGAACGCCGGCCACGCGCCGGCGTTCGTGTTTGCGCGATCGGCCGCTTGCGGCACACTGGAAGCCTTCGCCGGGAGCTGCGCATGAACGTCGTGGAAGTCCGCCACCCGCTGGTCCGCCACAAGCTCGGCAAGCTGCGTGACGCGCGCACCGATCCGGTCCATTTCCGCCAGTACGCGGGCGAGATCGCCGCGCTGCTCGCCTACGAGGCGACCCGGGACCTGCCTACGGAACAGGTCGAGGTGCCCACATGGGCCGGGACGCTGGCGGTGGACCATGTGCGCGGTGACCTGCTCACCTTGGTGCCGATCCTGCGCGCCGGGCTGGGCTTCCTTCCAGGGGTGCAGGCGCTGCTGCCGGCGGCGCCGGTCAGCGTCATCGGCCTGCGCCGGAACGAGACCACCCACCAGCCCGAGGGGTATTACCAGCGGCTCGCGGATCGCATGCAAGAGCGCACCGCGCTGCTGATCGACCCGATGCTCGCCACCGGCGGCAGCGCCGTGGCAGCCATCGACATGCTCAAGCAGGCGGGTTGCCCGACGATCCGCGCGATCTTCCTTGTCGCCGCTCCCGAGGGCCTGCGCGCGCTGGAAGCCGCGCATCCCGATGTGGCGGTGTACGTCGCGGCGATCGACGCGCGACTGGACGAAAACGCCTACATCCGCCCGGGGCTGGGCGATGCCGGCGACCGGCTGTTCGGCACGCCGGTCGAGTAAACCCGCGGGGTCTCAGGCGGCCAGCGGACGCGCCTGCAACACGGCGACCTCGTGCGCCGTGCCGAAGCGGCCCTTGTCGTCGCGGGTGACCTGCGCCAGCGCGCAGCCGGGGTCGTGGGTGAAGTACAGGTGCACGTTGCGGGCCAGCTTGTCCTCGAGGAAGGCGCGCTTCTCGTCGATCAGCAGCTCGGCGTTGCGGTCGTAGCCCATGGTGATCGGAACGTGCACCCACGGGCGCCCAGGGATCAGGTCGGCGCAGAACACGAGCCCGCCATGCGGCTGGCCATCGACCGACTCCGGGCCCACGATTTCCGCGAGCATCAGGCCCGGCGTATGGCCATCGCTGTGGTGGAAACGCACGGCGTCGCCCAGCGCCCGTGAGGTGTCGCCCCGGACCAGTTCCAGCCGGCCGCTGGCCTCCAGCAATTCCGTCAACCCGGGGATGAAGCTTGCGCGATCGCGCGGGTGCGGATCGAGCGCGCGCTGCCAGTGCGTGGCGCCCACCACGAAGGTCGCGTTGGGGAACAGCAGCCGCGGCGGTGCGCCATCCTCCCACGCCGCCAGCAGTCCGCCGGCATGGTCGAAGTGCAAGTGCGAGAGCACGACCACGTCGATGTCCTCGTGCGAGAACCCGGCCGCGGCCAGCGACTCCAGCAGCACGTGGCGCGGCTCGACCACGCCGTAACGCTCGCGCAGGGCAGGATCGAAGAACGCGCCGATCCCGGTCTCGAACAGCACGGTCTTGCCGTTGAGCGGGCTGGCCAGCAGCGCGCGGCATGCAAGGTCGATGCGGTGGCCGTCATCCACGCTGGTCCAGCGCTGCCACAGCGCGCGCGGCGCGTTGCCGAACATCGCGCCGCCATCCAGCTTCTGCGAATTGCCGAGTATCGACCAGAGCTTCATCCGGATCCTCCCGCGCTCAGCGCGTCGGCGACACCTGCCCCTTGCCTTCGGGGTTGCGCGGATCGCTGGCGGCGCGCAGCACGCCCGCGCCGCGATCCCATTCGACGGTGTTCATGCTGCCCCAGGCATCGCTCGAGCGGCGCCCCTGGTTGTCCTCGCCCGGGACCAGCACGTCGTGCCCCATCGCGCGCAACTGCGCGACCACCCCGGTCGGCAGCGCGTCGCGTTCGATGCCCAGCGCGTCCGGCATCCACTGGTGGTGGTAGCGCGGCAACGCGGCCACCTGCGCGGCGTCGAGGCCATCGGCGTAGCCAAGCATGCCCAGCAGCACCATGGTGATGATGCGGCTGCCACCCGGCGTACCGATGACCGCCACCCTGCCGTCTTTCGACATGAAGGTCGGCGTCATCGAGCTGAGCATGCGCTTGCCCGGGGCCGGCGCGTTGGCATCGAAGCCCATCACCCCGAACGCATTCGGGGTGCCGGGCTTGAGCGCGAAATCGTCCATCTCGTTGTTGAGCAGCACGCCGGTACCGGCCGGCACCAGGCCCGACCCAAACAGCAGGTTCACGGTCTGCGTCACCGCCGCGCGATTGCCCTCGGCATCGATGATGGAAAAGTGGGTGGTGTCCTCGTCCTCCAGCGGGGTGGGGTCGCCGGAGAGCAGGTCGCTGGGCGTCGCCTTGCGCGGATGGATGGTCGCGCGCAGACCCGCGGCGTAATCCTTCGACGTCAGCGTGCGCACCGGGATCCGCACGAAGTCGGGGTCGCCGAGATAGAAGGTGCGGTCGCGGAAGGCACGACGCATCGACTCGACCACCAGGTGCACGCGTTCGGCCTGCGGCAGCTTGGCGAGATCCCATGGCTCCAGGATCTGCAGCATCTGCGCGATGGCGATGCCGCCCGACGATGGCGGCGGCGCGGTGACGATGTCCCAGCCGTCGTATTCGAAGCGCAGCGGCTCGCGTTCCTTGACCTGGTAGGCGGCCAGCTCCTGCGCGGTCCACTTGCCGCCGGCGGCCCGGACCCCCGCCAACAGGCGCTTGGCCGTGGTGCCGCGGTAAAAGCCGGCGTGCCCTTCGCGAGCAATCCGCTCAAGCGTGCCGGCCAGTTCCGGCTGGCGGAACAGGTCGCCTTCGAGGGGGGCGCGACCGTTGCGCAGGAACACCTCGCGCGTCCCCGGATAGCGCTGCATCACCTCGGCGCGCTGTGCATAGCCGCGGGCGAAGCGTGCGTACACCGGAAAGCCGTCGCGGGCGATCCGGATCGCGGGCGCCAGCGACTCGCGCAGCGGCAGGCGCCCGTATTTTTCCGCCACGTGCACCAGCGCGGCCGGCAAGCCGGGAATCCCCGCCGCCCATGCGCCGTTCTCGGCGCGGTCGCGGTCGAAATTGCCGTCCTTGTCGAGGTACATCGCCGGCGTGGCCGCGGCCGGCGCGGTTTCGCGCGCATCGATGAAGACATCGCGACCGCTGCCTGCATCGTGCAACAGGAAGAAGCCGCCGCCGCCAAGGCCCGAACTGATGGGCTCGACCACCGACAGCACCGCCGACACCGCCACCGCCGCGTCGAAGGCGTTGCCGCCCTTGCCGAGGATCTCGGTGCCGGCGTCGGTTGCAAGGTGATGCGCGGAGGCAACCGCGGTTGCGCCGGGGACGGCCTTCCCGGCGCCGGCCGGCTGCGCCCAGGCAACGCAAGGGGACAGCAACGCAACCAGCAGCCAGCGTGTCAGGGTGATCCTCATGCCGCCTTGCCTCCTGTTCCCTGCAGCCGGGCCAGCTTGGCCAGCAGCATGGGTTCGGTTTCCGGGAACGCCGGGTCGGTTTCGATGCATTCCACCGGGCACACGACGACGCATTGCGGCTCGTCGTGGTGGCCCACGCATTCGGTGCACAGGGCCGGATCGATCACGTAGATCTCCGGCCCCATGCTGATGGCCCTGTTCGGGCAGACCGGCTCGCAGACGTCGCAGTTGACGCAGGTCTCGTCGATCTTCAGGGCCATGGTGCTGCGTCCGGCATCCGCCCCGCCGGGGGGCGGACGCTACCGGCCTTACTTGCCCTCGACGAAGACGTAGTTCACGCCTGCGGGCTCGACCGCGGCGCGCACGCGCTCGCCAAGCACCGGGGTGCCGACGAACAGGACCTTGACGCCCTTCATGGTGCCTGCGGGCACCTGCTTGAACGCGGTCTCGATCATCTCGGTGGTCTTCTCCGGCGCCGGCGAGGCGAACACCAGCATGTTGCCCTCGATGATGCCGCGGCCCAGGTCCTGCTCCAGCTTCTCCAGCAGCCGCTCGTACAGGCCGCCGAAGCCTTCGGTGTCCTCGGCAGGCAGGAAATACACGTACGGCGAGTTGTTGATGCCCTCCATGTTGCGGCCGACCACGTCGTTGACGTAGGTGCGCCAGGAATTGGCATCGCTGGTGGTGGGCATGGGCAGCGGCGCGGCGGCGACCGGTGCAGCCGGCGCCTCCTCCTTCTTGCAGGCCGCGAAGGGCAACGCCAGGCAGGCGATCACGAACAGGCGGGTCAAGGTCTTCATGGGTTTTCCCCTGGGCTTGCGTTGGTGGAAGTGCGCAGCGCGGGCGGCATCATGCCTTGCCACGGTGCGCGATGAGCGCGTCCGCCACGGCGGCGGGCACGAAAGCGGACACGTCCCCGCCCAGCCGCGAGATTTCGCGCACCAGCGAGGACGAGATGAAGCCGAATTCCTCGGCCGGGGTCAGGAACAGGGTCTCCACCTCGGGGATCAGGTGGCGGTTCATGCTCGCCATCTGGAACTCGTACTCGAAGTCGGAGACCGCGCGCAGGCCGCGGAGCAGCACGCCGGCGCCAAGATCGGAGACGAAATGCGCGAGCAGCGAATCAAACCCGCGCACCTCCACGTTGGGGTGGTGCGAGAGCGCATCGCGCGCCAGTTGCACGCGCAGTTCCAGCGGCAGCGCCGGACCCTTAGTCGGGCTCGACGCAACCCCGACGACCAGGCGGTCAAACAGCGGCGCGGCCCGGTCGACGAGGTCGACATGGCCGTTGGTGATCGGGTCGAAGGTACCCGGGTAGACCGCCGTGCGCGTCGCCACGCTCATGTCGTCCGCAGATCGCCGCTGGTGGAAGTGGCGTCCAGTGTACCCCGCCGGTACAGCGCGTAGCGCACGTCGCGGGTCGTCCCTTCGCGGCGCACGTGCCACTCCGCGGGCAATGCGGGCGCCTCGCCCAGCGGCGTTTCAAGGTACAGCCAGGCATCGGCGGCAAGCAGCCGCGGCAACATGGAGATGACCCGGTCCCACAACCCGGCGGCAAACGGTGGATCGACGAACGCGACGTCGAAGCGCTCATTGCTGGCCGCCATCCAGGCCAGCGCATCGCCGCGCTGGACGGCGACCGCATCGCCGGCGCCGAGCCGGGCTGCCGTCGCCGCCAATGCGGTCGCCAGCCCCGGGTCGGCTTCCACCAGCTGCGCGAAGGCGGCACCGCGCGAAACGGCCTCCAGCCCTAGCGCGCCGGAACCGGCGAACAGGTCCAGCACGCGCGCACCCGGCAGCACCGGCTGCAGCCAGTTGAACAGGGTCTCGCGGACGCGGTCGGAGGTCGGGCGCAGGCCGGGCAGGTCGGGCACCGGCAGCCTGGTTCCGCGCCAGCGTCCGCCGATAATGCGGACCTGGCCAGCGCCCCCGCCGCCGCGCCTGGGCCTTGCGTTCATCGGGGCGTCGCCTGGGCGGGTGCTACCATGCGCGCCATTCTCGCCCATCCGCATGCGGCGCCGCACCGGCCCCGCCCTTGCCCGTCCCCGCACGCATGGCCAGCTGGTTCCGCCGCAAGAAACCCGAAGACGAATCGGCCCGCCGCATGTCCATCGAGGACCTGGCCGCGGCATTCCCCGACCGGGCCGTACAGTCGCCTTCGGATGGCCAATCCCAGAAGGAATTGCCAGCGCAGGCGGAGCCGACCGGACCACTCGCGCCTGACGCATCGCCCCCACCCCTCGCGCCGTCGGTCGAACCTGCGGTCGTACCCGTGATCGCAGTCGACGACGCGGGTACGGCGGCCCTCGCCCCGCAGGCAGCGCCCGCTGCAGCCGGCAAGCTGGGCTGGATGCAGCGCATCGGCAAGCTGCTCAATACCGACGTCGCCGAACTCATCGGGCGCAACCCGATCCTCGACGACGACCTGCTCGACGAGATCGAAACCGCCCTGCTCACCGCAGACGTCGGCGTCACCGCCAGCACCGAGCTCGTGGGGTCGATGCGCAAGCGGATGAAGGCGCGCGAGTTCGCCGACGCGCGGGCGCTGCTGAAGGCGCTGCGCCTGGAGCTTGTCGCAATGCTGGAGCCGGTGGCGCAACCGCTGCGGATCGATGCGGCGAAGAAGCCCTTCGTGATCCTCACCGTCGGCGTCAACGGAGCCGGCAAGACCACCACCATCGGCAAGCTGGCGCGTCGCTACAAGGACGAGGGCCGCAGCCTGATGCTGGCCGCGGGCGACACCTTCCGCGCCGCCGCGGTCGCCCAGCTGCAGGCGTGGGGCGATCGCAACGGCGTTGCGGTGGTCGCGCAGGGCCAGAACGCGGACGCCGCCTCGGTCGCGTTCGACGCGCTGCAGGCGACCAGGTCGCGCGGCACCGAAGTGCTGATCGCCGACACCGCCGGGCGGCTGCACACGCAGGGCGGGCTGATGGACGAGCTGGCCAAGGTCGCGCGGGTGCTGCGCAAGCTCGATCCGGAGGCGCCGCACGAGGTGCTGATGGTGATCGACGGCACCACCGGCCAGAACGCGATCAATCAGGTGCGCAAGTTCAATGAGAAGATCGCGGTCACCGGGCTGGTGGTGACCAAGCTGGATGGCACCGCCAAGGGCGGCGTGGTGTTCGCGCTGGCCCGTGAATTCGGCATCCCGATCCGCTACGCCGGCATCGGCGAGCGCCCCGAGGACCTGCGCGTGTTCGATGCCGAGGCGTTCGTCGACGCCTTGTTGCCCGAGGCGCTGGGTGGCTGAGAGCGGCGCCGCCGGTCCGCCGCCCGTGCGCGATCGCCGCGCGATGAAGCCCGCCGCCCGGATCGCGCTCCTGCTGCTGGCAGCGGCGTTGCTCGGCCTGCTCGTGCTGCGCTGGCTGCTGCAGCCTGAGCAGGCCGGCGAGGTGCTGCTGCGCCAGGCCGGCGACGCCCTGGGGCTGCAGATCGATGCGGCGTCCGTCGACTACAGGCTGCGCGGGACCCCGGAACTGGTGCTGCGTGATGTGACCGCGCGGCAGCCCGGCCAGCAGGATGCGCTGCTCGCGGCCGGACGGGTCTTCATCTCGTTGCCGTGGAGCACGATCCGCGCCCGCGGCGCCGACCTGACCGCGCGGCGGATCGAGCTGGACGCGCCGGTCCTCGATGTTCCAGCCCTGCAGCGCTGGCTGGCGACCCGTCCGAAGGCGGAAGAAACCCGGATCCCGGTCCTCAGCGATGGCCTGAAGGTCACCGAAGGTCGCATCAAGAACGACAGCTGGAGCGTCGACGGGCTGGAGCTGGAGCTTCCATCGCTGCACCCCGAACGCCCCCTGCGCGCGCACGTGCGCGGGCGCTACCTGGATCCACCAATCCGCATTCCGGCGAACCTTGCGATCACCGTGGCGCATCCCCGGCGCGCGCTCGCGGGCGCCCCGACCGGCATCGCCGCGGCCGGCACGCTCGCGCTTGCAGGCGCCGACTGGCGGGTGCCGATGCAGGTGATCCTCTCTGGTCCGCTCCGGCTCGGACGTGATTCGGTGGTCGTACGGCCGGTGAAGCTCGGCATCGCCGCGCGCTACCTCTCGTCCGGCTCGCAGCTAGCCTTCCGGCTGGGCCTGCATGGCCCCATGGCGTTCAACAACGCGACCTGGCGCTTCGTGCCGGTGTCGGTCGTGCTGGATGGCGACGGCGCCATCCCGGATGCGCGCGCACGCGGCAGCCTGTCCATCGGCCGCCAGCTGCGGCTGCACCTCGATGGCCGCATCGCGCGCTGGCCGCAGGCGTGGCCCACCCTGCCCGCTCCGCTGGCCGGGGACACCCGGCCGATGGACTTCGCGCTGGACTACCGGGGCCGGATCGCATTCCAGGACCTGGCGTCGCTGGAGCTGCGGCGCGACGCCACCCGCTTCGATGCCCGCTTCCACCTGCCCGCCGTGCGCGAGTGGACCTCGCGGATGGACAGCGGCTCGCCATTGCCGCCGCTTGACGGACGCCTGACCACCCCGCTGCTCCAGATCGCCGGCGCGCAGCTCGAGGGGGTGGAAATCGAGATCGACGATCCCGCGGTGCCGGCCGTGGGCGGCGATCGCTGAGCGATGGGACTGCAAGACAACTACGCCGCGCGCCTGCTGCAGTGGCACGCAGCAAACGGCCGCCATGACCTTCCGTGGCAGCACCCGCGCACGCCCTACCGCGTCTGGCTCAGCGAAATCATGCTGCAGCAGACGCAGGTGACCGTGGTGGCGGGCTACTTCGAGCGCTTCGTCGCCGCCCTGCCGGACCTTCCCGCGCTGGCGCGCGCGGACGTGGAGGAGGTACTGGCGCTGTGGTCGGGGCTGGGCTACTACACCCGCGCCCGCAACCTGCACGCGGCGGCCCGGCTGTGCATGCAGCGCCACGGCGGAGAGCTGCCGCGGCAGCTCGATGCTTTGATGGCACTGCCGGGCATCGGCCGCAGCACCGCCGGCGCGATCCTGTCGCAGGCATGGGGCGATCCTGCACCGATCCTCGATGGCAACGTCAAGCGCGTGCTGTGCCGCCTGCATGGCATCGCGGGCTGGCCGGGCTCGCCCACCGTCGAGAAGCAGTTGTGGGCGATTGCCGCCGGCCTGCTGCCGGCGCAGCGAATGGACGACTACACCCAGGCCCAGATGGACTTCGGCGCAACCGTCTGCACCCGCGCCAACCCCGCCTGCACCGCGTGTCCGCTGGCGGTCCATTGCGTCGCGTTGCGCGACGGACGGGTGGCGGAACTTCCTTCGCCCAAACCCGCAAGGGCGCTGCCCGAACGCAGCGTCCACATGCTCCTGGCCCAGGACTCTGACGGGCGGGTCCTGCTCCAGCGCCGGGCGCCCACCGGTGTCTGGGCCTCGCTGTGGTCGTTGCCCGAACACGCGGATGCCAGCCTGGCGCGCGACTGGTTCGGCCAGCACCTGGACGGCGAGTTCGAACGCGGCCGGCCCGGCGCACCCGTGCGCCACGCCTTCAGCCATTACCGGCTGCAGATCCTGCCGCTGCGGATCCGGGTGCGCGGCCCGCGCGCGCGGGTGGGTGATAATCCGGACCTGCGCTGGGCACGGCGCGACGAGTTGGCCGGCATCGGCCTGCCCGCGCCCGTGCGGCGCCTGATCGAAGAGGAAGGATGATGGCGAGGACGGTGTTCTGCGAGGTCGACCAGGTCGAGGCCGAGGGCCTGGATTTCCCGCCATGGCCCGGCGAGGCCGGCAAGCGCGTGTTCGCGGGGGTCGGCAAGCCCGCGTGGCAGCGCTGGCTGGTGCACCAGACCATGCTGATCAACGAGAACCGGCTCTCGCCGATGAACCCGGAGCATCGCGCCTTCCTCGAGGGCGAGATGCTCAAGTACCTGTTTGGCGGCGGCGCCGAGAAGCCGGCGGGCTACGTGCCGGAAGGCTGAGCCGCAGGCGCGTTGCGCGCATCGCGCAGGGCCTTCATGTCCAGCGGTCGGATTTCCTCGATCCGGCAACCGATCGGCGATCCCTTCACCAGCACCTGGTCGAACCGCGCGACCACGACCCCGTTGCGCGAGGTGAGCCCCAGCGTCGCCGCCCCGCTGTCCCAGTCCAGGCATGGCCCGGAGATCCGCAGCAGCCAGGATTCGCGCGGCTTGACGTCAAGTACCACGTGCCCATCGTCGATGCGCTGCCAGCCCATCGCGCGGCCGAAGTAATGGAATTGCGAGACCGGCTCGCCCGCATGCGCGAGGTAAGGCGCCAGCGCGGGGGAGGCATCGCGGCTCGGGGTGGCGCAGCCCGCGACGGTGCAGGCCAGCAGGAACGGCAGGATGAAATGCTTCATGGCAGGCTCTCCGCTCGGACTGCGCCGATGATGCGCCCGCCAGCGGCAACCGCAACTTAGCGGGCCCGTGTCACCCATGCGACGGCTTGCCCCCGTTGCCCGTCCCCCGTATCATTCGCGGCTCGCTCGACGCATGGCCGGGTAGCTCAGTTGGTAGAGCAGGGGATTGAAAATCCCCGTGTCGGGGGTTCGATTCCCTCCCCGGCCACCATGCGAAACGCAAGCCCCGCAACGGCCGCAGCCAGTGTGGGGTTTTTTCGTTGTGGCCCGCTGCGGCGGCGCGGCATGTGGCTACACTCGCGGCACTCCCATCGAAGAGGACGCCCGCATGGACATCCACGACATCGCACTGATGCTCTACGCCCAGTTGCTGGGCGCGCGGCGCGAGCCTCTGGACGAAGCCTCGCGGCTGCAGCTTGGACGCGAAGCCTACCTGTGCGCGGAAGCCTTCGTGGCCGCCAAGGACATCTACATCCGTGAACTGCCGGTGGCCGCGGGCGACGCCACCTTCTGATGCGCGCGTTATGCTCCGGGCGAAGACCCGGAGGCCATCCATGTTCCGTCGCCACGCAGCGTTCGTCGTCGCCATCCTGATTGCCGCATTGCTCGCGGCCTGCGCAGGGGGGCCGGTGCGGCGCGTGTCGGAACCGGCGGCCAGCATCCAGCAGCTGACGGTGCGCGCCGATGGCCGCTGGGACGTCCAGCTGCGGCTCAACAATTTCAGCAGCATGGCGATGCGCTTCAGCGACGCGAAGCTCGACATCGCCTTCGATGGCACCGCGGCTGCGCGCATCGAAGCCAGCCCGGGCATCGAGGTGGGGCCCGAATCTGCCGACGTCTTCACCACCACCGTCACCCCGCTGCCGGAAGGCCGCGCGCGGATGGCCACCGCACTGGCCGATGGCCGCGGCGTGTCCTACGCCCTGAGCGGCAGCGTGCGCGCCGCCCCGCAAGACGCCAGCCCGCGCGAGTACCGGATCAAGCGGGAGAGCGCGCTCTCGCCGGTGCCGGGCATGCCGGGCGTGCTGCGCTGACCCGGGCTGGCCCGCGCGCCAGTCTCCATACGCCGTAGTATGCTTCGGCTTCCCGGGCCGGACGCTGGCCCGCCCCGACCGAGGACCCCGCATGGCTAGCTACAAGGCACCCCTGGACGATCTGCGCTTTGCCCTCTACGACGTGCTGGGCGCCGAAGCGATCTTCCAGCGGCTTGGTTTCGACGAGGTGGGCCGCGAACTGGTGGACGCGGTACTCGACGAAGCGGCGCGCTTCACCGAGACCGTGCTGGCCCCGCTCAACCGCGTCGGTGACGAGGTGGGCTGCAGCTACGACAAGGCCACCGGCGAGGTCACCCCGCCGCCCGGCTTCAAGGACGCCTTCGACAAGTTCGTCGAGGGCGGCTGGACCGGCCTGACCAACGCACCCGAGCACGGCGGCCAGGGCATGCCGGCGCTGCTGGGCGGCGTGCTCACCGAGATGGTGGACAGCGCCAACCTCGCCTGGGGCAACTTCCCGATGCTCAGCCACGGCGCGGTCAAGGCGCTGGAGACCTACGGCGAGGACTGGCAGAAGACGGTGTTCCTGGAGCCGCTGGTGGCTGGCCGGTGGACCGGCACCATGTGCCTGACCGAGCCGCACTGCGGCACCGACCTTGGCCTGCTCAAGACCCGCGCCGAGCCCGTCGCCGACGGCAAGTACGCGATCACCGGCACCAAGATCTTCATCACCGCCGGAGAGCACGACCTCGTGCCCAACATCGTGCACCTGGTGTTGGCCAAGCTGCCGGACGCGCCGCCCGGCGCCAAGGGCATCTCGCTGTTCGTGGTGCCCAAGTTCAAGGTGGCGCGCGACGGCACCGTCGGCGAGCGCAACGCGGTGCGCTGCGGCGCGATCGAGCACAAGATGGGCATCCACGGCAGCGCCACCTGCGTGATGAACTTCGACGGCGCCGAGGGCTACCTGGTCGGCCAGCCGCACAAGGGCCTGCAGGCGATGTTCGTGATGATGAACTCGGCGCGCCTGGGCGTGGGCGTGCAGGGCCTGGGGCTGTCCGAGCGCGCCTACCAGAACGCCCTGCGCTACGCCCGCGAGCGCCTGCAGTCGCGCGCCCTGTCCGGCGCGAAGCATCCGGACAAGCCGGCCGACCCGATCATCGTGCACCCGGACGTGCGCCGCATGCTGCTGTCGCAAAAGGCGTTGAACGAAGGCGGGCGCCTGCTCAGCCTGCACGCCTATTCGCTGCTGGACGTGGCCGAGCGCGCGCAGGATCCGGCGGAGCGCGAGCGCGCCGAGACCCTGGTCGGCTTCCTGACCCCGATCGCCAAGGCCTGCCTGACCGAATGGTCGATCGAGAACACCTACAACGCGATGCAGTGCTTCGGCGGCCATGGCTATATCGCCGAGCACGGGATGGAGCAGCTGGCGCGCGATGCCCGCATCACCACGTTGTACGAGGGCACCACCGGCATCCAGTCGCTGGACCTGATCGGGCGCAAGACCGCGGCCACCCGGGGCGCGGGGCTGAAGCTGTTCATCGCCGAGGTGGAAGCTTTCGCGAAGCAGCATGAAGGCGACGCCGCGCTGGCCGAATTCATCGCGCCGCTGCGCGCCAAGTGCGGCGAATGGAGCAAGCTCACCATCGAGACGCTGACCCGCGCCGCCAGCAACCCCGAGGAGCTGGGCGCGGCCAGCACCGACTACCTGTTCTATTCGGGCTACGTGGTGCTGGCGTACTGGTGGGCGCGCAGCGTCGCCGCCGCCAACGGGTCCGACCGCCCGCAGTCGTTCAAGGACGCCAAGCGCGACACCGCACGCTTCTACTTCGCGCGCATCCTGCCGCGCACGCTCGCGCACAAGGCCGCGATCGAAGCCGGCGCCGCGCCGCTGATGGCGATGGCCGCGGACGCGTTCGGGGAGTGAGGTCATGAACCCGGCACCCACGGGTGCCGGGGTCGGCCCGATCGGTGGGCACGGGCACGTTACAAATCGTCACCGAAGGCGTATAAGCTGGTTTCCCCATGGAGACCGACAGAGCGACGATTCGCCTGGTCCATGGCCGGCCCCGCCCCGCGATGGCGCATGCGGATGGCCAGTTTTCCTTCCCGGCGTCACCGCCCCGCCCGTTCCAGCATCCCGGCCTGCGCTTCCTTGGGCTGGACGCGCACGGCCGCGCGCTGGACTGGCTGAGCTGGCAGGACGCCACCTGCCTCTACGCGCGTGGCGCGGTGGCCTGGACCCTGGGTGATCCATGCCTGGAGGTGCATGGCGGCATCTGCCGGGCCAGCAGCGAGCGCAGCATTCTGCAGTTGCACCCGATCATCGCGGCCCGCGGCCACGCCCGCGCGCGGGCGCTGGACCCGACCCCGGCGCTGACCAATGCGGCGCTGTTCGCGCGCGATCGCCATCTTTGCCTGTACTGCGGCAGCGACACGCCGCGCGGGGCGCTGACCCGCGACCACGTGCAACCGGTGTCCAAGGGTGGCCGCGATGTCTGGGAGAACGTGGTCAGCGCCTGCTTCCACTGCAATTCGCGCAAGGGCAACCGCACCCCCCAGCAGGCCAACATGCCGCTGCTGGCGGTTCCCTACCGGCCCAGCTGGATCGAGCACCTGATCCTGTCCAACCGCAACATCCTCGCCGACCAGATGGCGTTCCTGGCCGCGCAGCTGCCGCGGAAGAGGCCGCCGCGCCCGGCAGCCTGAACCCGGCTGCGGACCAGCGCAATGGAATGTGACCGCGCGCGTTGACGTGCCCGCCCCGCTTCGCAACACTCGGGTTTTCGGGAGGGGGATCCCATGGCGCTAACGCTTGGCACCACAGGCATGGATGCAACCACGGAGGCCGCGGTCAAGGCGGCCTTCGCGGAGGCCAACGCGCAGACCGGCAATCGCTGGACGCTGGCGGACGGCGACCGGGCCGATTTCGTGGTGATCGACATGGACAGCCTGTACGGGCCGATGAGCTGGCTGCGGCTGCATGCCGCCGGCCGCAAGGTGATCGGCCTGACCAGCGTGGAGCGCAGCCAGACCGACTTCCGGCTGCCGCGCCCGCTGAGCAGCACCGACATGGCGGTCCTGCTGAGCGAGCTGGCCAATGGCGATGATGCCGCAGCGCCCGCGCAAGCCAGCGCGCCCGCCGAGCCCGAGGCGCCACCCTCGGCGGCCACCCCTGCTCCCGCGCCCACCGACGAGCTGCCCGCGATTGAGGCGATGCAGGACGACGTCACCGAATCCGCGCCCGAGCCGGCCCCGGTGTTGCCGCAGGCGCCGTTCGCCGAGTCCGCCGAGGCGCCGCTGGCCGTAGCGGAGCCGGACGCGCTGCCCGAGGCGGAAGCGCCACCCGAGCCGCCGCCGGCGGACCGGCCCCTGCATGCCTGGCTGACCGGCAAGGAGCTGTCGCAGCCGTTCCGCGTGCAACGCGACGGCCTGCCCACGCTCTGGATCGACCCGGTCAACGGCGTATGGCACGGCCCGGCGGCGCTGAAGGGGATTGCCGGGCATTTCGAGGGGACTTGGCGCCGCGAGGATTTCGACGCGCCCGATCCCGCCGAGTGGAGCCGCGGCGCCGAGGCGGCGGGACCGGCGCAACAGCTCGCGCGGCTGCACTGGATGAGCGGGCTTTCCAGCGGCCACGGCGCGCTGCTGCCGGGCCCGGATCCCGATGGCCAGTACCGCCTGAGCAAGTGGCCGCAGACCGAGCGCGAGTATCCCAAGCACTTCCGCATCGCCACCGCGATGATGAAGGGGCCCGCCACCGTCAACGAAGTGGCCGAGGCCAGCGGCGTGTCGCGCGAGGAAGTCTGCGATTTCGTCAACGCCAACCTGGCGACCGGCTATGCGGAGTTCGTGCCGCCGCCCCCACCGGAGCCGGAGGCCCCGCCGCCCAAGCCCGCCGGGCTGTTCGGTCGCATGCGGGGGCGCTGACGGCGGCGGGACGGCTTCGCGCCCGGGGGTGGATCGATCAGCGCGCGGTGATGCGCCACGCGCGATGGATGCGCGGATTGCGGGCGAAGTCCGGCGGGATGGTGGAGGCGCTGATGTCCTCGACCAGCGCGAATTCGCCGAGCGCATCCGCATCCAGCCTGAAGCGCCGGAAATTGTTGCTGAAGTAGAGGGCGCCGCCGGGCGCCAGCCGCGCCACCGCCGCGCGCAGCAGCCGGACGTGGTCGCGCTGCACGTCGAAATCATCGGCGCGCTTGGAGTTGGAGAAGGTGGGAGGGTCGCAGAACACGACGTCGTACTCGCCGTCGTCGGCCTCCAGCCATTTCAGCGCGTCGGCCTGGGCGATGCGGTGGCGCGTGCCGCCGATCCCGTTGCCGCGCAGGTTGTCCGCCAGCCATTCGAGGTAGGTCGCCGACAAGTCCACGCTGGTGGTCTGCGCCGCGCCCTGCACCGCGGCCTGCACGGTCGCGACGCCGGTGTAGCAAAACAGGTTGAGGAAGCGCTTGCCGCGCGCCTCCAGCGCCATCCGCGCGCGCAGGGGGCGATGGTCGAGGAACAGGCCGGTATCGAGGTAGTCGAACAGGTTGACCTGCAGCTTCGCCGCGCCCTCCTCCACTGCCAGGAATTCGCCGCGATGGTCGAAATGGCCGTACTTGCTGCCGCCCTTGCCGGTGCTGCGGGTCTTCAGCGCCACCCGCTCGCGCGGCAGGCTAAACACCTCGCGTACCGCCAGCAGCAGCTCGTTGAGGCGCTTGCGGGTGGTCGCTTCCGGGATGTCGGCGGGCGCCGCGTACTCCTGCACGTGCAGCCAGGTGTCGCCTTCGATCGTGGTGTAGACGTCCACCGCGCAGGCGTATTCGGGAATGTCGGCATCGTAGGCGCGGTAGCAGGTGACCTGTTCCTGCTGCCGCCAGCGCGCCAGCTTGTCGAGGTTCTTGCGCAGGCGGTTGGCCACCATCTGCGCGCCATCCGGCAGCGCGCGCTGCTCCACGCCCTCGCGCCGGGGCGGCGCAATCGGGTCGCAGACGATCAGGCTGCACTCGATCGGCCCGTTGAACACCTGGTAGCGCTTGTTCGCGCGCAGCCCGGTGGCGCGGGCCAGCTCGAAGTCGCCGCACAGCAGGCTGGCGCGCCAGTCCGGCGCCGCGCGCCTGAGCGCATCGCCCAGCGCGCGGTAGAGCGCGGAATCGGCGGCAAGGCGCGCATCGTAGGGCGGGTTGCAGACCGCCACGCCGCGCGCGCCCGCCATCGCCGGAAGCGCGGCGATGTCGCGCACCACCAGTTCGATCGCGTCGTCCACACCGGCCGTGCGCGCATTCTCTCGGGCGGCGCGGATCGCATGCGGGTCCAGGTCGCTGCCGTGGAAGCAGGGGCGCAGGGACGCGCGGCCGCGCGCTTCCCGCGCGATCGCGTCAACCACCAGCGCATTCCACGCCGCGGCATCGAAACCCGGCCACTGCGTCGGCAGCTGCCCGCCGTGGCGCGCAAGCCCGGGGGCGACGTCCGCCGCCATCAGCGCGCCCTCGATCAACAGGGTGCCGCTGCCGCACATCGGGTCTAACAGTTCGCCGCCGTCGGCATACGCCTGTGGCCAGCCCCCGCGGAGCAATACCGCCGCCGCCACGTTCTCCTTGAGCGGCGCCTCGCCCTGCGCGCGCCGCCAGCCGCGGCGGTGCATCGGCGCGCCGGAGAGGTCGATCGACAGAATCCCCCGTCCCTTGCGCACGACCAGGTTGATGCGCACGTCCGGCGCCTCGACATCGACGTCCGGACGCGCGCCGGTGCGCGCGCGCAGGGTATCGACCACCGCATCCTTGACCCGCTGCGCGGCGTAGCGCGCGTGGGTGATCGCGCTGCCGGACACGTGCGCGTCCACCGCGATGGTGTGCGACGGCCCCACGTGGCGGTCCCACTCGATGGCGGCGGCACCGGCGTACAGCGCGTGCTCGTCGGGGCAGTCGAACTCGGCCAGCGGCCACAGGATGCGGCTAGCCAGGCGCGACCACAGCACCGCGCGCTGCGCATCGATCAGGCTGCCCTCGACATTGGCACCGGCAATGGCCGCGGTCGCGCGCGCGCAACCCAGGGCGACGAGCTCGTCGGCCAGCAGGTACTCCAGCCCCTTGCCGCAGCTGGCGAAGAACTTCATGGAGACAGCCCGGCCAGCAGCGCCGCGAAGGCATCCGCGCTCGCCCGCACGTGCGCGGACAGGCGATGCGCGTCATCCACCAGCAGCAGGCGAGCGCTTCTTGCCGCGGCCCAGTCCACCACCGCCGCGGCCGGGATCAACTCGTCGTGCCAGCCATGCACGATCGACATCGGCACCTCGGCGGCCTGCATCGGCGGCGCCTCGCCCATTCGCACGGGCGGCGCCATCAGGAAGAGCGCTGCAACCGGCACCTGCAACGACACGTGGCCGGAGATCCACGCGCCCAGGCTGGAGCCCGCAAGCACCACCGGTCCGCGCCCGGCCGCATCGTGGGCCAGCGCCTGCAGGCGGGCCACGCGGGTCGCCACGTCGCCCATCCGGCCATGCTCGCGGCGCGCGTCGAGGTCGGTGTAATCGGGCCGCTCGCTGCTCCAGCCCAGGCGCTCGGCGACATCGGCCAGCGCGGTGACCTTGGCGGCGTCCGGGCCGCTTTCGAAGCCATGCGAAAGGATGCAGTGGCCCGTCACGGGGACGTGCTCGGGGCGGTGGCGGAAGCGGGATGCGGCATCCGCGAATGCTAGCATCGCGCCCATGCATGCCCCCCCGCGCCCGCACCACCTGCCGTACGCGGACATGCTGGCGGAGCGCGCGCTGGACGGCATCGACACGGTGGTGATCCACTGCACCGAGCTGCCGGACCTCGCCACCGCGCGCGGCTTCGGCGAGCGGATCCTCTACGGATCCGGCACCGGCAACAGCGGCCACTACTACATCGATCGCGACGGCAGCACCTTCGAGTACGTGCCGGCCGGGCGCATCGCGCACCACACCCGCGGCTGGAACGCACGCAGCGTCGGCATCGAACTGGTCAACCGCGGTCGCCATCCGCACTGGCTGGACTCCCGCCACCAGGCGATGGACGAGCCCTACCCGCAGCCGCAGGTCGCCGCGCTGGTTGCGCTGCTGCACGGGTTGCAGAAGCGCCTGCCGTCGCTGCTGCTGATCGCGGGGCACGAGGACCTGGACCTGGACGAGGTTCCGGCCAGCGACGATCCCGCGCTGCGCGTGCGTCGCAAGCGCGATCCGGGTCCCCTCTTCCCGTGGGAACGGGTGGTGGCGGAGGTGGCGTTGCACCGCATTCGCGCCGGCGAGGCGCCGGCCCCGTAAAATCGCGGCATGACCTCCCCCGTTTCCGAACTGATCGAGCTGCTCTCGCTGGAGCGGCTGGAAGACAACCTGTTCCGTGGCCAGAGCCGCGACATCGGCACCAAGTACGTGTTCGGCGGCCAGGTGCTGGGGCAGGCGCTGTCCGCGGCGCAGGCGACGCTGGAGACGGCGCGCGCGGCGCACTCGCTGCATGCCTACTTCCTGCGCGCCGGCGACATCGAGCACCCGATCGTCTACCACGTCGACCGCACCCGCGATGGCGGCAGCTTCTCGGTGCGGCGGGTGACCGCCATCCAGCACGGCAAGGTCATCTTCTTCTGCGCCGCCTCGTTCCAGGAGGCGGAACCGGGCGCGGAGCACCAGCTGTCGATGCCGGAAGTGCCGCGCCCGGAGGACATCGAGCAGGCGCTGGCGATCCCCCCGGAGAAGCTCGCCCTGCTGCCGACCAAGGTGCAGCGCTGGCTGGACCGGATGGGGCCGTTCGAATTCCGGCACGTGTACCCGCGCGACGAACTGCAGCCGCCCAAGCGCCCGCCGTTCCAGCAGGTCTGGTTCCGCCTGGCGCAAAAGGTGGGCGATGCGCCCGAGCTGCATCGCGCGCTGCTGGCCTATGCCAGCGACTTCCACCTGCTCGGCACCGCCACCTTCCCGCATGGCATCAGCTACTACCAGCCGGACGTGCAGATGGCATCGCTGGACCATGCGCTGTGGTTCCACCGCGAGTTCCGCGCCGACGACTGGCTGCTGTACAGCATCGACAGTCCCAGCGCGCAAGGTGCCCGCGGGCTGGCGCGCGGGCTGGTCTACGACCGCGAGGGGCGGCTGGTGGCCAGCACCGTGCAGGAAGGCATGATCCGGGTGATGCCGCCCAAGGCCGGGGGCTGAGGTGCGCCAGGTCTTCACCAGCGCGCGACTGGAGAACGTGGAGGCGGTGGCCGACCTGCTGCGCGCCGAGGGCATCGAGGTGCAGATCATCAACGGCCGCTCCTACCGCGGCGGCCGCCGCGGGCAGTTCAGCTACCGCGAGCGCGAGGAGCCGGTGAACCGCCCCTCGGTGTGGATCGTGCGCGCCGAAGACCAGCCGCGCGGGCGCCAGCTGCTGCGCGACGCGGGCCTGCTCGACAGCTCCCGCGAAGGCGCGTCCAGCTATCTCGCCGCCGACGTCCTGACGGGCGGGCGCAAGGCGCCGGCATCCAGCCGCGGCATGCGCCTGAAGCTCGGCCTGCTGCTGTTGATCGGCGTGGTGATCGGGCTGGCGGTGTTTGCCGGTCGCCGCTACCTGCCGGGGGATGGCGGCGCGCCTGCCCGCGCTCCCGTGGCCGCGCCCGCCGCGCCCGCGCCCCCGCCACTGGTGCCGGACATGGTCGAGGCGCCCGAGGTGTACCGCGCGGACGTCCCCACCGCGCTCGCCGCACGGCTGCTGGCCGAGGCGCTGGAGCAGCCGGCCCTGCGCGAGGCCTGCGTCAGCGTGGACGACGGCGACCCCGGCGCGGCGGTGCTGCAGGCGGTACCGCAGGGCGCGATCCGCCTGTACCCGCGCTCGGCCTGCCCCGGCGCCTCCATGCCGGTGATCGCCATCCGCGACTACCTCACCGATGGCAGCGGCAGCGGCAGCGTGCAGTTGCAGGTGGGCGATGGCGCTGAGCGCAACTTCCAGGCTACCCGCGACGGCACCCGCTGGGAACTGCGCGAGTTGCGCTGAGCCCGCATGCGAAAGCGCCCGGACATGCCGGGCGCCAGTGTCACGATGCCTGCCCGCTCAGCGGGTGTCGGGCGCCGCCTTGCGCTTGCCCCCGCCGTGCATCGGCTTGTGGGCATCGAACTCAGCCCTGCTGATGGCGCCGTCCTTGTTGGTGTCGATCCGGTCGAACATCTCGGCCATGCGCTTCGCGCTCTCGGCTTGGGTCGGCAGCGCCTTGCCTGCGGCCTTCGCGCGCTGCTCCATCGCTTGGTGGCGCTGTGTCGCCTGCGCGCTGCGGTGCGCGGTGAACTCGTCGCGGCTCAGGCGGCCGTCCCGGTTGGCATCGGCGCCGGCGAAGAACTGGGCGCGGCGCTCGGCCATGCGCGCCTGCATGTCGGCGCGATCAAGGTAACCGTCCTTGTTCGCGTCCATCGCGTCGAAGCGCTCGGCAAGACGGCTCGCGGCCGCTTGCGCCTCCGCCTTGCTGACGCGGCCATCCCCATCCGTGTCCATCCGCCTCATGCCCTTGCCGCCATGCATGCCTCCGTGCATGCGCTTGCCGCCCTGGTGGCGCATGGGGCGCTCGCTGGCGTCAAGCCGGCCATCCTTGTTGGCGTCCAGCTGGTCGAACCTGGCCGCCAGCCGCGGGAACTTCGCCGCCTCGGCGCGATCGATCACGCCATCGCCATTGGCGTCCATCGCTGCCTGCACGGGCTTGGGCGCGGTCGCCGTCTGCGCGATCGCCAAGGTGGAAGCCAGCGCCACGGCGACGGCGGCGGCCAGGAGATGCGTCTTGTTCATGGGGCGTCCTCTGCTCCCGGCACCGGCCGGGGTTGCATGGGAAAACGCGCCAGCCGCGTGCAGGTTGACGCCCAGGCCTGCGCGGAGATGAACGGCGGTCTATGCTGCGGCGATGGGCAATGATGCCGACAACCTGCGCATCTTCCGCACCGGCGCGCATCCGTGCGGCTACTGGCCGGACCGCGTTGCCAACGACCTGGTCCTGGACCCGCGCGACCCGCGCCTGCCGGAGCTGTATGCGATGGCGCTGGACTGGGGCTTCAGGCGCTCGGGCGACATCCTCTACCGCCCCGGCTGCCAGGGCTGCCGCGCCTGCGTGGCGGTGCGGGTGCCGGTGGCGGCGTTCGCGCCCAACCGCAGCCAGCGCCGCTGCCTGGCGCGCAACGCCGACGTCGACGCGCGGATCGTGGCGCCGCTGCGCACGGACGAGCACATCGGGCTGTACCGCCGGTACCTCGGTGCCCGCCACCGCGGCGGCGGCATGGACGACCACGGTGAACACGAATTCGACCAGTTCCTCGTCGGCTCGTGGAACCAAGGCCGCTTCCTGGAACTGCGGCGGCAAGGCGACCACCACCTGCTTGCGGTGGCGGTCACCGACCTTGCTCAGGACGCGCTGTCGGCGGTCTATACCTTCTACGATCCGGACGAAGCCGCGCGCGGGCTGGGAACGCTCGGCGTGCTCAGGCAGCTGGAATGGGCGCGTCGCGACGGCTTCGCGCACCTGTACCTGGGCTACTGGATCGCCGGCCATCCGAAGATGGACTACAAAAGGCGCTTCCAGCCGCTGGAAGGCTTCGATGGCCGCGGCTGGAGGCGGCTACAGGCCTGAGGTTCAGCCCTTCGACGTGGACGCCGCGGGTGGCGCCGGTGCCTCCGGAGGCGGTTCCGCGTCGGCTGTCGCCGCCACGTCGCCGGCGTCCGCGGGGACAGGATCGGCCGAGGGTATGGCGCTCGGCAGGGTGTAGGCGCGCATCCCCGGCTCCACCATCGGCCGGTTGCGGTTGTAGAACCCGAAATCCGCGTTGCTGCGCACCGAGACGATCATCCGCACCATGTTGGCCGGCACCATCACCTCCACCACCACCGGGTGCCCGTCGGGGTTTTCCGCCTGCATCGTCAGTTCGACGAAGCCGCCCGCGGTGTCGACCTCGCGGCACGGCACGTGCGGGCCTTGCGGGCCGTCGCGCAGGTAGGGCTTGATCGCGTCGCCCAGCGCCTCCAGCGCCGGCGGGAAGAAGAACACCGCATATGCCGGGACATCGTTCATGCGCCGGATTCTCTCACGGCTGCACCAGCCCCACTTCCAGCGCCGCCGCGGCCTCGCGGGCGACCGCGCGGGCGGCATCGACACTTTCGCCGCGCGCCAGCGTGACCGCGACGCGGCGATGGCCGGCCACGGCGGGCTTTCCGAACAGGCGCAGCTGGGTGTCCGGCTGCGCCAGCGCGGCAGCGGGCGCGGCGAACACCGGCACGCCGTGGCCATGCGCCAGCACCGCGCACGACGCGGACGGTCCCCACTGGCGGATCACCGGGATCGGCAGCCCCAGGATCGCGCGCGCATGCAGCGCGAATTCGCTCAGTTCCTGCGAGGCCAGGGTCACCAGCCCGGTGTCGTGCGGGCGCGGACTGACTTCGCTGAACCAGACCTCGTCGCCCTTGACGAACAGCTCGACGCCGAACACGCCCCAGCCGCCAAGATCGTCGGTGATCGCGCGGGCGACCTGCTGGGCGCGCTCCAGCGCGCGCGGCGACATCGGCTGCGGCTGCCAGCTCTCGCGGTAATCGCCTTCCTCCTGCAGATGGCCGATCGGCTCGCAGAAGCTGGTGCCGCCGGCGTGGCGCACGGTGAGCAGGGTGATCTCGTAGTCGAAGTCGACGAAGCCCTCGACGATCACCCGTCCGGCGCCTGCGCGGCCGCCGCTCTGCGCATGCGCCCATGCCGCGTCGATCTCGCCTGCCGCGCGGACCAGGCTCTGGCCGTGGCCGGAGGAGGACATCACCGGCTTCACCACGAACGGCAGGCCGATCTGCGCCACCGCGGCGCGGTAGTCCTCGAGCGTGTCGACGAAGCGGTAGCTCGAGGTGGGCAGGCCAAGGGTTTCCGCCGCCAGCCGGCGGATGCCCTCGCGGTCCATGGTCAGCCAGGCCGCGCGCGCGGTCGGCACCACCCGCAGCGCGTCGCCATGCTCGGATTCCAGCTCCACCAGGGTGCGGGTGTGGATCGCTTCGATCTCGGGAACGATGACGTGCGGGCGCTCGCGTTCGATCAGCGCGCGGATCGCGGCGCCGTCCAGCATGTCGATCACATGGCTGCGGTGCGCGACCTGCATTGCCGGCGCGTTGGCGTAGCGATCCACCGCGACCACCTCCACTCCGAAGCGCTGCAGTTCGATGGCCACTTCCTTGCCCAGTTCGCCGGACCCCAGCAGGAGCACGCGGGTGGCATTGGGCGAGAGCGGGGTTCCGATCGGGGACATGCGCGGCACCGGCGTTGGCAAGCGGCGATTCTAGCGAAGCCGTCGCGGGCGGGCTTCGCCCCCGCTGCCACGCATGCGATCCTAGGCGCATGCCGATGCTGCCCCTCCCGCGGCTGGTCCTGCTCGCCGTGCTGTCGGCATGCCTTGCTGGCTGCGAAGCGCCGCGGATGCCATTCGCCCGCATCGCCGGGCTGGTCACCAGCGATGAACTGGTCGAGATCAGCGGCCTGGCGGCCTCGCGCGTGCATGACGACGTGCTGTGGGCGATCAACGACGGCGGCAACCACGCGCGCCTGTACGCGCTCAACCGCCGTGGCGGCGTCGTTGCCCGCTTCGAGGTCAAGGGCGCGCGCAACCTCGACTGGGAGGACCTTGCCGGCTTCGAGCTCGATGGCAAGCACTACCTGCTGGTGGCCGATACCGGCGATAACGGCGGGCGGCGCAAGGAGTTCCAGCTGCACGTGTTCGAGGAACCCGACGCGCTGCAGGACGGCACCCTCGCGCCGGCGTGGACGATCCGCGCGCGCTGGCCCGACGGCCCGCGCGACTGCGAGGCGGTGGCGGTCGACGCCGCCGCCGGGCAGGTGCTGCTGGTCTCGAAGAAACGCAACCCGCCCGACCTGTTCGCGCTGCCGCTGGCCGATGCCGGCAACCGGATTGGCGAAGCCCGCCGCATCGGCCGCTTGGCGGGGGTGCCGCAGGCCAGCGCCGAGATGCAGGCCAATGACCCGAGGCTGGCCAAGCTGTTCCCTCAGGTCACCTCCGCCGATCTATCGCCCGACCGCGCCACGCTGGCGGTGCTGACCTACGGCAGCGTGCTGTTCTACCGTCGCCTTGCCGACGAAGGCTGGGGCGAGGCGGTCGCCCGTGCGCCCGAGGCGCATGACGTGCCGCTGATCCCGCAGGCGGAGGCGATTGCCTGGAGTTCGGGCGGTGGCGGCCTGTATGCCACCGGCGAGTTCAGCCCCGCCCCCCTGTTCTATCTGGTGCCGCAAGGCTGACGCCGGCCGCGACCGCTCGTCGGCAGCCGCTTGCGCGATAGATATCATTTTGATATCACTCTTTCACCGGCTCAGGTCGAGCCTCCCGCCACTGCAGGGCCTGCCATGAAAGAGAACCCGATTGCGTCCGTTTCCGGAATTCCCTACCTCATCGGCGTGCTGGTCCTGCTGCTGCTGGCCGGCTGGGCGCTGGCCTCCGGCATCGGCCCCGATCCCGACACCGGCATTGCCTCCGGTTGGCAGATCTTCGGCAGCATCCTGCTCGGCACGCTGGCGTTCTTCAGCCTGATCGGCCTGTACACGGTGCAGCCCAACCAGGCCGCGGTGCTCAGCCTGTTCGGCAAGTACGTGGGCACGGTCAAGGAAAACGGCCTGCGCTGGAACAACCCCTTCTACTCCAAGAAGAAGATCAGCCTGCGCGTGCGCAACTTCGAGAGCGGCAAGCTCAAGGTCAACGAGCTGGAAGGCAGCCCGATCGAGATCGCCGCGGTGATCGTGTGGCAGGTGGTCGATGCCTCCGAGGCGGTGTTCAACGTCGACGACTACGAGAGCTTCGTGCAGATCCAGTCCGAAGCCGCGCTGCGCTCGATGGCGACCAGCTATCCGTACGACCAGCACGAGGATGGGCAGATGTCGCTGCGCAGCCATGCCGCGGAAATCAGCGAGCACCTGCAGAAGGAACTGGCCGAGCGCCTGGCCGATGCCGGCGTGCAGGTGCTGGATGCGCGCATCAGCCACCTGGCCTATGCCCCGGAGATCGCGCAGGTGATGCTGCAGCGGCAGCAGGCGAACGCGGTGATCGCGGCGCGCACGCGGATCGTGGCCGGTGCGGTGGGCATGGTCGAGATGGCGCTCGCCGAACTGCAGAAGAACGGCGTGGTCGAGCTGGACGAGGAGCGCAAGGCGCAGATGGTCAGCAACCTGCTGGTGGTGCTGTGCGGCGACCGCAGCACGCAGCCGATCGTCAACACCGGCAGCCTGTACTGAGGATGCCGCGATGTTTCTCGAGGCGTGGATCGTCCCGGTGATCATGCTGCTGTCGGCGCTGCCGCTGCTGGTGATCGGGATCGCGGTGCGCCGCGGCAAGCTTGGTCTGGTCAGTGGTCTGGACGTCGATCGCGTGCGCGACGCCGACGCGGCCGCCGCCAGCATCGGCAACAAGCTGCTCGCGCTGGGCGCGGCGATGGTGGCGGCCGCGCCCGCGTACCTCTGGGCCGGGGTCGACAAGGGCCGGGTGATGCTGGTGACGATCGCGCTGGTAGTGGCGGTCAATGCGATCGCGTTGTGGCTGGTGTTCGCGGTGGCCGCGGTCAAGCGCGACTACCGGACGCCGGCGCCGCGACCCGGACGCCATGGCTGAGAAAAAAGCCTATCCGCTGCGCATCAATGCCGACGTCCTGGCGGCGGCGCAGCGCTGGGCCGACGATGAACTGCGCAGCCTCAACGCGCAGATCGAATACGTGTTGCGCGACGCGCTGCGCAAGGCCGGGCGCCTGCCACGGCCGGAAAAGGACAAACGCGGGGAGGATGCATGAGCAAGCGCTGGAGTTACCTGGTGGTGGAGGTCAAGACGAGCCTGATGGGAAGTTTCAAGCTGGAGCAGCTGCAGGAAGAGCTGGACAAGCATGGACGTGCCGGCTGGGAACTGGTCAACATCGTCCACGCCACGCCAACCGTTTCATCCCCCACCCTGGTCTTCAAGAAGGACGCCTGACATGCCCCGCTTTCTCGTGATGCTGATGCTGGCGATCGTCACGGCGCTGGCGCCCGGTGGCAACGCTGCCGCGCAATCGCCGGCCGACCCCGCGGCCACCGCGACCACGCTGCTCGACCACCTGGACGCCGGCCGCTACGCGCAGGCCGAGGCCATGTTCGATGCGGCGATGGCAAAGGCGGTGCCGGCGGACAAGCTGAAGGGACTCTGGGAAGCGCTGCCGGCGCAGGTCGGACCCGCCAAGGGCCGCGGCGAAGCCTCGACCGTCGAACAGGGCGGCATGCACGTCGTGCGATTGGCCCTGCAATACGAGAAGGCCGCACTGGTCGCCAGCGTCGCGGTCCACGCGCAGGGCCGCATCACCGGCTTCTTGATCCAGCCGGCAGCGGCGGCCGCGCCGGTGGCCCCGGTCTCGCAGGATGCGGCCTTCATCGAGCGCGAGCTGATGGTGGGCGACGGCCCCAGCGCCCTTCCGGGCACCCTTGCCATGCCCAAGGGCACGGGCCCCTTCCCGGCGGTGGTGCTGGTGCATGGCTCCGGCCCGCACGACCGCGATGAAACGATCGGGCCGAACAAGCCCTTCCTCGACATTGCCCGCGGCCTGGCGGCGCAGGGCATCGCCGTGCTGCGCTACGAAAAGCGCACCCGCGCGCGCCCGCAGGAGTTCGTGGGCAAGCTGTTCACCGTCGACGATGAAACCACCGACGATGCGGTGCGCGCGGTCGCCGCACTGCGTGCGGTTGACGGCGTCGATGGCAAGCGCGTGTTCGTGCTGGGCCACAGCCAGGGCGGGATGATGGCGCCGCGCATCGCGGCAAGGTCCGGCCACGTTGCCGGCCTGGTGCTGCTGGCGGCGCCTGCGCGCCCGCTGCTGGACATCGTCATCGAGCAGAACCGCCGGCTCGCGGTTCTGGACGACGGCAAGACCAGCGACGCGGAGCGCGATGCCATCAATGCGCTGGTGCAGCAGGCGCGCGACGCCCGCAACCCGGCGACAGAAGCAGGTGCCAAGGGGATCATGGGGTTGCCGGTCGGCTACTGGCGCAGCATCGATGCGGTGGACCCGGTGGCCGAGGCGCGCGAGGTGGCGTTGCCCATGCTGGTACTGCAGGGCGCGCGCGACATCCAGGTGGTCGATGCCGACTGGCAACGCTGGCGCGGTGCGTTCCACGCCGACAAGCGGGTGCAGTTCAAGCTCTACGATTCCCTCAACCACCTGGCGATCGCCGGCACCGGCGAAGGATCGCTGGCCGAGTACCAGACGCCCGGCCACGTGGATGCCACGCTGATCGCCGACGTCGCCGCCTGGATCCGCGCACGCTGATGGCCGCCCCGGGCAACCGCGGGCGCGGATTCGCGGTGGTGCCGCCACCGGCGCATGCGGGCCTGCTGCTGGCGGCGCTGCTCGCCCTGCCCGCGGTGGCGCTGCTCGTCGCGTTCCTCAAGGACTCCGCCAACGGCCAGGGCCAGGCGTGGAACATCGTTGGTTCGCTGGCGATCCTCGCCGCCGTGTCGCTGCTGGCCTTCGTCAGCCTGTTGCGGCGGCGGGTGTCACTGGAGGAAGGTCGCCTGCGGGTGCAGGCCGGCGTATTCACGCAGACCGTGGCCGCCACCGACATCGACCTTGCACGCGCCCGCGTGGTCGACCTCGCCGAGCGCACCGAGTTGCGGCCCGCGATTAGGACCTGGGGAATGTCGATGCCGGGCTACCACGCCGGCCACTTCCGGTTGCGTGGCGGCCTGGGAAAGGCGTTTTGCCTCGTCACCGACCGCCAGCGGGTGCTGTGGCTGCCGCGCCGGCAGGGCAATGCGCAGCTGCTGCTGAGCGTGGAGCAGCCGCAGCTGCTGCTGGACGCGCTGCGCGCCGCACAGGCCTGACGCCGGCGACGGCAAGCCCTATCCTTGCGCGATGGCGCATCGCCCGATCCCGCTGCAATCCGTGCTGCTCAACACCCCCGACATCGAGTTGTGGCCGGGCGGGTTGCTGCGCGCGCGGGGGAATGCGGACGCGCGCCAGCTTGCGCGTGCGCTGCGGGTCTTGCGACGCAAGCGCGACGGACGCTACCTGGCCGTCGAACTACCCGAGGGCCTGCTGCCGCTCGTGGCCCGCCTGCCGCGCGAAGCCGGTATCGCCGACGCACTGGCGGCACTGGAAGCCCCGCCGCGGCGTGGCCCTCCGGCCGCCGCTGACGTCTTGCCGACCGATGGCGTCCAGCAGCGACTGGCCATGCTGGGGATCGACGCCGACGACTACGCCGCACGCACCGGGCTTGCGCTGGTCGCCGAACCCGCGTGGCTGATGTTCGCGGGCATCGACCGCTACCGCCGCGCGCTGTGGTTGCAGCGCGATGCCGCGCGCGCCTGGCTGGGGATGCGCGCGGCTGCGTTGCGCGACGGCGTGGTGCTGGAGGCGATCTCCGGGTACCGCAGCCACGACTACCAGCTTGGCATTTTCGAGCGCAAGCAGGCGCGGGGCCTGGCCATCGACGACATCCTCGCGGTCAACGCGGCGCCCGGCTTCAGCGAACACCATTCCGGGCAGGCGCTTGACATCGGAACGCCTGGGGAACCGCCTTCCGAGGAATCGTTCGAGGCAACCCCGGCGCATGCCTGGCTGCAGCAGCATGCCTCCTCGCATGGATTCGGCATGAGCTATCCGCGCGACAACCCGCACGGCATCACGTTCGAGCCCTGGCACTGGCGTTACCAAGCGGCCGCCGGATGAGCGGGGATCGTACCGGCACGATCGCCAGTGCATGGGCGAGCGGCCGCAACAACTTCAACCTGATCCGGCTGCTGGCGGCGTGGCTGGTGATCCACGGCCATGCTTGGGCGATCACCGGGAGCAGTGGCGGCGATTTTCTCACCTGGCTCACGCGCTTCAAGTTTGCTGGCGGCGTCGCGGTGGACATGTTCTTCGTGATCAGCGGCTTCCTGATCGCCGCCAGCCTGGAGCGCAACAGCGCGCGCGCCTACCTCGCGGGGCGGGCGCTGCGCATCCTGCCCGCGCTGCTGGTGTGCGTCGCGGCGAGCGTGTTCGTCCTCGGGCCACTTGTGACCACCGCAGCGGACTACTGGCGGCACCCGGAGACCTGGCGCTACTTGTGGATGAACGGCTCGCTGTGGTCCAACGCCTACTTCCTGCCCGGTGTGTTCGAGGGCAACCCTAACCGGGCGGTCAACGGATCGCTCTGGACCCTGCCGATCGAGGCGCGCCTGTACGTCGCGCTGCTTCTGGCGGGCCTTGCCGGCCTGCTGGCGCCGCGGCGCTACACCGTGCTGTGGGCGTCTGCGCTGCTGGCCGTTTACGCTGTGGCGGCATGGCGCCACCCACTGCCGGAGCATCTGGCGAACTACGCGTGGACCTGCAGCTTCTTCATCACCGGCGCCGCCGCCTGGATCAACCGCGCGCGCATACCGCTCAGCCCGTGGCCCGTCCTGGCGTTGCTCGCGCTTTGCGCGCTGGCCCGCGGAACCGGGTGGTTCCACTTGCCCTATTTCTTCCTGCTGGCCTACGGCACGCTTTACCTTGGGCTGGCGGTCCGCTTGCCGCTGATCAGGCGACACGACCTGTCCTACGGCCTCTACCTGTACGGCTGGCCGGCGGCGCAGCTGGTGCAGTCGATCGCGCCCGGCGAGCCGCTGCACAACACTGCATGGGCCACGGTGCTGGCGCTGGTACTGGCAGCGGGGTCGTGGTGGCTGGTCGAGCAGCCTGCCCTGCGCCTGAAACGACACCTGCTCGCACCTCCGCCTCCCGCCTCGCCCGCCAGCGCAGCGGCGGCCTGATTCAGTCGGCCAGCTGGCCGATGACGTCCTGCAGGCCCTGGCGCCACGATGGAGGAGTAATGCCGAAATCGGCGCGCAGGCGGCTGGTGTCGAGCACCGAATAGGCCGGGCGCCGGGCGGGCGTCGGATAGTCGCTGGTGCCGATGGCCCGGACCCGCGGCACGCGCGGAAGGCGTCCCGCTGCGTGCGCCTGCTCGAAGATCGCGCGGGCGAATTCGTGCCAGCTGGCCTGCCCTGCCGCGGTCAGGTGCCAGGTACCGGACGCATCCACGCCCTGTCGCACGATTTCGGCGGTGGCGTTGGCGATGAAATGCGCGGGGGTCGGCGCGCCGACCTGGTCGGCCACCACGCCCAGCTCATCCCGCTCGCCGCCAAGGCGCAACATGGTGCGCAGGAAATTGCTGCCGTGCGTGGCATACACCCAGGCGGTGCGCAGGATGGCGTGGCGGGCGCCGCTGTCGCGTATGGCCTGCTCGCCCGCCAGCTTGCTGGCGCCATAGACGCCCAGGGGGGCGGTGGGATCCTCTTCCCGGTACGGGCGCGAGCCGGTGCCGTCGAACACGTAGTCGGTGGAGTAATGGACCAGCAGCGCACCCTCGCCGGCGCAGGCGCGCGCAAGTGCGGCGGGCGCCGCCGCATTGACCCGGAATGCGCCATCCGGTTCGGCTTCCGCGCGATCCACCGCGGTATAGGCGGCCGCGTTCACCACCACATCGGGCGCCACGCGGCGCACCAGGTCTTCCAGCGCGTCAGGCGCATCGAAATCGGCAAGCAGGTCGGAACCTGCGCCTTGGCGCGTGGCAACGATTAACTCGCCCAGCGGGAGCAGGCTGCGCCGCAGCTCACGCCCCACCTGTCCATTGCCGCCAAGCAGCAGCAGCTTCATGCGGCGAACTGCGGCAATCGCTCCGCGGCCACCTCCGCCAGCAGCGGTGCGGCCGCATCCTTGTCCGACAGCGAGACCTCCGCCAGCGGCCAGTCGATGGCCAGTTGCGGATCGTCCCAGCGCAGCGAGTTGTCGCTGGCGCGGTCATACGGCGCGGTGCACAGGTAGGTGAACACCGCGGTCTCGCTCAGGGTCAGGAAGCCGTGGGCGAACCCTTCCGGAATCCAGAAGTGACGCTTGTTGTCCGCGCTCAGGATCGCGGCGGCGTGGCGGCCAAACGTGGGTGACCCGCGACGGATGTCGACGGCGACGTCGTACACCTCGCCCTCCAGCACGCTCACCAGCTTGCCCTGCACGTTGTGCGGCCATTGGTAGTGCAGCCCTCGCAGCACGCCCTTCTGCGAGCGGCTGACGTTGTGCTGGACGAACTGCGTCGGCAGGCCGTGCTCGGCGAAGCGCGCCGCATTCCAGCCCTCGTAGAACCAGCCGCGCTCGTCGCCGAACACCGCCGGCTCGATCACCACGCAACCGGGCAGGCCGGTCTGGATCAGCTTCATTCGACCCGCCCGTGCTCGAGCAGGCCGAGCAGGTACTGGCCGTAGCCGTTCTTGGCCAGCGGCCGGGCCAGCTCGCGCAGCTGTCCGTCGTCGATCCAGCCGTTGTAGTAGGCGATCTCCTCCGGGCAGCACACCCGAAGGCCCTGGCGCTTCTCGACCGTCTCGATGAAGGTGGAGGCCTCGACCAGCGATTCGTGGGTGCCGGTGTCCAGCCAGGCATAACCGCGCCCCATCCGCTCCAGCTGCAGGCTGCCATCCTCCAGGTAACGGCGGTTGAGGTCGGTGATCTCGAGCTCGCCCCGCGGCGACGGCGCCAGCTCGGCGGCGTAGTCGCAGACGCGGCCGTCGTAGAAGTACAGGCCGGTGACGGCGTAGTTCGACTTTGGCTGGCCCGGTTTCTCCTCCAGCCCGACCACGGTCCCGCTGGCGTCGAACTCGGCCACGCCGTAGCGCTCCGGGTCGCGCACCCAATAGCCGAACACGGTCGCGCCGTGCTCGCGCGCGTCGGCGCGCCTGAGCAGGTCGGTCAGGCCATGGCCGTGGAAGATGTTGTCGCCCAGCACCAGGCAGCTGGGCCCGCCGGCGAGGAACTCGCGACCGATCAGGAAGGCCTGCGCCAGGCCGTCCGGGCTCGGCTGCGCGGCATACTCGATCTTCATCCCCCACTGCGAACCATCGCCCAGCAGGTGCTGGAACAACGCCTGCTCGTGCGGGGTATTGATCACCAGTACTTCGCGGATCCCGGCCAGCATCAGCACGCTGAGCGGGTAATAGACCATTGGCTTGTCGTACACCGGCAGCAGCTGCTTGCTGATGGCGCGGGTGATCGGATATAGCCGGGTGCCGGAGCCGCCGGCCAGGATGATGCCCTTGCGCTGGGTCATGCCGCGGCCCCGATGCGCTCCAGCCGGTAGCTGCCGTCCAGCACGCGCTGCACCCACGGCTGGTTGGCCAGGTACCAGTCGACGGTCTCGGCGATGCCACGCTCGAAGGTGTACTTCGGCTGCCAGCCGAGTTCATCGCGCAGCTTGCTGGCGTCGATCGCGTAGCGGCGGTCGTGGCCCGGGCGGTCCGCCACGTAGGTGATCTGCGAGGCGCGCGGCAGTCCGTCCTCGCGCGGCCGGCGCTGGTCGAGCAGCGCGCAGATCGCGTTCACCACCTCGATGTTCTGCATCTCGGCATTGCCGCCCACGTTGTAGGTCTCGCCCACCCGGCCCTTGGCCAGCACGGTTCGGATCGCCTCGCAGTGGTCGGTCACGAACAGCCAGTCGCGCACCTGCTTGCCGTCGCCGTACACCGGCAGCGGCTCGCCGGCCAGCGCCTTGGCGATCACCAGCGGGATGAGCTTCTCGGGAAAATGGTACGGGCCGTAGTTGTTGCTGCAGTTGGTGGTCAGCACCGGCAGCCCGTAGGTGTGGTGGAACGCCCGCACCAGGTGGTCGGAGGCGGCCTTGCTCGCCGAGTACGGCGAGTTCGGCGCGTACGGCGTCTCTTCGGTGAACAGGCCGGTCTCGCCCAGCGTGCCGTAGACCTCGTCGGTGGACACGTGCAGGAAGCGGAACGCATCCCTGGCATCGCCCTCCAGCGACTTCCAGTGGTCGCGCACCGCCTCCAGCAGCGCGAGGGTGCCGACCACGTTGGTCTGGATGAACGCCGCCGGGCCATCGATGGAGCGGTCCACGTGGCTTTCGGCGGCGAAGTTCACCACCGCGTCCGGGCGGTGCTCGGCCAGCAGCCGTGACACCAGCGCGCGATCGCCGATGTCGCCGTGCACGAACACGTGGTTCGGATCACCCTCGATCGCGGCCAGGGTGTCGCGGTTGCCGGCGTAGGTCAGTGCATCCAGGTTCACCACCTTGATGCCATTCGCGACCGCGCCCAGCACGAAATTGCCGCCGATGAAACCGGCGCCGCCGGTGACCAGCCATGTCGTCATGCGTCAGCTTCCTTGCGTGAACCGATCAGAACGGGATGTCGTCGTCGAACGGGACGTCATCGAAACTGGGCTTGGCCGGCGCCGCCGCCGGCTCGCGACGCTGGGCGGGCGCGCGCTGCTGGCGTTCGCCGCCGAAGCTGCCGCCACCGCGCTGCTGGTAGCCGCCGCCTTCGCCACCGCCACGCTGGCCATCACCGCCGCCGAGCATCTGCATGTCCTCGCCGATGATGTCCGTGGTGTAGTGCTTCACCCCGTCCTTCTCGTAGGAGCCGTATTCGATGCGGCCCTCGATGTAGACCTGGCGGCCCTTCTTCAGGTACTCGCCGGCGACTTCCGCGGTCTTGCCGAACAGCTTGACGCGGTGCCACTCGGTCTTTTCCTGGAAATTGCCGTCCTTGTCCTTGCGCGAGTAGGTCGTGGCCACGCTCAGCGTGGCGATCGCCATGCCGCCCTGGGTGTACTTCACGTCCGGGTCGTTGCCCAGGTTGCCGAGCAGGATCACCTTGTTGACGCCGCGTGCCATGTTCTTCCTCGACTCGATATCGTCCGGAGCGGACGACTGGCATTGCAGTATAGCCGCCGGCCCGCGGCCACCGGCGGACCGCCCGCGCCCGGGTCGGGGAAACCCGCATCCCGCCTATAATCCGGCAACCCCCGACCGCAGCGCCCATGTCCGACACCGCCCCCCTGCCCCCCGCCCGGCTGGAGCTGCCCGCGATCCAGGCCCTGGCCGCGACCGACATGGCCGCGCTGGATCGGCTGATCCGCCAGCGGCTGGCGTCCGACGTGGTGCTGATCAACCAGGTCGCCGAGTACATCATCGGCGCCGGCGGCAAGCGCCTGCGCCCGATGCTGCTGCTGCTGGCCGCGGGCGCGCTGGGCGAAGCCACCGGCAAGCCCATCGGCCCGGATGCCCACCAGCTCGCGGCGGTGGTGGAGTTCATCCACACCTCCACCCTGCTGCACGACGACGTGGTCGACGAGTCCGACCTGCGCCGCGGGCGCAAGACCGCCAACGCGGTCTGGGGCAATGCCGCCAGCGTGCTGGTCGGCGACTTCCTGTACTCGCGCAGCTTCCAGCTGATGGTGGAACTCGGGTCGATGCAGGTGCAGCGCATCCTCGCCGACACCACCAACACCATCGCCGAGGGCGAGGTGCTGCAGCTGCTGCACGTGCGCAACCCGGATACCGACGAAGCCGCGTACCTGCGGGTCATCGAGCGCAAGACCGCGATCCTGTTCGCCGCCGCCAGCCGCCTCGGGGCGCTGCTGGCCGGCGCCGACGTCGCGACCCAGCAGCGCCTGCACGACTACGGGCTGGCGCTGGGGTATGCGTTCCAGATCGCCGACGACGTGCTCGACTACGCCTCGGATGCGCAGACGCTCGGCAAGAACCTGGGGGACGACCTCGCCGAGGGCAAGATGACCCTGCCGCTGATCCATGCCATGGCCCAGGCCGATGCCGGCACCTGCCAGCGGTTGCGCCAGGTCGTCGAGCAGGGCGACGCCGACGCCCTGCCCGAAGTGATGGCGGCGATCGCCGAGCACGATTCGCTGGCCTATTGCCACAAGCGCGCCGAGGACTACGCCAGGAATGCGGAAGACGCCCTGCTGGGGCTGCCGGAGAACGCGTACGTCGCCGCTCTGCGCGGGCTGGCGCAGTACGCGGTCAGCCGCGACCACTGAGACTCAGGGCGCGATCGCGAACCGCTCGCGGAAGAAGTCGTCCATCATCCGGTAGGCACGCCGGGCGGCGCGTTCGTCGTAGCGGCAGTTGCTTGCCGGGTCGCTGCCGGCGGACGGCTCGGCGAAGCAGTGCACCGCGCCGCTGAAGTCCACGAACTGCCAGTCGGCCTTCGCCGCATCCATTTCCTGCTCGAAGGCGAGGATCTGGTCGTCGCTGACCGCCTTGTCGTCGGCGCCATTGAGCACGAGCACCGATGCGGGGATCGCGGCGGCGGTGGGCGACTTGGCCCCGGGGGCCAACCCGCCATGCAGGCTGACCACGCCCGCCACGTCGGCGCCGGCGCGCGCCAGCTCCAGTACCGCCGAGCCACCGAAGCAGAATCCGAACGCGCCAACCCGCGCGGCATCCAACGGCGCGCGCCCCGCCTGCGCCTTCAGGGTGGCGAGCGCCGCCTGCATGCGTGCGCGCAACGGGCCGCGATCCTCGCCGCGCAGGCTGCCGGCAAGCTTGCCCGCCGCGGCGCTGTCTTTCGGCTGCCGGCCCTTGCCGTACACGTCAGCGACCAGCACCACGTACTGCGTCCCCGCCACCGCCTTGGCGCGTTCGATCGCGTCGTCGGTGACGCCCATCCAGTTCGGCACCATCACCAGACCCGGGCGCTTCGGTGCACCGCTATCGTCATGCACCAGGTAGCCGCTGAAGCGCTCGCCGCCCACCGACCATTCCAGCGCGCGCACCTGCATGGCGGCGAAGGCGGGAACGGCGGCAAGCAGCAGGGCAGTGGCAAGCAGGACGCGGCGCATGGCGATTCCTCCGGAGGCGGGGCTACAGCGTAGCCAGCCTGTGTTCGGCAGGCGTGAGCGCCGCCTTCAGGCGATCCCGATCCCCGCGATCCCGGAGATCAGCTCCGGGTCGAAACCGGCAAGTTGCGCGAAGTGCCGCCCACGGGCGACGTAGTCCGTGTAGGCGCCAAAGCTCGGCGCGCCCGGCGAGAGCAGCACCACGCCGCCTTCCGGCAACGCCGCGCGCGCCAGCGGCATCGCCTCCGCGAGGCCGTCCGCGGCGTGCAGGACGAATCCCGCCTCGCGCGCGAGCGGCGCCAGCAGGGCATGGATGCGCGGGCCGTTCGCGCCCATGGTGATGATCGCGTCCGGCGCCTGCGTGCGCATCGCCGCGGCGAAGTCGTCCCACGGCAGGCCACGCTCATGCCCGCCCACCAGCAGCGCCACAGGCCGGTGCCGGTACAGCGCCAGCGCCGCCAGCGTGGCCATCGGCGTGGTGCTGATCGAGTCATTGACGTAGAGGATGCCATCGCGCGCGCCCAGCGGCTGCAGCCGGTTCGGCAGCGGCTCGAACCCGGCGGCGTGCGGCGCCAACGCGGCGGCATCCAGTCCGAACGCCTCCAGCGCGGTCAGCACTGCGCACAGGTTGCTGCGGTTGTGCCTGCCGGGCAACGGCAGCGCCGAGGTGTCCATCACCCGGGTCTCTCCGCGATGCAGCGCATCGCCGCGCAGGTGCCATCCCTCCGCGTTGCCGTACCAGTGCACCTCGCTGTGCGGAAGCTGCAGCGCGGCCAGCAGCGGATCGTCGGCATTGAGCACCGCGACCCGCGGCCAGGCCTGCGTCACCAGGGAAAGCTTGTCCTCCACGTAGCGCTGCTGGCTGCCGTGCCAGTCCAGGTGCTCGGGTTGGAGGTTGGTGACGATCGCGATCCCGGGCCTTGCGCCAGAGGCGGCGACATCGCCGGTCTGGTAGCTGGACAACTCGATCGCCCAGGCATCGGGCGTGGCGTCCAGCAGCTCCAGCAGCGGCAGGCCGATGTTGCCGGCCAGCGCGGTGCGCAGCCCCGCGGCACGCAGCAGGTGCGCCAGCAGCGCCGAGGTGGTGCTCTTGCCCTTTGTCCCGGTCACGCACAGGGTGCGCGCCATCGTGCCGTCGCCCGCGCGCTCGCCGAACCAGAGCCCGGTGCCGCCAGTGAAGCGGGTGCCATGCGCGGCGGCGTGCAGCACCTCCGGCCGGTACGGGCTGATCCCCGGCGACTTCACCACGACATCGAAGCGGGCCAGCTGCGCGCCGCTTGCGTCATGCGCGACGTGCAGGCCGGGATCCGCGAGCGCCTCCACTTCAGCCGCCTCGGCCTCGCTGCAGATGACCGTCAGTGGCTGCCCCGGCAGGCGTGCCCGCAACGCCTTGCAGGCGGCACGTCCCTCGCGGCCCCAGCCCCACAGCGCCACCCGCCGCCCGGCGAGGTCGGCGATGCGCCGCGGCTCAGCGGGCGAAGCGGTCACGCAGGCGCTCCCACACGGCTGGCGGGATGCGGTGCTCGTCATCGATCGCCAGCAGCGGCTCGATGCGCAGGTCCGCGGGATCCAGCATGGGGGCGATCGTCCTTGCGAACCGCGCCACCAGCGCGTCCTCGCGCCACTCGGGCCGTTGCGCCAGCGCCATCATCGCCGCGCGCGACTCGCGGCCCTCGCCGACGCATTCGAACGGTTTGTGCTCGCCGAACTCCAGCAGGGCGTCGAAGCCGTCCGTCTGCGCGGGATCGTCAAGCAGGTTGCGGCCCACGATCGCCACCAGCCGCGGCTTGGGCATGAACGGCGCCAGCGCCAGGAACACGAAATGGCATTTCGGGCACACCCCGCACCAGCGGCTGGTGGGGCGCTCGCCGAGGATATGGAAGTTGCGGTTGCAGCTGGAGAAATGCGCGTCGTAGCGGTCGCTGCGCGCGAACTGACGCGCTACCGCCAGCTCGCTCAGCGGCCGCAGCAGGGAGTAGTAGCGCAGGTCCGCCGCCACGTGGGATTGCAGGTGATCCCCGAACATGGACTCGAACGCCCAGCCCTTCGACCACTGGTGGTTGACCTCGCCGGTGCCGGGGATGAGCGAGCCGTAGCTGGCGGAGCGCTCGTTGGAGAACACCACCTGGTCCACGCCCAGCACCACCGCGGCAAAGGCCAGGATCGCCGAATTCACCGCGGTAACCGGGATGTGCCCGTTCCACGCGCCCTGGCGGTTGTAGTCGAACAGCTGCGGCGCCAGCTGGCGGCCGATGTTGAGGGTGGGCAACCCGGTCTGCGCGGCGCAGGCGGCAATCAGCTGCGACCCGCCGATCCAGGTCACCGTCTGCGCGATGCCCGCCGCGCGCAGGGCTTCGATGGTGACCAGCGAGTCCTTGCCGCCGCCAATGGCGACCAGCGCATGCTCGCGCAAGCCCACTGCGGGAGCGGCTTCCGCCGCGATCGACGCCTCGTTCGGGGCAGAAGCCCCACCCACGGGGAACTTGATCCTGCCGCGCAGGTCCAGCCCGTTGCGGTAGGCGAACTCGCCCAGCCCGTTGAGGTAGACCGCTTCCACCAGCGCCGCGGTCGCGCCGTCGATGGGCGCGCCTTCGACCTCGATTGCCGCCGGCACCGCCGCCTTGTAGTAGCTCACGCCGGCGATCAGGTGCAGCAGCCGCAGTGCGCGCCCCGCGGCCTGCGCGCGCGCGCCTTCCAGCAGGAACGGCGCGCCCGGTAGGGTGACGGTTTCCACCAGCTCGGGGCCATCGTCGAAGGCGTACGCCAGCTGCGCCACGCCGGTCTGCGGATCGAAGCCGCAGCGGACGAAGCGGAATGCGCGGATCGCGTCGCGCTGGAAGGACCAACCACTCATTGCAGGACATCCTCCACGGGCAGCGCGCGCAGATTGTAGGTGCTGGCCATGCTGAAGCCGTAGGCTCCCGCGTCGGCCACCAGCATGGTGTCGCCGGGAGCGGTGGCCGCGGGCAGCTTCACCCGCTGGCCGAAACGGTCACGCGATTCGCCAATGGGCCCGACGACCTCGAACAGGCCATCGGCGCCAGCGTCGAGCCGCGACAGGTTGTGGATGTCGTGCCAGGCGTCGTACAGGGCAGGACGCAGCAGTGTGTTCATCCCGGCGTCGAGGCCAACCCGCCACGTGCCGTCCTTCTCCACGACCTGGCTCGCCGATGCCAGCAGCACCCCGGCTTCCGCCACCAGGAAGCGGCCCGGCTCGACCGCCAGCCGGAACGCCGGGTGCACCGCCTTGATCGAGGCAAGGCCGGCGGCCCAGCCCTGGAGGTCGAACGGCTCGTCGTCATCGCTGTAGGCCACGGGCAAGCCACCGCCAAGGTCGAGGACCTCGACGCTGCCGATCCGGCGCGCGAAGCCCGCCAGCTCATCCGCGACCTCCAGCCAGTGGCCCACCGACGCGATCCCGCTGCCGAGGTGCGCATGCAGGCCGGTGATGCGCACGTCAAGCGCGCGCGCGACCTCCATGAACTCCTCCAGCCGCGGCGCCGACAGTCCAAATTTCGACAGCCGCCCGCCGGTGCTGGTCTGCCCATGGTGGCCATCGCCATGGCCGGGATCCAGCCGCAGCCACAACGCGCGGCCGCCGAAGACCTGCGGCCAGCGCCGCAGCAGCTCCACGTTGTCCACGGTCACGGTGGCGCCGCGCGCCAGGGCATCCTCGTATTCGCCGATCGGCGCGAAGCTCGGGGTGAACAGCACGCGCGCCGGCGCGATGCCGGCAAGCGTCGCGAACACGCGTTCGACCTCGCCGCGTGACACGCATTCCATCCCGAATCCCTCTGCTTCCAGCGTGCGCAGGATCGTCGGGTGCGCATTGGCCTTGGCCGAGTAGTACCAGCGGTCCACCGCCGCGACATCCCGCAGCTGCCGCGCACGCTCGCGCACGGTGGCCAGGTCGTAGGCGTAGCGCGGGGTGCCCTGCGCCGCGAGCGCCAGCAGGGCGTCGCGCTTGCCCGGAGCGCGCCACCAAGGCGCTGGCCGCGGGCGCAGGCTGCCGTTGATCTCACGCCAGCGTGGCCCGAACACCTGCGGCTCGTACACCGGCATCGCGCCGCTGTCGATCAGCTGCGCGTGCAGCTTCGGCATCAGGCCCTCGGCCGCCTCCTCGTCGATCACGAAGGTCAGGTTGAGGTCGTTGGAGGACTGCGAGATCAGGTGCACGCGCTCGCGCCCGAAGGTTTCCCAGACTTCCGACAGCTTGTGCAGCAGCGAGCGCATGCCGCGGCCGACCAGGGTGATCGCCGCGCAGGGCACGATCACCTTGACCCGGCACACCTGCGCCAGGTCCTCCGACAGCCGCGTGAGCACGTCGGTGGTCATCAGGTTCTCGGAGGGGTCCAGCGAGACGGTCACGTTGGTTTCCGACGAACCGATCAGGTCCACCGACAGCCCGTGGCGGCGGAAGCGCTCGAACACGTCGGCGAGGAAGCCGACCTGCTGCCACATGCCGATGCCTTCCATCGACACCAGCACGATGCCATTGCGCCGGCTTATCGCCTTGACCCCGGGAACTGGCTCGGCCTGCCCGTCGATCGTGGTGCCGGGCAGCTCGGGACGCGCGGTATCCAGGATCGCCATCGGCACCCCGCCGTCACGGCAGGGCTTGATCGCGCGCGGATGCAGCACCTTGGCGCCGGTGGTCGCGATTTCCTGCGCTTCCTGGTAGTCGAGCCGGGTGAGCAGGCGGGCGTCCGGCACCTCGCGCGGATTGGCGCTGAACATGCCGGGCACGTCGGTCCAAATCTCGACCCGCGCCGCGCGCAGCAGCGCGCCGAAGTAGGCCGCCGAGGTATCCGATCCTCCGCGGCCGAGGATCGCGGTGCCGCCGTCGTGGTGGCGGGCGATGAACCCCTGGGTGATCAGCATCCGGCTCGGCTGCGCGGCAAAGCGCTGGCGCCACGCGTCGTCGCAATCGCCGGCGCAGTTGACCGACAGCCGCTGCGACCAGGCGGACTGGTTGGGTTGCGGCGGCAGCGCCAACAGCCAGTCGCGCGCATCCATCCAGCCCACGTCGAGGCCGCGCGCGCGCAGGTAGGCCGCGCCCAGCGTCGAGGAGAGCAACTCGCCCTGCCCCAGAACGTCGGCCTGCCAGTCCAGGCTGCGCCCGGCCGCGCGCGGATCGCGGAGCAGTGCGTGCAACGCGGCGAGCCGCTCCCCAACCACGGCCTCCGGGTCCAGTTCCAGCCCGGCCACGAAGTCGCGGTGGCGTGCGTCGAGCCGCGCGACGGCGGCCGCCGGATCGCCAGTCCCGTCCGCGATCGCGGTCAGCTCGTTGGTAACGCCGGCCAGCGCCGAGACCACGACCAGCACCCGGGCGTCGGCCTCGCGCGCGCGCGCTTCGGCCAGCCGGCCGATGTTGTCCCAGCGTTCCCGGCGCGACACCGAGGTGCCGCCGAACTTCATCACCAGCCAGCGAGCGTCGGGGATTGCGGACATGGACCTATGGATGACGGAATCGCCACGGGCCCGCGGCGCCGTCGCATTCTACGGGCGGCAGCGGCCTGCTGCGCGCCGGCGATGGCGCCGCGGGGCACGCCCCGAGACGTCCCGTTGGTAAGCTGCGCGGCCCCACCCGGTGGATCGCCATGCGCCGTCCCTATGTGCAACTCGATGTGTTCGCGACCCGCCCCGGCGCCGGCAATCCCCTCGCCGTGGTGCTCGACGCACGCGGCCTGGACGAGCCCGCGATGCAGGCGATCGCGCGATGGACGCGGCTGCCGGAAACCACCTTCGTGTTCCCCGCCGACTCCGACGATGCCACCCACCGCATCCGCATGTTCAGCCCGCGCCGCGAGGTGCCGTTTGCCGGCCACCCCAGCGTGGGTACCGCGCATGCCTTGCTGGACGCCGGCCTGGTCACGCCACGCGACGGCCCTGGCTCAAGCAAATATCTCGTACAGGACGGCATCGCGGGCAAGCTGCCGCTGAAGGTGACCGGCGAAGGCGCCCACCGCACCGTCGCCGTGCGGGTACCACGCGCCCGCGTCCAGGAGATCGCCAGCGCCGACGATCCGCGCCTGCGCCCGGCGCTGGCGGGGATGCCGCTGGGCGCGCTGCCGCCGGTGCTGATGGACGGCGGTCGCCGCTGGTGGCTGGTGGAGCTGGCCAGCGAGGCCGACCTGCGTGCCGCCACCCCGCAGTGGGACGCGATTAGCGCGCTGGCGGACGGTACGGAGAGCATGGGCCTGTTCGTCTATGCCCGCAGCAACGATCCGGTGTACTACTTCGCGGTGCGTGCCTTCGTGGGCGCCCCCGCCGCGTTCGAGGATGCCGCTTCGGGCGCCGCGAACGCGACGCTGGCGGCGTGGCTCGCGGAGCGTGGCGCCCTGCCCGGCCCGGGCGGCTTCTACCGCGTCAGCCAGGGCCGCGAGGTCGGCTTCGACGCAATCATCGAGCTGGAGGTCGATGCCGCCGGCGACGTCTGGTCCGGGGGCCGGGTGGTGCCGATCGTGAGCGGCACCCTGGACTGGCCGACCTAGACCGCGCGAAAACGACGAAGGGGCCGCAGCCCCTTCGTCCTTGAACCGACCGCTTACTGCGGCGAGACGTCCACGCGGACACGGACGCGGTCGCCCGGATGGTGGTCCATGCGCCGCGTGTACTGGCGGCCCTGGTACTCGTAGGTGACGTCGTAGGCGGTAGCGTTGCCCGCGCGGTAGTTGCCATAGCCGTTGTTGCCGTAGCCGGCGTTGCCATAGCTGCCGACCGGCTCCGGGTCGCAGACGCGCACGGTGCCCTGGCGCTGCCCGTAGCGGTTGCGCTGGGTCTGGTCGTAGATCTGCCGTCCGGCCATGCCGCCCACCATCGAACCGATCGCGCTGGCGGCATAGGAGCCGGAGCCGCCGCCGACCTTGCTGCCGAGCACCGCGCCGGCGATGCCGCCCACCACGGTGGCAACGGTGCGGCCGGTATTGCTGCCGTATTGCGGCGAGCGGCCGTAGGGATCGTTGTAACCATCGTTGCGGTAGCCGGAGTTGCCGTAGTAGCCGCCCTGGTCGTAGCGACCCGCGGTGGTGGTCTCGTAGCAGCGCTGGCCGCCGACATTGGAGGTGCGCGAATAGCTGCCGTCCAGCACCGGGTCCACGCGGACCACGCGTGCGTAGTCGTAGTAGGCCTCGCCCTGCTGGTAACGGTTGTAATCGCCCGACGGGTAATAGCCGTTGGACTGGGCGAGTGCGAGCGGGCTGCCGACGGCAAGGCCCAGGGCGACGACGATGGTGGACAGGCGCTTCATGATGGCGGGATCCCTTAAGCCGGAAAGTGGAAGTGCCGGCGCGAGAGCCACAGTGCGATGCCAGCGTTGACGCCGACCTGAACACGGCGACGTCACGCGCGGGTGTTTAGCGCGGCGACAGCTAGCCAGCGCGCCCTTGCGATGCTGCAACGCGGAAACCAGCCGCGCGCAACGGCGCGATACTGCCCATCCGCCATGACCGCCCGCCGAGCGCCACGCTCCGGCGCGAGCTGCGGACAGCCATGACGCCCTCCACCCAACCACGGGAGAACCGGGCTCATGTCCTACAGCACGCAGCAGATACGCAACGTGGCCCTGGCAGGCCACCCCGGCGCCGGCAAGACCATCCTGTTCGAAGCCCTGCTGCATGCCGGCGGCACCCTCCAGGCGGCAGGCACGATCGAGCGCGGAAACACCGTGTCCGACTTCGACCCGATCGAGAAGGAGCGCGGGCATTCCATCGATGCGGCCATCGCCAGCATCGACCACGCCGGCATCCACGTGAACCTCATCGACACCCCCGGCTACCCGGATTTCCGCGGGCCCGCGCTGGGGGCGCTGGCGGCGGTGGAAACCGTGGCGATCGTGGTCGACGCCGACACCGGGATCGGCCACGGCACCCGCAGGATGATGGAGTACGCCAAGGCACGGGGCCTGTGCAGGGCGATCATCGTCAACAAGATCGACCGCGCCGGCCAGGACAACACCGCGCTGCTGGACGCGCTGCGCCAGGAGTTCGGCCCCGAGGTGTTGCCCTTGAACCTGCCCGCCGATGGCGGCGCGAAGGTGGTCGACTGCTTCGGCGGCATCGAGGGCGACAGCGACCTCGGCCCGGTCGCCGCCTGGCACCAGAAGATCATCGACCAGGTGGTGGAGATCAACGAGACCGTGATGGACCACTACCTGGACCTCGGGGAGGACGGCCTGTCACCGCAGGAACTGCACGACGCATTCGAGCAGTGCCTGCGCGAGGGACACCTGGTGCCGGTGTGCTTCGCCTCCGCCCGCACCGGCGTCGGGGTGCGCAAGCTGCTGGACGTGTTCGAGACCCTGCTGCCGCATCCAGGCGAGGCCAACCCGCCGCCGTTCGTCAAGGGCACCGGCGCGGCGGCGACCACCATCGCCCCGAGCCCCGACCCCGACGCGCACGTGATCGCGGACGTGTTCCGGATCGTCAACGACCCGTTCGTCGGCAAGCTGGGGGTGTTCCGCGTCTACCAGGGCACCGTGCGCAAGGACGCGCAACTGTTCGTGGACGACGGGCGCAAGCCCTTCAAGGTTGCCCACCTGTTCAAGCTCAGGGGCAAGGACCACGTCGAGGTCGCGCGGGCGATCCCCGGCGACATCGCGGCGGTGGCCAAGGTGGACGAGCTGCACGTCGATGCGGTGCTGCACGACTCGCATGACGAGGACAACATCCGCCTGGCGCCGATGGACTATCCGCGGCCGATGTTCGGGCTGGCGGTGGAGCCGGCCAGCAAGGGGCAGGAGCAGAAGCTGGCGACCGCCCTGCACAAGCTGGCGGAGGAAGACCCCGCGTTCGTGGTCGAGCACAACGCCGAAACCAACGAAACCGTCATGCGCGGCCTGTCCGACCTGCACCTGCGGGTGATGCTGCAGCGATTGAAGTCGCGGTTCGGGGTCGAGGTCACCACCCATCCTCCGCGCATCGCCTACCGCGAGACCGTGAGCGCACCGGCCGAGGGCCACCACCGGCACAAGAAGCAGACCGGCGGCGCCGGCCAGTTCGGCGAGGTCTTCCTGCGCATCGAGCCACTGCCGCGCGGCGGCGGCTTCGAGTTCGTCGACGAGGTGAAGGGCGGCACCATTCCCGGGCAGTTCCTGCCGGCGGTCGAGAAGGGCGTGCGCCAGGCATTGGCGGGCGGCGCGGTGGCCGGCTACCCGATGCAGGACGTGCGCGTGGTGGTCTACGACGGCAAGCACCATCCGGTCGATTCCAAGGAAGTGGCTTTCATCGCCGCCGGCAAGAAGGCGTTCCTGGATGCGGTCGGCAAGGCCCAGCCGCAGGTGCTGGAGCCGATCGTGGAACTGGAAGTCACCGCGCCCGAGCAGCACATGGGCGACATCAGCGGAGGGCTGGCCAGCAAGCGCGCGCGCATCAACGGCACCGACGCGCTGCGCGGCGGCGAGATCCTGGTCAAGGCGCAGGTGCCGCTGTCGGAGCTGGAGGGCTATGCCGCCGAACTGAAATCGGTGACTGCGGGCCGTGGCCGCTACGCCCTCGACTTCGCCCACTACGCGCCGGTGCCGGCGCAGGTGCAGCAGCGGCTGGCGGAGGCGTTCCGGCCCCAGCACGACGACGACTGACCCGGCGCACGCGGGCTTCACCCGGCTCGGCCATGCTTGCGCCATGGGCGATCCAGGCGGGCAATCCCGGTGATGCGCGGGCTGGCGATGCTGCTCGTGCTGGTGGCGCTGCTGGGCATGTCCGCCTGGCTGGCGGAGCCGCCAATGCTGCGTGCCCTGCCGGAAGCCATCCGGCTGTGGCGGTTGCCGGCGCCCGACGCCGTGGCGGTGCCGGTCCGCGATGTGGCCGCGCGACGGATCGCGGACACCTGGGGGGCGCAGCGCAGCGGCGGACGTCGGCACGAAGGCACCGACATCTTCGCCCCGCGCGGCACGCCGGTGCTCAGCGCCACCCGCGGCATCGTCGTGCGCATCGGCGAAGGCGGGATTGGCGGGCGCGTGGTCTGGGTGCTGGGACCGGGCGGCGAGCGCCATTATTACGCCCACCTCGACGAGTGGGCTCCAGGCCTGCACCACTACCAGGTGGTGCGCGCGGGCGATCCGCTGGGTATCGTCGGCGACACCGGCAATGCGCGCGGGACCCCGCCGCACCTGCATTACGGCATCTACGCGGAGGATGGCGCCCGCAATCCGCATCCGCGCCTGCGCGATCCCGACCGGCCGGTAGACCCCCCGCACGCGCGTTAACCCCGCCGTCGCGGCGGATGCTCCACACTCGACCACCCCCCTTGAGGATCGGACTCCCATGCGCAGGTTCCTTCCCCTCCTTGCCGCCTTGCTGGCGATGCTGCTGGCCGCCTGCTCCACCCTTGGCAGCGCCCTGCTGAGCCGCGACATCTCGTTCACCGCGGCGCAGCTGCAGTCGCAGCTCACCCGCAACTTCCCGCGCGACTACAGCAAGCTCGGCGGGCTGGTGTCGCTGAGCCTGCTGAACCCCCGGCTGAGCCTCTCGGGCGGTGGCCGCCTGCAGCTGGAATTCGACCTGGGCGTCGGCACCATGGGGCGCCCGTCGAGGACGCCTTCCGGTCGCTTCGCCCTGCAAAGCGGCCTGCGTTTCGACACGCAGACGCTAGGCCTGCACCTGGACCGCCCGGAAATCGTGTCGGTCGACGTGCCGAGCCTTGGCGGCGCGATGAACGACAATGCACGCTCGATGCTCAACAGCTGGCTGCTTGACTACGCCCGCCAGGAGCCCGTCTACCGCCTGGACAACAATGCGCTCGGGCGGATGGCCTCGCAGCGCATCCGCGCCGTCGACATCGACCCCGGAACCGTCACCCTGCGCCTGGAATGAGCCATGCACGCACGCGCCGCCGCCCTGCTCTCCTGCCTGCTGCTGGCTGCATGCGGCAACGGCGATGACGCCGAACGCAAGGCGACGGCCGGTGCCGAGGCCCTGCCCGCTCCCGGCGCCGTCAGTGGCTCGGTGACCGGCATGCCGAATCCGGGCGAGGCCACCGTGGTGCCTGCCGCCACCCCGGGGCCTGCCGCGGTCGCCGACCCGCTGGCGGGCGAGGACCCGCCGGAACAGCCCGACGCAAGTGCAGCCGAGGCGCCACCCGAGCAGCCCGGGCCGGGACCGGACGCCGCGGTGGCGGTGCTGCGCGACTACTTCGCCGCGATCAATGCGCAGGACTTCGCGCGGGCGCAGGCGGCGTGGCGAAATGCCCCGCAGGGCACCGAGGCCTTCGCCCAGGGGTTTGCCGACGTCGCCGGGATGAGCGTGGAGATCGGCGCGCCCGCAGCGTACGAGGCCATGGCCGGCCAGCGCAGCGTCGAGTTGCCGGTGCGGCTCGAGATCACCCGGATCGACGGCCGCCAGGAGCGGCAGGCGGGCAGCTACACGTTGCAGCGCGGCGCGCCCGACGGCGGCGACGGGCAATGGAGGATCGTGCGCAGCAGCTTCGGCTCGCGCTGAAGCCTCCCGCGGGGGCGGTGCTCAGCGCTTGGGGCGCAGCATCGTCCCGGTGCAGTCCCTGGCGCCGCAGCGGCAGGCCCAGATCTTCTTCAGCCGAGGGGTGTGCCGCTGGGCAAGGGTGATGCCGTAGTCGTAGGTCAGTTCCTCGCCCGGCCTGATCGCGCGGATGGCCTCGATGAACACCCTGGAGGCACGGGCATCGTCCTCGTCCTCCTCCATCACCGCCTCGCAGTTGGGCGCGCAGCTGTGGTTGATCCAGCGCGCCGAGTTGCCCTCGTAGTTGGCATCGATCACCCAGTCCTCGTCCAGGGTGAAAAGGAAGGTGTGCCCGCTCTCGACGTCGCCGGAGTCGTCGTTGTCCACCTCGTCGTGGCTGCGGCGCCGGCCCTTGTACTCGATCAGCCGCTCGCCCTTGGCGATAGGCGCCACGGCGAACATGCCGTTGCCGTGGATGGCGGACTTGCGGGTGGCGATCTTCTTCGGCATGGGGACATGGCGCGGGGAGGAAACGCATTGTGGCGCACCGCCGTGGAGGCGTCATCGGCGTGGTCCACTGGCCGTCCGGGCGGTTAAACCGTACAATTCCGGTACGCTTTCAAGCTGCACCCGTCCCGATGCTGCGCGTCACCAAGCTCACCGACTACGCCACCCTGGTCCTGACCGTGCTTGCCGCGCGGCCGGAGCAGGTGCTCAGCGCGCCGGATCTTGCCGAGCAGGCCGGGCTGGAGGCGCCGACGGTCGCCAAGGTGCTCAAGCCGCTGGCCCAGGCCGGTCTGGTGGAGGGCTTCCGCGGCGCCAACGGCGGCTACCGGCTTGCGCGCCCCGCCGGCGGCATCAGCCTGATCGAGATCGTGGAGGCAATGGAAGGCCCGCTCGGCATGACCGCCTGCAGCGTCCACGCCGGCCAGTGCGGGATCGAGGACAGCTGCGGCATGCGCGCCAGCTGGCGCCGGATCAATGACGTGGTCGCCGATGCCCTGCGCGCGGTGACCCTGGCCGAGATGGCCGACCCCACCGCCGCGCCCCCGCGGCGCAAGGGCATCGCCGTGCAACTGGCGAGCGCCTGAGGAGCCCCCCATGAACACACCCATCGCCGATACCCCGGCGCCGGCCGCGCCGGTGGACAACGCCGAGATCCACGCGCAGCTGGGCCGCAAGTACGAAGCCGGATTCATCACCGACATCGAGTCCGACTCGCTGCCGCCCGGCCTGGACGAGAACATCATCCGCGCGCTCTCCGCAAAGAAGGAGGAGCCGGAATGGATGACCGAGTGGCGGCTGGCCGCCTATCGGCACTTCCTCACCATGCCCGTGCCGCACTGGGCCAAGCTCGCCATCGCACCGATCGACCTGCAGGCGCTGAGCTACTACAGCGCGCCCAAGGGCCCGAAGTACAAGTCGCTGGACGAGGTGCCGCAGGAACTGCTCGACACCTACGACAAGCTCGGGGTGCCACTGCACGAGCGCGCCAAGCTCGCGGGCGTGGCGGTGGACGCGGTGTTCGATTCGGTCAGCGTCGGCACCACCTTCCGCAAGGAACTGGCCGAGAAGGGCGTGATCTTCTGCTCGATGAGCGAAGCGATCCGCGAATACCCCGAGCTGGTGCGCCAGTACCTTGGCAGCGTGGTGCCGGTGGGCGACAACTACTTCGCCGCGCTCAACTCGGCGGTGTTCTCCGACGGCAGCTTCGTGTTCATCCCCAGGGGCGTGCGCTGCCCGATGGAACTGAGCACCTATTTCCGCATCAACGCCGGCCACACCGGGCAGTTCGAGCGCACCCTGATCATCGCGGAGGAGCGCAGCCACGTCTCCTACCTGGAAGGCTGCACCGCGCCGATGCGCGACGAGAACCAGCTGCACGCCGCGGTGGTGGAACTGGTGGCGCTGGACGATGCCGAGATCAAGTACAGCACCGTTCAGAACTGGTACCCCGGCGACGAGAACGGCGTTGGCGGCATCTACAACTTCGTGACCAAGCGCGCCGAATGCCGCGGCGTGCGCAGCAAGGTCACCTGGACCCAGGTGGAAACCGGCAGCGCCATCACCTGGAAGTACCCGAGCTGCGTGCTGCTGGGTGACGACAGCGTCGGCGAGTTCCATTCGGTCGCGCTCACCCACCACCGCCAGCAGGCCGACACCGGCACCAAGATGATCCACGTCGGCAAGCGCACCAAGTCGAAGATCGTCTCCAAGGGCATCAGCGCCGGCCGCGGTCAGAACAGCTACCGGGGACTGGTGAAGGTGGCCGCCGGCGCCGACGGCGCGCGCAACCACACCCAGTGCGACTCGCTGCTGATCGGCAAGAAGTGCGGCGCGCACACCTTCCCCTACATCGAGGTGAAGAACCCGACCGCGACCGTCGAGCACGAGGCGACTACCTCGAAGATCAGCGACGACCAGCTGTTCTATTGCCGCAGCCGCGGCATCGGCGAGGAGGACGCGGTGTCGATGATCGTGGACGGCTTCTGCAAGTCGGTGTTCCGCGAACTGCCGATGGAATTCGCGGTGGAAGCCAAGAAGCTGCTGGACGTCTCACTTGAAGGTGCGGTGGGCTGATCCCGCGCGCACGAACCGGACACAAGACATGCTGAAGATCGACAACCTCCACGCCACCGTCGCCGGCAAGCAGATCCTCAAGGGCCTGACGCTGGCGGTGAATCCCGGCGAGGTGCACGCCATCATGGGGCCGAACGGCGCCGGCAAGTCCACCTTGGGCAACATCCTGGCCGGGCGCGACGGCTACGAGGTCACCGCCGGCACCATCGAGTTCGAAGGCAAGCCGCTGCTGGACCTGGAGCCGGAGGAGCGCGCCGCCGCCGGCGTGTTCCTGGCCTTCCAGTACCCGGTGGAGATCCCGGGCGTCAACAACACCTACTTCCTGCGGGCCGCGCTCAATGCGCAGCGCCGGGCGCGCGGCGAGGCGGAACTCGATTCGATGCAGTTCCTGAAGCTGGTGCGGGAAAAGCTCGCCGTGCTCCACCTGAAGGACGAGCTGCTGCATCGCGGCCTCAACGAAGGCTTCTCCGGCGGCGAGAAGAAGCGCAACGAAATCTTCCAGCTTGCGCTGCTGGAGCCGAAGCTGGCGATCCTCGACGAAACCGATTCCGGGCTCGACATCGACGCGCTGAAATCGGTGGCGGACGGCGTCAACGCGCTGCGCTCGCCGGAGCGCGCCTTCGTCGTCATCACCCACTACCAGCGCCTGCTCGACTACATCCGCCCGGACGTCGTCCACGTGCTGGCCGACGGCCGCATCGTCGAGAGCGGCGGTCCCGAACTGGCGCTGGAGCTGGAACAGCATGGCTATGCCTGGCTCAAGGACCGGGTCGCGCCCGGCGCGGCCGCCTGAGATGGCGGC
>JAEWFT010000049.1 GCA_023388715.1 Pseudomonadota bacterium
CGCCGGCACCGCGACGGTGGCGGTGGCGGCCGGGGCGGGCAGGGTGGGCGCGCCCGCGCAGGCCGCCAGGGTGGCGATGCAGGCGAGGGAGGTCAGCGGGAGGCAGCGGGAGGTCTTCATTCGCGCATTATCGGCATCCGCGGTTGCAATGGTGCTGCAGCGTTGCAGCCGCGGCACTGACGCACCGCATGCCGCTCCGGTATTGTCCGGGCGTTGCAGCCAGGGATTGCCCGCATGTTCGACTGGTGGTTTCGGATCAAGTTCTGGAAGCGGGTCCTGCTCGGCTTCGTGCTGGGCGTGCTGGCCGGCTGGGCGCTGGGTCCGAGCGCGGAGGCCTGGTTCGGGCCGCTGGGGACGGTCTACGTCAACCTGATCAAGATGATCGCCATCCCGCTGGTGTTCTTTGCCGTGGTCAGCGCGGTGGGTTCCCTGGCCGGGCAGCGTTCGATCGCCGGCCTGGCCGGGCGCACGTTCCTGTGGTTTGCGATCACTGCTGTGATCGCGGTTGCGGTGGGGCTCGCGTTCGGGCTGGTCATGCAGCCGGGGGCAGGCGTGGATGCCGCCAACCTGCGCGTGGCCGAGAACTACACGCCGCGCGACGTGCCCGGACCGCTGGCGGTGCTGCTCAACATCGTGCCGGAGAACCCGTTCCGCGCGCTGGCGGCGCTTGGCGCGGGCAAGAGTGGCGACGGCCAGAACATCATCATCCCCAGCAACTTCACCATCCTGCAGGTGATCTTCTTCGCCGGCCTGCTGGGTTTTGCGCTGGTCAAGCTCGGCGGCAAGGTGGAAAACCTGCGCGTGCTGTTCAACCAGTCTAGCGAGGCGATGATCCAGGTCACCCGGTTCGTGCTGGAGTTCACCCCGATCGGGACCTTCGGGCTGATCGCGGCGCTGGTGGGCGGCTACGGCTTCGAGCAGTTGCTGCCGCTGGGCAAGTTCGTCATCGCCCTTTACCTGGCCTGCGCCTTCCACATCATCGTGGTGTACACCGGGCTGCTGCTGGCGCACGGGCTGAACCCGCTGAAGTTCTTCCGCGGCGCGGCGCCGGCGATGGAGGTCGCGTTCGTCGCGTCCAGCAGCTTCGCGGCGCTGCCGCTGTCGCTGCAGTCGGCGATCAATCTCGGCGTCAACCGGGACTACGCCAGCTTCGCGGTGCCGCTCGGTGCCAGCATCAAGATGGACGGCTGCGGCGCGATCTACCCGGCGCTGGGCGCGGTGTTCATCGCGCAGTTCATGGGCATCGAGCTGTCGACCGGGCAGTACCTGCTGATTGCGCTGGCGTCGGTGCTGGGCAGCTTCGGAACCGCCGGGGTGCCGGGCACCGCGGTGATCATGGCCACCGTGGTGATCAGCGCGGCCGGGCTGCCGCTGGAGGCGATCGGCATCCTGTACGCGATCGACCGCATCCTCGACATGATGCGCACGATGACCAATGTCACCGGCCAGGTGTTGGTGCCGGTACTGGTGGCGCGGCAGACCGGCCTGCTGGACCGCGGCATGTACGACGCGGCCTCGGGCGACGTCGGGCTGCAGGCGGACGCCCCCGTGGTGGAGCGCGAGCCGGGCTGACATCGCCCGTGCGTCCAGTCGGCATGACGTCTGGCGCTTTCGCGGTCATCCGCGGCCGCTAGACTCGGCGGACCTCCACCCACCAAGGGATCGCGCATGCGTACGCGCATCATCGCCGGGCTGTTCGCCGGGCTGCTCGCCACGGGCGTGGCGCAGGCGGCCGAACGGGACCGCTGGCAGCTGCCGCTCACCGTCCAGACGCTGGACAACGGCCTCACCGTGATCGTCTCGCCGGACCATAGCGCGCCCACCGTGGGCGTGAGCGTGGTCTACAAGGTGGGCATGCGTTCGGAGCCGCGCAACCGCACCGGCTTTGCCCATCTGTTCGAGCACCTGATGTTCGAGGGCACGCCGAACGCGCCGTCGGGGACTTTCGACCAGGTGATCACCGGGGGCGGCGGCCGCAACAACGGTTCCACCCGCCCGGACTTCACCAACTACATCGAGACCGCGCCGGTGTCCGCGCTGGAGCCGATCCTGTGGCTGGAAGCCGACCGGATGAAAACGCTCGACTTCAACGCCGCGACCCTGAAGAACCAGCAGGACGTGGTGAAGGAAGAGATCCGGGTCAACGTGAAGAACCAGCCCTATGGCGGCTTCATGTGGATCGACATCGGCCAGCACGCCTTCAGCAAGTGGGAGAACAACCACGACGGCTACGGCAGCTTCGAGGACCTGGAGGGCGCCAGCCTGGACGACGTGCGCGCCTTCCATCGCGATTACTACGGGCCCAACAATGCGGTGCTGGCGATTGCCGGCGACGTCACCGCCGAGCAGGGCGTTGCGCTGGCCAAGCGCTACTTCGGCAACATCGCGAGGCGACCCACGCCCGCCAGCAGCGATTTCTCCGAGCCGCTCAATACCCAGGAGAAGCGTTTGCAACAGTCCGACGCGCTGGCCCAGGTGCCGGCGATCGCAGTGGGCTGGAAGGTCCCGGACCGCGGCAGCGCCGACCAGGCGCCGATGGCGGTGCTGGCCGAGGTGCTCACCGGCGGCAGCGCCTCGCGCTTCTACCAGGGGCTGGTGAAGGGCCGCGAGCTGGCGCTCAATTCCGATGGCATGTTCGGCCTGGTCAGCCCGTGGGAATACGACGGCCCGACCCTGTTCACCGCGTTCTCGCTGTACAAGCCGACCACCAACGCCGACGCCATGCTGGCGGCGATGGACGAGGAGATCGCGCGGATCGCGCGCGAGGGAGTGCCGGCAGACGAGCTGGCGCGGGTCAAGACCGCCATGCTGTCCGACTGGAACAACGGCCAGGAGAGCTTCCTTGGCCGCGCCGACCGGCTGGCGCGCCTCCACGCCATCTGGGGCGACGCCGCGGTCGTCAACCGCATCCCGGGCTGGATCGAGGCCGTGGGTTCCGACGACCTGAAGCGGGTGGCGGCGACCTACCTGACCCGCGCCAACCGCACCGTGATCGACCGCAAGCCCGCCGCCATGCTGGCGGCGCCGGCCGCAAAGCGCTAAGGGAGCCGACGATGACCAAGATGAGGACGCACTTGCTGGCCTTGGCGCTGGTGCTGGCGGTGGCGCCGGCGGTGGCCAAGGACACCTCCGCGCTGGCGCGGCCGAAAGAATTGCCTGCCTACGCCCCCGACAAGCCGTTGCCGGTCCCCGCGATCGAGAAGGCGACGCTGCCCAACGGCCTGCAGGTCTGGGTGCTGCCGCGCGATGGCGTGCCGCGCGTGGATTACGTGCTGGCGATCCGCGATGCCGGTTATGGCGCCGATCCCGCCGACAAACCGGGCTTCGCCAGCACCCTGGCCTACATGTTGAATGAAGGCACCGCGCGCCGCGACTCGCGGCAGATCGCCGAACTGGCGCAGGGCATGGGCGGCAACGTCGCGGGCAGCGTGTCGCTGGACGGGATGAGCGTGGTCGCCAATGCGCTGGCATCGCAGGCCGGGCCGATGATGCACCTGCTCGCGGACGTGGCGCGCAACGCCGCGTTCCCGGAGAAGGAGGTCGCGCTGGCCAAGGCCAACCAGCTGCAGTCGCTGAAGGCATCCGAGGCGCAGCCCGGCTTCCGCGCCGAGCGCGCGCTGGTCAAGGCGATCCATGGCGACCACCCGTACGCCCGCACCCACCAGACCGAGGCGTCGATCAACGCGGTGAGCGCGGCCGAACTGCGCGCCGAACACGCCCGCCGGTTCCGCCCGGACCGCGCGCTGCTGGTGGTCACCGGCAGGATCGGAAAGGACGAGGCGATGGCGCTGGCCCGCGAGGCGTTCGGCGACTGGAAGGCCAGCGGGGTGCCGGTCGCGCCGGTCGCTGCCGCGCGCAGCAGCGCCGCCCCGGCGCGCGTGCGCCTGCAGCGCGATGGCAGCGTGCAGTCGACGGTCCGCCTGGGCCGTCCCGGCATTCCGGCGACCAGCCCGGACTACGTGCCCGCGCAGCTGGCCAACACCGTGCTGGGCGGCGGCTTCTCCTCGCGGCTGATGCAGAACTTGCGCGAGGACAAGGGCTACACCTACGGCGCGTCCAGCTCGCTGGCCGCCTACCGCGGCGGCGGGAGGCTCGGCGCCGGTGCGGACGTGCGCAACGAGGTCACCGGCGCTTCGATCGGCGAGTTCCGCGCGGAGCTGTCGAGGATCGGTACCCAGCCGGTGCCGGCGCGCGAGCTGGAGGACACCAAGCGCTATGTCGCGGGCGGTTACCTGCTGTCGAACCAGATGCAGGCCGCGGTGGCCGGCGCGCTGGCCTCGAACTGGTTGGTGGGGCTGCCGCCGGAGTTCCTCGGCGAGTACGTGCCGAAGATCCGCGCGGTGAGCGCCCAGCAGGTGCAGGCGATGGGCGCGAAGTATTTCGATCCGAAGGACTGGAGCATCGTGGTGGTGGGCGACGGCAAGGTGATCGACGACCAGCTCAAGCCGTTCGGCGCGTTCAAGGCGGACTGAGTCCCCCGCGCAACCCCGCGGCCGGCACGCGCCGGCCGTGCCGGAGGGTGCTCAGGGCGCGGGCCGCCTGCGACCCGCCAGCGCCGCTCCCAGCAGCGACGCTGGAATGGGCAGCAGCAGCCCGGCCACCGCCATCCAGCGCGGGTGCCCGGGCATCTGCAGCGAGACCATCACCACCCCGACCATCACCAGCAGGGCGGGTACAAGCGCTGCGATCCGTGGATGGCGTTTCGCGACTAGCGCGGCCACCAGCCCGCCCAAGAGCGCGCCGAGCGTCCAGGCGGCGACGATGAACCACTTCGCCCCGACCGGCAGCAGGCCGAGCATGCGTTCCATGTCGGCCGGCTCCATCGGGTTCAGGCCGGGCGGCGGGGGATAGACCTGGTGGCCGAGGAACTCGACCGCGGTGATCGTCAGCATCGCCACCACGACGCCCAGCAGCGCGCCCAGCACGGTCCGCAGCATCGACCCACTCCCCTGTTGCGTTCCCGGCATACTCGCGCGTGCAGGCAAGCTGCACAAGGCCGGGGCTAGGATGCCGGTTTCCCGGGAGATCGCCATGAGTGGACGCCAGCGCCGGTTGACCATGCGCTTCCTCGCCGAGCCCTCCGACGTCAATTACGGCGGCAAGGTCCACGGCGGCCAGGTCATGAAGTGGATCGACCAGGCCGGCTACGCCGCGGCGGTCGGGTGGAGCGGGCGCTACAGCGTCACCGTGGCGGTGGGCGGGATCCGCTTCGTGGCCCCGATCCGGATCGGCGACCTGGTTTCGGTGGAGGCCACACTGGTGCACACCGGCACCAGTTCGATGCATTTCGCGGTCGACGTGCACGCGCGCGACCCGATGGCGGGCGGCCCCGCGCGGCTGTGCACCCACTGCGTGATCGTGTTCGTCGCCCTGGACAAGCCGGAAGGCGCGCCCTCCGCGGTGCCCAGCTGGAGGCCGGCCACCGACGAGGACCGGACGCTCGCGGAATACGCGCAGCAGGTGATGGCGCTGAGCAAGGGGATCGAGGAGACCGTCGCCCGCTATCGCGAGGTTGCCCCCGACTGAGTCCCCGAAACGCAAGACGCCGCGCGGAGGCGGCGTCGATGCGGCACTCCGGCGGGCGGTCAGCTGCCGGTGGCGACCCGGCGGGCCTGCATGTACTTCTGCGCCCAGTAGCCGGTGGTCAGGCTGGAGACGGTGACGTCGCGCCCGGTGCGCGGCGCGTGCAGGAACTTGCCGTCGCCGACGTAGATGCCGACATGGTCGATCCGGCTGCCGTTGCGGCCGAAGAACACCAGGTCGCCCTCGGCCAGCGCATTGCGGTCCTTGACCGGGGTGCCGGCGCCGACCATCTCGCGCGAGACGCGCGGCAGGTCGATGCCGATGGTGCGGAAGACATAGCCGACCAGGCCGCTGCAATCAAAGCCGGTGTCCGGGCTGGTGCCGCCCCAGCGATAGGGCGTGCCCAGCAGCGAGAACGCGCGCTGCAGCGCCGACTTCACCTTCTCGGAGGTGCGCGGCGTATCGGCGGCGGTGTCGGGGCTGGCAATCGCGGCCGGCGCGGCGGCGACCGACTCGATGGCAGTGGTGGTGGTTGCCATGGCCGGCAGGGCGGCGGCGGCAAGCAGCAGGGAGAGGAGGGCGCAGGCACCGCGGCGGGCGCGGGCTGGGGAATGGCCGTGGGGCAGGTGGGCTGTCGTCACGCGGTCATCACGAAAAAAACCAGCGGCGACTATGCCCGTGAAAGACGGGTGAAATGTTCAGAGACCGTTAGCGCAACGTCAAAGATGGAAAACCCAGGTCACGCTTTTCAGGCTTTTACCCAGTCATATTCGTGAAGTGTGGATCAAGGCCGCGTGGAGATCGCGTGACTGTCGCGGCCTGCTCCGCTCACAGGATGCGCCGCGCGCCCGTGTAATGGTCGCGCCACCACGCGCCGTCCAGCCGATCCAGGCGGACGGTTCCGCCGGTGGTCGGCGCATGCACGAAGCGCCCCTCGCCGACGTAGATGCCAACATGGGTGACGGTCCCGTCGCTGCCGAAGAACACCAGGTCGCCGCCGGCCAGCCGCGCGGTGTCGATCCGGGGGCCCTGCAGCGCGGCAAGCTCGCGGGTCGTGCGCGGCAGCCGAACATCCAGCATGTCGCGGTAGACGTAGTTGACCAGGCCGCTGCAGTCGAAGCCGCCTTCCGGGGTGTTGCCGCCGTAGCGGTAGGGGGTGCCCACTAGGCTGATCGCGCGCATGAGCACCGCATTGGCGCGCGCCGGATCCACCGGCACGGCGCTTGCCCGCGTGCTGGCAGCCGGCGGGTCGTGGCGTAGCGGCGCGCCGCCGCACCCGGCCAGCGCTGCGGCCAATAGCGCGAACACGGCGATGGCCCGATAATCCGCGGGCGCCACGGGCGCGTCCGGTCGCTGGTTGCAGTCGGCTGGTTCCATCGCGGCGCAGTGTTGCCGCAACTCCCCCTGCCGGCAAGCGCCGCACCGCTGAGGCCCAAGACCCATGAAGATCGAGAAAGACCGCGTCGTCCGTTTCCACTACGCCGTTGCCGAGTCCGGCCAGGAGTCGGTGGAGAATTCCAAGGACGCCGGCGAGCCGCTGGCGATCCTGTTCGGCCACGGCGCCATCATCCCGGGCCTGGAGAAGGCGATGGAAGGCCGCGAGGCAGGCGACAGCTTCAAGGCCAGCGTCACTGCCGCCGACGCCTATGGCGAGCGCCGCGACGGCCTCAGCCAGCGCATCCCGAAGAAGCATTTCGGCGGCCAGAAGCTAGAGCCCGGCATGCAGGTGGTGCTGAACACCAATTTCGGCCCGCGCGCGGTGACCATCCAGAAGGTCGGCATGAGCGTGGTCGATGTCGACCTCAACCACCCGATGGCCGGCAAGGACCTGGAGTTCGACATCGAGATCGTCGAGGTGCGCGAGGCCAGCGAGGAGGAAATCGCGCACGGCCACGTGCACGGCGAGGGTGGCCACGCGCACTGAACGGCGCGTCGGAGGCTGCATCGGACGGCCCGCGCTGCGGGCCGTTCGCGTTTCCGGGTGCTGGTAACGGTTTGCGCACGCCGCCGCTTGCCGCTGGCGAGCCCGCTGGCCCGATAATGGGCGTCTTTGACCCCGGAGTTCCCAGGATGCCAGCCCAGCCGGCCGCGGCCTGCGATGTACTGATCGTTGGTGCCGGCGTGACCGGCCTCGCCACCGCCCTCGTGCTGCTGGAAGAGGGCCGCGGCGTGCAGGTGATCGATTCCGGTGCGGTGGGCGGCGGCGCCTCGCACGGCAACTGCGGCACCCTGACGCCCAGCCACGCGCCGCCGCTGGCCGCGCCGGGCACCATCGGCCGCGCCATGCGCTGGATGCTCTCACCGGATGCGCCGCTGTACATCAAGCCGCGCTTCGACCCCGTGCTGTGGCGCTGGCTGGCCGGCTTCTCGCTGCGCTGCAACCATCGCGACTGGCTGGCAAGCACCCACGCCAAGGCGGCGATGCTCAACGATTCGCGCGCGCGCATCGCCGAGTGGGTCCGCGATTACCGGCTGGACTGCGAGTTCACCGAACAGGGCGAGGACTACGTGTTCCACGACCAGCGCGCACTGGAACTGGAGATGCGCGACCTGCCGATGCTGCGCGAATTCGGCGTGCAGTCGGAAGTGATCGACGGCGCCGCCTACGAGCAGCAGGAGCCTGCGCTCAAGCCGGGTGTGGTGGGCGCGATCCGCTTCCCCGGCGACGCCGCCCTGCGCCCCGACCGCTACGTCGCCGAACTGGCGCGCATCGTGCGCGAGCGCGGCGGCACCATCGTCGAGCACTGCGCGCTGGAGTCGCTGGACGCCGGCGAGGATGGCGTGGTGGCGAATACCGCCGGCGGCACCATCCGCGCGCGCGACGCGGTGATCGCGCTGGGTGCGTGGTCGCCGCAGCTGGCGGCCCGCATCGGCCTGCCGTGGCTGCGCAACGCAATCCAGCCGGGCAAGGGTTATTCGATCACCTACGACCGCCCCGAGATCGTCCCCAGGCGCGCGCTGACGCTGCGCGAGGTTTCGGTGTGCGTGACCACCTGGGACAGCGGTTTCCGCCTTGGCAGCACGATGGAATTCTCCGGCTACGACACCGAGCTCAACGAGCAGCGGCTGGGCGCGCTGGAGCGCGGCGCGCGCAAGTTCCTGCATTGCCCGGTCGGGCCGGTGGTGCGCGAGCGCTGGTTCGGCTGGCGGCCGATGAGCCGCGACGACATCCCGCTGATCGGGCCGGCCCCGCAGCAGCCGCACCTGTGGCTGGCCACCGGCCACGGCATGATGGGGGTGGGCATGAGCGCCGGCACCGCCCGGATGCTGGCGGACATGATGGTCGGCCGAAAACCCGAGGTGGATCCCACCGCATTCGACCCCGCGCGCTTCACGTGATGGACGCGGTGGTGACCCTGCATCGCGGCACTGCGCCGCTGCTGGTCAGCCTGCCCCACGATGGCAGCGTGCTGCCGGAGGCCATCGCCGCGCGGATGACCCCGCGCGCGCGGCAGGTTCCGGACACCGACTGGCACGTGGCCCGGCTGTACGCGTTCGCGCGCGAGCTGGGCGCCTCGCTGCTGGTGCCGCGCCATTCGCGCTACGTCATCGACCTCAACCGCGGCGAGGACGATGTCTCGCTGTACCCCGGGCAGAACACCACCGGGCTGGTGCCGCTGGTCGGTTTCGACGGCCTGCCGGTGTACCTGCCGGGACAGGCGCCGGACGAAGACGAGGTCCGCGCGCGCGTGGCGACCTACTGGCGGCCGTACCACGCGGCCCTGGGCGACGAACTGGCGCGGCTGCGCGCGCTGCACGGTCGCGTCGTCTTGTGGGAAGGGCATTCGATCCGCGGCAGCGGACTGCCGTTCCTGTTCGACGGGCGGCTGCCCGACCTCAACCTCGGCACCGCCGGCGGGGCGAGTTGTTCCCCGTCGCTGCAGGCGCGGCTGGAGGCAACGCTGCTGGCGCAGGACGCCTACGACTGGGTCGCGAACGGACGCTTCAAGGGCGGCCACATCACCCGCCATTACGGCGATCCGGGCGGCGGGATCGACGCCGTGCAGCTCGAAATCAGCCAGCGCTGCTACATGGACGAGGACAGCTTCGCCTACGACGAGGCCAGGGCCACGCGCTTGCAGGCGTTGTTGCGCGCGCTGCTGCTGGCCGCGCTCACGGGCTGACCGGCGGCAACGCGCAAGGCGTCGCCGCCCGGATCAGACTTCCAGCGTGGCGAGATCGCCCTTCTGCTCGAGCCACGACTTGCGGTCGGCGGCCCGTTTCTTCGCCAGCAGCATGTCCATCAGCGCGCGGGTGGCATCGCCGTCGTCGACGGTGAGCTGCACCAGCCGGCGGGTGTCCACGTGCATGGTCGACTCGCGCAGCTGCTGGGGGTTCATCTCGCCCAGGCCCTTGAAGCGGGTGACGTTGACCTGCCCCTTGAGCTTCTCGCGCGCGATCTTCTCCAGCAGCAGGCGCTTCTCTTCCTCGTCGAGCGCGTAGAACACCTGCTTGCCGACGTCAACCCGGAACAGCGGCGGCATCGCGACGAAGACGTGGCCGGCGGCGACCAGCGCCGGGAAGTGCTTGAGGAACAGCGCGGTCAGGAGGGTGGCGATGTGCAGCCCGTCGCTGTCGGCGTCGGCCAGCACGATGACCTTGCCGTAGCGCAGTCCGCTGATGTCGTCCTTGCCGGGGTCGCAGCCGATGGCGATGGCGAGGTTGTGCACTTCCTCCGAGCCCAGCACGGTATTGCTGGAGACTTCCCAGGTGTTGAGGATCTTGCCGCGCAGCGGCAGGATCGCCTGGAAATCCTTGTCGCGCGCCTGCCGCGCGCTGCCGCCGGCGGAGTCGCCCTCCACCAGGAACAGTTCGGTGCGCGAGAGGTCCTGGCTGATGCAGTCCGCCAGCTTGCCGGGCAGCGCCGGGCCCTGGGTCACCTTCTTACGGACAATCTGCTTCTCGGTCTTGAGCCGCGCGCTGGCACGCTCGATCGCCAGCTGCGCGATCCGCTCGCCGTACTCGGTGTGGGTGTTGAGCCACAGCGAGAACGCGTCGTGCGCGGCGCCCTCGACGAAGCCGGCGGCCTGGCGCGAACTCAGCCGCTCCTTGGTCTGCCCGCTGAACTGGGGGTCGGTCATCTTCAGCGACAGCACGAACGCCACCCGGTCCCACACGTCCTCGGGCGCCAGCTTGACCCCGCGCGGCAGCAGGTTGCGGAAGTCGCAGAACTCGCGCAGGGCATCGGTGAACCCGGTGCGCAGGCCGTTGACGTGGGTGCCGTGCTGCGCGGTGGGGATCAGGTTGACGTAGCTCTCCTGCACCAATTCGCCGTCCGGCAGCCAGGCCACCGCCCAGTCCACCGTCTCGGTGTCCTTGCGCAGCGCGCCGACGAACAGCTCGGGCGGCAACAGCTCGCGGCCGGAAAGTTCGCCCTTGAGGTAATCGCGCAGGCCGTCCTCGTAATGCCACTGCGCGCGCTCGCCGCTGGCCTCGTCGAACAGGGACACGGTCAGCCCCGGGCAGAGCACCGCCTTGGCGCGCAGCAGGTGCTTGAGCGCGCGCAGGTTGAATTTCGGGGTATCGAAATATCTGGCATCGGGCCAGAAACGCACGCGCGTACCGGTGTTCTTCCTGCCCACGCTGCCCACGACCGACAGCGCGGAGGCGCGGTCGCCGTCGGCAAATGCCATGTGGTACTCGCTTCCCTCGCGCTTGATGTAGACGTCCAGCCGGGTGGACAGCGCGTTGACCACGCTCACGCCCACGCCGTGCAGGCCGCCACTGAAGGTGTAGTTCTTGTTGCTGAACTTGCCGCCCGCGTGCAGGCGCGTGAGGATCAGCTCGACCCCCGGGATCTTCTCCTCGGGATGCAGGTCGACCGGCATGCCTCGGCCGTCGTCTGCGACCTCGCAGCTGCCGTCGGCGTGCAGGGTGACCTCGATGCTGCGCGCATGCCCGGCAAGGGCCTCGTCGACCGCGTTGTCGATGACCTCCTGCGCCAGGTGGTTCGGGCGGGTGGTATCGGTGTACATGCCCGGCCGGCGCTTGACCGGATCCAGGCCGGACAGGACTTCAATGTCTTCGGCGTTGTAGCGACTGCTCATGCCGCTAGTGTACGGGCAGCAGCGCCCGCGCCCGCACGCGGAACGGGTGGATCAGCGCGGGGGCGGCGGCTCGGGCGGTCGGGTCGCCTCCTTCTCCAGCGCCGCTTTTTCCTCGTCGTCGGGCACGACCGCGCGCACCGCTGCCGCGGTTCCCTTCACCGCCAGTTTCCCCGCGCCGTACGCGACCTTGACCGGCACCGTCACCACCTTGGTGGCCAGGCAGCCCTGCAACGCGGGCATCGCCAGCAGCAGGAGCCACGCGGCGGCGCTTCGAAAGCTCTGCACGGGGCTTCTCCTTGTGACGCTTAGGGGGCGGGCCGCCAGCATACGCAGCCAGGGGGCGAGAAACCTTCGCCTCGGTGAACGGCGGGCGTTCGCGACGCGCCGGACGATGGCGCCTACCAACGCGCTGCATTTCCTTTCCGATCAATGACTTCCGGCGCGGCACCGTGCAGGCGGTCGCGGCACGGACTAGAATGCGGGTTTCCAGCAGCGTGCTGCCGTCATGACCGCCCCAGCCTCCCAGACTCCCCTCGTTTTCGTGACCGGGGGCGTGGTGTCCTCGCTTGGCAAGGGCATCGCCGCCGCGTCGCTCGCGGCCATCCTCGAGGCGCGTGGCCTGAAGGTCACGATGATGAAGCTGGACCCGTACCTCAACGTCGATCCGGGCACCATGAGCCCGTTCCAGCACGGCGAGGTGTACGTCACCGACGACGGCGCGGAGACCGACCTCGACCTCGGCCACTACGAGCGCTTCGTCAACACGCGCCTGTCCGGGCTGAACTCGATCACCACCGGCAAGATCTACGACAGCGTGATCCGCAAGGAGCGCCGCGGCGACTACCTGGGCGGGACCGTGCAGGTGATCCCGCACGTCACCGACGAGATCAAGCGCTGCATCGACGCCGCCACCGCCGGCTACGACGTGGCGCTGGTCGAGATCGGCGGCACGGTGGGCGACATCGAGTCGCTGCCGTTCCTGGAGGCGATCCGCCAGCTGCGGATCGAGCGCGGCGCCGACAAGGCGATGTTCGTGCACCTCACCCTGATCCCCTATATCGCGGCCGCGGGCGAGCTGAAGACCAAGCCCACCCAGCATTCGGTGAAGGAACTGCGCAGCATCGGCATCCAGCCCGACGTGCTGCTGTGCCGCAGCGAGCATCCGCTGCCCGACGGCGAGCGCCGCAAGATCGCGCTGTTCACCAACGTGCCCGAAAAGGCGGTGATCACGGTGCTGGACCAGGACAACATCCACAAGATCCCGCGCCTGCTCAACGCGCAGCAGCTGGACCAGCTGGTGGTCGACCAGCTGAAGCTGGCGGGGCGTGCCGCGGCGACCGCCGACCTGTCGGAATGGGACGCGGTGGTCGATGCCGTGCAGCACCCGATCGACGAGGTCACGATCGCCGTGGTCGGCAAGTACGTGGACCACAAGGATGCCTACAAGTCGGTGGGCGAGGCGCTCAAGCACGGCGGCATCCGGCAGCGCACGCGGGTCAACCTGAAGTGGATCGAGTCCGGCGACGTCGAGCGCGATGGCGCCGAGGCGGTGCTGGCCGGGGTCGACGGGATCCTGGTGCCCGGCGGCTTCGGCGACCGCGGGTTCGAGGGCAAGGTGCTCACGTCCCGCTATGCGCGCGAGGCCGGCGTGCCGTACTTCGGCATCTGTTACGGGATGCAGGCCGCGGTGGTCGATGCCGCGCGCCACCTGGCCGGGCTGGAGGGCGCGAACAGCACCGAGAACGATCCCGCGACGCCCCATCCGGTGATCGGCCTGATCACCGAATGGCGCACCCAGTCGGGCGACATCGAGCGCCGCAGTGCCGGCAGCGACCTCGGCGGTACCATGCGCCTGGGCCTGCAGGAGCAGCGCGTCAAGCCGGGCAGCCGCGCGCACGCGCTGTACGGCAAGGACGTGGTGGGCGAGCGCCACCGCCATCGCTACGAATTCAACAACCGCTATCGCACCCAGCTGGAAGCCACCGGGCTGTCGATCTCGGCCAAGTCGATGGACGACCTGCTGGTGGAGATGGTGGAGTGGCCGCAACACCCGTGGTTCGTCGCCTGCCAGGCGCATCCCGAGTTCCTGTCGACGCCGCGCAGCGGGCACCCGCTGTTCATTGGTTTCATCCGCGCCGCGCGCGAACACAAGGCGGGCGGTCGCCTGCTCAAGGAAGCCAACGCATGAAGCTTTGCGGTTTCGAAGTCGGCCTTGACCAGCCGCTGTTCCTGATCGCCGGGCCCTGCGTGGTGGAGTCCGAGCAGTTGCAGGTCGACGTGGCCGGGCAGCTGAAGCAGATCACCGGCGCGCTGGGGATCAACTTCATCTTCAAGTCGAGCTTCGACAAGGCCAACCGCACCTCGGTCAACGCGTTCCGCGGCCCCGGCATGGAAGAGGGCCTGCGCGTGCTGGCGGAGGTCAAGCGCCAGCTCGGCGTGCCAGTGCTCACGGACGTGCACGAATACACGCCGATGGACGAGGTGGCCTCGGTCGTCGACGTCCTGCAGACCCCCGCGTTCCTGGTGCGCCAGACCGACTTCATCACCAGGGTCTGCGCGGCCGGCAAGCCGGTCAACATCAAGAAGGGCCAGTTCCTGGCGCCATGGGACATGAAGCCAGTGGTAGAGAAGGCGAAGTCCACCGGCAACGACCAGATCATGGTCTGCGAGCGCGGGGCGTCCTTCGGCTACAACAACCTGGTCAGCGACATGCGCAGCCTTGCGGTGATGCGCGAGACCGGCTGCCCGGTGGTGTTCGACGCCACCCATTCGGTGCAGCTGCCGGGCGGGCAGGGCAGCAGCTCCGGCGGGCAGAGCCAGTTCGTGCCGGTGCTGGCGCGGGCCGCGGTGGCCGTTGGCATCTCGGGCATCTTCATGGAAACCCACCCCGACCCCTCCAAGGCCCTCTCCGATGGCCCCAACGCGCTGCCGCTGGCGCGCATGCAGGGCCTGCTCGAAACCCTGCTGGAACTCGATGCCATCGCCAAGCGCAGTGGCTTCCCCGAATCCGTCTGACCTCCCCCTCCAAGACCTGACGAACCGGACCCCATGACCGCCATCACCAAGATCCACGCCCGCGAAATCCTCGACAGCCGCGGCAATCCCACGCTCGAGGCGGAGGTCACCCTCGCGGATGGGGCCTTTGGCCGCGCGATGGTGCCGTCCGGCGCGTCCACCGGCACCAAGGAGGCGGTCGAGCTGCGCGACGGCGACAAGACCCGCTACCTGGGCAAGGGCGTGCGCAAGGCGGTGGCCAACGTCAACGGCGCGATCGCCGACGCATTGTCCGGATTCGATGCGCTCGACCAGGCCGGGCTCGACCAGCGCCTGATCGACCTCGACGGCACCGAGAACAAGGGGCGCCTGGGCGCCAACGCGCTGCTGGGGGTGTCGATGGCCGCGGCCCACGCGGCGGCGGCCTCCAGGCAGGTGCCACTGTGGCGCTACCTGTCGACGATCACGACCGCCGACGTCGCCCTGCCGGTGCCGATGATGAACATCATCAACGGCGGCGCGCATGCCGACAACAACGTCGATTTCCAGGAATTCATGGTGCTGCCGGTCGGCTTCGACTCGTTCTCCGAGGCGCTGCGCGCCGGCACCGAGATCTTCCATTCGCTGAAGTCGGTGCTCAAGGGCCATGGCCTGTCCACCGCCGTGGGCGACGAAGGCGGCTTCGCGCCGGACTTCCGCAGCAACGTCGAGGCGCTCGACACCATCCTCGAGGCGATCGGCAAGGCAGGCTGCAAGGCGGGCGAGGACGTGCTGCTGGGGCTGGACGTGGCCTCCAGCGAGTTCCACGACAATGGCAAGTACCACCTGGTCGGCGAGAACAAGCGCCTGACCTCCGAGCAGTTCGTCGATTTCCTCGCCGACTGGGTCGCGCAGTACCCGATCATCACCATCGAGGATGGCCTTGCCGAAGGCGACTGGGACGGCTGGAAGCTGTTGACCCAGCGCCTTGGCGGGAAGGTGCAGCTGGTCGGCGACGACCTGTTCGTGACCAATCCGCGGATCTTCCGCCAGGGCATCGACAGCGGCACGGCCAACGCGATCCTGATCAAGGTCAACCAGATCGGCACCCTGAGCGAGACCCTCGACGCCATCGCGATGGCGCATGCGGCGCGCTACGCGGCGGTGGTGTCGCACCGCTCCGGCGAGACCGAGGACACCACCATTGCCGACATCTCGGTGGCCACCACCGCCACCCAGATCAAGACCGGCTCGCTGTGCCGCAGCGACCGCGTCGCCAAGTACAACCAGCTGCTGCGGATCGAGGAGCAGCTTGGCCGCGAGGCGCGCTACGCCGGCCGCGGCGCCTTCGTCTCGCTGGCAGGCTGAGCGGAGCCGCCGCGTTGAAGCCCCTGGGCGTGCTGTTCCTGGTACTGCTCGCGCTGCTGGGCATGCTGCAGTACAAGTTGTGGCTCGGCGCGGGCGGCCATCGCGACGTGGCGGCCTTGCGCGCCCAGGTGGAGGCGCAGAAAGCCGAGAACCTGCGCCTGCAGCAGCGCAACGAGGCGCTGGCGGCCGAGGTCGAGGACCTGAAGTCGGGCGAGGCGGCGATCGAGGAGCGCGCCCGCAGCGAGCTGGGCATGGTCAAGCCGGGCGAGGTGTTCTATCGCGTGGTCGACGAGCGCGCCAGGCCGGCGCCCCGCGTCCCGGCCGCCGCGCCCACCGAAGGCACGCCGTGAGCTGGGCGCTGGTGCCGGCCGCGGGCCAGGGCCGCCGTTTCGGTGGCGAGGTGCCCAAGCAGTACCTTGAAGTTGCCGGCAAGCCGCTTATCGTCCACGCGCTGGATGCGCTGCTGGCGCATCCGGGCATCGAGGGCGCCGTGGTGGCGCTGGCCGCCGACGATCCCTGGTGGCCGGGCTGGACCAGCCTGCGCGGCAAGCCGGTGCGCGCGTGCACTGGCGGCGCGGAACGGGCGGATTCGGTCCTGGCGGCACTGCGCGCGTTGCCCGACAGCGTGAGCGGCGAGACGTTCGTGCTGGTCCATGATGCCGCGCGTCCCAACCTGCGCGCCGGGGACATCGACCGGCTGCTCGCGGCGGCGACACGCCACGCCGATGGCGCCATCCTCGCCGCGCCGGTGCGCGACACACTCAAGCGCGCCGACGGCGACGGGCGTATCGAGGGCACCGCGCCGCGCGAACGCCTGTGGCGCGCTTTGACCCCGCAGGCGTTCACCCGCGACCTGCTGCAGCAGGCGCTGGAAGCCGCGCAGGCCGACGGCGCCAGCGTGACCGACGAAGCGATGGCGGTGGAGCGCCTCGGCCGCCGCCCGCTGCTGGTCGAAGGCCGCGAGGACAACCTCAAGGTCACGACGCCCGCAGACCTGGCGCTGGCCGAATTCCTGCTGGCAAGGGCGCCATGACCACACCAACGCCGCAGTTCCGCATCGGCCAGGGCTTCGACGTGCATGCCTTCGGCGACGGCGACCACCTCATGCTCGGCGGCGTGCGCGTGCCGCACGAGCGCGGCGTGCTGGCCCACAGCGACGGCGACGTGGCGCTGCACGCGCTGTGCGACGCCATGCTCGGCGCGCTGGCGCTGGGCGACATCGGCCGCCACTTCCCGCCCGGCGACGCGCGCTGGAAGGGGGCCGACAGCCGCGACCTGCTGCGCCATTGCAATGGGCTGCTGCACGCGCGCGGCTGGCGCGTCGGCAACTGCGACGTCACCGTCATCGGCGAGCGCCCGAAGGTGGGGCCGCACGCGCAGGCGATGCGCGCGGTGATCGCCAGCGACCTTGGCATCGAGGTTGATGCGGTCAGCGTCAAGGCCACCACCACCGAGGCACTGGGGTTCACCGGCCGCGGCGAAGGCATCGCCGCGCAGGCCGCCTGCCTGCTGGTCCGCGCGTGAGCGAACGCCCGCGGGCGCACGGCGCGCCGGTGCTGTCGGCGCGCATCCGGGTGGCGCCCCAGGACTTCTTCGTCGAGGAACTGCCGGCGTTCGAGCCGACCGGCGCTGGCGAGCACCTGCTGCTGACCATGGAGAAGTCCGGCATGACCACCGCGGCCGCCGCCCGGCGCATCGCTGCGTGGGCGGGTGTGCCGGAGTCGGCAATCGGCCACGCCGGTCTCAAGGACCGGCATGCGGTGACCCGGCAGCGCGTCAGCGTGTGGTTGCCGAAGAAGGTGGCGCCGGATATCGATGCCTTGCAGGCGCAGGACCTGCGCGTGCTCGGCCATGCCTGGCATGCGCGCAAGCTGCCGCGCGGGGCGCTGGCCGGCAACCGCTTCGTGCTGGTGCTGCGCGACGTGGACGGGGCGCGCGAGGCGATCGACGCCCGCTTGCGCGCGATCGCCCGGCGCGGCGTGCCCAACCATTTCGGCGAGCAGCGCTTTGGTCGCGGCGGCGGCAACGTGCAGCAGGCGATCGCGATGTTCGCCGGGCGTCGCGTCAGGCGCGAGGAGCGCTCCATCCTGCTGTCGGCCGCGCGCTCGGAGCTGTTCAACCGGGTCCTCGGCGCGCGGGTGGCGGCGGGCAGCTGGGACAGCGGCCTCGACGGCGAGGTGTGGATGCTCGAGGGCAGCCGCAGCGTGTTCGGGCCGGAGCCGCCCTCGCCGGAGCTGCAGGCGCGGCTCGACGCGTTCGACATCCACCCCACCGGCCCGTTGTGGGGCGAGGGTGAACTGCGCAGCAGCGGCGCCGCCCACGCGCTGGAACTGGAGGCCCTGCAGGGCGACAGCGCCCAGCGCCTGCGCGCGGGCCTGGAGCGCGCCGGCCTCAAGCAGGAACGCCGCGCGTTGCGCCTGCGGCCGCAGGCTCTTGAGGTCACGTGGCGTGATTCCGCCACTTTGGAGCTGGGCTTCGCGCTGCCTCCCGGTTGCTACGCCACCACCGTCCTGCGGGAACTGGGCGAGGTGGCGGATGCCGGCGGTAGTGGGCGGGATCCGGGAGAAGACGCGGCCTGACGGTGAGGCGCGGTGCGATCAGGTCCGCGGCTGCAGCAGCACCAGCACCGCGCCGGTGCCGCCCTGTGCCGGCGGCGGCGAGTGGAAGGCCAGCACGTCGGCGCGCTGGCGCAGCACGCGGTCGACCAGGTTCTTGATGACCGGAAGCCGCTCTTCCGAATTGCGCCCCTTGCCATGCACGATCCGCACGCAGCCCACGCCATGGTGGCGGCAATCGCGCAGGAAGTCGCGCAGCAGGCCTTCCGCGGCGCGCGCCGGGAGTCCATGCAGGTCCAGCTCCTCCTGCGCCGCGTACTCGCCGCGGGCAAGCCTTCGCAGCACCTGCGGCGGAACCTCGCCCCGCCGGTAGCTCAGCGCGTCGCCGGCCTCGAGCGCGGCCACCACCACGTGCCGGAATTCCTCGCGCGCCGCCTCCTCGTCGCGACGCGCCATCCTTGCCGCGGGCCTGGGTTTCGGCGTGGCCGGCGGCAGTGGCGCCTCCGGCAACGCGCGCACCTTGCCCTCGTCGGCGCCGATGGCGGCGCGGAACAGCGCGGCGTCGTCAGGATCGTCCGGTGCGGGCGGCGGCTTGCGCATGCCAACAGGGTAGCGCAGGGCAAAGCGGCTCCCGCCATCCGCTATCATGGGCGCATGCATAAAGTGGCGATGCGGTAGCGCGATGCGGGTCCTGGTCAGCAACGACGATGGCGTCGACGCCCCCGGCATCCAGGCGCTGGCGCGCGGCCTGCGCGATGCCGGCCACGAGGTGCTGGTGGTGGCGCCGGACCGCGACCGTAGCGGCGCCAGCAATTCGCTGACGCTCGACGCCCCGATCCGCGTGGTACAGGTGGACGCGCAGACCTGGAAGGTCTACGGCACCCCCACCGACTGCGTCCACGTGGCGATCACCGGGATGCTCGAGACGCTGGGCCTGGAGCCCGACATCGTGGTGTCCGGCATCAACAACACCGCCAACCTCGGTGACGACGTGATCTATTCCGGCACGGTCGCCGCGGCGATGGAAGGACGCTTCCTGGGGCTGCCGTCGGTGGCGGTCTCGCTGGTCACCCGCGACCACAACGGGCTCCATTACGACAGCGCGGCGCGCGCGGCGGTGGAGATCATCGCCCGCCTGCGCAGCGACCCGCTGCCCGCCAATACCATCCTCAACGTCAACGTGCCGGACCTGCCGTGGAGCCGGATCCGCGGCTTCGAGACCAGCCGTTTGGGCAACCGCCACCGCGCCGAGGCGTGCGTGCCGCAGGAGGATCCGCGCGGTCGCCAATGGTGGTGGATCGGTGCCGCCGGGGTGGAGCAGGATGCCGGCCCGGGCACGGACTTCCACGCGGTGCGTAGCGGCGCGATCGCGATCACGCCGATCCACGTCGACCTCACCCGCTATCAGGCGCTGGAGCAGGTGGCCAGCTGGGTGGGCGGGCTGGCCGACAGCCTGGAGCCGACGCGATGATCGCGCGCATGCGCCTGCAGCCGGCCGACATCGGCATGGGCATGACCAGCCAGCGCGTGCGCGATCGCCTGATCGAGCGCCTGCGCGAGAACGGGATCGCCGACGAGCGCGTGCTCAACGCGATCCGCACGGTGCCGCGCCACCAGTTCGTGGACGAAGCGCTGGCCACCCGCGCCTACGAGGACACCGCCTTGCCGATTGGCCACGGCCAGACCATCTCGCAGCCGTGGGTGGTGGCGAAGATGACCGAGGCCCTGCTGGAAGCCGCGCCGAAGACCGTGCTGGAGATCGGCACCGGCTCCGGCTACCAGGCCGCGGTGCTGGCCGCGCTCGGGCTGGAGGTGCATACCGTCGAGCGCATCGGCGAGCTGCTGCGGCAGGCGCGCAAGCGCTTCCGCGCGCTCGGCTTGCACGTGCGCAGCAAGCACGACGATGGTCGCATCGGCTGGCCGGAGGAGGGGCCGTTCGACGCCATCATCGTGACCGCCGCCGGCCCCGCGCTGGTGGAGGCGCTGACCCGCCAGCTCGCACCCAGTGGCGTACTGGTGGCGCCGGTTGGTGGACCCGGCGGGCAGTCGCTGCTGCGCCTGCGCAAGGACGCCGAAGGCCACGTCACCCAGGACGACCTTGGTCCGGTGGTGTTCGTGCCGCTGCTGTCGGGGATGGTGGACGCATGACCGGCGCGCCGCAGGAGCAGGGCTCCACCCGCGACCAGCTGGTGGCGATGATCGCGCGGCTGCCGGAGGCCAGCATGCCGCTGGGCGAGCTGCTGGACCAGTTCGGCGACGAAGGCCTGTTGCTGCTCACCATTTTCCTGACCCTGGTGTTCCTGATCCCGGTGTCGATCCCCGGTGTCAGCACCGCCTTCGGCGCGGCGATCCTGCTGGTCGGCCTGAGCCGGCTGCGCAACAAGCCCCTTTGGCTGCCGCAGGCGCTGCGCGCGCGCAGCATCCCGACCGCCAAGCTCCGCCCTGCGCTGGAACGGGGGCTGGACTGGGTCCGACGGATGGAAAAGATCAGCCGGCCGCATCGCCTGCCGGCGTTTGCGCGCGACGGCGTGGTCGGCGTGCTCAACAACCTCGCCTTCGTGCTTGGCGCGCTGCTGCTGATGGCGCCGTTCGGCTTCGTGCCGTTCAGCAATACCCTGCCGGCAATTGCGCTGCTGCTGCTGGCGATCGGCTTCCTCCAGCGCGATGGCGGGGCGGTGTTGCTGGGCCATCTGGCGAACGTGGCCACCATCGTCTATTTCGCGGTGCTGATCGGCGGCGGCGGGCTGGTGGTGAAGGAAGTGTTCAATCGCCTCGGGCTAGTCTGAAGCGATGAGGATGTGTTCGCGAACCAGGCAGGCTCGACGCCTGCGCGGGATGCAGTGGATCGCCGTGGCGCTGGCGGTGCTGGCGATCGCCGGTTGTGGACGCAGCCGTGTCGTGCGCGAAGGCGGCCAGGCCGCCGCACGCCCGGCCGAGCGCCCGGTACAGGTGTCCACCCCCAAGTACGGTGCCACCACGATCGTGCAGCGTGGCCAGAACGTGTACCGGATCGCCACTGAGAACGGGATCACCGCGCTTGACCTTGCGCTGTGGAACGACATCCCGCCGCCGTACACGATCTACCCCGGCCAGCGCCTGCGGCTCTATCCCGGCGGCCAGCGCGGCGTCGCCAGCCGTTCGGCTGCGATCCCGGCGCCGGGCAGGCAGGCATCGCCGCGCCCTGCGGCCCCGCCGGCGCCGACCCGGGTGGCCAGCAACATCGCCTGGCGCTGGCCGGCCGAGGGCAGCGTGATCGCTACCTATGCCGAGGGCGACCCGACCCGCCAGGGCATCGACATCGCCGGCAGGGCCGGCCAGCCGGTACGCAGCGCGGGCGATGGCGTGGTGGTCTACTCCGGCTCCGGCCTGGTGGGCTACGGCGAGCTGGTGATCGTCAAGCACGACGAGCAGTGGCTGTCGGCGTATGGCCACAACCGCGCGCGGCTGGTCAACGAGGGCCAGCTGGTCAAGGCCGGCCAGCAGATCGCCGAGATGGGCCGCAGCGGCGCCTCGCGCGACATGCTGCATTTCGAGATCCGCCATAACGGCAAGCCGGTGAACCCGCAGCTGTACCTGCCGGCGCGCTGACGACAGGGTTCCGCGCGCGCACGCGCCGAGGCGCGTGCGCCGCTTACGCCCCGCTGGCGGGGAACACGAACCCCGCCACCACCTTGCGGCCTTCTCCGGCCAGCACGCTGTAGGTGCGCGCGGCGGCGTCGTTGGCCATGACCTCGATGCCGATGCCGCGACGCAGGCAGGCGGCCATCACCACCGCCGGCGGGAACACCTGCCGCGCGCCGGTGCCCAGGACCACCAGCTCCGGGGCCATCCCGAGCAGCGGCTCCAGGTCATCCGGCGACATCGCCGCCGCATCGCGCACCGGCCAGTCCTCCACCAGCGCGTCCGGGGCGATCACGAAGCTTGAGGTCAGGCGGCGTTCGTTGACCAGCGCGCCCTCGCCATTGGCGCCGCGCAGGAACCAGGTGTAGTCGGGGCGTTCCAGGTGCAGCGGCATCGCCGTGCGCTCAGGCGCGGGGCAGCACGATCTGCCGCTTGTCCTTGGAGGGGCGGTAGAGCACCGCCGTGTGCCCGATGCGCTGGACCAGCACCGCATCCGTGCGTTCGGCCAGCGCCAGGATCATCGCGTCGCGTTCCTCGCGGTCCGCGGCGGCCACCTTGACCTTTATCAGCTCGTGCTGCTCCAGCGCGCCGTCCACTTCCGCCGACAGGGCGTCGGTGATGCCTTTGCCGCCCACCTGCAGCATCGCCTTGAGGTCATGGGCCTGGCCGCGGAGAAAGCGGATCTGGGCGTTGGTCAGGGCGACAGGCATCGGGTCCGGCGACAGGCGTGGATGAGGCCGCAGGGTATCATGACGATCCGTCTCCCCAGACTCCGAACGCGGCCAGCGCGGGCCGCCCTGATGGCCACCAGAAGCAAATCCAGCCAACGCTGGCTCAAGGAGCATTTCTCCGACCCCTACGTGAAGAAGGCGCAGGCCGAGGGTCTGCGTTCCCGTGCGGCGTACAAGCTGGAGGAACTGGTCGAGCGCGATCGCCTGCTCAAGCCGGGGATGGTGGTGGTGGACCTGGGCGCTGCCCCCGGCGGCTGGTCGCAGTGGGTGCGGCAGGAGCTGGAGCGAATGGCGCCGGCGAACCCGGGCCGGGTCATCGCCAGCGACATCCTCGAGATGCCGCCGCTGGCGGGGGTCGAGTTCCTTCATGGCGACTTCAGGGAAGATGCCGTCCTATCGAGGCTGCAGGCGCTGTTGGGCGGGGACCAGGTCGACCTTGTCTTGTCCGACATGGCCCCCAATAAGAGCGGTATGGATGCGGTGGACCAGCCGCGCGCGATGCACCTGGCGGAACTGGCCATGGACTTCGCCCATGGCCACCTCCGCACCGGCGGCACGTTCCTGATCAAGCTGTTCCAGGGGACGGGGTTCGACGAATACGTGCGGGAGCTGCGGCGGCGTTATGCCAAGGTGGCGATCCGCAAGCCGGCGGCCTCGCGCAAGCGGTCGCCGGAGGTGTACGCGCTGGCGCAAGGCAAGCTGGCACAAACGAGGTAGGACGAACGCATGAACGATCTTGGCAAGAACCTGCTGCTTTGGGTGGTCGTGGCTGCCGTGCTGATGGTGGTCTTCCAGAGCTTTTCCCCGAAGCTGGCGGCAAGCCAGGACGTGATCTATTCGCAGTTCGTCCAGGACGTGCAGAACGACCGCATCAAGAAGGTCGACATCGCCAGCAACGAACGCACCGTCAAGTTCGAGCGCGCCGACGGCACCCTCGGCACCACCACCGCGCCGGTGCGCGACAAGGACCTGATCAACGACCTGATCGAGCATGGGGTGGAGATCAAGCAGGCGCCGCCGGACACCGGCGTGTCGTTCTGGTCGCTGGTGCTCAATTTCCTGCCGGTGCTGCTGATCATCGGCTTCTGGCTGTTCATGATGCGGCAGATGCAGGGCGGCGGCGCCGGCAAGGGCGCGATGTCCTTCGGCAAGTCGCGCGCGAAGCTGCTGTCCGACGACCAGGTGAAGGTCACCTTCGCCGACGTCGCCGGCTGCGACGAGGCCAAGGAGGAAGTCTCCGAACTGGTCGAGTTCCTGCGCGATCCGTCCAAGTTCCAGAAGCTGGGTGGCAAGATCCCGCGCGGCGTGCTGATGGTCGGCCCGCCCGGCACCGGCAAGACCCTGCTGGCCAAGGCCATCGCAGGCGAGGCCAAGGTGCCGTTCTTCAGCATCTCCGGTTCGGACTTCGTGGAGATGTTCGTGGGCGTGGGCGCCAGCCGCGTGCGCGACATGTTCGAGCAGGCCAAGAAGCACGCGCCCTGCATCATCTTTATCGACGAGATCGACGCGGTCGGCCGGCACCGCGGCTCCGGCATGGGCGGTGGCCACGATGAGCGCGAGCAGACCCTCAACCAGATGCTGGTGGAGATGGACGGCTTCGAGGGCGGCGAGGGCGTGATCGTGATCGCCGCGACCAACCGCCCGGACGTGCTGGACAAGGCGCTGCTGCGCCCCGGCCGGTTCGACCGCCAGGTCATGGTCGGCCTGCCCGACATCAAGGGTCGCGAGCAGATCCTGCGCGTGCACATGCGCAAGGTGCCGCTGCACGACAACGTGCGCGCGGACGTGCTGGCGCGCGGCACCCCGGGTTTCTCCGGCGCGGACCTGGCCAACCTGGTCAACGAGGCGGCGCTGTTCGCCGCCCGCCGTAACAAGAACCAGGTGGACATGCAGGACTTCGAGGACGCCAAGGACAAGATCTACATGGGTCCGGAGCGCCGCAGCATGGTCATGCGTGAGGAGGAGCGGCGGGCCACCGCGTACCACGAGTCCGGCCACGCGGTGGTGGCGATGTCGCTGCCGAAGGCGGATCCGGTGCACAAGGTCACGATCATGCCGCGCGGCTGGGCGCTGGGCGTGACCTGGCAGCTGCCCGAGCACGACCAGATCAGCAGCTACAAGGACAAGATGCTGGAGGACATCGCCATCCTGTTCGGTGGCCGCGTGGCCGAGGAGATCTTCATCGGCCAGGTGTCGACCGGCGCCTCCAACGACTTCGAGCGGGCCACCAAGCTGGCCCGCGGCATGGTCACCAAGTACGGCATGTCGGATGCGCTCGGGACCATGGTCTATGCCGATGACGACGGCGGCTTCGGCGTGCACAACAAGACCATTTCCGAAGCCACCCAGCAGAAGGTCGACGCCGAGATCCGGCGCATCCTCGACGAGCAGTACGCGGTCGCCCGCGGCATCCTCGAGGAGAAGCGCGGCGTGGTCGAGGCGATGTCGGCCGCGCTGATGGAGTGGGAGACGATCGATGCCGAGCAGGTCAGGGCGCTGATGGAAGGCCGCACCCCGAGCCCGCCGGCGGGATGGGTCAAGAAGGACAAGGTGCCCCCGCCGGCGCCGCCGCCGCCCGACGATGGCCTGACCATCGGCCCGGGCGCGGAGCCGGACAGCATCTGATCCGGCCATGCGCGATGCCAGGACGGGAGGCTTCGGCCTCCCGTCCGCGTTGCAGCGCCCGCCAGCTGCGCTAGGCTTGGCCGATGTTCGACACCTTCCCGCAACTGGACTGCAACGGCCGCCTGCTGCCGCTGGATCGCCCACGGGTGATGGGCATCGTCAATGTCACCCCGGATTCGTTCTCCGACGGCGGCGCGCACGCCAGCACCGCCAACGCCATCGCGCACGGACTGCGGCTGGCGGAGGAGGGCGCGGATATCCTCGACGTCGGCGGTGAGTCGACCCGTCCCGGCGCCGACGAGGTGCCGGTCGAGGAGGAGCTGCGGCGGGTGCTGCCGGTGGTCGAGGCGCTCGCCGCGCGCACAGCGCTGCCGATCAGCATCGACACTTCCAAGCCCGAGGTGATGCGCGCCGCGGTCGCCGCCGGCGCGGGCCTGGTCAACGACGTGTTCGCGCTGCGCCGCGATGGCGCGCTGGACACCGCCGCCGCGCTCGGGGTGCCGGTGGTGCTGATGCACATGCTGGGCGAACCGCGCACCATGCAGGCGGCGCCCGCGTACGACGACGTGGTGGGCGAGGTGCACCGGTTCCTCGCCGAGCGCATCTTCGCCGCCGAGATGGCCGGGATCGCCAGGCGCAACCTGCTGGTGGATCCCGGCTTCGGGTTCGGCAAGACGCTGGCCCACAACCTTCGGCTGCTGGCCGGCCTGCGACGCTTCACCGAGCTCGGCGTGCCCGTGCTGGCGGGGCTCTCGCGCAAGAAATCCATCGGCGAGATCACCGGCCGCGAGGATCCCGCGCAGCGCGTGCACGGTTCGGTGGCGGCGCACCTGGTCGCGGTGCAGAACGGCGCTGCCATCGTCCGCGTGCACGACGTGGCGGCCACCGTGGATGCGTTGAAGGTCTGGAACGCACTGTCGGAACTGCCGCCGCCGCGTGCGCAGGCGAAGTCGCCTGCCATCGGTTGGCCTGACGATGGGTGAGGCGAGCGGGTAAGCTGCCGCGGGGCCTTCCACGGGGACACGCGCATGACCGCAAGCACGCCGCTGCTGATCACGTTCGGCATCTATCTCGCGGCGATGCTCGGCATCGGCTTCGTGGCATGGCGGCGCACCCGCGACTTCGACGACTACATCCTCGGCGGGCGCTCGCTGGGCGGTTACGTCACCGCGTTGTCGGCCGGCGCGTCCGACATGAGCGGCTGGCTGCTGATGGGGCTGCCGGGGGCGCTGTACCTGACCGGGCTTGCGGAGGCCTGGATCGCGATCGGGCTGACGGTCGGGGCGTGGCTGAACTGGCGCTTCGTGGCCGGCCCGTTGCGCGTCTATACCGAACGCACCGACAACGCGCTGACCCTTCCCGACTACTTCACCACCCGCTTCGCCGCCGACGGCAAGTTGCTGCGGATCGTCTCCGCGCTGGTGGTGCTGGTGTTCTTCGCGGTGTATTGCGCCAGCGGCATCGTCGCCGGCGCGCGCCTGTTCGAGAGCGTGTTCGGGATGCCGTATGCGCAGGCGCTGTGGTGGGGCGCGGCCGCGACCGTGCTGTACACCCTGGTCGGCGGGTTCCTGGCGGTCAGCTGGACCGACACCGTGCAGGCCACCCTGATGATCTTCGCGCTGCTGTTCACGCCGTTGGTGGTGATGCTCAGCGTCGGCGGGCCAGGCGAGGCGCTGCGGCTGGTGGAGCATGTGGATCCGGCGCGCCTGCAATGGATCGGCGCGGGCGGCGCGGTGGCGGTGCTGTCGGCGACGGCCTGGGGCTTGGGTTACTTCGGCCAGCCGCACATCCTCGCGCGCTTCATGGCCGCCGATTCGCTGGCAGTGATCCCTCAGGCGCGGCGCATCGCCATGACCTGGATGGTCCTGTGCCTGGCCGGCGCGATGGCGACGGGCTTTTTCGGCATCGCCTATTTCGCCCGCCACCCGGAGCTCGCCGGCGCGGTGACCGCCAATCCGGAGCGGGTCTTCATCGTCCTGGCCGAGGCGCTGTTCAATCCATGGATCGCGGGCGTGCTGCTGTCGGCGATCCTGGCCGCGATCATGAGCACCCTGAGTTGCCAGCTGCTGGTCTGCTCCAGCGCACTGACCGAGGATTTCTACCGCGGGTTCGTGCGGCCGCACGCCGGCGAGCGCGAGCTGGTCTGGGTCGGGCGCGGGATGGTGCTGGCCGTTGCATTGCTGGCGATCTACATCGCCCGCGATCCGGACAGCCGCGTGCTGGGCCTGGTCAGCTATGCGTGGGCGGGCTTTGGCGCGGCGTTCGGCCCGGTGGTGCTGTTCTCGCTGTTCTGGAAACGGATGACGCGCGGCGGCGCCCTGGCCGGGATCGTGGTCGGCGCGCTGACGGTGATCCTGTGGAAGCTGGTGGCGGTCGAGCGGATGGGCAGCGCGCTGTACGAAATCGTGCCGGGCTTCCTTTCCGCCAGCATCGCGGTGGTGGTGGCCAGCCTGCTGGGCCCGGCGCCTTGCCGCGAGGTGCAGGCGCGCCACGAGCAGGTGCGGTCGAGCCTGCGCGAACAGGGGCATTGATGCACCGCGCGGCGCCATGACGCTCGACCGGCGTCCGCGCGCGATCGCGCTGATGGGGCCGACCGGCTCCGGCAAGACCGCGGCCGCGCTGGCGCTGGCCGAGCGCCTGGACGGCGAGATCGTCAGCGTCGACTCTGCGCTGGTCTATCGCGGCCTGGACATCGGCGCGGCCAAGCCGACGGCCGGGGAACTGGCGCGCGTGCCGCACCACCTGGTCGACCTGCGCGAACCGTGGCAACCCTATTCGGCGGCGGAGTTCGCGCAGGATGCGCGGCGGGCCATCGACGGCATCGTGACCCGCGGCAGGTTGCCGATCCTGGCCGGCGGCACCGGGCTCTACTTCCGCGCCCTGCTGGAGGGCCTGTCGGCGATGCCGCAGGCCGAACCGGAGGTGCGCGCGGAGCTCGCTGCCCGCGCCGCCGACGCGGGCTGGGCTGCCTTGCACGCGGAGCTGGCGGCGGTCGATCCGCAGGCCGCCGCGCGCATCCACGCCACCGACGCGCAGCGCATCCAGCGCGCGCTGGAGGTGCATCGCCTGAGCGGTCGCCCGATCAGCGCCTGGCAGCGCGAAGCGCGCAGCGAGCGGCTGCCGCTTCGGGTGCTCAAGCTTGTTCTGGCGCCGCCGCAGCGCGCGCTGCTGCACCAGCGCATCGAACGCCGCTTTGACGCCATGCTGGCCGCGGGCTTCCTCGACGAGGTCCGGCGCCTGCATGCGCTGCCCCAGCTGCGCGCGCATCCACGTCCGCTGGAGTTGCCGGCGCTGCGCGCGGTCGGCTACCGGCAGGCGTGGGAGCACCTGGACGGCGCCTGCAACGCCGCGCAGTTCCGCGAGCGCGCCATCGCGGCCACCCGCCAGCTGGCCAAGCGCCAGTTCACCTGGCTGCGCGGGGAACTGGACGGGCGCTGGTTCGATCCGGCGACCCAGGGCGCGGCGCTGGAGGCGGCAGTGGCGGGTTTCGTGCCCGATCGCACGCCCTGAGCGGGCTGCGGCCGCAAACCGGCGCGCGTGCGCTACCATCGGGTCGCGCCCTCCGATGGGGAACGGGCGCGCGGCTGCGGGGATGGCAGGCCGACGACCACAAACAACAACAAGCGTCACCAGGGGACACCATGTCGAAGTCGCAATCCCTCCAGGATCCGTTCCTGAACGCCCTGCGCCGCGAGCGCGTGCCGGTCTCGATCTACCTGGTCAACGGCATCAAGCTTCAGGGCACGATCGAATCGTTCGACCAGTTCGTGGTCCTGCTGCGCAACACCGTCAGCCAGATGATCTACAAGCACGCGATTTCCACCGTGGTGCCGGCGCGCAACGTGCGCATCGCGGCCACCAGCGAGGGCGAGGACGCCGCCGCCGCGCTCGAGGCGGTCGCCGAGTAGCGGCGTCCCTGCGGCGCGGGCTTGCATTCGCGGCCCGGCGCCCGCATCTGGGAGCCAATGCCGACCCAATTGTTCGAACGCTCCCGCGGGGGCGAAAACGCCCTGCTGATCCAGCCGCATGCCGGTGGTCCGCCCGCCGAGGGCGTGCTCGAGGAGTTCGGCGAACTCGCGCGTTCCGCCGGTGCCACCGTGGCCGCGGTGCTGACCGCCAAGATCGACCGCCCCAACCCCGCCACCCTGATCGGCAGCGGCAAGCTGGAGGAGGTCAAGGCCGCGCTGGAAGCCACCGGCGCCGACCTCGTGCTGGTCAACCATGCGCTCACCCCCGTGCAGGAGCGCAACCTGGAGCGGGCGCTGGAGCGCCGCGTGGTCGATCGCACCGGCCTGATCCTGGACATCTTCGCCCAGCGCGCGCGCACCCATGAGGGCAAGCTGCAGGTCGAACTGGCCCAGCTCAGCCACATGGCGACCCGGCTGGTCCGCGGCTGGACCCACCTGGAGCGCCAGCGCGGCGGTTCGATCGGCCTGCGCGGGCCCGGCGAAACCCAGCTGGAAACCGACCGCCGGTTGCTGCAGAAGCGCGTCGACATGCTGCAGAAGAGGCTGCAGAAGGTTGAGGTGCAGCACACCCAGATGCGCCGCGCGCGGGTGCGCAGCGAGCTGCCGCGGGTGGCGCTGGTGGGCTATACCAATGCTGGCAAGTCGACCCTTTTCAACGCGCTGACCGGCGCCGAAGCCTACGCCGCCGACCAGCTGTTCGCGACCCTGGATCCGACCGTGCGCCGGATCGAGTTGCCCGGCGGTGGGGTGGTGCTGGCCGATACCGTCGGTTTCGTGCGCGACCTGCCGCATGAACTGGTGGCCGCCTTCCGCTCGACCCTGAGCGAAGCGCGCGAGGCCGACCTGCTGCTGCACGTGGTCGATGCCGACGACCCGCTGCGCGACCAGCGCATGGCGCAGGTCGACGAGGTGCTGCGCGAGATCGGCGCCGGCGAGATCCCGCAATTGCTGGTGTTCAACAAGATCGACCGGATCGAGGGCGCGCAGGCGCGCATCGATGAGCGCGGCGGCGAACGCGTCGCGGCGTGGGTGTCCGCGCGCGAAGGCCGCGGGATCGACCTGCTGCGCGACGCCCTGGGCGAACGCCTGGGCCTGCGCCGGGTCGTTGGCGAGGTTAGCCTGCCGACCGGGGCCGGCCGACTGCGCGCGCGCCTGCATGCACTGGATGCGGTGCGCGGCGAGGAGCACGATGCCGATGGCTGGCGGCTGCGGGTCGACCTGCCGATCGCGGACGCCGCGCGGCTTGCCGCGCAGCCCGATGGCGCGCCGCTGCGCCCGCTGCTGCCGGCGGGCGCGACCCTGCATCCCGTAGAATCCAAGGCATGACGATCAAGCACAGTGGCCCGCGCGGCCCCAAGTGGGCCTGGATGGCCTGGAACCGGCCCGGTGGCGGCGGCAGGCCCGCGCGTGGCGGTGGCAGTGGCGGCGGCCTGGGCGACCTGTTCAACCGCCTGCCCAGCTTCGGCGGCGGTGGCAACGGCGGCGCCCTGCGCTGGGCCGGCATCGCGCTGGCGGCCTGGATCCTGCTCAACAGCTTCGTGCTGATCACCGAGCAGCAGCGCGGCGTGGTGCTGCGCTTCGGCCAGTTCCACCGGGTCATGCAGCCGGGCCCGAACTTCAAGCTGCCGTGGCCGATGGAGCGCGTGATCAAGGTTGCCGCCACCCAGATCAAGACCTTCGACAACACCGTTCCCGTGCTCACCGCCGACGAGAACATCGTGCAGGTGCAGATCAACGTGCAGTACCGGGTGGGCGACGCCCAGCGCTATCTGTTCGGTACCCGCGACGCCGACGAGGTGCTTCGGCAGGCCGCCCTTTCCAGCGTGCGCGAGCAGGTCGGCCGCTCCACCCTGGACACCGTGCTGGGTGCGCGCAACGCGCTGGCGGTGTCGGCGCGGGAGAACCTGCAGCGCTCGCTGGACGCCTACCGCACCGGCCTGGTGGTCACCGAGCTGAACCTGCCGAACGCGCGCCCGCCGGAAGAGGTGAAGCCGGCGTTCGACGACGTCAACAGTGCGCAGCAGGACAAGGATCGCCTGATCAGCGAGGCCCAGGCCTACGCCGCCAAGGTGGTGCCGGAGGCGCGCGGTACCGCGTCGCGCACGCGCACCGTGGCCGAGGGCTACAAGACCGCGGAGGTCGCCCGCGCCACCGGTGACGCCGAGCGCTTCACCCTGCTGGTCGAGCAGTACAAGCTGGCGCCGGAAGTCACCCGCAAGCGCCTGTGGCTGGAGACCGTGCAGGAGGTGCTGGCGCAGAACCGCAAGGTGGTCGGCGGTGACGGCCGCCAGCTGATCTACGTGCCGATGCGCGAGGGCGGCAACGTGCCCGAGGCGCCGGTGCAGGCGCTGGTGCCCGAACTGGTGGCGCCCGCCGCCGCGGGCACCGCCGACCCGGTGCGCGCGGGCCGCAGCGGCCGCACCCCCAGCCGCGAGGAGAACGTGCGATGAAGGCTTCCACCTGGATGTCGATCGCGGTCGCCGCCTTGCTGTTGCTGCTCGGCTCCGTGTTCGTGGTGCGCGAGGGGCAGACCGCCATCGTGCTCAACCTGGGCAAGGTGGTGCGGGTGGGCCTGGGTCCCGGCCTGCACTTCAAGGTGCCGCTGATCGAGTCGGCGCGCGTCTTCGACCGTCGCCTGCAGGTGCTGGACGCCGAGGCGGAGCGCTACCTGACCTCCGAGCGCAAGGACGTCAGCGTCGACTTCTTCGCGATGGGGGCGATCGAGAACCCCTCGGTGTTCTTCCGCGCCACCGGCGGCGACGAAAGCCTGGCGATCCAGCGTCTGGCGCCGATCATCAAGGACGCGCTGCGCAACGAGATCAACCAGCGCACGCTGCAGCAGGTCGTCTCCAGCGACCGCATGGAGGTGATCCGCGAGCAGTTGGCCACGATCAACGAAGGCGCCGCCACCGTCGGCATCCGCATCGTCGACCTGCGGATCAAGCAGATCGACCTGCCGACCGACAGCGACGTCATCGGCCAGGTCTACCGGCGCATGCGCGCCCAGCGCCAGCAGGTGGCCAGCCGCCTGCGCGCCGAGGGCGAGGAGCAGGCGCTGCTGATCCGCGCCACCGCGGATCGCGACCGCGCGGTGGTGCTGGCCGAGGCCGAGCGCGACGCGCAGAAGCTGCGCGGCGAAGGCGATGCCGAGGCCGCGCGCATCTACGCCGGCGCCGCCAACCGCGACCCGGGCTTCTACGCCTTCCAGCGCAGCCTGGAGGCCTACCGCAAGGCGTTCGAGGACGGGCAGGGCGTGATGGTGCTGGAGCGCAACGATCCGTTCCTGCAATACCTGCGCAACGACCGCTGACCGATGTCGGACCTGTGGGCGGCGCTGTGCCTGGTGGCGGTGATCGAGGGCCTGTTCCTGTTCGCCGCGCCGGGCGCGTGGAAGCGGGCCGCCGAGCAGCTGCAGGCGCTGCCGGACGAGCACGTGCGCCGGGTGGGCGGGGTGGTGCTGGCGCTGGGCCTGCTGTCGCTCTACCTGGTGCGCGGCTGAGTCCTCGCGCCTTTCACCCGGCACGGGTAGAATGCACAAAAGCCGGGGCCCGCCTCGGCTTTTCTCACGTCTGGAGTTGGCGAAAATGGGTCAGTCGGTCGTTGTACTGGGTGCGCAATGGGGCGATGAAGGCAAGGGCAAGATCGTCGACCTGCTGACGCAGGACATCGGCGCGGTGGTGCGCTTCCAGGGCGGCCACAACGCCGGCCACACGCTGGTGATAGGCGGCAAGAAGACCGTGCTGCACCTGATCCCGTCCGGCATCCTGCGCGACGACGCGCTGTGCCTGATCGGCAACGGCGTGGTGCTGCACCCGGGCGCGCTGCAGAAGGAGATCGCCGAGCTGGAAGGAAACGGCGTGGAAGTACGCTCGCGCCTGAAGATCTCGCCGGCGACGCCGCTGATCATGCCGTACCACATCGCCCTCGACCAGGCGCGCGAAAAGGCCGCCGGCAAGTCGGCGATCGGCACCACCGGCCGCGGCATCGGCCCGGCCTACGAGGACAAGGTGGCGCGCCGCGGCATTCGCGTCGCCGACCTGCATTACCCCGACGAGTTGGCCGAGAAGCTGCGTGCGGCGCTCGACTACCACAACTTCGTGCTGACCCAGTACCTGAAGGTCGATGCGGTGGACTACCAGCAGACCCTGGACGAGGCGCTGGCGTTCGGCGATTACGTGGAGCCGATGAAGGCGGACGTGGCCGGCATCCTGCACGACCTGCGCAAGCAGGGCCGCAAGGTGCTGTTCGAGGGCGCGCAGGGCTCGCTGCTGGACATCGACCACGGCACCTATCCCTACGTCACGTCGTCCAACACCACGGTGGGCGGCGCCTATGCGGGCACCGGCGTCGGCGCCGACGCGATCGACTACGTGCTCGGCATCGCCAAGGCCTACGCCACCCGCGTCGGCGGCGGGCCGTTCCCGACCGAACTCAACGATGCGATCGGGCAGGGGCTGCGCGACCGCGGCCAGGAATACGGCGCCACCACCGGCCGCCCGCGCCGCTGCGGCTGGATGGACATCGTCGCGCTCAAGCGCGCGGTGGCGATCAACGGCATTTCCGGCCTGTGCATCACCAAGCTGGACATCCTCGACGGCATGGACACGCTGAAGATGTGCATCGCCTACGAGTACCGCGGCAAGCGCACCGAGTACGCGCCGCTGGATGCCAAGGGCTGGGACGAGATCACGCCGGTCTACCTGGAGTTCCCGGGCTGGCAGGAGTCGACCGCCGGCATCACCGAATGGGACAAGCTGCCGCCTGCCGCGCGCGCCTACCTGCGTTCGCTGGAGGAGCTGGCGGGCTGCCCGCTGGCGATCGTCTCCACCGGCCCGGATCGCGACGCCAACATCGTCCTCCACGACCCCTTCGCCTGAGCATGCAGCGGCCGTTCTCGGCGGCCTGCGAGCGCAACCGCGAGCCGATCCTCGCGGTGCTGCGCGACACGTTCGCCGACGCGCGCCACGTGCTGGAGATCGGCAGCGGCACCGGCCAGCACGCGGTGCATTTCGCCGCGGCGATGCCATGGCTGCAGTGGCAGGCCAGCGATGCCGTCGAGAACCTCGACGGCATCCGAGCCTGGCTGGACGAGGCCGGGCTGGCGAACACGCCACCGCCCATCGAGCTGCAGTCGCTCGCGGGCCGGGGCCTGCATCCTGCCCCCGCACGCCGCTTCGACGCGGTGTTCTCGGCCAACACCCTGCACATCATGGGATGGCCGGAGGTGGAGGCGTTGTTTGCCGGGCTCGCCGGCGTGCTTGAAGAAGGGCGCGCGGTGGTGGCGGTCTACGGTCCGTTCAATCGCGGCGGCGCCTACACCAGCGACAGCAATCGCGCGTTCGACGGCTGGCTGAAGGCGCGCGATCCGCGCTCGGGCATCCGCGATTTCGAGGCAGTGGATGCGCTGGCGCGCGGCGCCGGCCTGCAGCTGGAAACCGATGCGGCGATGCCGGCCAACAACGCCCTGCTGGCCTGGCGTCGCTGAACCAGCGGCGGTCGGCAAGCATTGGCTTGAACGATCGGGGGCAAGTCCCTGATTCGCCAGCGTCCCAATCCCTGAGACGGCAACGCGGTCTGATCCGATCGACAGACGCCGCTTGCCTTCGCCGGCGAAGGTAAATAGATTTTTACCATGCCCGACGCCCTCACCCCCCGCCAGCAGGCCGTGCTGGACTTCATCACCCGCTACCAGCGCGAGCACGGCGTGCCGCCCACGCTGCAGCAGATCGCCGACGCCTTCGGCTTTGCCCAGGCCTGCGCCGCGCACAAGCATGTCCGGCGCCTGCAGCAGGCCGGCCACCTCCAAGTCCTGCCGGGGCAGGCGCGCGGCATCCGCCTGCCGCTGGCACGAAAGCCGCGACGCGACGAGGCGCTGCGGCTACCGGTGCTGGGGCGGGTCGCGGCCGGCGTGCCGATCGGCGCCGATCCCGGCCTGCACCGCGAGCTGCGGCTGGATCCGGCGCTGTTCTCGCTGCGCCCGGACTACCTGTTGCGGGTGCAGGGCGATTCGATGATCGACGAGGGCATCCTCGACGGCGACCTGGTCGCGGTGAAGCGCGGCAGCGAGGCGCGCGACGGCCAGGTGGTGGTGGCGCGGCTGGACGAGGAGCTCACCATCAAGCGCCTGCAGTATCGCGATGGCGTGCTGCGCCTGCTGCCGCGCAACCCGGCGCACGCGCCGATCGAGGTGCCGCCCGGCAGCGACTTCGCGATCGAAGGCGTGTACTGCGGACTGGTGCGCGACGCATGAGCGCGGTCGCGCTGAAGCCGCTGCTGGACGCGCGCACGCTGTGGCAGGCGGGCCGCCATGTGCAGGCGCCGGTGGACGCGGAAGCGACCGGCCATGCCGCGCTGGACGCGCTGCTGCCGTGCGGGGGCTGGCCGCGCGGGGCGCTGAGCGAACTGCTGGTGGCGCACGACGGCGTCGGCGAGCTGGCGCTGCTGTTGCCGATGCTGGCGCGGGTGGCCGCGGGTGGTGGCCGCGTGGTGCTGGTGGCGCCGCCGTACATCCCGTATCCGCCGGCCTGGCGGCAGCGCGGCATGGCGCTGGAGGCGATGACGGTGCTGGAGGCCGCCCCGCGCGATGCGCCGTGGGCGATGGAACAGTGCCTGCGCAGCGGGAGTTGCGAAGTGGTGCTGGGCTGGCCGCAGGGTGGCGACGTGCAATCGCTGCGGCGGCTGCAGGTGGCGGCGCAGGCCGGCCGCGCCATCGGCATCGTGCTGCGCGATGCGAAGCACGCGGCCAACCCCTCGCCGGCCGCGTTGCGGCTGCAGTGCACGCGCGGCGAATGGGCGGTGCGCAAGTGCCGCGGCGCGGCGGCACCGGCGCGGACCTTCGCGCTGGCGCATTGAGCCGTCGCGATGCTGTACGCCTGCATCCTGTTCACCGACCTGGCGATGGACGCCGTGCAGCGCCGGCGTGCCGATCCCTCGCGGCCGCTGGCGTTGCTGGAAGGCCCGGCGATGCTGCGGCGGGTGGCCGCGGCCAATCCGGCGGCCGCCGCGGCCGGTGTGCGCGCCGGGATGAAAGCCGCCACCGCGCAACTGCTGTGCCAGGGCCTCGAGACGATGGACATCGGTGCGGCGGACGTGCCGCACTGGCATCGCTTCCTTGCCGCCTGGGCCTATCGCCACAGCTCGCTCGTCACCATGCAGTGGGAGCACGCGCTGGTGCTGGAGGCGCGCGCCAGCTTCCGCCTGTTCGGGCCGTGGCCGCGTTTCGAAGCGCGCTTGCGCGGCGAACTGGTGTCGCTGGGTTTCGCGCACCGCATCGCGCTGGCGCCAACACCGCGCGCCGCGCGGGTGCTGGCAGGCGTGCGCGACGGATTGGCGATCGAATCGGTGGCAGCGCTGCGCGACGTGCTCGGCCAGGTTCCCTTGCCGGCGGCGCTGCTGCCGGGCGATGCCGCGCCGCGGCTGGCGCAGATGGGCATCAAGCAGCTGGCGCAGCTCCGCGAGTTGCCGCGCGATGGCCTGCGCCGCCGCTTCGGTCAGGCGCTGCTGGATCACCTGGATGCGTTGCATGGCCAGCGCGACGATCCGCTCGCGCTGTACCAGCCGCCGGACCAGTTCGACGCGCGCATCGAGCTGGGCTACGAGACCGACAACGCGCAGGCGCTGCTGTTCCCGCTGAAGCGGCTGCTGGCCGACCTGGCCACCTTCCTGTCGATCCGCGACGAGGGCGTGCAGCGCTTCGAGCTGCGGCTGGAGCACGAGCGCGACGGCTTCATCGGCGAAAAGGCGCCGCAGGCCACGCGGGTGGAGGTGGGGCTGCTGGCCGCCGAACGCGCCCCGGCCCTGCTGCTCGAGCTGGCGCGCAACCGGCTGGAGCGTGTGCAGGTCGCGCGGGCGGTGGTTGCCTTGCGGCTGGTGGCCGATGCGCTGCCGCCGTTCGTGCCCGCAAGCCGCGACCTGTTCGATGCCCGGCCGCAGCAGGCGCAGGACTGGTCGCAGCTGCGCGAGCGTCTGCGGGCGCGGCTGGGCGAGGCCGCGGTCTACCAGCTGCGCTGCATGCCGGACCCGCGCCCCGAGCGCGCATTCCGGCGGGCGGCGGAGGGCGAACCGGCGGGCGATGGCACGGCGGTGGTGTTGCCCGCGCGCCCGGCCTGGCTGTTGCCGAAACCCGTCCCGTTGCGCGATCACGGCACGCGCATCCTTGCCGGTCCCGAGCGCCTGGAAAGCGGCTGGTGGGACGGCGCCGACGCGCGTCGCGACTACTACGTGCTGCAGCTGTCCACCGGCCAGCGCGCCTGGGCCTTCGCGCCCCCCGGCGAGCAGGATGGCTGGATGCTGCAGGGATTCTTCGCGTGAGCTGGGACGATGCGATTGATGGCGTGGACCGCGAGACGCCCGGCGCGCGGATGCCGCGCGCGTTGCGCATCGCCCACGCGCTGCCGGCCGATGCCGCCAACGACGATCCCGCCGGCGAACTGCCGGCCTATGCCGAACTGCATTGCCTCAGCGAGTTCAGTTTCCTGCGCGGCGTCGGCAGCGCCGAGGAGCTGTTCGCGCGCGCCCGTGACTGCGGCTACGAGGCGCTGGCGATCACCGACGAATGTTCGCTGGCCGGCATCGTGCGGGCGATGGAGGCATCGGAGGCGACCGGGGTCAGGCTGGTGGTCGGCAGTGAGTTCACCCTGGCCTGCGGCCTGAAGCTGGTGCTGCTGGTGCAGGACGCCGACGGCTACCAGCGCCTGTGCCAGCTGATCACCACCGCGCGCCGCGGCGATGCCAAAAAGGGCAGCTACCGGCTGCGGCGCGCCGACATCGAGGTGCTGGCCGCCGCCGAGGGCCTGCACGGGCTGTTCGCCCTATGGTGCCCGGCGCGGATGCCGGAGGCGGGCGAGGGCGAGTGGCTGCGAAGGGTGTTTGGCGAACGCGCGTGGCTGGCGGTGGAGCTGCATCGCCAGGACGACGATGCCGCGCGGCTGGCGCTGCTGCTCGCGCTGGCCCAGCAACTGGGGATGCGCGCGCTGGCCAGCGGCGACGTGCACATGGCCAGCCGCCGCCAGCGCGTGCTGCAGGACACCGCCACCGCCATCCGCGTGGGGCTGCCGCTTTCCGAATGCGGCGCGCACCTGTTCCGCAATGGCGAACGCCACCTGCGCAGCCGCCGCGCGCTGGGCAACATCCATCCGCATGCGCTGCTGGAGGAGGCCGCGGCGCTGGCGCGACGCTGCACCTTCTCGATGCGCGAGGTGAAGTACCACTATCCGCGCGAGCTGGTGCCCGAAGGCCAGACGCCGGCGTCGCACCTGCGCGCGCTGGTCGAGGCCGGCATGCGCTGGCGCTGGCCCGATGGCGTGCCGTCGAAGATCGCGCGCACCATCGACGAGGAACTGGCGTTGATCGCCGACCTCGGCTACGAGGCCTTCTTCCTGACCGTGCACGACATCGTCCGGTTCGCGGACGCGCGCGGGATCCTCTGCCAGGGCCGCGGGTCGTCGGCCAATTCGGCGGTCTGCTATGCGCTGGGCATCACCGCGGTCAATCCCGACGAGACCCGCCTGCTGATGGCGCGCTTCCTGTCCAAGGATCGCGGCGAACCGCCCGACATCGACGTCGACTTCGAGCACGAGCGGCGCGAGGAAGTCATGCAGTACATCTACCGCAAGTACGGCCGCGAGCGCGCCGGGCTGGCGGCCACCGTGATCCGCTACCGCGGCAAGAGCGCGGTGCGCGACGTCGCCAGGGCGTTCGGCATGGGCGCCGACGAGATGCAGCGGCTCGCCGCCTGCATGGGCTGGGGCAACCGTGGCACGCCACTGGAACAGCGGCTCGGCGAATCCGGCTTCGAGGCGGGCAACCCGCTGCTGCAACGGGTGCTGGCGCTGGCGGCGATGCTGGAAGGCAAGCCGCGGCACCTGTCGCAGCACGTCGGTGGCTTCGTGATCTCGGATGCGCCGCTGCACCACCTGGTGCCGGTGGAAAACGCGGCGATGGCTGGCCGCACGATCATCCAGTGGGAAAAGGACGACCTCGAATCGCTGGGCCTGCTCAAGGTCGACTGCCTCGCCCTGGGCATGCTGACCTGCATCCGCAAGGCGCTGGAACTGGTGGGGCGGCATCGCGGGCGCGCGCTCACGGTGGCCACCATTCCCGGCGAGGACCGCCCCACCTACGACATGATCTGCCGCGCCGACACCGTGGGCGTGTTCCAGATCGAATCGCGCGCGCAGATGGCGATGCTGCCGCGGCTGCAGCCGCGCACCTTCTACGACCTGGTGATCGAGGTGGCGATCGTGCGCCCCGGCCCGATCCAGGGCGGCATGGTGCATCCCTACCTGCGCCGGCGCATGGGCCAGGAGCCGGTGGCGTTCCCCTCCGCGGGCATCGAGCAGATCCTGGGGCGCACCCTGGGCGTGCCGCTGTTCCAGGAGCAGGTGATGGAGCTGGTGATCCATGCCGGCTACACCCCGGCCGAAGCCGATGGCCTGCGCCGCTCGATGGCGGCGTGGCGGCAGGGTGGCGACATGGAGCAGCATCGCCTGCGCATCGCCGAATGCATGCGCGCGAAGGGCTACGACGAGGGCTTCATCGCGCAGATCTTCGAGCAGATCAAGGGCTTTGGCTCCTACGGGTTCCCGCAGAGCCATTCGGCCAGCTTCGCCAAGCTGGTGTATGCCAGCTGCTGGCTGAAGCGGCACGAGCCGGCGGCGTTCTATTGCGCGCTGCTGAATTCGCAGCCGATGGGGTTCTACTCGCCGGCGCAGATCGTGCAGGACGCCCGGCGCGCCAATGGCGAGCGCGCGGCGATCGGATTCCTGCCGGTGGACGTGCAGCACAGTGAATACGACTACATCCTGGTGGGGCAGGCCGGGGATGCGCGGCAACCGGACATCCGCATCGGCCTGCGCGCGATCCTGGGGCTGGGCGAAGAGGTGGCCGGACGCATCGTGCAGGCGCGCCTGGCGGCACCGTTCACTGGCATCGACGACCTGTGCCGGCGCGCGCGGCTGGATGCCAGGGCGCGCGCGGCGCTGGCGGATGCCGGCGCGTTGCGCAGCCTCTCGCGCCACCGCAACGAGGCGCGCTGGGCGATCGACGGGTTCGAGGCGGACACGCCGCTGCTGCAGCAGTCCACGCCGGAAACGCGGGCGGCGCTGCCGGCCCCGGCGGTCGCCGAGGAAGTGCTGGCCGACTACCGCCGCACCGGCCTCACCCTTGGCCCGCATCCGTGCGCGCTGCTGCGCGAGGCGCTGCGCAAGCGCCGCATCCGCAGTTCCGGTGAGTTGCGCCATCGCCATCATGGCGCCTTCGTGCAGGCTGCCGGCCTCGTCACCCAGCGCCAGCGCCCGGCCACCGCCAGGGGAACGATCTTCCTCACCCTCGAGGACGAGGACGGCATGGTCAACGTGCTGGTCTGGCCCGACCTCGCCTCGCGCCAGCGCAAGCCGCTGCTGGAATCGCGCCTGCTGGCGGTGCGCGGGCGCTGGGAACACGTGGATGGCGTCAGCCACCTGATCGCCGGCCATCTGGAGGACCTCAGTCCGCTGCTGGGCGGGCTGCGCGCGGAGTCGAGGGATTTCCATTGAACGCCTTCGACCTGTTCGCCGCGCCGTCCGACGACTGCGTGCAGCTGATCGACGATGCAGAAGGCGGCGTGCGCTACTGGCCGGCGATCGTCGCGCCCGAGCTTGCCGAGCGCTGGTTCGCCGAACTGATGGCGCTGCAGTGGAGCGCCATGCGCCGGCAGATGTACGACCGCGAGGTCGACGTGCCGCGCCTGCTGTTCCACCGGCGGCTGGACGATCCGGCGTGCCCGGCGCTGCTGCCGGAGATACTCGCTGCCGTGCAGGCGAAGGTCCCCGCCCCGTACACCGCGGCCGGCCTCAACCTCTACCGCGACGGCGCCGACAGCGTGGCCATGCATGGCGACAAGCTGCACACGCTGGCGCGCGGCCATCCCATCGCCATCGTTTCGCTGGGCGCGACGCGCCGCATGAACATCCGGGCCCGCACCGGCGGCCGCCAGCGCCACACCCTGGAACTGTCGCCGGGCAGCCTGCTGGCGATGAGCCACGCCAGCCAGACCACCCATGACCACGGCATCCCCAAGACCACGCGCCCGGTGGGGCCGCGCATGAGCGTGGTGTTCCGGGTGCGACTCTGATGCGGGCGCCCACCATACGCTCTGGTATGCTCGCGTCATGTCGCGCGTCGAACCCGTGGTCCGCTTCGTGCCGCACCCACGCGAGGAACTGGCCAACGCGCTGACCCACGGCGTCGGCGCGGCCGCCGCGCTGGCAGGCGGCGCGGTGCTCGTCACCCTGGCGGCCACGCGCGGCGATGGCTGGCAGCTGGCCGGCGCGATCGTGTTCGGGGTGGCCTTGTTGCTGCTCTACACCGCGTCCACCCTGTACCACGCGATCCAGCATCCGGTGGCCAAGGGTCGCCTCAAGGTGTTCGACCATTGCGCGATCTACCTGCTGATCGCAGGCACCTATACCCCGTTCACCCTGGTCGGCCTGCGCGGTTCCATCGGATGGTGGCTGTTCGCCACGATCTGGGCGCTGGCGTTGTTCGGCGTGGTGTTCAAGCTGTTCTACACCGGGCGCTTCAAGCGCCTGTCCACGCTCATCTACATCGCGATGGGCTGGCTGGTCGGGGTCGCCGCGCGCCCCATGCTGCAGGCGCTGGACGGCGCCACGCTGGTTTGGCTGCTGGCCGGCGGCATCGCCTATACCCTGGGAACGGTGTTCTACCTGCGCCCGCAACTTCGGTACGCGCACGCGATCTGGCATGCCTTCGTGATCGCCGGCAGCGTCTGCCACTACACCGCGGTGATGCTGCACCTGCTGTAGCGCGAGACGCGTGGGCCGCGTGGTCGGGGCGCCCTCATGGGCGGCGCCGGCCGATAGAGAAAAGGCCCGCATTGCGGGCCTTTCCGTCGTTGGGGTGGCGATGACCGCTCAGAAGCGGTATTCGGCCAGCAGGTTGAACGAACGGCCACGCGGGTCGGCCACGCGGGCCTCCCAGCCGGCGCCGTCGCCATCGTCGAGATAGCGCAGGGTGAACGGGGGATCGGTGTCGAGCAGGTTGCGGATCCCGAAGGTGAGCTTCAGCCTGTCGATCCCGGTCCAGCTCACGCTGTAGTGGTAGAGCGTGTAGCTGTCCACGTCACGCTGGTAGTCCGGCGGGACGTAGCCGTTGACGATGCCCGGCGGCTGCCAGTCCTTGTAGCCGCCGCGGTACACCTGGGTCAGCACGTGCGACCAGTCGCCCTTCGACCAGCCAAGGCCCAGGGTGTGCTTCCACTTGATCGGCAGGTTGAAGTAGCGCTCGTACTCGCCGACCAGGTTGCCGCTGTAGGGCAGGTTGTCGAAGGTCTTGGTCTTGAAGGTGTCGAGGTAATTGCCGTTGAGGTGCACGTTCCAGTCGCCGCCGGCCAGCTCGCCGCGCAGGTTGGCGTCGAGTTCGATGCCGCTGGTGAGGGTGCCGCCGGTATTGATGAAGCGCTGGTCGATCTGCACGATCGTGCCGCTGCTGTCGCGGATGAAGTTGGCCGCGTACAGCGGGTAATTCGCGGTCATGGTGCTGAGGTTGAAGCCGCTGCGGATCGTGTTGATCCGCTCGATCTCCCACCAGTCGACGCTGACGTTGAAGTTCGGGTTGGGCGCGATGACGAAGCCGATGCTGCGCTGCTTGGCTTCCTCCGGTTCCAGGTTGGGATTGCCGCCGGTCACGATGTTGGGGCGGATCTGCACGTTGCAGTTGGCGACGTCGGGGTTGTAGCGGCCGTTCGGGCAGATGGATGGGTCGGCGAGGTCGAGGCCGGTGTACTGGGTCTCGGTGATGCCGCGGAACAGCTTGGCGAAATCCGGCACCTTGAACCCGGTGCTGTAGGCGCCGCGGAACACCAGCCAGTCCATCGGCTGCCACTTGAACGAGTACTTGGGGTTGGTGGTGCCGCCGAAGCCGTCGTAGCGGTCATGGCGCACCGCGAGGTTGACTTCCAGGCTGTCCACCACCGGCAGGTTGAGCTCGGCGAACGCCGCCTTGACGTTGCGCTTCTTGGGCGACATGTAGTTGGACGCATCGCCGGGCGCGCCGAACACGTAGGCATTGCCGCGCGACCAGTCGGCGGGGCCGTTGAACTCGTACTCCTCGCGGCGCAGGTCGAAGCCGGTGGCCGCCGCCACCTCGTCCCGACCCCACAGACGGAAGCCGAGGCTGCCGCTGAAGCTGGCGTCGAGGGTGGTGGTGGTGGAGACGCCCTTGTACAGCAGCAGCCCGCTGGCGTCGGCTGCGGCCAGCGCGGCGTAGGCGGCAGGCGACTGGTCGCTGCCGGGCATCAGGAACGGGTTGAGCACGCCGCTCTTGAGCGCGGCCTTGAGCTGCGGCGTGAAGTAGTAACCGCCGGCGAGCAACGTCTCGGCCCTGCTCTCCGCGCGCGAGAGGCCCACGTCGTAATCCCAGCTGCCAAGCACGCCGGTCATGCCGAACAGCAGGCGGTAGGCGTCGGTTGAGGTTTCCAGCTGGCGCGGGCCGCAGGCATAGCAGCGCCAGCGGTAGGTGATCGGCCGGCCATAGACCAGGTTGGCCTGGTCGCCGAAATAGTTGCGGATCTGGTTGTAGATCGCGTCGTAGGTCGCCTTGGTGGTCGCGTTGAGTTCATACGCATCCAGCTGGGTGGCGCTGGCGTTGACGCTGGAGCTGATCTGCTGCGCCTCGAACTGGCGGGTGGAACTGACCTGCGACGCCATGAATTCGGCGAAGAACTGGTGGTTGTCGTTGAACTTGAAGGTGGCGCGGCCGATCGCCTGCACGCTGTCCACCGGCTGCTGGATCGTGCGTGCGCGGCCGTAGTCCCAGGCGCAACCGAAACTCGCACCGGGGCTGGCCCAGACCTTGTCGTCGTACGGGCCCATCATGTCGCCGCCCGCCTCGCAACCGGCACCGCCGGGCAGTTCCAGGGTGTTGATGGTGGTCTTGGTGAGCGTGCTGGCCGGATCGCGCAGCCCGGTGCCGATCAGGCTGCCCGTGCCGCTGACCACATTGGCGAAGGGCGTGCCGCGGGTGTCGGGAGACAGGCCCCGCGCCGGCTGGAAGCTGTTGGCGAAGTCGCGCTGGTTGCCGCGCAGGATCTCGTTGCGCTTGGCGTTGACCGCGGCCCAGACGTTCCAGCCGTCGCTTTCCAGGTCGCCCCAGCCGCCCAGCACGCTGGCGCGGTAGATGTTGCCACCGCCCTCCTGGGTGACGTCCGCGCCGGCGGTGACCGACACGCCCTGGTGGTTGTCGCGGGTGATGAAGTTGATGACGCCACCGATCGCGTCGGTGCCATACACCGCCGAGGCGCCGTCGCGCAGCACTTCCACCCGCTCGATCGCGGCGAACGGGATCGAGTTGAGGTCCACCACCTGCCCGGCAAGGCCGTGCGCCGCCACCCGCCGCCCATTGAGCAAGACCAGCGTGGCATCGGCACCCTGGCCGCGCAGGTTGGCCCCGGACACGCCGTTGTTGCCGCGCGTGCCCGGGGGCGCCACGCCGCTGTTGGCGGCAAGGCTGTCGGGCCCGCTGCTGGCGACGTTCAGCTGCTGCAGCAGCTGCTCGGCCGAGGTGATGCCCTGGGCGTCGAGTTCGGCCTTCTGGATGATGGTCACGGGCAGCGCGGCCTCGACGTCGGTGCGCTTGATGCGCGAGCCGGTGACGCGGACCTGGTCCAGGGTGCGGACCGATTGCGTGGGGGCTTCCTGGCCGCCGCCCGCCTGCTGGGCAAGCGCGGGCATGGCCATCGCGGCAAGCAGGGCGATGCAGAGGCGGCTGGTGGTGGGCAGTGCGCGTGTGGACATCATGGTCTCCCCGAAGCAGGTGGGTCGCGGCGCGGGACCTTCCCTCCCGGGCGCTGCGCGTTCGCCGCAATGTAACCGTTTGGCAATGGTTTTGGGGATGCCTTCCGCCAGCCGGAAAAACGAAGGCCCCGCGATGCGGGGCCTTCCAGAACAGGATGCTTGCGCCGATCAGACGGCCATCGGCTCGCTGAAGGCCTCGGGCTCGCCTTCCTCGGCGATCTCGCTGAGCGGGATGCAGCTGCAGAACACGTTCTTGTCGCCGTAAACATTGTCCACCCGCGCCACCGGCGGCCAGTACTTCTGGCGCTTCAGCGTGGCCAGCGGGAACACCGCCAGCTCGCGGCTGTACGCATGCGTCCACTGCTCGGCGGCCGCCTGCATCGCGGTATGCGGCGCGTGCTTGAGCGGGTTGTCCTCGCGGTCGAGGCGCCCGTCCTCGACCATCCGGATTTCCTCGCGGATCTGGATCATGGCGTCGATGAAGCGGTCTAGTTCGTGCTGCGATTCGCTCTCGGTTGGCTCCACCATCAGCGTGCCCGCGACCGGGAAACTCAGGGTCGGTGCGTGGAAGCCGAAATCGATCAGGCGCTTGGCCACGTCCTCGGCGCTGATGCCGGTGGCGTCCTTGATCGGGCGCAGGTCGAGGATGCACTCGTGCGCGACCATCTGGTTGCGGCCGGTGTAGAGGGTGGGGTAGTGCGGCGCAAGCCGGCGGGCGATGTAGTTGGCGTTGAGCAGCGCCACCTGGGTGGCGCGGCGCAAGCCGGCCGCGCCCATCAGGGTGATGTACATCCAGCTGATGGGCAGGATGGAGGCGCTGCCGTAGGTCGCCGCGCTGACCATCGCGCCCTTGCCGACGCCTTCGGTCTCGAAGTTCTCCGCCACCGCCGCCTTGGGAAGGAACGGCGCCAGGTGCGACTTCACCGCGCACGGGCCGACCCCCGGGCCGCCGCCGCCATGCGGGATGCAGAAGGTCTTGTGCAGGTTGAGGTGGGAGACGTCGCTGCCCCACTTGCCGGGCTTGGCCACCCCGACCAGGGCGTTCATGTTGGCGCCGTCGGTGTACACCTGGCCGCCGTTGGCATGCACGATCTCGCAGATCTCGACCACCGCCTCCTCGAACACGCCATGCGTGGAGGGGTAGGTGATCATGATCGCGGCCAGCTGGTCCTTGTGCTTTTCGGCCTTGGCGCGCAGGTCTTCGACGTCGACGTTGCCGTTCTTGTCGCACTGCACGACCACCACGCGCATGCCGCACAGCTGCGCCGAGGCGGGATTGGTGCCGTGCGCCGATTCCGGGATCAGGCAGATGTCGCGCTGCGGCTCGCCGCGGCTGGCGTGCCAGGCGCGGATCGCCAGCAGGCCGGCGTATTCGCCCTGCGCGCCGGAGTTGGGCTGCAGGCTGACCGCGTCGTAGCCGGTGATCTCGACCAGCATCCGCTCCAGCCCGTCGATGAGTTCCGCATAGCCCTGCGCCTGGTCGGCCGGCGCGAACGGATGGATGTTCGCGAATTCCGGCCAGGTGACCGGGATCATCACGGCGGTCGCGTTGAGCTTCATGGTGCACGAGCCCAGCGGGATCATGGTGCGATCCATCGCCAGGTCCTTGTCCGCCAGCGAGCGCATGTAGCGCAGCAGTTCGTGCTCGCTGTGGTGGGTGTTGAACACCGGATGGGTCAGGAACGCCGACTGGCGGCGCAGCGCCGGCGGGATCAGGTCGTCCACCGAGGCATCCAGCGCGTCGATCGAGGGCAGGCTGACCTCGTCGCCGCCGAAGATCCGCCACAGCAGCTCGATGTCGGCGCGGGTGGTGGTTTCGTCGAGCGAAATGCAGACGTAGTCGTCCCACGCCCTGCGCAGGTTGGCGCCCATCGCGACCGCGCGCGCCATCAGCTCATCCGCCTGTGCCGCGCCGACCTTCAGGCTGATGGTGTCGAAGGCGCTGGCATGGTGGCTGTCGTTGAAGCCGAGCTGGCCCAGCCCCGCGCGCAGGATCGCGGTCATCCGGTGGACCCGGCGCGCGATGCGCTTCAGCCCCTCGGGGCCGTGGTAGACCGCGTACATCGAGGCCAGCACCGCCAGCAGCACCTGCGCGGTGCAGATGTTGGAGGTCGCCTTTTCGCGGCGGATGTGCTGCTCGCGGGTCTGCAGGGTCAGGCGGTAGGCCTGGTTGCCCTCGGTGTCGACCGACACGCCGATGAGGCGGCCCGGCATGTTGCGCTTGTAGGCGTCGCGGCAGGCCATGAAGGCGGCGTGCGGGCCGCCGAAGCCGAACGGTACGCCGAAGCGCTGGGTGTTGCCGACCACGATGTCGGCGCCCATCTCGCCCGGCGGCTTCAGCAGGGTCAGTGCCAGCAGGTCGGTGGCGAACACCACCAGCGCGCCCTTGGCGTGGATCGCCTCGGCATCGCGGGTCCAGTCGGCCAGCCAGCCGCTGGAGGCGGGGTAGGAGGCCAGCACGCCGAAGAAGTCGCCCTTCTCCAGCGCGGCGTTCCATTCCTCCTCGCTGTTGGCCAGCTCGATGGCAAGCCCCAGCGGCTCGGCGCGGGTGCGCAGCACCTCGATGGTCTGCGGATGGGTGTCGCCCGACACCAGGAAGGTATCGGACTTGTTCTTCGCCGAACGCTTGGCCAGCGTCATCGCCTCGGCCGCCGCGGTGCCTTCGTCCAGCAGCGAGGCGCTGGCGATCTCCATCCCGGTCAGGTCGGTGCACATGGTCTGGAAGTTGATCAACGCTTCCATCCGCCCCTGCGAGATCTCCGCCTGGTACGGCGTGTAGGCGGTGTACCAGGCCGGGTTCTCGAGGATGTTGCGCAGGATCACGTTCGGCATGTGGGTGCCGTAATAGCCCTGGCCGATGAAGCTGCGCAGCACCTTGTTCTTCCCGGCAATGCCGCGAATCTTGGCAAGCGCATCCACTTCGTCCATCGCGTCCGGCAGGTCCAGGCCGATGCCGTTGCGGATCTTGCCGGGCACGATCGCCTCGGTCATCGCGTCCAGGGAATCATGGCCGATGAACTTCAGCATCGCCGCGATCTCGGCGTCGTTGGGGCCGATGTGACGTTCGATGAAGGCGTCGTGGTGCTCGAGCGAGCGCAGGGAGTGGGTCATGGCGGCATCCGTGGGCGCGCTTGGCGCAGGAAGGGGATGCCCGCTCTGTCCTTTTGCCTGAGAGTTTCGACCGCGCGTGCCAGGGGAGGGACGCGGCGCGGTGTTGCCCCTTCGGCGCCGGCCGCCCGTCAGGCGCGGTCCGGTCTCTCCAGAGTGTGGTCACATGGCGGTCTTCGGCCTGAGCGATTCCGGGCGGTTGCGCCTTCGGCAGCGCGCCTGCCCACCGGGCCGCGCGCTTCTCCCACCATGCCGTCCCAGTATAGGCGATGCACCGCCACCGGGCATCCACGCCCGGCGCGTAGGATGTCGCGATGCCGGATGCCAGCAGTTCCCCGCCGCGACGCCTTGCCCTGACCCTGGGCGCGCTGGCGATGATCGGCCCGTTCGCGATCGACACTATCTTCCCGGCGTTCCCGCAGATCGCCGCGGACCTCGGCGCCAGTGACGTGGCGATGCAGCAGACGATCAGCATCTACCTGCTGGCATACGCCGCGATGAGCCTCGTGCATGGCCCGCTCTCCGATGCGCTGGGGCGCAGGCGGGTGATGCTGGCCGGCACCGCGGTGTTCGGATTGGCGTCGGTGGGCTGCGCACTGTCCACCTCGTTGCCGATGCTGCTCGCCTTCCGCGCGCTGCAGGGATTAAGCGCCGGGGTCGGCATGATTGTCGGTCGCGCGGTCATCCGCGACGTCCTGCACGGCAGCGCCGCGCAGCGGCTGATGAGCCATGTCTCGATGATCTTCGGCATCGCCCCGGCGGTTGCGCCGGTGATTGGCGGCTGGCTGCTGGGCTGGGACCGCTGGCCCGGGATCTTCTGGTTCCTTGCGGCGTTCTCGGTGCTGCTGGTGGCGCTGGTCTGGCGGGGGCTGCCGGAAACCCATCCGCCCCACGCCCGCTTGCCGCTGCGGTCGAGGCCGCTGGCGCGGGGCTACCTGCACATCCTGCGCAGCGCCCGGTTCCTGCGGCTGTCCGCGGCGGGCGGCCTCAATTTCGCGGCGCTGTTCCTCTACATCGCCTCCGCGCCCGCCTTCGTCCTGGACATGCTGGGCCTTGGCGAGCGCGGTTTCGGCTGGTTCTTCATGCCGATGATCGCGGGGATGATGCTCGGTGCATTCGTGTCCGGGCGCAGCGCCGGACGCATCGATGGCGTGCGCCTGGCCAATATCGGCTTCGCCTGCTGTGGTCTCGCGACGCTCGCCAACATCGCCTACAACCTCGGGGTTGAAACGCCAACGGTGCCGTGGGCGGTCCTGCCGATGAGTTTCAACGCGTTCGGCATCGCGCTGGTGTTCCCGATCATCACCCTGGCGATCCTGGACATGAACCCGCACCAGCGTGGCGGGGCGTCGTCGATGCAGGCGTTCTTCGGGTTGCTGGTGAATGCGGTGGTGGCCGGCCTGCTGTCGCCCTGGCTCGCCCGCCACCACGTCCACCTTGCGCTTGGCGCAGCGCTGTTCACCCTGGGCGGGTGGCTGTTCTGGTGGTGGGAGACCCACGCCGGGCGGCGCGCCTTGCGGGTGCCGAAAACGCCCGCGGCGCTGGAGCACACCGACCTCTGATGCCGCAACGAGGAAGGCCGGCTTGCGCCGGCCTTCGTGGTGTCGCGAGGGTCAGCCCTGTGCCGGTGGTGCCGCGGGCGTGGCGGCTGCAGCCGCGGTGGCAGTGCCCCAGCCACACGAGGCGCCAGCGTTCTGCTGCTTCAGCCAGTCCTGCAGCGGCGCGAAGTATTCCAGCACCGCCGAGGCGTCCATCTTCTCGCCTCCGGTCAGCTCCTTCATCGTCTGCTGCCAAGGCTGGCTCGAGCCCTTGCTGAGCATCGCCCAGAACCTCTGGCCGGCTTCCTTGTTGCCGTAGAAGCTGCACTCGTACAGCGGCCCGGTATGTCCGGAAGCCTCGCACAGGGACTTGTAGAACTGGAATTGCAGCACGTGCGAGAGGAAGTAGCGGGTGTACGGCGTGTTGCCCGGCACGTGGTACTTGGCGCCCGGGTCGAAGAAGTCCTCGCCGCGCGCGCTCACCGGCGCGACGCCCTGGTACTTCGCCTTCAGGTCCCACCAGGCCTTGTTATATTCGCCCGGCTTGATCGAGCCATCGAACACGCCCCAGCGCCAGCGGTCGATCATCAGGCCGAACGGCAGGAACGCCACCTTGGCCAGCGCCATCCGCATCTGCGAATTGATCAGCGCTTCCTGGCTCTGCTGCTGCTCGCCGACCAGGCCGATCGAGGCCAGGTACTTCGGGGTCATCGACAGCACGATCACGTCGCCGATGGCCTCGTGGAACCCGTCATGGGCGCCGCCCTGGAAGATCGGCTTCTGCTTGTTGTAGGCCAGGTAGTAATAGACGTGGCCCAGCTCGTGGTAGATCGTGGTGAACTCTTCCTCGCTGGGCACGATGCACATCTTGGTGCGCACGTCGCCGGCCATGTTCATGTCCCAGGCGCTGGCGTGGCAGACCACGTCGCGGTCCAGCGGCTTGATGAACTGGGTCTTCTCCCAATAGCTCTCCGGCAGCTTCGGCATGCCCAGCGAGACGTAGAAGTCCTCGGCGCGGCGGGTCATGTCCACCGCGGTCTGGCGCGCGGCCGCGCGCTGCGCGAGGAAGCTGCGCTCGGCGGCGGAGCCGGTGCCGCTGGCGGGCTTGGCAAGCTCCTTGGCCGCGTTGTCGCTGGCGATCTTCTGCAGCGCGCTGTTGATGTCGAGGCTGCCGGCGCCCTGGTAGGGCTGCAGGATGTCCCACAGGTTGCCCCAGTCCTGCTGCCACAGGTTGCCCATCAGGTGCGCGGGCAGCATGCCGCCGGCCACCTGGCCCTTGTCGGCGCCATACTGGGCCTCGAGCTTGTTGCGGGTGTAGCAGTGCAGCTGCTCGTACAGCGGCTTGACCTGGTCCCACAGCCGGTCGGTCTCGGCCGCCAGTTCCACCGGGCTCATGTCGTAGCCGGAGCGCCACATCTCGCCGGCGTCGGCGAAGCCCATCTCCGACGCGCCCTGGTTCACCAGCTCGACGAAGCGGGTGTAGTCCTTGCGCATCGGCTTGCTGATCGTGTGCCAGCCCTGCCATGCCTCCAGCTGCGCGTCGTAGTCGCGGCTCTTGGCCAGCACTTCGCTGAGCTGGCCGATGTCCCGGCAGACCTTGGCATCTCCCTCGCCGGTGCAGTAGCTGCCCGCGCCGTACATCCCTTCCATGCGGGTGGCGATCTGGGTCAGCTCCTCCAGCTTGGCCGGGTCCCTTGGCGCCGGCATCGCGGTCCACAGCTTGAGCAGCTTGATGGCGCGCGCGGTCTCGTCCGACATCGGCTTGCCTTCGAAGCGCTTGGCCTGCTCGATCCACACGTTGAGCTGGCCCAGCCAGCGCTCGTTGGCCTTGGCCGCGATCATCTCGCTGTCGCTGTTGATGTAGGTGTTCGACAGCCACTGCGCGGACGCCAGTTCCGAGCTGAGCTTGCGCACCTCCTCGTTGACGCGGGCGACGAACTGGTCGGCGGTCTCGTCGGCGGGCGCGGTCGTGGCCGAGGGCGCGGGCGCGGCATCGGGCGCGGCTTCGCGCTTGCAGGCGACCAGCCCGGTGGCGCCGGCGATGGCAAGGGCGAGCAGGGCGATACGTGGCTTCACGGGCAATCCTTAAAGGGGATGGTGCAGGACCGCCAAGGCTAGACGCGGCCCCGGAGCACCGCAAGTGAGCCCGTTCAGGCGTCCGTCAACCGCAGCCGGCGGGCATGGTCCACCAGGCCGCGCGCCTGCAGCCAGCGCCAGGCGTGCTCGGCGTCGTGCTCGACGTAGGCGGCGGCCGACCCCAGCCGGAACGTGTAGCCCCAGGCGTCCATGTCGGCCAGGATCCGCGTACGGCCCACGCCGGGCAGCGCGTCCGCCAGCAACGCCTGCAACACGCAGACGGCGTCCTCCTCGGCGACCGAGTCGGTGGCGTCGGTATGCACCTGCGCGCGCCGCTCGGGCGGCAGCACGATCAGGTGGCCGGCCTCGTGCAGCAGGGAGTGCAGGGGGGTGTCAGCGCGCGCGTACACCGTGCTGCCGATGATCCCTGCCTCGCGCTCGCCCCAGTAGCTGCCCGGGATCGGTGCGCCGTCGGCCACCCGCACCAGCGTCAGCCCGAAGCGGGCGAGCAGCGCCTCGGCGTCGGCAAAGCCGGCCTCGGCCAGGGTCAGCACGTCCATCGCGCCGCTGCGCGGCGGTCAGGCGCCGGCGCGCGCCTCGGGCAGCGCGACCGAGATGTCCAGCACGTCGTGCTCGCCATCCTTGACCACGTCGACCTTGACCGCGTCCACGTCCACGCTGACGTACTTGCGGATCACTTCCAGGATCTCGCGCCGCATCAGCGGCAGGTAGTCCGGGGCGCCGGCCGAGCTGCGCTCCTGCGCGATGATGATCTGCAGGCGGTTCTTGGCGACCGAGGCAGTGTTCTTCTTGGGCTTGAGGAAATCGAAGATCGCCATGCGTCAACCCCCGAACAGCTTGCTGAAGAAGCCCTTCTTCTCGGTCGTGGTGAAGCGCATCGGGCGGTTCTCGCCCAGCAGCCGCGCGACCGCGTCGTCATAGGCCTGGCCGGCCGGCGATTCGCCGTCCATGATCACCGGCTCGCCCTTGTTGGAGGCATTGAGCACGTCGCCGGATTCGGGGATGACCCCGATCGTCTTCAGCCCCAGCACTTCCTCGACGTCCTTGACGCTGAGCATCTCGCCGTTCTCCACCCGTTGCGGGCTGTAGCGGGTCAGCAGCAGGTAGGCGTCGACCTCGCCCTCGCCCGATTCGGCGCGGCGCGTCTTCGACGACAGCAGGCCGAGGATGCGGTCGGAGTCGCGCACGCTGGAGACTTCCGGGTTGACCACCACCACCGCCTTGTCGGCGAAGTACATCGACAGGAACGCACCCTTCTCGATGCCCGCCGGGGAGTCGCACAGGATCACGTCGAAGCCGTCGTCGGCCAGGTCCTTGAGCACCTTCTCTACGCCTTCCTTGGTCAGCGCGTCCTTGTCGCGCGTCTGCGAGGCGGCCAGCACGAACAGGTTGTCGAAGCGCTTGTCCTTGATCAGCGCCTGCTTGAGCGTGGCCTCGCCGTGGATCACGTTGACGAAGTCGTACACCACCCGGCGCTCGCAGCCCATGATCAGGTCGAGGTTGCGCAAGCCGACGTCGAAGTCGATGACGGCGACTTTCTTGCCGCGCCGCGCAAGGCCGGTGGCGATGCTGGCGCTCGACGTGGTCTTGCCCACGCCGCCCTTGCCCGATGTGACTACGATGATTTCAGCCAAGTTGGCTTCCTCCGTTGATTCCGATGGCGCGGCGTCATTCCAGCGCCGCGAGTTTGAGTTGACCGCCTTCCAGCCAGACCTGCACCGGCTTGCCGCGCAGGTCCTTGGGGATGTCCTCCAGCACCTTGTAATGACCCGCTACCGCGACCAGCTCGGCGTGGAACTCGCGGCAGAAGATGCGCGCGGCCTCGTTGCCCTGGGCGCCCGCCAGCGCGCGCCCGCGCAGCGCGCCGTAGATGTGGATGCTGCCGTCGGCGATCACCTCGGCGCCGGCGCCGACCGCGGCCAGGCAGGTGAGGTCGCGATTCTCGGCGTAGACCTGCTGGCCGGAACGCACCGGCGCGGCCTGCATCAGGCCCGGCTGCACGTTGGCCAGCGAAGACGTCGGTGCTTTCGCGGGAGCGGCTTCGGCCGCGATATCCTGGCTTGCAGCAGGGCGGGAAGGACTCGCGGCGGGAGTCGCCGCCACCGGCGCTTCCTCGGTGCGCTCGTACTGCGCGCGGAACTTCGCCAGCAACGGCAAGCCCAGTTCCCGCGAGAGGGCCTCGGTGTCACGGGTGCCGTAGGCGAGCGCGACCGGCAGCACGCCGGCGCCGCGCAGTCCCTCCAGCAGCGCGCGGGCGTCGTCCACCGACGGCACCTGGCTCAGGCCGCCGAAGTCGAGCACCACCGCGGCGCGCGCGAACAGGTTGGGCGCGCGCTGCACGCGATCGCGCATCTCCGCCGCCAGCTGGGCGGGATCGAGCGTGCGCACTCGCAGGTTGGCGATGCCGACCTGGCCGAACTTCAACTCGCCGGCCTGGGCGTAATCGACCTGCGCACTCACGCGCGCTTCTCCAAGGCCCTGGGCGGCTGCGTCAACTCGCGCGGATGCTGCAGCCACGGCTCGTCGGGCAGGGCGTCGCCGTAGGTCTCGCGGATCCAGGCATAGCTGCACAGCGGCTTCATCAGCATCGAGGCGCGCACGCCACATCCGTCCATGACGTGCTGGCCGACTTCGCGGAAGCCGAAGCTGCCATGGAACAGCAGGGCATGGTCGGTGCCGGGCTGCAGGAACACCTCGCAGGCCAGTTGCGGGTAGCGCAACTCGGAATAGCTCTGCACGTCGGCGTACAGCGCGCGGCCCACGCCGCCACCGCGGCGGCGGCTCGCCACCACCACGCGGTCGATGTAGAAGAAATGCGGGTAGTGCGCGCGGAACCAGGCGAAGTTGCTGCTCTCGTGGTCGGCGTGCGAGCCGAAACCGATCAGGAACCCGGTCAGGGCGCCATCGCGCTCGGCCACCCGGAAATATTCGGCGGTCTCGTACAGCTGGCGCAGGCGCGCCGCGTCGAGCGGGAGGATCGCAGGACCGGCCGCGTTGTTCAGGGCCAGCACGGAATCCAGCTCGTGCTCGCGCACGTCGCGGATGGCGATCGACATTCCTTGGAACTCCGGGTGTCTGCTGCGGAAGACCCGATTGCGCGGGCCGGGCGCGATTATCGCATGCGCCGGGAGGCGGGGCCATGACCTTCGGTGCAAGCGGCCGGGGGTGGCGAAACGGTATAAGGCCACATGCTTGCCCGCGTTTCCCATACCCGCCTGTTGCGCTATGCCGGCCTGTTCACCTGGGCGATGGTGGGGCTGCCGCTGCTGTATTCGTGGCTGGGCCCGCTGCTGGACCCGGTCGCGGAGGAGGAGCTGGCGCTGCGACCGATGCCATGGCGCGGCTGGCTGGCCTACCTCGCCTTCGGCGCGGGCTATGCCTGGCTGACCCGCAGCCTCGGCAGGCGCAGCCGTACCCCGCTCGATTACCTGTTGCTGGTCGTGCTGACGCTGGCGGCGCTGGCGGTCAGCTATTTCAACGGTTCGGGGCTAGGCAGCGTGCTGCTGATGGTGGCCGCCTGCGTGCTGCCGTGGCTGTTGCCGCTGCCGCTGGGCGCGGCCTGGCTGCTGGCCAGCCAGCTGGCGGTGGCGCCGGTGTTCATCCGCTTCCTCGGGTTTCCGCCGCTGGAGGCGGTGATGCAGTCCATGCTCTACGCCGGGTTCTCGGGATTCGTGTTCATCACCAGCCTGGTGGCGCTGCAGCAGACCCAGGCGCGCGAGGAACAGCGCCGGCTGAACGCAGAACTGCGCGCCACCCGCGCACTGCTGGCCGACAGCGCCCGCGTGAACGAGCGCACGCGCATCTCGCGCGAACTGCACGACCTGCTGGGTCACCACCTCACCGCGCTGAGCCTGAACCTGGAAGTGGCCGGGCACCTGTCGGACGGCCGGGTCAAGGAGCACGTCACCCAGGCGCACACGCTGGCGCGGCTGCTGCTCACCGACGTGCGCGAGGCGGTCAGCCAGCTGCGCGAGGGCGGCGCGATCGACCTTGGCGCCGCGCTGCGGCCGCTGGCGGAAAACGTGCCGATGCTGGACATCGCGATGGACATCGAGGCGCCGCTGACGGTGGACGACCCCGGGCGCGCGCACGTGCTGCTGCGCTGCGCGCAGGAGGCGATCACCAACGCGGTGCGCCATTCCGGGGCCAGCCGCCTGTGGCTGGACGCGCACCGGGTGGGCGACAACGTGGTCCTGCGCGTGCGCGACGACGGCCGCGGCTGCGAGCAGCTGGCGCCGGGCAACGGCCTGCGCGGCCTGCGCGAGCGCCTGCAGCAGCACGGCGGCCGGCTGGAGATCGCGACCGGCCGCGGCGAAGGCTTCCAACTCACCATGACCCTGCCGGTGGCGCCGAACGCCGCCAGCGCCCTGCCCGAAGGAGTGGCCGCATGAGCCCATCCACCATCCGCGTGTTCCTGGTCGACGACCAGACCCTGGTCCGCCAGGGCATTCGCTCCCTGCTGGCGCTGGCCGAGGGGATCGAGGTCGTGGCCGAGGCCGCCGACGGCAAGCAGGCCATGGAGCTGATCCCGGGCGCCGCGCCCGACGTGGTGCTGATGGACATGCGCATGCCGGTGATGTCGGGCCTGGAGGCGCTGCAGGCGATGGGCCGGGCCGGCAGCCTGCCGCCCACGATCATCCTGACCACCTTCGACGACGATGCGCTGGTGCTGGCCGGGATCAAGGCCGGTGCCAAGGGGTACCTGCTCAAGGACGTCTCGCTGGAGCAGCTGGTGAGCGCGATCCAGGCGGTGGCCGCCGGGGGATCGCTGGTGCAGCCGGCGGTGACCCAGCGGCTGCTGTCGGGGCTGGAGCACATGCGCAACGAGTTCGTCAGCCTCGACCGCCCGGATCCGCTGACCGACCGCGAAACCGAGATCCTGCGGCTGATGGCCAGCGGCTTCTCCAACAAGGAGATCGCCAATTCGCTGGGCGTGGCCGAGGGCACGATCAAGAACCACGTGTCCAACATCCTCAGCAAGCTCGGGGTGCGCGACCGGACCCGCGCGGTGCTGAAGGCATTCGAGCTGCAACTGGTCTGAACGGGGCGTGCGCCACGCTTTTTGACGCCGGACCCCTCCCGCTGGGGGAGGGGGTTTGCTACGATGAGGGGTCTATGCGGCCCGCAACCGCGCACGGTTTTCCCGGAGATGCCTGAATGACTCGTTTGCTCGAGATCCTGATTTCCCTCGCGATCGTCGCGACGCTGTTCCTGCTGGTCGGCCTGGTACTCCCGGACTCGCGTCACCTGACCGAGAAGATCGAGACCAACCGCAAGCTGACCATCGTGTTTGACACGCTGAACAGCTTCCGCCGCTTCAAGGACTGGAACCCGCTGGTGCTGCGTGACCCGCGCGTGCAGCTGAACCTGTCCGGCCCGGATTCGGGCGTGGGCGCGCGCCTGGACTACGTCTCGCAGGCCGAGGGCCTGGGCAAGGGTTCCTGGGAAATCACCGAGAGCGTGCCGCGCGAGAAGATCGCCTACAAGATCGAGAATCCGGAGCGCGGCACCAACAAGCGCACCGCGTTCACCTTCGAGCCGACCGGTCGCAACAACCGCAACGTCGAGATCACCCAGACCTACGACGTCGACTACGGCTGGAACCTGCTGGGCCGCTACGCCGGCCTCTACGTCAGCCGCCACGTCGGCGACGACATGAAGATGGGCCTGGCGCGCCTGGCCAACATGCTGGCCGCGGTGCCCAACGTCGACTACGCCATCTCCGGCAGCAAGATGGGTGCGCCGAAGGTCGTCGAGCTTCCCGAGCAGGACGTCCTGTACGTCAACGCCGGCAACGTGGAGCGTGGCAACGCCCAGATCCAGGCCTCGATCAACTCCAACAGCGAGTGGCTGCGCCGGGTGATGGACGCCAACGGCCTGGAGGCCGTCGGTCCGCTGCGCATCGTCACCACCGAGCTGGGTCGCGAGACCTACAACTTCGACGTCGCCCAGGTCGTGCGCAAGAAGGACGGCAGCGCGATCAGCACGGTCGCCCTGCAGGGCCCGGTGCAGCACGAGAAGGCGCCGGCGCAGCGGGTGGCGATGGCGACCTACACCGGCTACATGGCCGAGCTCGACAACGTCCGCAACGCCCTGCGCGCGTGGGCGATCACCAACGGCTACGAGGTCACCGGTCGTTCCTACGACAACTACACCTCGGGCGTGGCCAGTGCCTTCACCGAGAACGGCCAGTTCGAGGTCCACTGGCCGCTCAAGAGCCGCTGAGCCGCGACGCGGTCCAGCCCCCCACCGAACGCCGCGCTCGTCGCGGCGTTCGCGTTTCCGGGATTCGCAACGCAGGCTCGCCGCATGCAGGAGCACACGATCCAATCGAGTGCATCACCGGCGCCACGCGCCCTGGGGGCCGCGGGCAGCGTGCTGGCGGGCCTGTCGGTGGCGCTGGCGGCGTATGCCGCGCATGGCGCAGAGGGCGCGGCCCAGGGCCGGCTGCTGCAGGCCGCGGCGTTCGCCTTCGGGCACGGGCTTGCGCTCGCGGCGCTGGCGCCGCTTGCCCCGGCCGGGCTTGCCCGCGTTTCGCTGGCGGCCATGCTGGCCGGCGTGCTGCTGTTCTCCGGCAGCCTGGCCGCGGGTGCGCTGCTGGGCTGGCCGACCACGCTGGCGCCGGCCGGCGGCATGTTGATGATCGGCGGCTGGCTTCTGCACGGCTGGCGGCGCCTGCGGGGCTGAGGACGACGCCATGCCCCGCCATCGCCGCGGCTTCGACGTCGACGAGGCGTTCGCGCACCTGGCCAGGCGCGACCGCCGGCTGGGCGCCTGGATGCGCAACCTCGGGCCGCTGCCCGCGGATCCGCGCTGGCGCACGCCGTTCGATCCGGTCGATGCGCTGGCGCGCGCGATCCTGTTCCAGCAACTGAGCGGCAAGGCCGCTGCGACGATCGTGGGGCGGGTCGAGGCCGCGATCGGCAGCGACCGCCTGCACGCCGACACCCTGGCGCGGATCGACGATCCCGGGCTGCGCGCCTGCGGGGTGTCAGGCAACAAGGCGCTGGCGCTGCGCGACCTGGCCCGCCGCGAGGCCGCCGGCGGGATCCCCGACCTGCGGCGCATGGCCGCAATGGACGACGATGCGATCGTGGCCGCGCTGGTGCCGGTGCGTGGCATCGGCCGCTGGACGGTGCAGATGATGCTGATGTTCCGGCTCGGGCGGCCCGACGTGCTGCCGGTCGACGACCTCGGCATCCGCAAGGGCGCGCAGGCGATCGATGGCGCGGAGGCGATGCCGAGCCCGCGCGAACTGGCGGCGCGTGGCGCCGACTGGGGGCCGTTTCGCACCTATGCCAGCCTGTACCTGTGGCGCATCGCGGACGCGGCGGCGCCTCAGGCCAGGCCGGTCCCGCGCTCGCAGGAATGAGCGCCACCGTGCATGCGCTTCATCCGCGGCTGGAACTTTCGCCTGCGATCGCCGTCACACTGCGCGGACTGCAATGAGCCGAGGGAACGGATGCGAATGACTGCCATGGCCGCGCTTGCGGCCTGCCTGATGATCGCGATGCCACTGCAGGCGCAGGACGCGCCGCGGCGCATCCTCAATGCCGACGCCGTGCTCGTCAGCGGCGACCAGCCCGGGCCGGAGATGTGGCTGGTGCGCAGCCCCGATGGCGCCCGCGACATGTACGTGATGGCGGTGCTCTCGCCGCTGCCGGCGGGGATGAAGCTGCAATCCAGCCGCATCGACGCGGTGGTCGCCAACGCGCAGGAGGTGATCCGCCAGCCCTACGTCTCGTTCAACGTCGAGGGTGGCTGGCTGCGCGGGCTGATGCTGCTGCCGAAGCTGATGGGTGCGCGCAAGAACCCCGATGGCCGCACCCTGGAGCAACTCGTCTCGCCCGCGTCGTACGCGCGCTGGAAGCTGCTGAAGGCGCGCTACATCGGCCGCAACAACGGCGTGGAGAGCTGGCGGCCGCTGTTCGCCGCGCAGGAGCTGTACAAGGATGCGATGAAGAAGTCCGGTCTCGACAACCGGTCCGCGGTAAACGACGTGCTGACCAAGGCAATCGAGACCCATCATCCGTCGGTGACGGTGGTCAAGGAGCAGATCACGGTCACCGATGCCAAGCCGCTGCTGCAGGAATTCAGCAAGACCACGCTGGACGACGTCGCCTGCTTCGACAACACCATGAAGCTGATCGAGACCGAACTGGACACCATGCGCCTGCGCGCGAACGCGTGGTCCACCGGCGACATGGCCACGCTGCAGGCGCTGCCGCCGCCGCACCAGTGGGAAGCGTGCAGCGCCGCGATCAGCGAGGCGGGCATCGGCAAGCGGCTGGGCTTCGGCGACGCCGAGCGCAAGCTGGAGGAGAAGTGGATGGCGGCCGCGGAGAAGGCGCTCGCCAGCAACAAGGTGACCTTCGCGCTGCTGTCCGCCGGCAACGTGTTCGGGCCGAAGAGCTATCTCGCCAAGCTCAAGGCCAAGGGTTACACCGTGCTTGCCCCGGACGACCAGATCAACGCCGAGGTGGAGGCGATCCTGCCGTAGGGCAGGGCGCGCCGGTCAGGACGCCGCGCCCGCCACCTGCACCGGCGCCGCGGCCACGTGCGGCCAGCGCGCCAGCACCGCCGCGCGGATGCCGGCGGCGTCCAGCCCGGCTTCGGCCAGCAGGTCCTCGCGGCTGGCATGGTGCTGGAAGGCGTCGGGAAGGCCCAGGTGCAGGATCGGCAACGTGACGCCTTCCGCGGCCAGCAATTCGGCAACGCCACTTCCGGCGCCGCCCGCGACCACGTTGTCCTCCAGCGTCACGAAGCCTTCGTGCCTGCGCGCCAGCTCGAGGATCAGCGCGCGATCCAGCGGCCTGACGAAGCGCATGTTGACCACGGTCAGGCCCAGCTCCGCGCCCACCGCCTCGGCCGCCGGCACGATCGCGCCGAACGCGAGCAGCGCCAGGCGACCGCCCTCACGCCGCAGCTGCGCCTTGCCGATCGGCAGGGTGTCGAGGCTGGGTTGCACGGCCACGCCGGTGCCGCTGCCGCGCGGGTAGCGCACGGCGGCGGGGCCCTGGTGGCGGAAACCGGTGGACAGCAGCTTGCGGCACTCGTCCTCGTCGGCCGGAGCCATCACCAGCATGTTCGGCACGCAGCGCAGGTAGCTGAGGTCGAGGTTGCCGGCGTGGGTCGCGCCGTCCGGGCCGACCACGCCGCCGCGGTCGATCGCCAGCAGCACGTCCAGGTCCTGGATCGCCACGTCGTGCACCAGCTGGTCGTAGCCGCGCTGCAGGAAGGTGGAGTAGATGGCCACCACCGGCTTGGCGCCCTCGCAGGCCATCCCGGCGGCCAGCGTCACCGCATGCTGCTCGGCGATGGCGACGTCGAAATAACGCTCCGGGTATTCCTGGCTGAAGCGCACCAGGCCGGAGCCCTCGCGCATCGCCGGGGTGATCGCCAGCAGCGCCTCGTCGGCGGCGGCCATGTCGCACAGCCAGTCGCCGAAGACATCGGTGTAGGTCGGCTTCTTCGCGCCCGGCTTGCTGACCAGGCCCTTGTCCGGGTCGAACGGCGAGACCGCGTGGTAGCCGATCTGGTCGCCCTCGGCGAGCTCGTAGCCCTTGCCCTTGGTGGTGATCACGTGCAGCAGCTGCGGGCCCTTCAGGCCCTGCAGGGTCTTCAGCACGTCCATCAGCGCGTCCACGTCGTGGCCGTCGATCGGGCCGGTGTAGTGGAAGCCCATTTCCTCGAACAGGGTGGAAGGCACGAACATGCCCTTCCAGTGTTCTTCCCAGCGCCGCACGAAGCGCGCCGGCGCCTTGTCCTTGTCGCCCAGCAGCTTCTTGCCACCCTCGCGCAGGGCGTTCAGGGTGCGGCTGCCGGTCATGCGCCCGAGCATCTTGGTCAGGCCGCCGACCGCCTCGCTGATCGACATGCGGTTGTCGTTGAGGATCACCAGCAGGTCGGGCTCCGGCTCCATGCCGCCGGCGTGGTTGAGCGCCTCGTAGGCCATGCCGGCGGTCATCGCGCCATCGCCGATCACCGCCACCACCCGGCGGTCGTTGCCGGCGCGCGCGTTGGCGATCGCCATGCCCAGCGCGGCGCTGATCGAGGTCGAGGAGTGGCCGACCCCGAAGGTGTCGAACTCGCTTTCCTCGCGCTTCGGGAACGGCGCGACGCCGCCCTTCTGCTTGACCGTGTGGATGTCGTCGCGGCGGCCGGTCAGGATCTTGTGCGGGTAGCACTGGTGGCCGACGTCCCAGACGATGCGGTCGCCCGGGGTGTCGTACAGGTAGTGCAGCACCGTGGTCAGCTCGACCACGCCCAGCCCGGCGCCGAAATGCCCGCCGGACTTGCCCACCGATTCGATCAGGTAGGCGCGCAGCTCGTCGGCCGCGGCGCGGACCTCGGAGGCGGGCAGCTGGCGCAGGTCGGCGGGACTGTCGATGCGCGACAGCAGCGGGTAGCGGGCGGGGTCGATCATCTCCCTATTGTCGCCCCGCGGCCCGGCACGGGCAATGAAGGCGGCGTAGCCGGCCCCAACGGCAAAGGCCCGGGGATGCCGGGCCTTTGCTTTCACACCGGGGAACGCCCGCGGTTACCAGATGGCGATCATGCGCTCGCCGTCGCGGACCATGGCATCGCCGGCCTTGCACTGGAACGCCGCCGCGAACGCCGGCATGTTGCTGGGGGCGCCGACCGCGCGGAAATTCGCCGGCGCGTGCGAGTCGGTGACCAGCCGCACCTTCAGCTCCTCCGGGGTGAACGCGCGGCGCCACACCGTGGCCCAGTTGCTGAAGAAGCGGGCATCGCGGCTCATGCCGTCGATCATCGGGTCGGGCTTGCCCTTGGTTGCCAGCAGCAGTGCGTCGTGCGCGACGGCGAGGCCGCCGAGGTCGGCGATGTTCTCGCCCAGGGTCAGGTTGCCGTTGACCTTCATCCCGGGCGCGGCCTCGTACTCGCTGAACTGACCGACCAGCTTGGTGGTCAGCGCCTTGAAGCCGCTGGCGTCGGCCGGCGTCCACCAGTTCTCCATGTTGCCGGTGGGGCCGAAGCGGCTGCCCTGGTCGTCGTAGCCGTGGATCATCTCGTGGCCGATCACCGCGCCGATGCCGCCGTAGTTGACGGCATCGTCGGCCTTGGGGTCGAAGAACGGCGGCTGCAGGATGGCGGCCGGGAACACGATCTCGTTCTGCAGCGGGTTGTAGTAGGCGTTCACCGTCTGCGGGCTCATGCCCCATTCGGTCTTGTCCACCGGCTTGCCGATCTTGGACAGGCTCCACTTGTAGTTGAACTCGTTGGCGGCCTGCACGTTCGCCAGGTAGCTGTCGCGGCTGGTGGACAGGCCGGCCCAGTCGCGCCACTTGTCCGGGTAGCCCGCCTTCGGGGTGAACGAGGCCCACTTCTCCATCGCCTTGGCCTTGGTCTCCGGGCTCATCCACGCCAGGTTCTCGATCCGGACCTTGAGCGCGTCGCCCAGGTTCTTGACCAGCGTCTCCATCGCCGCCTTGCTCTCGGCCGGGAAGGCGACCTGCACGTAGATCTGGCCCATGGCCTCGCCGGCCTGCGCGTTCAGGGTGTCCAGCACGCGCTTGCCGCGCTCCTTGATCTCCTTCTGCCCGCGCAGGGTCGCGTTGTAGAAATTGAAATGCTCCTGCGCGAACGCATCGGCCAGGTACGGCGAGGCCGAATCGACCGCGTGGAAGCGCAGGTAGCCCTGCCACTGCGCCGCCGGCACCTCGCCCAGCATCTTGCTGACCTCGGCGTGGAAGTCCGGCATCGCCAGCGAGAACTGCTTCGGCGCGGCCACGCCCTGGGATTCGAAGAAGCGGGTCCACGGGAAGTTCGGCGCCAGTTTGTCGGCGTCGGCCAGGAACACCGGGTTGTAGTACAGCGCCACGTCGCGCGAGAGCTCCTCGCTGGACTTCGACACGCGCGCCAAGCGCGTCTCGAACGCAACCACGTCCCTGGCCTGGTTGGCGGCGTCGGCGGCCGGCACTCCGGACAGCTCCAGCACCTTGGCGACGTGCGCCTGGTAGGCGGCCAGCTTGTCCTTGTGCGCGGCGTCGAAGTAGTAGCTCTTGTCGGGCAGGCCCAGGCCGCCCTGCATGGCGTAGGCCATGTTCATCGCCGAATCCTTGAAGTCGGCCTCGGCGCCGAAGCCGAACAGCGGGTTGCGGCCCTTGGCGGCGCTGCTGCGCAGGTACTCGGCGACCTGCTCCTTGTCGGCCAGCGCGGCGATCGCGTCCAGCTCGCCCTTGAGCGGGGCGATGCCCTGCGCATTGATCTTCCCGGCGTCCATGCCGGTGGCCCAGAAGTCGCCGACCAGCTTGTCGATGCCGGTGGCATTGGCCCTGGCCGCGGCCTGCTCGGCAAGCTGGCGCTGCACCGCCTGCGAGCGCTCGTCGAGCATCTCGAAGGCGCCCCAGCTGGTGCGGTCGGCGGGGATGGCGTTGGCGGCCAGCCACTTGCCGTTGACGTGGCCACCGAAGTCGACGCAGGCGCCCTTGGAGGCGTCCAGGTCGGCGGCGGTGAAGCGGTTGAACGGCGGCAGCTTCGACTCGTCGAGGGTGTAGGCGGCGGTGGCGGTTGCCGGGCTGGCGGCGGCCGGCGCGTCGGCCTCGGTGGCGGGCTTCTGGCAGGCGGCGAGCGCCGCGGCGATTGACAGCGACAACAACAGGCGGGTGGGTGTGTTCACGGCAATGCGGCTCCGGCAGACGGGCAGGGGAAGTCCGCCACGGGGGCGGACGCAGCGCGACTGTAGGCCTGCAACGCCGGCGATGCCGGTGCCACACGTCATGCCCTGCGCTACCCTCCATGGGAACAACGGGAGGGACGGCATGCGCGTTCAGTTTCATGGTGCGGCGGGGGAAGTGACCGGGTCCATGCACCTGGTGGAGACCGGCGAAGGCGCCGATCGTCGCCGCGTGCTGCTGGACTGCGGGCTGCTGCAGGGCAGCCCGGAAACCGAACTGGGCAACTTCCGCCCGTTCCCGTTCGACCCCGCCGCGCTGGACGCGGTGGTGGTCAGCCACGCCCACATCGACCACATCGGGCGCCTGCCGCTGCTGGTCAAGCGCGGCTACCGCGGGCCGATCTACGCCCAGCAGGCCACCGCCGAGCTGATGCCGATCATGCTGCTGGATTCGGCCTCGCTGCAGGAAGGCGAGGCCGAGCGCCGCAACCGCCGTCGCTCGCACAAGGAGCCGGAGGTGATGCCGCTGTACACCCGCGAGGACGTGCCCGCGGTGCTGCGGCAGTTGCGCACGCTTCCCTACGATGCGCGTACCCGCATCGTGGACGGGGTCGACCTGCGGCTGCGCGATGCCGGCCACATCCTCGGCTCGTGCATCGTCGAGTTGTGGGCCGATGACCGCAAGCTGGTGTTCTCGGGCGACCTCGGCCCGCATGGCACGCCGATCCTGCGCGATCCCTCTGCGGTCAGCGCGGCCGACCTGCTGCTGATGGAATCGACCTACGGCGACCGCAACCACCGTGAGCGCGCCGACACCATCCGCGAGCTGGGCCAGATCCTGGACGATGCCTGGCGCGAGGGCGGCAACGTGCTGATCCCGGCATTCGCGGTCGGGCGCTCGCAGGAACTGCTGTACTGGTTCGCGCGGCACTGGGAAGACTGGAACCTGTCGCGCTGGCGGGTGTTCCTGGACAGCCCGATGGCCGGCAGGGTCGTGGAGGTGTACGACCGCCACCACGCGCTGTTCGACGACGACGCGCAGGCGGTGTGGCGCGGCTCGCCCAACCCCTTCCGCCTGCCCAACCTGCACATCACCCAGAACAACGACGAGTCGATGGCGATCAACCGCTTGGAGCGCGGCGCGATCATCATCGCCGGCAGCGGCATGGCCAATGGCGGCCGCATCCTGCACCACCTGCGGCACAACCTCGGCCGGCGCCAGGCGCACCTGGTGTTCGTCGGCTACCAGAGCGTCGGCACCCTTGGCCGGCGGCTGGTGGACGGAGCCCGCTGGGTGCGGATCTACGGCCAGGACTACCGCGTCAACCTCAACGTGCATACCGTCGGCGGCCTCTCCGCGCACACCGACCAGCGCGGCTTGCTGGAGTGGTACGGCCGCTTCGAGCCGAAGCCGCCGGTGGCGCTGGTGCACGGCGAGGACAAGGCGCGCGAGGCGCTGGCCGGCGAACTGCACGAGCGCTTCGGGGTGCAGGCGGAACTGGTGCGCCCGGGCACGATGCTGGACGTCGGCGACGCGCCCGCCTGAACCATTCGCGCGGCGCCACCGGCAGCCCGCGGCTGAATGCGCTAGACTGCGCCGGCACAGCGCACGGCTGGTCCGTTTTCACTGACAGCCCGCCGCAGGAGCGATGCCCGCATCCTCCGCACGGCCTTGTTCCGCACGTCTTTCGTCGCGCTGGCACGATCCGGGTTCCCCGGCATCGTCATCATCTGCTCGCAGCGCGGTCGTGAACGCTCCGGGTCGGTCCGCACATGCGGGCCATGCATTGGAGCGACATCTTGAATTTCGAAACCCTCGGGCTTGCGCCCGCGTTGCTGCGCGCGCTTGCCGACAACGACTACACCACCCCGACCCCGATCCAGCAGCAGGCGATCCCGCTGGTGCTGTCCGGCCATGACGTGCTGGGCGGCGCCCAGACCGGTACCGGCAAGACCGCGGCGTTCGCGCTGCCGGTCCTCAACCGGCTGTCCAAGTCGCCGCCGCCGGCCGGCCCGCGCAAGCCGCGCGCGCTGGTGCTGGTGCCGACCCGCGAGCTGGCGGTGCAGGTCGCCGACAGCTTCAAGACCTACGGTCGCCACCTGAAGCTCAACGTCACCACCTTGTTCGGCGGTGTTGGCATGCAGCCGCAGATCGAGCAGCTGCGCCGCGGCGTGGACGTGCTGGTGGCCTGCCCGGGCCGCCTGATCGACCACCTGGAGCGCGGCAGCGTCAAGCTGGACGGCGTGGAAGTGCTGATCCTCGACGAAGCCGATCGCATGCTGGACATGGGCTTCCTGCCGGCGATCAAGCGCATCCTCAACCGCCTGCCGAAGGAGCGCCAGACCCTGCTGTTCTCGGCCACCTTCGAGGCGCAGATCAAGGCGCTGGCGCTCGAGTTCATGCGCAACCCGCAGCAGGTGCAGGTGGCGGCGCAGAACACCATCGCCCAGACCATCACCCATATCGCGCACCCGGTCGACGGCTCGCGCAAGCGCGACCTGCTGATCCAGATCCTGTCGCAGCGCCACACTGACCAGGTGCTGGTGTTCGGCAAGACCAAGCACGGCTGCAACCGCCTGGCGGAGCAGCTGGAGGACGCCGGGCTGCCGAGCGTGGCGATCCACGGCAACAAGAGCCAGGCCGCGCGCCAGAAGGCGCTCAAGGACTTCAAGTCCGGCAAGGCGCGGATCCTGGTGGCGACCGACGTCGCCGCGCGCGGGCTCGACATCCCTGACCTGCCGCTGGTGATCAACCACGACCTGCCGATGGTGGCCGAGGACTACGTGCACCGCATCGGCCGCACCGGCCGCAACGGCGCGGTGGGCGAAGCGCTCTCGCTGGTCTCGCCGGAAGAAGGCGGCCTTCTGCGGCAGATCCAGCGTCTGCTCAAGGTCGAGCTGGTGATGGACGTGGTGCCGGGCTTCGCGCCCAGCAAGCCGATCCGCCTGGACACGCCGATCCCGAAGAACGGTGGTGGCGGCGGCCAGCGCCCGCCCAGCCGTCCGGCAGCGCGCGGCCATGCACGCCCGGCCGCCCGGCCGACCAGCCATGCCGGCCCGAAGCAGCACCGTTCCGGCGGGCAGGGCGCGTATGCCGGCAAGCGCAACGCGCCGCGGGGCACGCGCGCGTAAGCGTCCGGGTTGTCGCGATACGAGAAGGGCCGGCATTGCCGGCCCTTTCTTATGGGGCGGAACGGACCTGCGACACGCGCGCCGTGCGCCGGGCGAGGAAGCCCGGCCTTACGCCTTCTTCCCCGCGATCCACCGATCGATCTTCGCTTCCAGCACCGACAGCGGCACGGCGCCGTCCTTGAGCACCTCGGCGTGGAATTCGCGGATGTCGAAGCGCGGGCCCAGCTGGGACTGCGCGCGCTGGCGCAGTTCCTGGATCTTCAGCTCCCCGATCTTGTAGGCCAGCGCCTGGCCGGGGATGGCCATGTAGCGCTCGGCCTCCGCGGTGGACTGGGTCTCGGACTCGGCGGAGTTGTCGAGCATGTACTTGATCACCTGCTCGCGGGTCCAGCCCTTGCTGTGCAGGCCGGTGTCCACCACCAGGCGGATGGCGCGCCACAGTTCGTTCTGCAGGTAGCCGAAGTAGTCGTACGGATCCTGGTACAGGCCCAGGTCGCGGCCCAGCGATTCGGCGTACAGGCCCCAGCCCTCGATGAAGGCGGTCTCGCCGCCGAAGCGGCGGAACTTGGGCAGGCCGGTCAGTTCCTGCTGCAGCGCGATCTGGAAGTGGTGGCCGGGGATCGCCTCGTGCAGGTACAGGTCTTCCGCGTCCCAGGTCTTGCGCGTGGGCAGGTCGTAGGTGTTGACGTAGAAGATGCCGGGGCGGGTGCCGTCCTCGCTGGGCGGCATGTAGCTGCCGCCGGCCGCGGACTGCGCGCGGAACGGCTCCACCGCGCGGATCTCGAACGGCGCCTTGGGGATCAGCGAGAACTGCTCCTTCACCCGCGCGTCCACCTTGGCTTCCAGCGCGCGGTAGTGCGCCAGCAGCGCTTCCTCGCTCTTGAAGTTGAAGCGCGGGTCGTTCTGCATGAACTGGAAGAAGTCCTGCAGGCTGCCCTTGAAGCCCACCTTGGCCATGACGTCGGTGCGGATCAGGCCGTGGATGCGCGCCACCTCGTTGAGGCCGATGGTGTGGATCTCATCCGGCGTCAGGTCGGTGGTGGTGGAGTTCTTCGCGTTGAAGGCATACCAGGCCGCGCCGCCCGGCAGCGCGTCCATGCCGGGCGCGGTGCGGGTCTTCGGCATGTATTCGTTGGCGATGAAGGCGCGCAGCTCGCGGTAGGCGGGCAGCATCCGCTGGCCGATCATCTCGCGGTAGGCGGCGGTCAGGCGCACCTTGTCGGCGGCGCTGAACTCGGCCGGCATGCGCGCGATCGGGCCCCAGAACAGGGTGTCCTCCGGCTTGTCCTTGATCAGCGCGTCCAGCTGCGGCAGCACCTTGACCATCAGCGCGCGCGGCTGCACCACGCCGGAGGCCATGCCTTGGCGCATGTTGGCGATGGCGCTGTCGAACAGGACGGGCAGGCGGTTGCCGCGCGCCAGCCAGTTCTCGTAGTCCTTGACCGTCTTGAACGGCTGCGCGCCGGAGCCGCTGCCCAGCTGCACCGCGAAGCTGGCGATGCTGCCGAACTGGTTGATCGGCTGTTGCCAGTCGGGGAAGCGCATGGCTTCCTGCTGCAGCCGGGCGTCGCGCAGGAAGATCTCGTAGCTCAGCAGGTCCTGCCCGGTCAGGCCGGCCGGGCCGATGTCCTCGATGGTCTTCAGCCAGCGCGCGTTGAAGGCGCGCGCCTGCTCGCGGAAATCGGCGGAGAGGAAATCCGGCAGCTGGTCGTTGTAGCGGGGATCGCCCTGGAAGGTGGCCTGCACCGGGTTCATCCGCAGCACCTCCTCCCAGTACTGCTCGTACAGCGCGTCGAGGCGCTGCGCCTTGTCGGCCTGCACTGGCGCCGCGGTGGCAGCGCTGCTGGCTTGGGGAGCGACGGGCGCGGTGGTGGCGCAGCCGGCGAGGGCGATGGCGAGCGCGAGGGCGGTGGCCTTGGGAACGAGCAGGGTCATGGCGTCGGATCCGGTCGAGGTGCCGGCAGCATGCGCCGGCGCGGACGTGCCCTGCGCCGGTCGGAAGTCACGGATGCGTGGTCATTGCGCGGCTTGCGCGCGCAGCTGCGCGGCGCGCTCCTCGCCCAGGTAGCGCCGGATGCCGGCGCGCATCAGGTACAGCAGCGGGATCAGCGCGATCGCCGCCAGCATCTTGTAGCCGTAGTTGAGCGCGCCGACCGCCAGGAACAGCGAGGTGGGCCACTGCTGCGGCCCGATCACGAAGGCGATGTAGAGCACCACGAAGCTGTCGATCAGCTGGGAGACCGCGGTGGAGCCGGTTGCGCGCAGCCACGCATGGCGCTCGCCGGTGGCGCGGCGGATGCGATGGAAGATGCGCACGTCGATCAGCTGCCCCAGCAGGAACGCCACCAGCGAGCCGACGATGATCCACATGCCCTGGCCGAAGATCGCCGCGAACGCGTGCTGGTAATCCGGCACCCCCTGCTGCGCGGCGGCGCCGACCCACCATGCCGCCGGCGCCAGGTGGATGGCGACGTAGGCCACCACGAAGCCGTACACGATCAGGCCCGCCGCCAGCCAGCTGATCAGGCGCACGCCGCGCTGGCCGAAGTACTCGTTGATCGTGTCGGTCATGATGAACACGATCGGCCAGACGATGGTGCCGGCGGTGAAGCTCAGCGAGCCGCTCTGCCCGAACAGGTTCCACTGCAGCGGCGCGATCCGGAGCGTGTCCTCCAGCGCGAAGATCTTGACCCCGATGAACTCGGCGAGGATCGCGTTGGTGCAGAAGAACGCCGCCAGCGCCATGAACAGGCGGGTGGCGCGATCGTCGAGCAGCCGCGCGCTCATTCGCGTGGCGAAGACGCGCCGGGTGGCGAGAACGGGATCGCGTCGGGTGCCATCGCGCCGCCGCTGATGATGAAGCTCATCGCCTGGTCCACGTTCCAGTCGGTGGGCGTGATCTTCTCCACCGGCACGATCTCCAGGTAGCCGGAGGTGGGGTTGGGGGTGGTCGGCACGTAGACCGCGGCCAGCTCGCGGCCCGTGCCCTGTTCGCGCATCACCCGGGTGACGAACCCGAGCGTCTTCATCTCGGCATGCGGGAAGTCGATCAGCACCACGCGCTGGGTGCCATCGGGCTTGGTCTGCAGGATGTCGAGCAGCTTGCGCGCGCTGCCGTAGATCGTGTTGGCCAGCGGGATGCGCGCGATCAGCGCCTCGAACCAGCGCAGCAGCCGCTGCCCGATGACCCGCCGCGCCAGCCAGCCGACCACGAGGATGGTGGCCAGGGTCGCCGCCAGCCCGATCGCGCCCAGCACCCATGGCTCGGCCAGCCACCCGAACGCCTGCGGGTTCTGCCCGGCGAAGGCGACCAGCCCGGGCTCGAGCAGCGGCCGGCTGACATCACTGAGCAGGCCGAACAGGAACTTCACCACCACCCAGGTCAGCCACAGCGGCAGCAGGGTGAGCAGGCCGGTCAGGAACAGGCGTTGCAGGCGGTGGCCCAGCGAGGTGGTCTCGGACATGCGCGCATTCTAGGCGCGATGGGGGCGCCGGCCGGCTTAGCCCCGCACCAGCCGGATACCGACGTCCTCATAGCCGCGATCCGCGTCCAGCGCCCTTGCCTTGCCGCTGGCCATCCGCTTGCTGCAGCGGGTGTCCGCGCACAGGGTCAGCCAGCCGGACACCGGGGTGGTCGGCTGCGCGCTGACTTCGCCGGCGCTGGGCAGGCGATAGCGCCGGCCTTCCTGTCCGCTGCGCCAGGCGGCGTATGCCTGCGCATCCGCGGCGGAGACGCAGGTCACCGGCGCGGCCTCGCTGCCCACGGTATTCCAGCTGCGCTTGCGCGAGAACAGCCGGTTGCCGCAGCTGGCGGCGGCGCGATTGGTCGCCTCGGCAAAGCGCGCGTACTCGGCGCGGGTGACGGCCAGCGTGGCCGCTGCCGCGGGTTCGCTGCGGGCGGCGCTTGCG
>JAEWFT010000023.1 GCA_023388715.1 Pseudomonadota bacterium
CCTCGATCCAGGCCGTGTACGTGCCCGCGGACGACCTGACCGACCCGTCGCCGGCGACCACCTTCGCCCACCTCGACGCCACCGTCGTGCTGAGCCGCAACATCGCCTCGCTGGGCATCTACCCGGCGGTCGACCCGCTGGACTCCACCTCGCGCCAGCTGGACCCGAACGTGATCGGCAACGAGCACTACGATACCGCGCGCAAGGTCCAGGCGACGCTGCAGAAGTACAAGGAACTGAAGGACATCATCGCCATCCTCGGCATGGACGAGCTGTCCGAAGAGGACAAGCAGGCGGTGTCGCGCGCGCGCAAGATCGAGCGCTTCTTCAGCCAGCCGTTCCACGTGGCGGAAGTGTTCACCGGCTCGCCCGGCAAGTACGTGCCGCTGAAGGAAACCATCCGCGGCTTCAAGGGCATCGTCGACGGCGACTACGACCACCTGCCGGAGCAGGCGTTCTACATGGTCGGCTCGATCGACGAGGCCGTGGAAAAGGCCAAGAAGATCGCGGCCTGATCCGGGCCAGCAAGGGAAGCACGCCATGAGCAGCACCATCCGTTGCGACATCGTCAGCGCCGAGGCCGAGATCTTCCACGGCGAGGCCGAGCTGGTCGTGGCCACCGGCGAGATCGGCGAGCTGGGCATCGCGCCCAAGCACGCGCCGCTGATCACCCGCCTCAAGCCGGGCAAGGTCGTGGTGACTCTGCCGGGCGGCGAGAAGCTGGACTTCGCCATCTCCGGCGGCATCCTCGAGGTGCAGCCGACGGTGGTGACCGTGCTGGCCGACACCGCGGTGCGCGCCGAGGACATCGACGAGGCCGCCGTGCGCGCGGCCAAGGACGAGGCGGAGCGCATCCTGGCCGGCCGCGGCGAGGCGATGGAGATCGCCGAGGCGCAGCAGCGCCTGGCCGAGGTCACCGCGCAGCTGCAGGCCCTGGAGCGCCTGCGCAAGAACCTCAAGCACTGACGCCTCGCGCCATTCCTGCATGCGAACGCCGGCCCCGCGCCGGCGTTCTGCTTTCCGGGCGTCGCGCCAACGCGCGCGCGGACTCAGGCCTTGTAGACCCAGTGGCGCGAGCCGAGGAACCCCACCATGCCAAGCGCGATCTCCACCAGCGGCTTGGCCAGCCAGGCCCACTTGCGGCCCAGCACGTCGTCGATGTGCTCGATCGCCCAGGTGCTCACGAGGGTCAGCACCACCCACATCGCGATGAAGCGCAGCAGCTGCCGGCGCCCCACCCGTGTGTCGGCGCTCGCAAAGGTGATCTTTCCGTTCGCCCAGAAGCCCAGCAGGGCCCCGGCCACGCGCCCGGCGATGTTCGCGTAGCCGATGCGTAGTCCCAGGTGGCTCAGGCCCACCATCACCCCCCAGTCGAGCAGCCACTGCACGATGCCGATCAGCAGGTAATGCTTGGCGTGGCGGCTCAGGCTCATGGGCGCATCGGCGGGGCGGCGCAGCATCCTAGCAGTGCCGCCGTTAGAATCCACCGACCACTTCCCGGGCCGCCCCATGACCGCACCGCTGCACGTGATCGTCCTCGCCGCCGGCGAGGGCAAGCGCATGAAATCCACCGCCCCCAAGGTACTTCAGAAGATCGCCGGGCGGCCGATGCTGGGCCGGGTGATCGATGCCGCACGCACGCTCTCGCCGGTGCGCATCCACATCGTCTACGGCCACGGCGGCGAGCAGGTGCGCGACGCCTTTGCGGGCGAGCCGGGCCTTGCCTGGGCCGAGCAGGAACGCCAGCTGGGCACTGGCCATGCGGTGCAGCAGGCGATGCCCGGCATCCCCGACGGTGCGCAGGTGCTGGTGCTGTACGGCGACGTGCCGCTGATCCGCGGCGAGACCCTGCGCCGGCTGCTGGATGCACCGGCGCGGCTGGCGGTGCTGGTGGCCGACCTCGACGACCCGACCGGCTACGGCCGCATCGTGCGGGATGCCGAGGGCAACGTCGGCGCCATCGTCGAGCACAAGGACGCCGATGCCGAGCAGCGCCGCATCCGCACCATCAACACCGGCATCCTGGCCGCCGAATCCACCGCGCTGCGGCGCTGGCTGGAGCACCTGCGCAACGACAACGCGCAGGGCGAGTACTACCTCACCGACATCTTCGCGCAGGCCGCGCAGGAATTCGCCGCCGCAGAGATGGTGCACGTCGCCGACCCGGTGGAGACCGAGGGCGCGAACGACCCGTGGCAGCTGTCCCAGCTCGAGCGCGCGTTCCAGCTGCGCCAGGTGCGCGCGTTGTGCGTGGACGGCGCGCGCTTCGCCGATCCCGCGCGGGTCGACGTGCGCGGCACGGTCACCGTGGGCCGCGACGTGGAGATCGACGTCGACGTGGTGTTCGAGGGCACGGTCGAGATCGGCGATGGCGTGCGCATCGGGCCGTTCTGCCGGATCCGCGACGCGGTGCTCGGCCCCGGCACCGAGATCCGCGCCCATTGCGACATCGACGGCGCCCGCTGCGAGGGCGCGGTGCAGGTCGGTCCGTATGCGCGCCTGCGCCCGGGCACGGTGCTGGCCGACGGCGCCCACGTCGGCAATTTCGTCGAGACCAAGAACGCACGGGTCGGCGTCGGCAGCAAGGCCAACCACCTGACCTACCTCGGCGATGCGGTGATCGGCGCCGGGGTGAATGTCGGCGCGGGGACCATCACCTGCAATTACGACGGGGCCAACAAGGCCACCACCACCATCGAGGACGGCGCTTTCATCGGTTCCAATGCCGCGCTGGTGGCCCCGGTCACGATCGGCCGGGACGCCACGATCGCGGCGGGCTCGACCATCACCAAGGATGCGCCGGCCGGCAAGTTGACCGTTGCCCGCAGCCGCCAGTCCACCCTGGAAGGCTGGCGACGGCCGCGGAAGAAGGCGCCCTGACCCCGCATCCGGTTTCGCGCGGGCTGGCGCGCTAAAATGGCGCTCTTGTGTCCAGGGATGAACATGCATGTGCGGAATCGTCGGTGCCATCGCCAACCGTGACGTCGTCCCGTTGCTGGTCGACGGCCTCAAGCGGCTGGAATACCGCGGCTACGACTCGGCCGGGATCGCGGTGGTCGATGGCAACGACGTGCGCCGCGTGCGCCGCACCGGGCGGGTGTCGGAAATGGAGGCCGCGGCGCAGGCCGAGGGGATCGACGCCACCCTCGGCATCGGCCACACCCGCTGGGCGACCCACGGCGGCGTCACCGAGTTCAACGCGCACCCTCACATCAGCCGCGACGAGCTGGCGCTGGTGCACAACGGCATCATCGAGAACCACGAGCAGCAGCGCGAGCGGCTGCGCGGCCTGGGCTACGAGTTCAGCTCGCAGACCGACACCGAGGTGGTCGCGCACCTGATCCACCACCACCGCGCGCAGGGGCTGTCGCTGCTGGGCGCGCTGCAGCAGGCGGTGAAGGAACTCGAGGGCGCCTACGCGCTGGCGGTGATCGATCGCCGCGACCCGTCGACCCTGGTCGCCGCCCGGATGGGCTGCCCGCTGCTGGTGGGCCTGGGCGAGGGCGAGAACTTCGTTGCTTCCGACGTCTCCGCGATCGTCAGCGCGACCCGCAAGGTGATCTTCCTCGAGGAGGGCGATACCGCGCTGCTGACCCGCGACAGCGTGCAGGTGTTCGATGGCGAGGACGCCGCGGTCGAGCGCGAGGTGCACATGTCGGACGTCTCGCTCGCCTCGCTCGAGCTGGGACCGTACCGCCATTTCATGCAGAAGGAGATCCACGAGCAGCCGCGCGCGCTCAGCGACACGCTCGAAGGCGTGATCGACGCCGGCGGCTTCGATGCGGGCCTGTTCGGCGCCGATGCGGCGCAGGTGCTGGCCGGGATCGACTCCGTGCAGATCCTGGCCTGCGGCACCAGCCATTACGCCGGCATGACCGCGCGCTACTGGCTGGAGGACATCGCCGGGATCCCGTGCGCGGTGGACATCGCCAGCGAGTACCGCTACCGCAACGTCGTCGCCAACCCGAACCAGCTGATCGTCACCATCTCGCAGTCCGGCGAAACGCTGGACACGATGGAGGCGCTGAAATACGCCAAGTCGCTCGGCCAGCAGAAGACGCTGTCGATCTGCAACGTGCCCGAGAGCGCGATCCCGCGCGCCAGCCGGCTGGTGTTCCTGACCCGCGCCGGCGCCGAGATCGGGGTGGCCAGCACTAAGGCCTTCACCACCCAGCTGGCGGCCCTGTTCGTGCTGACCGGGGTGCTGGCGAAGCTGCGCGGGCGGCTCGACGCGCCGCGCGAGGCGGCCCTACTGGAGGAGCTGCGGCACCTGCCCGGCAGCGTGCAGCACGCGCTCAACCTGGAGCCGCAGGTGGCGATCTGGGCCGAGACCTTCGCCCGCAAGCAGGACGCCTTGTTCCTCGGCCGCGGCGTGCACTACCCGATCGCGCTGGAAGGCGCGCTCAAGCTCAAGGAAATCTCCTACATCCACGCCGAGGCCTACCCGGCGGGCGAGCTCAAGCACGGCCCGCTGGCGCTGGTGGACGAGTCGATGCCGGTGGTGGTGATCGCCCCGAACGATTCGCTGCTGGAGAAGGTCAAGTCCAACATCCAGGAAGTGCGCGCGCGCGGCGGCGAGATGTTCGTGTTCGCCGACGCCGACAGCAGCTTCAGCGAGTCCGAGGGCGTGCACGTGATCCGCACCCCGCGCCACGTCGGCGCGCTGAGCCCCGTGGTGCACACCATCCCGGTGCAGATGCTGGCCTACCACACGGCGCTGGCGCGCGGCACCGACGTCGACAAGCCGCGCAACCTGGCCAAGTCGGTGACGGTGGAGTAGTCCGCGCGGCGGTGGTATACAGGTCAGGCGGGGCGCCAGCGCTGCCGGTGGCCCCGGCTGCAGTCGCGTGCCGGCGCAACCGGCCCAGCCGAGGGATGTGGCATGTCCAACCTGACCCGTCGCGATTTCATGAAGTTCACCGGCACCAGCCTGGCCGGTTCCAGCCTGGCGGCGATGGGCTTCGCGCCCGGCGAGGCGCTGGCCCAGGTGCGACAGTACAAGCTCGCGCGCTCTACCGAGGTGCGCCAGACCTGCACCTACTGCTCGGTCGCCTGCGGGATCCTGATGTACGCGATGGGCGATGGGTCGAAGAACGCCGAGCCGAACATCTTCCACATCGAGGGCGACCCGGACCATCCGGTCAACCGCGGCACGCTCTGCCCGAAGGGCGCGGGCCTGGTCGACATGATCCACAGCGAATCCCGCCTGAAGTATCCCGAGGTTCGGCGGCCGGGTTCGGACAGGTGGGAGCGGATCAGCTGGGAGGATGCGATGACCCGCATCGCGCGGCTGATGAAGAACGACCGCGACGCCAATTTCCAGGCGAAGAACGACGCCGGGCAGACGGTCAACCGCTGGCTCACCACCGGCATGCTGGCGGCCTCGGCCACCAGCAACGAGACCGCCTACCTCACCCACAAGGTGATGCGCTCGATGGGGCTCCTGGTCTTCGATAACCAGGCGCGTGTCTGACACGGCCCGACGGTGGCAGGTCTTGCCCCGACGTTTGGCCGAGGTGCGATGACGAATCACTGGGTCGACATCAAGAATGCCGACCTGGTCCTGATCATGGGTGGAAACGCCGCCGAGGCGCACCCTTGCGGCTTCAAGTGGGTGACCGAGGCGAAGGCGCACAACAAGGCGCGGCTGATCGTGGTCGATCCGCGCTTCAACCGCACCGCGTCGGTCGCCGACGTCTACGCCCCGATCCGTACCGGCACCGACATCGTCTTCCTCGGCGGGCTGATCAAGTACCTGCTGGACACCGACCGCATCCAGCACGAGTACGTGCGCAACTACACCGACATGTCGTTCATCGTGCGCGAGGACTTCGCGTTCAAGGACGGCCTGTTCTCCGGCTACGACGCCGACAAGCGCACCTACGACCGCGCCAGCTGGGACTACGCGTTGGGCGCCGACGGCTTCGTCCGGACCGACCCGACCCTGCAGGATCCGCGCTGCGTCTACCAGCTGCTGCGGCAGCACTACGCGCGCTACACCCTCGACATGGTGGAGCGCGTCTGCGGCACCCCCAAGGAGAAGGTCAAGCAGATCTGGGACATGATCGCCTCCACGTCCACGCCGGACCGCGCGATGACGATCATGTACGCGCTGGGCTGGACCCAGCACTCGGTCGGCTCGCAGATGATCCGCACCGGCGCGATGGTGCAGCTGCTGCTGGGCAACATCGGCGTGGCCGGCGGCGGAATGAACGCGCTGCGCGGGCATTCCAACATCCAGGGCCTGACCGACCTCGGGCTGATGTCCAACCTGCTGCCCGGTTACATGACGATCCCGCAGGAGCGCGAGCAGGCGTTGCAGGAGTACCTCGACGCGCGCACGCAGCAGCCGTTGCGCCCCAACCAGCTCAGCTACTGGAAGAACTACCCGAAGTTCTTCGTCAGCCTGATGAAGGCCTGGTGGGGCGATGCCGCCACCGCGGCCAACGACTGGGCGTACGACTACCTGCCGAAGCTGGACCGCAGCTACGACATGCTGCAGGCCTACGAGATGATGGACCAAGGCAAGATGACCGGGTACATCTGCCAGGGCTTCAACCCGCTGGCGGCGGCACCGAACAAGGCCAAGCTGACGCGCGCGTTCTCCAGCCTGAAGTTCATGGTGATCATGGACCCGCTGGCCACCGAGACCAGCGAATTCTGGAAGAACCACGGGACGCACCACGACGTCGACAGCGCGGCGATCCAGACCGAGGTGTTCCGCCTGCCGACCATCTGCTTCGCCGAGGACGAGGGCGCGCTGGTCAATTCGGGCCGCTGGCTGCAGTGGCACTGGAAGGGCGCCAATCCGCCAGGCCAGGCACGCTCGGACATCCGCATCATGGCCGACCTGTATGCCCGGGTGAAGGCGCTGTACGAGGCGGAAGGCGGCGCCTTCCCCGACCCGATCGTCAACCTGGCCTGGGACTACCTGATCCCGCACGAGCCGGGTCCGGACGAGATCGCGCGGGAGTACAACGGCAAGGCGCTGGCCGACCTGCCCGACCCCAGTGGCGAGGGCAAGTTCATCCGCCGCAAGGGCGAGCAGCTGTCCGGCTTCGGCGAGCTGCGCGACGACGGCAGTACCTCCAGCGGTTGCTGGATCTTCTGCGGCGCGTGGGGCCCGGCCGGCAACCTGATGGCGCGCCGCGACAACTCCGATCCCACCGGCATCGGCAACACGTTGAACTGGGCCTGGGCGTGGCCGGCCAACCGCCGCGTCCTCTACAACCGCGCGTCCTGCAAGCCGGACGGCACCCCGTTCGATCCCAAGCGCGCGCTGGTGTCGTGGAACGGCGAGCGCTGGACGGGCGCCGACGTGCCGGACTTCGTGTTCGACGAGGACCCGGCCAAGGGCATGAACCCCTTCATCATGAACCCGGAGGGCGTCGCCCGTTTCTTCGCCCGCGGCAACATGGCCGAAGGCCCGTTCCCCGAGCACTACGAGCCGTTCGAGACGCCGCTGACGAGCAACCCGCTCAGCCCCAACCAGGCGGCGACCCTGAGCAGCCCGGCCGCGCGCGTGTTCGACAACGACCGCAAGGACTTCGGCACGGTGGACGAGTTCCCGCACGTGGCCACCACCTACCGGCTGACCGAGCATTTCCACTACTGGACCAAGAACAGCCGCCTCAACGCGATCACCCAGCCCGAGCAGTTCGTCGAGATCGGCGCCACGCTCGCGGATGAACTGGGCATCGGCAACGGCAGCCGCGTGCGCGTGAGTTCCAAGCGCGGCCACATCGAGGCGGTGGCGGTGGTGACCAAGCGCATCAAGGCGCTGCAGGTCGATGGCAGGACCGTGCACCAGGTCGGCGTGCCGATCCACTGGGGCTTCATCGGCGCGGCCAAGCCCGGCTACCTGGCGAACACGCTCACCCCCTCGGTGGGCGACGGCAACACCAACACGCCGGAGTTCAAGTCGTTCCTGGTCAAGGTCGAGAAGGCATAGGGAGCGCGCGATGGCAAACACCCTCGATATCGTCCGCCGCTCGGCCACCACCACCGAGCCCCCGCAGGCGCGCGCCGCGCACACCGGGCAGGTCGCCAAGCTGATCGACACCAGCAAGTGCATCGGCTGCAAGGCCTGCCAGGTGGCATGCATGGAATGGAACGACCTGCGCGACGAGGTCGGCGAATGCGTGGGCGTGTACGACAACCCGGCCGACCTGACCGCGCAGTCGTGGACGCTGATGCGCTTCTCGGAACACGAGGACGCGCAGGGCAACCTGGAATGGCTGATCCGCAAGGACGGCTGCATGCACTGCGCCGACCCCGGCTGCCTCAAGGCGTGCCCCGCGCCCGGCGCGATCGTGCAGTACGCCAACGGCATCGTCGACTTCCAGGAAGAGCACTGCATCGGCTGCGGCTACTGCATCACCGGGTGCCCGTTCAACATCCCGCGCATCTCCAAGCAGGACAAGAAGGCGTACAAGTGCACGCTGTGCTCGGACCGCGTGGCGGTGGGCCAGCAGCCGGCATGCGTCAAGACCTGCCCCACCGGCGCGATCGTGTTCGGCAGCAAGGAAGACATGATCGAACACGCCGACGGCCGCATCGCGGACCTGAAGTCGCGCGGCTTCGAGAACGCCGGGCTGTACGACCCCGCCGGCGTCGGCGGCACCCACGTGATGTACGTGCTGCACCATGCGGACGATCCGACGTTGTATGCAGGCCTGCCGAAAGACCCGGTGGTCAGCCCGATGGTGCGGCTGTGGAAGGGCGCGGCCAAGCCGCTGGGCGTGCTGGCGATCGCGGCGACGGCCGTCGCGGGCTTCCTGCATTACCTGCGCAGCGGGCGCAACGTGGTCGAGGAAGAAGAGGAGCTGGCGGCGCGCGAGGAAGCGGCCCGCATCGCCCGGGGCGAGGACGTCGTCGTGGAAGAGGAGCGCCGGCCATGAGCGAGCGACCGATCGACCGCCACCCCACCATCCGGCGCTACCGGCTGGCCACCCGCGCCAACCACTGGCTGGTGGCCATCACCTTCGTGCTGGCCGCGCTGTCCGGCCTCAGCCTGTTCCATCCCGCCCTCTACCCGCTGTCCGGGGTGCTTGGCGGCGGCACCTGGACGCGCATCCTGCACCCGTTCGTTGGCGTGGTGATGGCGATCGCCTTCCTGTTCCTGGCGCTGGGCCTGTGGCGGGACAACCTGCTGGTGGCCCGCGACCGCGCCTGGCTGAAGCAGATGCCGAAGGTGCTCGACAACGAGGAAGAAGACCTGCCACCGGTCGGCCGCTTCAACGGCGGCCAGAAGCTGCTGTTCTGGGTACTGGTGCTCGCGCTGCTGGCGCTGCTGCTGTCGGGCATCGTGATCTGGCGGGTGTACTTCAGCCATCTGTTCCCGATCGGCATGATCCGCTTCGCCGCCTTCGCGCATGCGCTGTTCGGGCTGCTGCTGGTGTGCGCGATCGTGGTCCACATCTACGCGGCGTTCTGGATCAAGGGCTCGCTGGGCGCGATGACGGAAGGCAAGGTGACCTACGGCTGGGCGCGCCAGCACCATCGCCTGTGGTTCCGCGACGTGGTGGGCGCACGCCGCAAGCCCGACTGACGCTCCCCGTGGCGCGCTGGACGCGGCGCGCGGCAACGGGGACGATACGGGCTGGACCGAACCGGCCCCGCCCATGTCGCAGGAAGTGCTGGCCCCCGGCCAGATCGCCACCCTCGCCGAACGCGAGATCCCCCGGATCGTGCCGCTGCGGCGTGATGCGCTGTTTGCCAGGCGCGCCGCCCGGCTGCGCGCGCTGGCCGCGTCCAACCCGATTGCCGGTTACCTCGAACTGATGGCGACCCTGGTGCAGGCGCAGCAGGACGTCCTCGCTGCGCTGGACGATGGCGAGTTGCGGCGGCTCCAGCACGATGCGATGGCGCAGCAGCCGGCCGCCGCGCGCGAGGCCGACCTGCCACCGCTGCACGCGGGCGCATTGCGCCGCGACGCGCGCTGGTGCGAACTGCTGCGCGAGCTGGTGGCGCGCGTTGCGCGCGTGGTGGACGCGCCGGAGGTTGTCGGCGCCGTGCTGGCGCGACTGGCGCATGCGCCCGACGACTGGCTCGATGCGCAGGCCGACGTCCTGCTGGGCGTGCCGTCGGCCAGTGCCGAGGTGGACGCCGCCGCTGCCCCGTTCGTCATGGCCGGCCTGCAGCTCTACTGGGCCGCGCTCGCGCTGCAGTTCGACTCGAATGCCTTGCGGCCAATGGCGGATGCGCCCGGCCTGTGCCCGTGTTGTGGGAGCGCGCCGGTGGCAAGCGTGGTCCACGCCAGCGCCCCGCATGCCAGCTACCGCTACCTCGCGTGCGGCCTGTGCGGACTGCAGTGGCATTACGTGCGGGTGCAGTGCAGCGGCTGCGGCGCGATGGGCAGGGACATCGCCTACCAGGCCGTCACCCGCGCCGACGCCGGCACCGAGGATGCCAAGGCTGCCGCGGTGCGGGCCGAGACCTGCGAGCAGTGCAAGGGCTACCGCAAGATCCTGTACGCGGAAAAGGACCCCGCGGTGGAGGCGCAGGCCGATGATCTCGCCAGCCTGTCGCTGGACCTGCTGCTGGCCGACCTCGGTTACGCGCGCCTGGGCCGCCCGCCCCTGCTATGGCAAGCGGACGCCGAATGACGGCCGACGGCGCCACGGCGCTGGACGGCCTGCCTTCGCTTGATCGCCTCCTGCGCGCGCCATCGCTGGCGAAGCTGTTGGAACGGCATGGGCGCAGCCGCATCACCCGCCTGCTGCGCGCACGCCTGCAGGCAGTTCGCGGAGCGGCCGCCGCCGGCGGAATGACACCCGATGCGCTTGCGCTTGCGGTGGGAGAGGAGGCGCTCGCAGCGGCGTTGGAAGCATCGATCCGGGACGAGGACGGTGCGCGCCTGCGCCCGGTGTTCAACCTCACCGGCACCGTGCTGCACACCAACCTCGGGCGCGCGCCGTTGCCGGAGGCGGCGGTGGCGGCGGTGGCCGCGGCGATGCGCGCGCCGGTCGACCTGGAATTCAACCTCGCCCGCGGCGGACGCGGTACGCGCGAGGCGCGGGTGGCGGCGCTGCTGTGCGAGCTCACGGGTGCGCAGGCCGCCACCGTGGTCAACAACAATGCCGCCGCCGTGCTGCTGCTGCTCAATACGCTGGCCAACCGGCGCGAGGTGGTCGTGTCGCGTGGCGAACTGGTGGAGATCGGCGGCAGTTTCCGCATTCCCGACGTGATGCGCGCCGCCGGTGCGCGGCTGGTCGAGGTCGGCACCACCAACCGCACCCACCCCGGCGACTACACCGATGCCATTGGCTCGCGCACGGCGCTACTGATGCAGGTCCATGCCAGCAATTACGCCATCAGCGGGTTCACCGCCAGCGTCGATGCTCCAACGTTGGCGGGGATCGCGCGCGGGGCGGGCGTGCCGCTGGCGGTCGACCTCGGCAGCGGGTCACTGCTGGACCTGCGCGACTGGCATCTGCCCGCCGAGCCGACGGTGCGCGCGACGCTCGCCGCCGGCGCGGACCTGGTCGCGTTCAGTGGCGACAAGCTGCTGGGTGGGCCGCAGGCCGGGCTGCTGGTGGGTCGCGCCGATCTCATCGCGCGGCTTGACCGCAATCCGCTCAAGCGCGCGCTGCGCATGGACAAGATGGGGTTGGCCGCGATGGAGGCGGTGCTGGGCCTGTACCGCGAACCCGAATTGCTGCCGCAGCGGCTGCCCGCGCTGCGGTTGCTGCTGCGCGCCGAGGCCGGGATCGCGGCGCAGGCGCAGCGCCTGTTGCCCGCGCTGCGCGGCGCGCTGGGCGCAGGCTGGACGGTCGATGCATGCAGCATGCCGGGACAGGTCGGCAGCGGCGCGCAGCCGACCGCCACCCTGGCCAGCGCGGGCCTGTGCATCCGCAGGGCTGGTGGCCGCCGCGCCTCGCTCGAGCGCCTCGCCGCGCGCCTGCGCGGGCTGCCGCGGCCGGTGCTGGGCCGCATCGCCGACGATGCGCTGTGGCTCGACCTGCGCTGCCTCGACGAAGCCGAGGAGGCGGCGTTCAGCGCCCAGCTTGCCGGACTGCCGCGATGATCGTTGGCACCGCCGGCCACGTCGACCACGGCAAGACCACGCTGGTGCGCGCGCTCACCGGGATCGACACCGATCGCCTGCAGGAAGAGAAAGCGCGCGGCATCTCGATCGAACTCGGCTATGCCTACGTGCCGCTCGACGCCGGTGGCGTGCTCGGGTTCGTCGACGTACCGGGGCACCGCCGCTTCGTGCACACGATGGTGGCCGGCGCGACCGGCATCGACCTGGCCTTGCTGGTTGTGGCCGCTGACGATGGCCCCATGCCGCAGACCGGCGAGCACCTTGCGATCCTCGAGCTGCTGGGCGTGGCGCGCGGCGCGATCGCGCTGACCAAGGCCGATCGCGTCGGCGCCGGACGCCTGGCGGATGCGCGAGCCGAGGTTGCGGCACTGCTGGCGACCTCGCCGCTGCGCGAGGCCCCGGTGTTCGCCTGCAACGCCACCGACCCCGATGATGCCGGGGTCACGGCGCTGCGCGCGCACCTGCATGAGCGGGCCGCGGTGCCGGCCGTGCGCGCTGGCGACGCCGAACTGTTCCGGATGCCGCTGGACCGCGTGTTCTCGCTGCCGGGCCACGGCACCGTAGTGGCGGGAGCGGTGGCGGGCGGGCGGGTCGCGGTCGGCGATGCGCTGCAGCGGATGCCCGGTGGCGAGACCGTGCGCGTGCGCGGCCTGCATGCGCAGGGCCAGCCGGCCACCGTGGCGCGCAGCGGCCAGCGCACCGCGCTCAACCTCGCCGGGCTCGGGCGTGAGGCGATCGCGCGCGGCGACTGGATCGCCGATCCGCGCCTTTTCGTGCCCGGGCGCCACATCGATGCCCGCCTGCGGCTGCTGCCCGGCAGCGGCGCGATCCTGCGCGACGGCCTGAAGCTGCACGTGCACTGGGGCTGTGGCCACCAGCTGGCGCGGGTGCTGCAGCTGGAGGACGGCGACCCGCGGCATGGCGTGCTGGTGCAACTGGTGTTCGACGCGCCGGTGTGCGCTACCACCGGCGATCGCTTCATCTTCCGCGACGAAAGCGCGATCGCGACCGTTGGCGGCGGCGTCTTGCTCGATCCGGAAGCCTCGCCACGGCGCCGGCGTCGTCCCGAGCGCATCGGCTGGTTGCATGGCCTGGAGCGGGCCCTGGCGGGCGAAGGCATGGCGCCCCTGATCGCGCAGGCGCCGCACGGTGTCGCGCTCGCGACGCTCGCCCGCCGCCTGCGCCTGCCGCCCGAACGCATCGTGGCGGCGGAGGGCGTGCGGCAGTGCGCCGGCCACCTGATCGCAAGCGACCACTGGGAGGCGCTCGCCGGGCGCGTCGAGCACGCGCTGCGCGACTGGCACGCTCGCCAGCCTGACGATCCGGGTCCGGACGCGGGCCGCCTGCAGCGGCTGGCGTTCCAGGGCCTGGCGCCGGCGTTGCTCGATGGCGTGCTGCAGGCCTTGCAGGACGAAGGGCGCGTGCAGCGCCGCGGCGCCTGGTGTCAGTTGCCCGGGCACGCGCAGCGCGCCTCGGAAGCGGAGGCCGCCTTGCTCGCCACCCTGCTGCCGATGCTGGAGGCAGGCGGCTTCGACCCGCCATGGGTGCGCACCCTGGCCGGCGAGACCGGCACCGATGAGGCGCGCGTGCGCGCGGTGCTGCGCCGCGCGGCGGCCCGGGGCGACGTCCACCAGGTGGTGCAGGACCTGTTCTACCACCCGCGGCGGATTGCCGAACTGGCCGCGCTGCTCGCGCAACTGGCCGCGGCGGGCGACGGCGCGGTGGAGGCGGCCACCTTCCGCGACGCGATCGGCATCGGCCGCAAGCGCAGCATCCAGGTCTTGGAGTTCTTCGACCGCGCTGGCTACACTCGACGCGTCGGTGCCGGCCATCGTCCGCGCGCGAGCGCGCGCCGGGACGATGCATCCATTGCGTGATGCGTGCGAACGCGCCGACGCTCCACCACCCGAGGAAGGCATGCGCATCCGGGCATGCGGCCGGGCTTCAAACCCGGTAGGGGGCGTCGATCGCTCCCTGGTAGGTTCGACTCCTGCTGCCTTCCGCCAACCGGATTCCGGCGCACGCCATGCATGACCTTCGTTCCCCCGAAGCCGCGCCGCTGCGCCTGACCGCGCTCGCGCATGGCGGCGGCTGCGGCTGCAAGATCGCGCCCGGCGTGCTCTCGGAGTTGCTGCGCGGCGCACCGGCGCTGCCGGTGCCGCCCGCGTTGCTGGTCGGGCGCGAGGCCGCCGACGATGCCGCGGTCTACCAGCTCAACGATCGCCAGGCGGTGGTCGCCACCACCGACTTCTTCATGCCGGTGGTCGACGATCCGTTCGACTTCGGCCGCATCGCCGCCACCAACGCGCTGTCGGACCTGTATGCGATGGGCGCCACGCCGCTGTTCGCGCTGGCGATCGTCGGCATGCCGATCGACACGCTGCCGCGCGAGACCATCCGCGGGATCCTGCGCGGCGGCGAGCAGGCCTGCGCCGACGCCGGGATCGTGGTGGCCGGTGGCCACAGCATCGATTCGGTGGAGCCGATCTACGGGCTGGCTGCGATCGGCGTGGTGGATCCCGCGCGGCTGGCACGCAACGGCGGCGCGCGCGCCGGCGACGTCCTGGTGCTGGGCAAGCCGCTGGGGGTGGGCGTGTATGCGTCGGCGTACAAGAAGGGCCTGCTGGACGCCGCCGGCTACGCCGAGCTGATCGCCACCACCACCCGCGCCAACCGCGCCGGCATCGCGCTGGCCGCGCTCGACGGCGTGCATGCGATGACCGATGTCACCGGCTTCGGCCTGCTCGGGCATGCGCTGGAAATGGCGCGCGCCAGCAGCGCGATCGCCGAACTCGAGCCTGCCGCGGTGCCGCTGCTGGAGCAGGCCGACACGCTGCGCGAGCGCGGCTGCGTGACCGGCGCGTCGGCCCGCAACTGGGCCTCGTACGGGCACGAGGTGCAGATGGACCCCGCGCTGGACGCGCGCTGGCAGGCGCTGCTGACCGACCCGCAGACCAGTGGCGGCCTGCTCGTCGCCTGCGCGCCGGATTGCGTCGCGGCGGTGCTGGCGGCGTTCCACGCCGATGGCCACGCGGACGCGGCGGTGGTCGGGCGGATCGTGGCCGGCACCGCCGGCGTGCGGGTGGCAGGGGGCCGCTGAGGGCCGCAAGGCCCGGCATCGCTGCCGGGCCGCGGCGGGTCAGGGCGCCGGGCTCCATGCCAGCGCCAGCAGCCATTCCCGCCCCGGCTGCAGGTAGAACGCGCTGGTCTCGTAGCGGCGGTCGAAGGCGTTGACCAGGTTGGCCTGCAGCGTCCACCCTGGCTTGAAACCCCAGCGCAGCCAGCCATCGACGGTGGCATGGCCGCCCACGCGCAGGGTATTGGCGACATCGTCCCAGCGCGCCGCTTCGGCGATCCCGCTGACGCCGGCGCTCCATCCACCGAACGCGCGGTCCAGGTCGAGCCGCGCGCTGCGCCCGGGGCGGCGCGGCAGGTCGCGATCGTCGCCGTCGAGGTTGCGCGCCTGCTGCAGGCCGAGTTGCGCACGCACGTTCCACTCGCCGGCTTCCATCGCGCCAGTCAGCTCCAGGCCGCGGATCGTCGCCGACTGCAGGTTGTTGGGCAGGTTCAGCGCGGCATCGTGGGTGATCAGGTCCCGCACGCGCGTGCGGTACGCCGTGGCCTGCCATTCCCAGCGCGGGTGGCGTTGGCCCAGCGCGATCTCGCTGCTGCGCGAGCGTTCCGGGCGCAGCAGCGGGTTGCCGTAATACGGGTAGTACAACTCGTTGAACGAGGGCGCCTTGAACGCGCTGCCGTGGCTGGCCGTGACGCGCCATGCGCCGCCGAAGTCCACCCCCCATGCGATCGCGCCGGTGGTGGCGCCGCCGAACTGGTCGTTGTCGTCGCGGCGCAGGCTCAGCTGCAGGTCGTGGGCGCCGAAGCGGCCCTGGTACTGGGCGAAGCCGGCGCGATTGACGCGCCGCGCGGCGTAGGTGCCCCACGGATCGTCGATGTCCGCGCGATCGCGCAGCCAGTCCAGGCCCGTGGTCAGCACATGGCCGTCGGCCAGCGTGGCATCGGCCTGCAGGCTGGCGCTGTCGCGCACCGAATCGAAGCCGTTGGCGTAGATGCCACCCAGCAGGTTGTCCGACAGGTCGGTGTTGCGGCCGGCGGACAGCTTCAGCTGCAGCCGCGGGCCTGGACTCCAGCGCACGCTGGCCCCCACCACCCGCTGCACGATGTCCGAGCTGTCGACATAGTCGCCGTCGTAGGCGTTGTGGCCATCGGCGTTCATCGCGCGCGCCTCGATTGCCCAAGCCTCGCTGGGCGCGAAGTCGGCGCGCAGGCCGGCGCTTGCATTGCGGTAGCCGTCGCGGTCGAGGTGGGTGCCGGGCACGATGAAGCAGCCGGCGCCGGTCCAGGTGGCCGGGTCGTAATCGCCGCGGCAGGCATTGATGCCGTCGGTGCGCTGGTGGGCAAGATCCAGCCCGACTCCGCCGCGCACGCCGCGCAGGTCCAACCCAGCCGACGCCTCGCGCAGGCCATGGCTTCCGGCCGCGATGCGTCCACGCCCGCGCACGCCGGCACTTGCCGCGCCGCGCCGGGTGAACACCTGGATCACGCCGCCGATCGCGTCCGCGCCGTACAGCGAGGAGCGCGGGCCGCGCACGATCTCGATCCGCTCGATCTGCGCCAGCGGCAGGTCCTGCAGCGAGGTCAGGCCGGAGCTGGGCGAGCCGATCCGCACGCCGTCCACCAGGAACAGCACGTGGTCGGATTCGGTGCCGCGCAGGAACAACGTGCTGAGCTTGCCGAGGCCGCCCTGGTTGACCAGGGTCACCCCGGCGCGCCCGCGCAACAGTTCGGGCAGGGAGCGCGCGGCGCTGCGCTCGATCTGCGCGCGGCTGATCACTTCGATCGCGGCCAGGCTGTCGTCCGCGGTCAGCGCGGTGCGGGTGGCGGTCACCACGACCTCGTCGAGGTCGGTGGCGTCCTGCGCGTGGGTGGCAGGCAGGGCAAGCAGCAGCGCGGCCGCAAGCGCGCCGCGGTGGAACGGTGTTGACGAACGCATGTTGGTCTCCGGCGCGCACGCCCGCGCGCCCTTGGTGGCAGGGACGGTGGCGAGGCGCGGGAAAGCGGACGGGCGCGGCACGACGGCACGCGGCGTCGCGCGATGCCCGCCGCATCGCAACCAGACTGCTCCAGGCCGGTCTCCGGGCTCGCGGGCGGAACGGCCTGGGGCCGTTCCGGCCTGGCGCCTTCCCATGCCGCATCCGTGGATGCCGCGCACAGTGGCTGTTGCCAGGCTTGTCTCGCTTACCGTTGCGGGGGCAGCGCCGGAATGGATGCGCGGGGGCATCGTCACCGGCTTCCCGTTTCAATCCGCGGGCATTGGCCGACGGATCACCTTGAAGCGGGCACAGTGTACGCGATCAGTCGGCGTCGCCGCCGCGCTCGTCGTCGAACAGCGCGGGCGAAGGCGCGTCCTCGCGTTCGTGCAGGGTGGTGGTGACCGGCGCTGCCGCGGGGCGCCCGCGGGGCGGCGGCAGCTGCGCGATGGCGGCTTCCGCATCGGCCACCAGCGCCTGCCGGCGCGCGTCCGGCACCTCCTGCCAGTGGCAATCCAGCAGCGCGCCTTCCAGCGCGTACAACAGGTTGAGGCTGGGCTTGAACCCGGCCCGGCGCACTTTCATGTACGCGCCCACCGGCCCGGCGTCGCGCAGGTCCTGCAGCGAATGCAGGCCCACCTGCCGGAGCCAGGCCGCGGACTTCGGGCCGATGTTGCGCAGCTTGGCGGTGGCACTCAATGCAGCGACTCCAGGTAGGCCCGGGCGATGGCTTCCAGCCCTTTCTGGTCTTCAACGTCGAAACGCGCCGGCAGCGGACTGTCGAGGTCGAACACGCCCAGCAGCGCGCCACCGGCATCGAACAGCGGCACCACCAGTTCCGAGCGGCTGGCCGAGTCGCAGGCGATATGGCCGGGGAAGGCGTGCACGTCCTCCACCCGCTGGGTCTGGCCGCTGCGCGCGGCCGCGCCGCACACGCCCTTGTCAAGCGGGATGCGCACGCAGGCCGGCAGGCCTTGGAACGGGCCGACCACCAGTTCGGTGCCGTCGAAGAAGTAGAAGCCGACCCAGTTGAGGTCGGGCAGCGCGTGGTAGACCAGCGCGCAGAGGTTGGCCGCGTTGGCGATGCGGTCGCGCTCGTCGTGCAGCAGGGCATGCACCTGGTCGAGCAGCTGCGCGTACTGGTCCGGCTTGCCGCCGGTGAGCGGGATGGCGGAGAACGACATGCGCGGCAGTGTAACAACCGCGCCCGCGCCGTTTTACCATCACCGCTGGAACGGGGAGGAGCGCGCATGGACCTGTCGAAACTGCCGGTGGACGGCGGCGTGCGCCAGCGCGGCGACCAGGTGACGCGGCTGGAAACCTTCGTCGATGCGGCGTTCGCCTTCGCCGTGACCCTGCTGGTGGTCTCGTTCGACGCCATGCCCTCCAGCTTCGCCGAGCTGCACGAGGCGCTGCGGCGGTTGCCGGCGTTCCTGGCCGGGTTCGCGATCCTGGCGATGTTCTGGCATGCGCACCATCGCTTCAGCCGCCGCTTCGGGCTGGAGGACGCCACCGTGATCTTCGCCACCATGGCGCTGGTGGCCGCCACCCTGTTCTACGTCTACCCGCTGCGGATGGTGATGTCGGCGGCGATGGGCTTCTTCACCGGCGGCTGGGCGCCCAGCGAGTTCCAGGTGCGCAGCTTCACCGAGTTCCGCCTGATCTTCGTCATCTACGGCGTCGGCTTCGCGGTGCTGGCGGCGCTGATCCTGTGGCTGAACCTGCATGCGCTGCGCCGCGCCGATCACCTGCAACTGGACGCCGCGGAACGGATGGCGGCGCGCTCCGAGGTGGCGATGCAGGGTGTGCTGATCGCCAGCGCGGTGCTGTCGATCCTGACCGCGCTGCTGATTCCGCCGAACAAGGTGTGGATGCAGGCACTGCCCGGCATGGTCTACGGCCTGCTGGCGATCGTGATGCCGCTGATGGCCAGCCGCGATGCCCGGCGCATCCGCGCGCTGGCGGCCGGGCGCGCGGCGGACTGATGTTCGCGGCCTACGTCACCGGCACCGACACCGGGATCGGCAAGACCCTTGCCAGCTGCGCGCTGCTGCACGCGCTGCGTGCCGGCGGGCGGCGCGCGGCGGGGATGAAGCCGGTGGCCAGCGGTTGCGAGTGGAGCGAGGACGGCTGGCGCAATGCCGACGCGCTGGCGCTGCAGCAGTCGGGCCCGCCGGGCATCGCCTACGCCGACATCAATCCGTTCGCGCTGGAGCAGCCGCTGGCGCCGGAACTGGCTGCGCGCGAGGCCGGCACCGAGGTCACCCTGCCGCCGATCCTGACCGCATATGCGCGCCTGTCCGGGCAGGCGCAGGCGCTGGTGGTGGAGGGCGTGGGCGGCTGGGCGGCGCCGCTGTCGCCGAGCCTGATGCAGGCGGACCTGGTGCGCGCGCTGCAGCTGCCGGTGCTGCTGGTCGTGGGCCTGCGCCTGGGCTGCCTCAGCCACGCCTTGCTCAGCGCGCGCGCGATCGAGGCCGATGGCTTGCGGCTTGCCGGCTGGATCGGATCGCACGTGGACCCCGGGATGGCGCGGGTCGAGGACAACCTCGCAATGCTGGGCGAACGCCTGCCGGCGCCGTGCTGGGGCGTGCTGCCGCATGCGCCCGGGGTCGACCCGGCGGCGCTGGCGTCGCGGCTGGGGATCCCGACGCCGGGCTGAGCCGGGCTTCCCGGAATCGCGCACAAAAAAACCCGGCAGCGGGGCTGCCGGGTGGATGCGCGGATCGCGACGGAGGGGAGGTCGCGCGATCCGGTCGTGCGGTAAAACTTACTTGGCGGACTTCGAGGCGGCCTTGGCGACCTTCTCGACTTCGGCCTTCGCCTGCGCGCTGGCCTTCTCGAACTGGCCCTTGGCCAGCGAGCCGATGGCTTCGTTGGTCTTCAGGGTCGAGGCGAAGGCTTCCTGGGTGGCGCCCATCACGCGCTCGGCGTTGGCGCGGGCGGCCTGCAGGCCCTTCGGCCACACGGCCTTCAGGCCCTCGGCGTCGCGCACGTCGACCAGCTCGCCCATGTAGGCGAAGGTCGCGGCGGCGGTCTCTTCCATCGCGGCGGCGTACAGGCCGAACGCCTTCTGCGCGTTCTCCAGCGCCAAGCGATTGGCGGAAGCGGCGACGTCAGCCATCTGGCTGTAGGAATTGGTGAACTGCTCGTTGAACTGGTACATGACGGTCTCCTGCGATTTCCGGCAGGGTTGCCGGTTTGTGCGTTGCAGCATAACCGGACCGATGTTGCGTTGCAACATGGTTCCCGACGAGCGGTCGTCGCCTGTTCAGGCGCGGGGTCGCGCCCTTCAGCGCTGGCCGCGGCGGCGCTGCCGGCGCAGCAGCCGGCCGGGGTCGGGCAAGGGCACCGGCTGCGGAACCGCCTGCGCGCCCGCCACTTCGCGCGCCAGTGGGGCAAGGTGGTGCAGCGCCCGCGCGTACACCCCGCGCTTGAACGTGACCACGTGTTCCATCGGGTACCAGAAATCGACCCAGCGCCAGCCGTCGAACTCGGGCGTCTCGCTCAGGTCCAGCCGCAGGTCGCCCTCGTCGCCGCGGAACCGCAACAGGAACCACACCTGCTTCTGGCCGATGCAGACCAGGCGGTCGCGGTGGCGGATCGCGCGCGGCGGCAGCCGGTAGCGCAGCCAGCCGGGAGTGGCGCCCAGCACCTCGACATGCTCGGGCTGCAGGCCGGTTTCCTCCCGCAGCTCGCGGTACATCGCCTCCAGCGGGGTCTCGTCGGTGTTCATCCCGCCCTGCGGGAACTGCCACCCGTCCCGGTGCACGCGGCGCGCCCAGAACACGCGTCCATCGTCGTGCATCAGCACGATGCCCACGTTGGGGCGGTAGCCGTCCGGATCGATCACGATGCGGACTCCAGATGCTTCACTGCCTTGGACTCTGCCAGCCGCGGCCGCGCGGGGCAAGCCGGGGGCGCCGATTGACGCCGCCTGCGCGGGCAGGAATAATTGGTGGTTCAGTCGCGGCTATGTAGCTCAGCCGGTTAGAGCACAGCACTCATAATGCTGGGGTCGGTGGTTCGAGTCCACCCATAGCCACCAAATAGTGGTCCGCGAAGTTCCAAGGAAGTACAGAAACCCCTGAGAAATCAGGGGTTTTTCTTTGCCTGACGTCCAGCGACGTCCAAGGACTTCCCTTGCAAGCTACCGTCAGTTGACGGTAACGTTGGCGGTAACGACGAGGTCTCTAGACCAGTTACCGTTAGAAGGGTGACCGCCATGGCCCTCACCGATGTCGCGGTTCGCAAGGCCAAGCCCGGCGCGAAGCCCGCCAAACTGACTGATGGCGGCGGCCTGTACCTGCTGCTTCGCCCGGACGGTGGCAAGTGGTGGCGGCTTGACTACCGTCGACCTGTAACCGGCAAGCGAAACACCCTGAGCCTCGGCACTTATCCGGACGTCGGATTGGCGGATGCCCGGAACCGGCGGGACGCGGCACGCAAGCAGATCGCAGCCGGCATCGACCCTGGCGAGTACCGCAAGGCCGAAAAGGCCGTTGGCAGGGAACAGGCCGCGAACAGCTTCGAGGTGGTCGCCCGAGAGTGGTTGCAGGTCCGCAAGCCGGGATGGACCGACAAGAACTTCGACAAGGAACAGGCGCGGTTGGAGAACCATGTCTTCCCGTACATCGGTGGCAAGCCTGCGAGCTCGCTTGGCGTCGCCGACATTCGGCCGCTCATTGAGCGCCTGTCCAAGGCCGGGCACCTCGAACAGGCCCACCGACTCCGCTTCCAGCTCAGCCGGGTGTTCAAGTACGCCGTGGCCACTGGCAGGGCGGAACGCGATCCCGCGGCGGACCTGAGCGAGGCCCTGCCGTCCCGTCGGGACATGGTGAAGCAGCGGTACCCGACCATCACGGACCCCGGGCGGGTGGGTGACCTGTTGCGCGCGATCGACGGGTTTACTGGCACGTTTCCTGTCGCCTGCGCCCTGAAACTGGCTCCCTTGTGGTTCTGCCGACCAGGTGAGATCCGTATGGCGGAGTGGGCGCATTTTGACCTTGATGGCGAGAACCCTGCCTACCGCGTGCCGCCGGCCAATCGGAAGTTACGCAAGAAAGACAAGGAGCATCCCGCTACCTCGCCGCACGTCATCCCGCTGGCGACCCAATCGGTGGCGATCCTGCGGGAGCTGCATGCCCTGACCGGCCGCGACCGCTATCTATTCCCGGGGGCGCGAGACCCGAAGCGGCACATGAGCGACGGCGCCATCAACGCCGCCTTGGCGCGCATCGGATTCAAGGACGAGATCGTCGGGCATGGTTTCCGGCACATGGCCTCCACCCGGTTGCGTGAGCTGGGCTGGCCACGCGAGGTGGTGGAGGCGCAGTTGTCGCACAAGGTCGGCGGGACCGAGGGCGTGTACAACATGGCCGAGTACCTGCCCAAGCGCCGGGAGATGATGCAAGCGTGGGCTGACTACTTGGACGAGCTGCGCGCGCGCATTGGATGAGGTGTCATGGAGAACCCCATGCCAAAGGAACTGTCCGCACCCATCTGCGAGCTGCTTTGTTCTCTAACACAGCCGCCTGCGGAACTGCACAAATGTAGGACCATTCATGAGGCAGTGCGAGTTTCGCGCAGACTCCGTTGGGTCAGGAAGATCCACCGATTATCGGCGGTCAGCACTTGGACGACGTGTACTCTGGTCGCGAACGACAAGTGTCGCAAGCATTTGACGAGGCTGATCACCAACGAAGTCGATGGTGAGCGATGGGTCATGCACATCACCTCTGCTGTGCGTCCTGTGATGGAGGAGTTAGATCGCCTCGATGCGAACCGGTCCACGCGGACTACGAAGGATCGAACTCGGTCATTCTTGCAACATCGTGATGCTGCGGTGCGCGCGCTTGAGAAGGCTAGAACTCATCTCGCCGCGATCAACTGCGAGCCCAGTATCAAGGAACTAATCGACCACCCGGACTATGGGCTGCTTCAGGATGCAGTCGCCGAATTAGTCGACGAGCAATATCATCGACATCAGGTCCGAATAGAGCTGGCCCGACGACAACTCGTGGAAGAGGGGGTGCCTGTAAAGCATCAATGGGCCGAACTAATCAATCGTGGCGTGTACTTCCAGGAAGGACCAGTTCCTCATCTGGACTTTCTGCTCCAGCAAGCGATCTCCTTCGCCAATGAAACGGGAGCCCCGGGGGTGGACCGTCACGCCGTTCAAGGCCAATTCTTGCGGGCTCTCTACACAGAGCTAGAAGGTACCGGCATTGGTGCCGTGCGAATCGCGTTCCTTTGTCATGCAACCAAAGCTCTATTCGGCCAAGAGGTGGACAAAGCGCAGGTTAGGCGACTGGTCAAGGACATCGCTGAGGAAACCGCAGCCCGGAATGCGTGGTTGGAGGAGCTCGGGTTTGGCAATCAAGGGCTTGAGTCCGTGTTACAGCACGTTAAGGGGGACCTTCCGCTGCACGCGGGGGACAGTTCGCAGTCTCTACCGCGACTAAATTCTAGTCGCGAGACTTTCAAGCAATCCCGGAAGGTGTCCGGTCGTAGCGAGAAGGTCCAGAATGAATCGACTAGCCCCCATCCAGTTCGACGGTCCACTCGACCTTCGACAGCCGGCAAGTCTTCTGCGTCTGCGCGAAGTTCGTCGTCGCACAGGAAAAAGTCGTAGCGGTATCTACCGCGGCATCGCCGACGGGACATTCCCCGCGCCGGTGAAGCTCGGAGAGCGAGCGAGCGCCTGGGTGGAATCGGAAATCGAGGCATGGATCGCCCACCGAATTGCGGCCCGTGATGCCGCACGAGGTGGCGCATGAGCGCGGTGGTCGACGGCGCCGGCGCGGACGGGACGTTGGTCGGGGACGAACCGGTCTGCATCCCGCCAGGTATCTACCGGCTGCGGTTCGACGATTGGGAGACGGTCAACTACTTCAATCGCCAGCCCAAGGTAGTCTGCCGCTTCACGGTGTGCTCCGAGGGGAACTCGTTCGGCACAAAACTGACTCGCTGGTACAACGTCAAGGCGCTGGTCGGGAAGCCCCGGCGCGGCGGGCGATTCAAGGTCGCCTGGGGCCAGGACCTGGCGCGCGAATACATGGCGTTGGTGAGCACGATTCGGCGAAAGGACGGCATCGCCATGAGCAAACTCAAGCCCTTGTTGCTGGAGGGCATGGTCGAAACAGTCACGGCTGATCGCAGGCAGCGCGCGCTGCATCCGGCGTTGCAGTACAGCGTGATCCGGCAGCTTCGATTGAGTCGCGATGTCACCCAAACCTAGCTGGTGCTCTTGCCTCTACCCATACCTACCAGTCATTGCTGCAGAACGGCCTACGTGCTTACTCCTGGCGAGTTGTCTGTAAATGAAGGAATCGGGCCTTGGATAAGGTGGAGCCCGAGATTGGTTCTTCTCTCCGTCTACCGCCCCGGCCTGCCAGTCCACCGGCAGGCCGGGGTCCAAGTCATTTCACATGGGTCGATGCCGGAATGGCGATGTCCTGGATGCCAAGTCTTGACGGTGACCAACCGGTGACGCGCGCGCGGGCGCGCGCATCATGGGGTTCGACTATGACCTTTCCAGATATGTGTCCATCCAGCTCACCTCGCTGCGGAGCCAAGACCAGAGCAGGGCAGCCCTGCAAACGCCAGCCGCTGCCCGGCAAGAAGCGATGCAGGAACCACGGGGGCTGCTCTACCGGCCCGCGAACGGCGGCAGGCAAGGCCAAGTCTGCTCTGAATGGTCGGAGGCCGAATGCAACGGGATTCGCGCCGGTCGCTTCCACTTGATTGGGAACGACGGTCTTGGGGATCAGGCTGGCGTCGCATCCGCTGCGACCGTCCTAGACTACCTTTGTGTCTCGGAGGGTTCCATGGCCGGCACGATCTTCGCCTACCACGAGGGATACCTGCGGGTCAGGTTCCGGCCTGCCGATCATGGTGACTTCCTGATCGACCTTCATATCAGCGCCGATGCAGTCAGCGATACGGCGGTTGATGACGGCTGGAACAAGGGCCGCGTGTCCACCCACCTTGGCAATGACCTGCCCGTCACCATGGCGACGTCACCCACGGAATGCCGCTTCTTCGGCGACATGGTGAGATGGCTCGAAGCCATGATCACCGGTGTGCAGGAATGCGCCTTCCGTTGGGAAAACGAAGGGCCGGTAGGCCGCCTGCACTGGCGCAACCACTGGGACGGACGTGGCATCCTGCATTTGACGTGGGATGGCGGCCGCGAACAGGCCGCCGCGATCGACAGACGGTTCTTGCTGGACCGCACGCAAGTGGTTGGTGCCTTCTACGATGCACTCCATGAGATGACGGCTTCGGCCACTTACGACCGTCTGGCGCATGAGCCGGTCACGGTCGGCGAATGCCTGGACCTGATCCTGGATGCCGGGGATCGGGGCACGCTCGCGGGACTCCTCGCCGCGATGGAAAGGGCCAAAGCCACGCTCCTGCTGGACGCGCTTCTCGCCCACGCCTACGACAGTCAACTCGGCAATCCACGGGTCACGCCACTGGGTCGGATGGCGGACGAGATCGAAGGGACGGCCGCGCACGCCGCGGTGCTGTCCGCGGTCACCGCCAGCCAATGGTTGAGCGACGGATGGGATGACCTGCCAGAGGCGGAGCGGCTGGCTGAGATCGAATCCTTGTGTGGGGTTCAGGCTTGGTACGCGGTCGGAGAGCGCCTCACGGGATTGCGATCAGAACCGACTGATACATGGCTTGGCAGCGGGCGCGATGGCCGCGAGCGGCGGCAAGTCGTACGTGACCGGTTCTAAGGGTAAGTTGGGGAATGAAGAGAGCAAATGAGGCAATTTTCCACTCAACGACGCTTGTGATCCTCGTGGGTAGAATGCCGACACTCGCAGGGGATCATTAGGTATGAAATTAGAAGACCTAGCCCGCGGGCAGCGCATCGTCGGGTTGGATCCGGCTGGTCCCGTGGAAGTCGTGGCCGTAGCGCCCGGCGGGCAGGATGCCATCACGCTCGTGTTCCGCTCTACGGCGGGAGTTATCGGCGAACGGATGCTGTTCCGGGACGACGAAGGATCCCTGGCTGAGGCGACCGCCACCCGACCCTGGTCGTTCGCCGCTGACGGTGAGGCCTTCCAGCTGGCCGCAGAGGCCCTTCGCATCCGCTTCGCCCACCTGTTCGACCCGATGATGGCCGTCCACACCTCGGACGTGGAGCCGCTGCCGCACCAGATCTCGGCGGTGTACGAGGCGATGCTGCCGCGCCAGCCGTTGCGGTTCGTCCTGGCCGACGACCCCGGCGCCGGCAAGACGATCATGGCCGGCCTGCTGATCCGTGAGCTGATCATGCGCTCCGACGCGCAGCGCATCCTGGTGGTGTCGCCGGGCTCGCTGTCCGGCCAGTGGCAGGACGAACTGCGTGACAAGTTCGGTCTGGAGTTCACGCTGTTCAGCCGCGAGCAGCAGGAGCTGTCCGCCAACGGCAATGCCTTCACCCAGACCGATCGCATGATCGCGCGACTGGACCAGCTGGCGCGCAACGACGACCTGAAGGAGAAGCTGCGCGCGTCGCACTGGGACCTGATCATCATCGACGAGGCCCACAAGTGCGCGGCCAGCTTCTCCGGCGGCGAGGTCAAGAAGACCCAGCGCTACGAGCTGGCCGAACTGCTCGGCTCGATCTCGCGCCACTTCCTGCTGATGACGGCCACGCCGCACAACGGCAAGGAAGAGGACTTCCAGCTGTTCATGGCGCTGCTGGATGGCGACCGGTTCTACGGCAAGTTCCGCGAGGGCGCCACGCGCGTGGACGTGTCCGATCTGATGCGCCGCCTGGTAAAGGAGGAGTTGCTCAAGTTCGACGGCACCAAGCTGTTCCCGCCGCGCCTGGCCTACACCGCCAACTACGACCTGTCGCCAGCCGAGGAAGCGCTGTACGCGCACGTCTCGGATTACGTGCGCAACGAGTGGAACCGGGCCGAGCAACTGGATGGCAAGCAGCGCAATAGCGTTGGCTTTGCCCTGACCATGCTGCAACGTCGCCTGGCATCCAGCCCTGCCGCTATCTACCAGTCGTTGTTGCGTCGTCGCAAGCGGCTGGAAGAGCGCCTTGAGGAAGCCAAGCTAATCGTCCGCGGCAATCGGGTCGGGGAGGACCGCCCGGCCTACGGCAAGGTGGTGGCTATTGATGTGCCGGACGACCTGGACGAGGCCGAGGACGAGCTGTCCCCGGAGGACTTCGAGAACGTCGCAGACCAAGCGGTGGAGCAGGCCAGTACCGCCGACACAATCGTTGAGATGGAAGCCGAGCTGTTCACTCTGCGCTCGCTGGAAGCCGAGGCCCGGGCGCTGTACGACAGCGGCAACGACCAGAAGTGGCGCGAGCTGTCGCAGATCCTGCAGGACAGCGCGTTGATGTTTGATGCGAACGGCAACCGCCGCAAGATCATCATCTTCACTGAGCACCGCGACACACTGAACTACCTCAACACCAAGATCGGCGGCCTGCTGGGCCGGCCGCAGGCGGTGGTCCAGATCCACGGCGGCACCAACCGCGACGAGCGCCGTCGTGTCCAGGAGGAGTTCCGCCAGAACAAGGACGTCCAGGTCCTGCTGGCCACCGATGCTGCGGGCGAGGGCGTCAACCTCCAGAACGCCAACCTGATGGTCAACTACGACCTGCCCTGGAACCCGAACCGGCTGGAGCAGCGCTTCGGTCGCATCCATCGCATTGGCCAGCGCGAGATCTGCCACCTGTGGAACCTGGTGGCGGACAAGACGCGCGAGGGCGCCGTGTTCCAGCGCCTGTTCGAGAAGATCGAGATCGAGCGCCAGGCGCTTGGCGGCCGCGTGTTCGACGTGCTGGGCGAGGCGTTCACCGGCAAGCCGCTGAAAGACCTGCTGTGGGAGGCGATCCGTTACGGCGAGCGCGAGGACGTCCAGCGCGACCTGTTCAAGGTCATCGACAACAGCCTGGACTCCGAGAAGCTGAAGGAGATCTTCCGGCGCAATGCGCTGGTGGACAACCAGATGGGCCTGGATGCGCTGCATGCCATCAAGGAAGAGATGGACAAGGCGGAGGCGCGCAAGCTGCAGCCGCACTTCATCCGAGCGTTCTTCCTGAAAGCCTTCGAGCAACTGGGTGGCGATGCCCGCCTGCGCGAGAAGGGACGCTACGAACTTCCGCATGTGCCAGCGGCGATCCGCGAGCGCGACCGCCGCATCGGCCAAACCCGCCAGCCGGTGCTGCCGAAGTACGCGCGCGTGTGCTTCGAGAAGGGCGACATCCGCCTGCTCAACAAGCCGATGGCCGACCTGATCCATCCGGCGCATCCGCTGATGGGCGCGGTCATCGACATGACCCTGGAAGCGCGCCTGCCGGCCTTGAAGCAGGGCAGCGTGCTGATTGACCCGACCGACCTGGGCACCGAGCCGCACCTGTTGCTGATGGTGGACCACGAAGTGCGCGAGGGCACGGGTGAGTCCGAGCGCACGGTGTCGCGCGAGGTCCAGTTCCTGCGGATCGCGCCGAATGGCGAAGCCACCTTCGCAGGCTGGGCACCGCACCTGGATCTGCGTCCGGCCACCGAGGCCGAGGCCGACCAGGTCAAACCCTTGCTCGACGCAGCATGGCTCGACCAGGGGTTGGAACAGCGGGCGCTGGAATGGGCTGGCGGACAACTGGTGCCCAAGCACCTGTCCGGCGTTCGTGAGCGTCGCTTGCGGCATATCGATCGGGTCAGCCAGGCCGTGCATGAGCGGCTGACTCGCGAAATCAACTTTCTCTCCCATCGCGCCATCGCGCTGCAGGAGGAAGTACGAGCCGGCAAGCAGCCCAGGGTCCAGCCGGACAACCTGATCCGCCGGGCCGAAGAGTTGACCGCGCGGCGATCTGCGCGACTTCAGGAGCTGGAAGCCCAGCGCCATATCGTGCCGGCCACGCCCAGGATCGTGGGCGGTGCGTTGGTCGTGCCGACCGGCTGGTTCCAGGCCGGCCAGCCTGCCGCCGCGCCAGCGGTCCACAGCGTCGATCCGCTTGCGCGTTCGCGCATCGAACTGCTGGCCATGGAAGCCGTTGCCGCAGCCGAGCGCGCGATGGGGTTCAGCCCACGCGACGTGTCGGCGGAAAAATGCGGCTGGGACATCACTTCCGCAGTTCCGCCAACCGGAGCCACGCTGCCCGACGACCGCCTCATCGAGGTGAAGGGTCGCGCCAAGGGCGCAACCACCATCACACTGACCAAGAACGAGATCATCGCTGCGCTCAACAAGCCCGACCAGTTCTGGCTGGCCATCGTCCTGGTCAACGAGGACGACAGCATCGAAGGCCCGTATTACCTGCAAGGCCCGGTGTCGCAGGCGCCGGACTGGGCCGAGGTCAGCAAGAACCTGGAACTGGCTGAGCTGCTGGTTCGTGCCACCCGTCATGGAGGTGGGGCTTGAGCCTCGCAGCGGCACGGCGTACTGCGCCAGAAACAGAGACGCCCGCGCGAGGCGGGCGTCGGGCCGGAGATGCTATCTCCGGCGGGGCGGTTCTTCATGGCCTGAGCCACAAAAGAGAAACGCCCCTTGCGGGGCGTCGGGTCGGGGATGCTATCCCCGACGGGGTAAGCGCATTGTTGTCAAGGCTTGACGGCCTGTCAACTGGTAAGGAAGCCAGAACATGAACAGGGTAGTGGGCTACATCGACGGCTTCAACCTGTTCTTCGGCATGCGGGACAGCGGCCTGCGCCGCTACTACTGGCTGAGCCCGGAGCTGCTGATCCAGAACCTGATGAAGCCGTGGCAGACCTTGGCGGGTGTGCGCTATTTCAGCGCCCGGATCAGCCCAGGCCCGGGAGACCCGGACAAGCACCTGCGCCAGCAGACCTACCTCGAAGCCGTGGAAACCCTGGCCGGCGTCGAGACGATCTACGGGCACTACCTCAGCAAGCCCAAGCAATGCCGCGCGTGCGGTGCGCAGTGGCAGCAGGCCGAGGAAAAGATGACCGACGTAAACATTGCCGTTCGCTTGCTTTCCGACGCCATGGACGATGCCTTCGACACGGCCATGATCGTCTCGGCCGACAGCGACCTGGTGCCGCCGGTGGAGGCCGTGCGAACCCGCTTCCCGGCCAAGCGGATCATCATCGCCAGCCCGCCCGCGCGTCACTCCACCAAGCTAGCTGCGGCGGCGAACGCGTGCTTCACCATCGGCCGAAAGAAGCTGCAGGACAGCCAACTGCCTGACCAGATCACCAAGCCGGACGGCTTCGTCCTGGCCCGTCCGGCCTCCTGGACCTGAGCCTGCATGCGACTTTCCGAAAAATCGGTGGAACTCAACTTCTGTGCCGAGGCGACAGCGGCCGCGGGGCTGGCAGCGCATCCGTTCTGGTGCGGATTGACCCAGCAACAGGAGAAAAAGCTTGGATTCGATGTGGCCGGAATGCGCGGTGGAAGACTCCTGATCTACCAGTTCAAGGCATCTAACCAGTTTGCTGCCAACGGGTTAAGGCGCTTCAGGGCCCCGCATCACCAACTGGTGAACCTTCGAAAGCTCGCGACCGGGCCCGACCAGGTCTTCTACGTCTTTCCCGAGATCGGAACATCCTCCGAGTTGGTAGCCGCCGGATCGATCACTTCCAAGGCGTGGCTTTGCGATGTGTGGTTTCCAACGCTCAAAGCGCTGGGGCCGTCGCACCGCAAAGGTGGCGAGCATTATGTGGACCTGGATCCCGCGACGAAGCAATGCACATGGCATTCGGATGTCGCGGAAGTTCCTGTCGTCACGGCACTCGAATGGTTCTCCCGCATCGGGCGTGGAGATGGAAATCTTCAAGCTGGCTCGCCCGGTAGTCGCCTTGGCAGCGATATCGGTATCCCGCTTGACGGGCGCGCTGGCGCAGTCTTCCGGCAACTGCGCGAATTGAACTCAAGAAAACTTCTCGGCCTACTTATTAGATGACTGACATCCGCTCACCCAAGAAACTCATCGAAGTCGCGCTGCCGCTCGACGACATCAACGCTGCCGCTGCGCGCGAGAAGTCGATCCGGCATGGCCATCCCAGCACGCTGCATCTGTGGTGGGCGCGGCGGCCGCTGGCGGCGGCGCGGGCGGTGCTGTTCGCGCAGATGGTCAACGATCCGGGCTACGAGACCGGCAAGGGCTTTACCCGCGGGGTGAACAAGAAGGAGGCCACGCGCGAGCGTGAGCGCCTGTTCGACATCATCCGCGAGCTGGTGAAGTGGGAGAACACCAACAACGAGGACGTGCTGGAACGGGCGCGGGCGGAGATCCGCAAGAGCTGGGTGGAAACCTGCGACCTCAACAAAAAGCACCCGCAAGCCGCCGAGCTGTTCAACCCGGACCAGCTGCCGGCCTTCCACGACCCGTTCGCGGGCGGTGGCGCCATTCCGCTGGAAGCGCAGCGGCTGGGGCTGGAGAGCCACGCCAGCGACTTGAACCCGGTGGCGGTGCTGATCAACAAGGCGATGATCGAGATCCCGCCGAAGTTCGCGGGTCGCAAGCCGGTGGGGCCGGTGCCGACCGGCGAGAAGCAGACGAAGATGGCCGAGGACTGGTCCGGTGCGCGTGGCCTGGCCGAGGACGTGCGCCGCTATGGCCACTGGATGCGCGAGGAAGCGCACAAGCGCATCGGTCATCTGTATCCGCAGGTGGAGATCACCGCGGAGATGGCCAGGGACAGGCCAGACCTGAAGCAGTACGTCGGCCAGAAGCTGACCGTCATCGCCTGGCTGTGGGCGCGCACGGTGCGCAGCCCCAACCCGGCGTATTCCAACGTGCAAGTCCCGTTGGTGTCCACCTTCATGGTGTCGAACATTCCTGGCAAGGAAGCGTGGGTGTCGCCGATTACCGACAGCCAGACCTATCACTTTGAAGTGAAGGTGTCTGATGGCGGATCAAAGGCTCCCGCAAATGCCAAGAGCGGAACGAAGTTGTCGCGAGGCGCGAACTTTGAATGCGTGATGTCGAAAACGCCGATTGAGTCGGCGCATATTTACGGTGAAGCGCAAGCGGGGCGAATGGGTGAACGCCTAATGGCGGTGGTCGCGGAAGGCGTTCGCGGTAGGGTGTACTTGCCGCCCAACACTGCGTTGGAAGCAGCTGCGCGCGAAGCGAAGCCGGAATGGAAGCCGGATGTGCCGATGCCGAAGAACCCCCGATGGTTCTCCCCACCGGCATATGGCCTGATGACTTTTGGGGACCTTTTCACGCCGCGCCAGTTGGTGGCGCTGACAACATTCTCTGGCCTAGTGGGCGAGGCGCGTGAACGCGTTCGCCGGGATGCAATCAGTTCGGGCATGCCCGATGACGGTAGAGGGCTCGACGCCGGTGGAGTGGGTGCAACGGCGTATGCGCAGGCCGTCGCCGTAATGCTCGCATTCCCGGCTAGTGGCCTATCTGATCGCATGAGTTCCATTTGCACTTGGGATGCTGGCGGGAAAACATGGGGGACAAAAACGCGAAACACGTTCGCGCGCCAGGCGATACAAATGAGCTGGGATTTTGCGGAAGTGAATCCTTTTTCGGGGCAGTCTGGGAGCTGGGACAACTCCCTTGAGTACTCAAATAAGGGCGTGGTGCTTACATGGGAAAAAGGCAAAGGTGAAGCGCGTCAGTCTGACGCAACGACACAGAACATAAGTACGAACAAGGTGATCTCAACGGATCCGCCTTATTACGACAACATTGGTTACGCAGATCTATCAGACTTCTTCTATGTGTGGTTGCGCCACACGCTGCGCGGCACGTTTCCGTCGCTGTTCGCTACTGTCGCCGTGCCAAAGGCCGAGGAACTGGTCGCCACGCCGTATCGCCATGGCGGCAAGGAAGGCGCAGAAAAGTTCTTCCTCGACGGCATGACCGCCGCTATGCACAACATCGCCGCCAAGGCGCATGGTGCGTTCCCGGTCACCATCTACTACGCCTTCAAGCAGTCTGATACCGGCAGCGACGGCACCGCTTCAACCGGCTGGGAAACCTTCATCGCAGCCGTGCTGCGCGCAGGCTTCGCCATCCATGGCACCTGGCCTATGCGCACCGAACTGGGCAACCGCATGATCGGCAGCGGCACCAACGCGCTGGCCTCCAGCATCATCCTGGTCTGCCGCCGTCGGCCGGACGACGCGCCGCAGATCCCGCGCCGCGAGTTTCAGCGCGAGTTGAAGGAAGTGCTGGGCGAGGCGCTGGAAGCCATGCTTGGAGGCGCCGATGGTGCTTCGCCCATCGCACCGGTGGACCTGGCCCAGGCCGCCATCGGCCCAGGCATGGGCGTGTTCTCGCAGTACGCCGCCGTGCTGGAAAGCAACGGCGAGCCGATGAGCGTGAAGACCGCGCTGATGCTGATCAACAAGCAGGTGGACGAGGTGCTGGGAGGCGAGACCTTCGACGCCGACACCAACTTCTGCCTGGGCTGGTTCGACGAAGTCGGCTTCGGCACCGGCGCCTTCGGCAACGCCGACGTGCTGGCCCGCGCGAAGGCCACCAGCGTGGACGCGGTGAAGCATGCCGGCGTGCTGGCCTCCGATGGCGGCAAGGTGCGCCTGTTGAAGCCGGACGAATACCCGGAAGGCTGGGACCCGCAAACCGACAACCGCACCCCGGTCTGGGAAGCCCTGCACCAGCTGATCCGCGCCTACAACCAGGGCGGCGAGAGCGCCGCGGGCATGCTGCTGGCGCGCATGCCCGAGAAGTCCGGCGACATCCGCAGACTGGCCTACTGGCTCTACAACGCCTGCGCCGAACGCAAGCGCCTGCCGGAAGAAGCCCGCGCCTACAACGAACTGATTACCGCCTGGCATGCCATCGAAGCGGCAAGCCACGATGCGGGCCATATAAACGTGCAGGGGAGCTTCGACGTCTGATGGCGAGCTTGCAGGGGGAGTGAGATGGACATGACGTGGGTCATTTTGGGCGGCGCGGCGATCTTGCTTGTGGCCGTGCTCGCGGTGGTTCGGAAACGACGTGGTGGACAGGTCGCCTCTCCAGCCATCGAGCCACCGACATTGCCTGTGGCCGTGCAGCCGGTCGAAGGGGAAGTGCTGGCATTACCGGAAGAACCGGAAATCCCGACGCGGCTTGTCCTGGCCGTCGATGACGAGCCGGTGTTCGCCATGACCATCTTGGATGAGGCAGAAGGGAGCAAGCAGGTCGCGGGATTGTCCAGGCACGCGCCGTCCGCATTTGGTCGCGCGTTGGAGCCACTCATGCAAGTGGCGCCGTCCATGGCGACGGCAAGCATGGCCAACGGTCGTCAGTTGATGGAGGTGGTGATCAACGGGCCACTCGTGGCGGCAGCGGACGGCAACGGCTTTCGCGCGATGACCATGGGCGCGAGTGGTGTCCAGCAGAACGCCAGGTTGTTCGAGCCAAAGGCCTTGCAGAACGTGGCCAACGCAGCGGCTATCTGGCAGCTGGCCTCAGTCGCTGTGGCGCAGAAGCACCTGGCTGATATCAGCGCCACCCTCAAGCGAGTGGAAGACAAGGTTGCCGGCATCCAGTCCATGCTGGAGGAAAAGCGGGCGGCCCTGATCGACGGCGCTCTCAAGTACATCCACAGCGCACGCCAAGCGATGCTGCAGGGGGAGTTTCTCGACCGCACGCGCGACAAGCTGGAGGATTTTGAGATCCAGCTGGAACAGGCCGGAACGACGTTGCTGCAACAGATCGAGCGTGAGTCGAAGAGCGAACTGGAAAGGGACACCGTCGGGTGCGAGGGTGAGTACCAGAGCGCACTGGCCAAGCATCAGGCGCTGGCCGTGCGTGCCGCCGAACTTGTGGCATGCGCAGAAGTGCGCCTGGCCAACTGGTATCTGTGTTCGCTCTACCCTGACCGCAGCAAGATGCTGGAAAGCCGAATGCAGCAGATCCAGCAGTTCATGGCCCAGGTCGCGACGGTACAGAAGCAAATGAGCGGGGCGCTGGACGCTGACTGTCAGAAGATCGATGCGCGCTTTACGTCTGACGAGACCATTGCCGAGCGGCGTACGCATGTTCGGGACGAGGCCAAGTCGGGGAATGAGGCGTTGAGCAAGGGCGCCAAACGGTGCGCGACCATCATTGCGCGAGTTCAAACGGTCGCCGATGACCGCAGCTCAACGAGTCGATTGTTGATCGAAACCGACGGCAAGACGCCTACGGCGGTCTATCTGACACACGAAAAACCAACGCTTCCTCCTATTCGCATCCAGAACGAGGAGTTGGTCGCATGTCTGTGAAGACGCCGAAAGTCTGGGGGACTGGCCATGGCCGTTGAGATCGAGGTCGAGAACATCACGCCGTACTTCGAAAAGTGGGAGCCGCAGGTGTTCCTGTCTCGCAAGTACAAGTCGCAGCCTGCATTGCCCATCCGCGGCGGCTGGGGCTACTCCGAAGCCGATGCCGTGGTCATCGACAAGTCGCACCCGGCGGCTGCGAACTTCCGTCCGTTCAACGGCGTCGAGGTCGAGCACATCTTCGCCAGGCTCCGCATGTACGAAGAGCTGATCGGCTGCCGTCCCGAGGGAAAGCAGCATGCGGGCTGTCAGATCAAGCTGAAGAAGCAGAGCCTGAGAGGTGGCGATGACGGCAGGAAATACGACGTGATGGAGTTCGACATCACGGCACTCCCGCTGGAAGTCTGGGACGCACTGAAAGCCGAGTGGGAAGGACCACAGGGCATCCGGTCGCCCGCCTTCGATCAGGAAGACCATTTCCGTCGTCGCGACGAAGCAATCGTGCACTACGTGGGTGAGTACTGGTTCGAGATTTCAAGCTTCTTCGGCAAGTACGACGATGACGAAGATGACGATCCGCCGGTGAAGCTGCCCGCCATGCCCGCGCCCTTGATGTAGAGACAGAACCATGACCATGAAACCCTGGCGCGAAGTCGCCATTCCTCACGAGGACGTCCACCGCGGCACCTTCGTCCGTGCCGAGTTCGCGGCCGATATCACCCGCGTACATGACGGTTCCGCCACACCCGAGTACCAGGATCCGGTGCTGTTCTTCCAGCGCACCTTCATCACCGAGGGCATGGGTGCATTGCTCACGTCGGTGGCCAAACGGTTGGCGGGCAAGGGCGGCGACCCGGTCATCCAGTTGCAGACCGCCTTCGGTGGCGGCAAGACCCACACCATGCTGGCGGTCATGCACATGGTGGGTGGCAAGGCTGCCAAGAGCGATCTGGCAGGTATTCCGCCTTTGCTCGATGCCGCCGGCGTACTGGACCTGCCGGTTGCGAGGGTGGTGGTGCTGGATGGCGTGAAGCTGTCGCCCAGCATGCCGCGGCGCGTGGATGGCCATACCCTTCGCACGCTCTGGGGTGAGCTGGCCTGGCAACTGGGGGGTGCCGAAGCCTATGCGGCACTTGCCGATGCAGATGCCACGGGCACCAATCCGGGCAAGGACCTGCTGGCCGAGCTGATCCGCAAGGCCGGCCCCTGCGTGATCCTGATCGACGAGCTGGTGGCCTACATCCGCCAGTTCGAGGACGGCAAATCGCTCTCCGGTGGCACCTACGATGCAAATCTCACTTTCATCCAGGCCCTGACCGAAGCCTTGAAGGCCGCACCGCAGGCCGTGCTGCTGGCGTCGTTGCCGGAGAGCGAGCGCGAGGCCGGCAGCGAACGCGGCATCGCTGCGTTGCACGCGCTGGAGCACTACTTCTCCCGTGTCCAGGCGATCTGGAAGCCGGTGAGTACCGAAGAGTCGTTCGAGATCGTGCGCCGCCGCCTGTTCACCGAGATCCGCGACCAGGACACGCGGGACACCGTGTGCCGTGCCTTCGCCGACTGGTACGTGAAGCACAAGGATGACCTGCCTGGTGAGGCGCAGGAGGGGCGCTACTACGACCGCCTGCGCTCCGCGTATCCGATCCATCCGGAGGTGTTCGAGCGCCTGTATCAGGACTGGTCGGCGCTGCCGAACTTCCAGCGCACGCGCGGCGTGCTGAAACTGATGGCGCGTGTGATCCACCGCCTGTGGCAGAGCGACAACAAGGACCTGCTGATCCTGCCGGGCAGCCTGCCGCTGTACGACGCGGAAGTGAGCGCCGAGCTGACCAGCAACCTGCCGGTGGGCTGGGACCCCGTGCTGTCCCGCGACGTGGATGGCGAGCGCAGCGAACCCGCATTGTTGGAGACCCAGGAAGCGAAGTTCGGTTCGGTGCAAGCCTGTCGCAGGATCACCCGCAGCATCTTCCTGGGCAGCGCACCGGTGTCCGGCAACGAAATGGCACGTGGTGTGGAGACCGAGCGGTTGATCCTGAGCTGTATCCAGCCAGGACAGGCGCCCCACGTATTCAAGGACGCACTGTCGCGCTTGAAGACACGGCTGACCTTCCTCAACGAGGGCAACAACCGCTGGTGGCTGGACGTGAAGCCCAACCTGCGGCGGGAGATGGAAGACCGCAAGCGACGCTTCCAGGACGCCGAGGTATTCGACGAAGTGGCGGACGTGTTGCGCAAGGTGCTGGGCGGAGGTTCCATCGCCAACCACCATGTGTTCACGCCTGCCGCAGACGTGCCAGACGACTTCGAGCTTCGCTTGGTAGTGCTGTCGCCGAATACGGGCTGGACCCGCGGCGCTGGCCCGAACCCGGCGCGTGATGCCGCTGCGGCGATCCTGAAGGACCGTGGCGGGCAGCCGCGTGTGAAGCAGAACCGCCTACTGTTCCTGGCGGCGGACGCCGATCAGGTTAGTCACCTCAAGGAGACTGTGCGCGCACTGCTGGCCTGGCGCAGCATTGAGACCGACCTGAAAGAGACCCGCATTACGCTGGACAACATCCAGGCCAAGCAGGTCAGCCAGAACAAGGAGCAGACCCGCGATACCGTGCAGCGCCTGGTGCGCGACACCTACAAGTGGCTGGTCGCGCCCACCCAGACCGTCAGCCGCAAGGACGGCAGGGTCGGCGACATCGAGTGGGAGGCGCAGGCCCTGAACCCGGCGGCCGTCGGGCTGGGCAAGGAGATCGATCGGGTCCTCGCTGACAACGAGTGGGTGATCGCACAGTGGGCGCCGGTGAACCTTCACTACCTGCTCAAAGCGTGGTTCTGGAAGGACGGCGCCGAGGACGTGAAGGCGCTGGACGTGTGGCAGAAGTCGTGCAGCTACCTGTACCTGCCGCGCTTGCAGAACTCGCACGTCATGTCGCAGACCATCGCGGCCGGCGCATCGAGCCTCGATTACTTCGGCCTGGCCAGCGGCAAGGAGGGAGACCGCTATCTCGGGTTCACCTTCGGGCAGGCGACGTCGCCGTTCATCGACGTGGCGTTGCTGATTGAGCCGGGCAAGGCTGCGGCTTACGAGGAGGCCACGCGGCCGCCACCCGTTATTACGCCCGATCCGGACCCGAACCCCGATTCGGATATCAACCCCAATCCAGACCCGGTTCCGCCGCCGCCAGGGCCAACCGCGACGATACCCACGCACTTCTGGGCGTCAGCGGAGCTGGACCCCGTCGGTGCATCGTTGAAGTTCGCCAACATCATGAAGGAACTGGTCGAGCTGTTCAGTGCCCGCCACGGCACCAACGTGGTGATCAAGGTGGACATCGAGGCCACCGACAGTCGTGGGTTCGACGAAACGACTGTGCGCGCGGCGAAGGAGAACAGTCGCGTGCTGGGGATTTCGTCGGCAGATTTCGACTAGGCTGATGTCCATTGGGCGCCGTGGTGTGGGCCAATGACGGTAGGTGGGTAAGGTTCGTCGAGCTGACGGTAGGTTTGACGGTAACTCGAAGTTCTAATTCTGGAAAATCCTTTTGAATCAGTATGTTCCGGATAGTATTACGGGGCACCCATAGCCACCACCCGACTGCGCCAAACCCACGGATGCCGTGGGTTTTTTGTTGCGTCAGCCTGCAGGTCCCGCCGCGCGGCGCCTGCGGGGCTTCGGCGCCGGCAGCAGCGCCGCGGTTTCGGTCAGCAGCCGGCGCAGCGCATCGGGATCGTCCAGCAGCTCATCGGCAAGCGCATGGTCGCGGGCGCCGGGGTAGGGCGGCCGCCGCGGCAATTGCGTGGACAGCGCGGCAGCGGCGGTCGGCTTGACGAACAGGCTGTTGTCGCATGCCAGCGCGACCACCTTGCCGTCCAGGTACAGCGCGTACTCGCCGAACATCTTGCGAAAGGACAGCCGGCTGCCAAGGCCAGCCTGTTCCACGACGTACTCGACGTAGGCCCGATCGGTTGCCACGCCTGCTCCCGGTGCTTGCCGGCGAGTGTCCGCGGCCTACCTGCAGCGGTCAACCGGCGTCCATGCGCGACCGCCTTCTGGAGTGCGGTGGACACCGACCACCGTGCCGGTCGCGTCCACCAGCACATCGATGGAACGCACCACCGGCTTCCGCTCCAGGATCCACGACAGGACGCGCGCGTCCCCGTGCCGCACCTCGCGGATGGGCGGGCCCAGCTGAGCTTCCAGGTGGGCGATGGTGGAAATGCACGGCACCACCACGGGATCCTTGCGCAGGGCGGCGGTGATCGCCTCCTCGCTGGTGTCGGGAAACGCCACGCAGCCGGAGGCAAGGGCGGCCAGCATCGGTAGCGCGGCGCGCCTCACGCCGGCGCCAGCAGCATCACGGTCCAGTACACCGCGATCGCCACCTGCACCGCGAACGCGGAAAAGCGCAGGGTCGCGGCGGCGGGCGTCGCCGATGCCAGGTGCACCAGCGACTGCACCACGCGGGCGGCAAGCAGGACATGCGCCAGCGGATCGGTGATCTCCGTGCGCCCGGTGGCGATCGCCACCAGCAGCAGGCCGCCGAACACGGGCAGGCTCTCGATGCAGTTGGCATGGGCCCGCGCCAGCCGTTGCATGAAGGGCGACAGGCCAGCGTTGTCGGGAGTGAAGGCGTTCGCCCGCACCTCGCCGCGCACCACCAGGCGCGACCGCAGCGCCTCCATCAACACCAGTAGCAGCAAGGTCCAGCCAATGAAACCGGTCAGTGCAACCGCGCTTGGAGCGACCATCTCCCACCTCCAGTGAAGCGACGCCGGCGGCGGCGTCCCGCAATCAGCCTCCGCCGCGGGCGATGTGCAGCGCCAGCAGCGGCGTCAGGTTGAAGGCGAAGATCGCCAGCTTGTAGCCCGCCATCCCGCCGTAGTGGATGGCGTCGAAGCTCGCGTCGCTCAGCCGGAACCAGCGGCCGTGCAGGCTGCGGATGAAATCGCGCGCGAACACGAACGCCAGGAACCAGATGAGCAGGATGGCGTAGTTCACCGCGAGCGCGGCAAGCAGGAAACGGGCGATGAAATCCAGGTCCATGAAGCCTCCCTTGCCGATGGCGGCGTGGTCTTGAGGGGTGGTCAGCTGGTGAGCCAGTCCTGCAACAGCTGCCGCGCCTCGATATTGGCGTTGCGCACGCAACACTCCCTTGCCGATGACAGGGCGAGGTAGAGGCGCTGCCCGTCCTGCCCGGGGCACACCGCCGCCAGGTCATGCGCGAACAGCTTCAACTCGGTCAGGGTCAGGGTGCCGCGCGCATACCGCTGCACGGCGGTCTTCTGCAGGCGCTCGACGCCTTCCGCTTCGCAGGTGACCATCATGCGCCGCAATGCCGCGCGCTTGCCCGGCGCGGTCAGGTAGGCATCCAGCAGCGCGGCGTCTTCCATGGGACGAGGGGCGAGTGTGGCCGTGCGTGGGGTCAGGAGGCAGCGCGGCGGCGCCACCACACCACGCTCCAGCAGGCCAGGCTGCCCGCGATGCCGCCCCAGATGATGGCGCGCGACACCGGCTGCCCGTACAGGTAGGCGACGGTGCCCGCAAGCGCCATCGCGACCAGCATCCACACCGCCACCAGCCGGCGCTCGGCCACGCTGCGCGCATCGGCGGACTCTTTCTGGCGCAGTTGCTCCCGGAACTCGGGATCCGGCGCGAGCACCGCATCGACCATCGCGTCTGACGGGGACTTCTGCATGTGGACGCTCCCGGAGCACTACCCCAATGCGCCAGCATTTTACGGCTGCCGCGACGTGACAATGTACCGACAACGCCGCGGCGGTGCAGTGCCCGCGGCATTGGCTTATCACTAGGCAGCCGCGTCACCGCGGAAGATGAAATACACCGCGCCAAGGATGCAAAGACCTGCCCACAGGTAGTCCAGTTTCAGCGGCTCCTTCATGTAGTACACGGCGAAGGGGACGAAGACCGACAGGGTGATCACTTCCTGCAGGATCTTCAGTTGTCCCAGTGTCAGCACGCCGAACCCGATGCGATTCGCGGGGACCTGCAACATGTACTCGAAGAACGCGATGCCCCAGCTGACCAAGGCCGCCACGAGCCAGGGTTTCGCACTCAATTCCTTGAGGTGCGCATACCAGGCGAAGGTCATGAAGACGTTGCTGAGGGTGAGCAGCAGTATCGTCAAGCCAATCTCGCGCATCATCCCTCCCAGTGCACGTGTGGCGGCGTTCTACCCATAGCGCCGCTGCACCGCGGCAATCGAGCTGGCGACCAGCTGCTCAAGGACCCCAAGATCGAGGTCAGCGAGCTGTTTGAAGTACAGGCATGACTTGCTCATCTTGTGCTTGCCCAGCAAGGGGAGCAGCCGCTCCGCGTTCTCGTCGCAATCAAGGTAGACAACAAGCTCGCGACCGCGAATGGCGAATGCGGCGAGCGGTGCTTCTCCACTTCTTCCGCTGTCGTAAGTGTAGCGATAGGATCCGTGGCCGACGATGCTAGGCCCCCACAGCTTCGGCGGCTGTTGGGTCAGCTTTTCGAGCAGTCTCATCAGCGTGTGACTATCGGCGGCCTGGTTCCCTTGAGCGCGCGCAGCGATGTAGGCCTCTACGCTTGCGTCCGTTGCTTGGGTCTTGTTCTGAGCCATCAGTTCCTCCACAGCACCCGACACCCTATAGCGAGTCGCCCAACTTGGCTTCGGCCTCGACTAAGCGTTCCCCGCCTCATCCGCACTGGGTCGGGTGACCAGGAACGAAGGCTGGAACAGCTTCGGGCCGCGCGTTGGCCCTCCTCCACTTGTTAGAGGTACCTACCCTTATGAGCAGTAGAAGCGAGTGCCCTGAGTGCAACTCCCGCGATTTGTACAGCCACGGCGGGGTAAGTGCGCGCGGCGGTTACGGTCCGGACTTGCTCCCTGGAACCAGCGGTGTGTTCTCGACGGCAAAGATGCGTGCGGTAGTGTGCAAGGGTTGCGGGCTGGTGCGCTTCTACGCCAGCACCGAAACAATTGTTAGGGCTCACTCCGCAGAGCTCATGGCAACATACTCTGAGTAGACCTGCTGGGTCTCCTGCGTGTTCAGCCAGACGTGCTCGTCACTCAAGAGAAGGATCGAGTTGCTGGGAGCAGAGCGTGCCTTAATGCTCAACTTGTCACGAGTGACTTGATCTGACAGAGCAATCCAGTGGAGTGCGCCTAAAGTCGCGATATAGGTGACACAGTTTTGGCACTCATAGCGATGCCATGTTGCGCCTTCTACAACCGAGCGTTTGGCCGGATGGCCACACAGAGTGCAAGTGACTTCGTCAGCCATGTTGTGGGGTGAGCCCTAACACTTGAGTTAAGCCGTGCTGCGAAGCGGCATCGGCTTGAACGAATTGTTAGGCATCAGTTCGGACTACTTGCTGATGTGGTGCGGTCGATGATCCAAGCTTGTGAGGTCGGGCGAATCTGGTTGTCGTATCCACCCAGCACGAGAACATCACCACTTGGTAAAGGAGTGGCTGAACTGAATGCAAGGTTGGTTCCCATGCTCTGACCCGCCTTCACAAAGCTGGGGGTTCCAGGTGTCCAGATTTCAACGTCCGCGGCATCGCCTGCAACAACAACTTCCCCGGAAGGCAACACGGCGGCCGCATCAATTATCTTGTATCGAGGGTTCAGTAGCGGAGGTCCGGCGATGAACTGCCCTGTACCTGGGTCATAGATTTCGGTTTGTGCGGTTCGCTGGCGATCGTCACAATCGCTGGACCCCGAAATCACCATCACGCGGCCGTCATTAAGTAGAACAGCTGCATGCTTGCATCGTGGTAGTTGCATGGATCCTGTCGGCTTGAATGATTCCGTGCTTGGATCGTAGATCTCAGCCGTATTAGTCGCAACGTTGCGCCCGCGTTGACCGCCGACAACCAGAACGCGCCCGTCCTGCATCCGGACGGCAGCATGATGTGCTCTTGGTTCCTGCATTGTCCCTACGGTGATAAAACGATCCTGCGTCTGGTCAAAAACCTCCGCAGAAGCGACCGGCCGATTGGTATCGCTTGCACCGCCAGTGATCAACACGTTTCCGTTGATAAGTGGGGTCGCGGTAGCGTCCATTCTTGCTGTTGTCATTGGTTGGGCGGGCGAAAATGAACGCTTCCGCTGGTCGAACACTTCGGCGGAAGCAGTTGCCATGCTTCCAGTCCAGCCTCCTGTCACCAAGACTCTCCCATCCTTCAGCAGTGCTGCGCCGTGCGCAACTCGGGCCTCTATCATTGGTTGCGTGGCTTCGGATCGTCCGGTATTGACCTCAAGCAGCTCGGCAGACCGCTCGACCGGAGCACATCCTTCTCCACTGCATCCTCCAGTTACCAGCACTAGGTCCGGAGAGATCGCCGTAGCCGTATGAGCCGCGCGAGGTATCGCTAGACCAGTAGATGGCCGAACCCTCCATTCGGAGATGGGTTCTGGTTCAAACGCAGAGCACCCTGTCGCCGTAACCGCGAAGGTGAGGAAGGCAACGAGAGAAAAGTAGGTTGTGTTCTTCATGATTGCCACCGAAAGTGGGAATGATGCCTAACACCTGAATTAAGCCGCGCCGCGAAGCGGCGTCGGCTTGAATGAATTGTTAGGTGCCACTGACGGTGGCATCAGGGTTTTTGTCAGAGATAAGCCGAAGATCAATTCCGTGCTCAAGCAATGCCTTGCACGCAGAGATTACGAGATTGAATCCCTCAGTGGAATCCAGTGCCTGCGCAACCTTTTCATCATCGGTTCCCGTGAAGCCTGATGCGACGATAGAAACAAATGTTGTTTCATTGCCTTTAGGGGTAAAAGTCCATTCAACAGGCGTGGGCCATTCAATGGCAATTCTTCGGTTCTTCTCCAGCGCCGTGACCGTCACTTCCCCCGAGACGCCGTATTGATCCCAGTACCAGGTTACTGTCTTACCGGGAGCTAATTGCCCACTGGAACGACTAAACCAAAATCTGGTGGTCACGGTGGGATCGACGAAGGCATTGAACACCTCCTCGATGGGTCTGCGGATGAGCATTGTTGCTCGCGCAACAGGCGACTTCATGAGTGTCATTTCAGCCCCCGGAAATCTGTGTGTGGCACCTAACACCTGAATTAAGCCGCGCCGCGAAGCGGCGTCGGCTTGAATGAATTGTTAGGCGTCATTGCTGAGCCGGACCCCAGACCGTTCTAGCTCTTGCTGCCAAGCTTCTGCCGCCTTCTCGCAGGTAGTGAGAAATTCAGCGATCTCACGGCCTGTCTCGTCAACGATTCTGCCCATAAGCGCAAGCTCCACTGTCCCATCTCCGTTCGTCTGAGGTAGCCAGCCACCATCTGCAGTTGGTACAAACATGATCTGGACGGAAGAGCGTGCTCTCACCAGCATATTGGTTTTGAGGTCCAGCAGTTTTGGCGTGAGGCCGGAGCGCGGCGGGGAGGTGAGCTTTCCGTGCTTATCGATGTTCCAGAGGTCGTGAATCAAAGCGACTGAAGCGTTGTTGTTGATTAGCTTCTCGCCGGAAAACTCAATTTTCTGCTCTTGGCACCAGTGCCTGAGGTGATCCTTGATTGACGCAATGTTTGCTATTAGCAGCGATGCGCTATTCGCCAGTTGAATTGCGTCATCTTCGGGGCCGAATGTGTACTTGAGGGTTGTGCTCGTTCTTGTGTCAGTTCTGACGATCTTGGCTTGCGAGAAGTCCTTGGACACAACGCTTCCTAAGGCGGCATGCATTTGCTGAATCTTGCGATGTAGGACTTCGAGCATGCGATATGCCTGGGAATGACGCCTAACACCTGAGTTAAGCCGGGCCGATTTGCGGCCGCGGCCAAGTGAAAATTGGTGACACTGGGCCGAGGCCGCGAAGCGGTCTCGGCTTGAACGAATTGTTAGGGCTCACTTGCAGCGATTGACGGGAGACCACTGAATCTCGGATGGGAGGTTCCAGTACACGTCCACTACGGTGCCAGAGTCGTCTGCCATGACGCCCAAGTATTTGGTAAGTGGATCCCAGGCAACAACCCAAGTCACGATCCGGGTTTTTCCCAAGATCCCATCACGACTTGGCTGGCCGAGTTGGTGCTCCAACTCTTGAACCGTGGTCTTGCAGAGTTCGACGGAATTCGCGACTTCGGTTCCATTAGCGATGGGGTGCTCGCCGTTGTCCTCCGGAACCGATGCGCAACCAGTCAGGACGAGTAGGGCAAGCAGGCTGCTGAGCGATCGCATTGCGGTCTCCATAAGTGAGCCCTAACACCTGAGTTAAGCCGCGCCGCGAAGCGGCGTCGGCTTGAATGAATTGTTAGACCGCTGGCTCGCGGAGGCCGATAGCCAAGGCCGTGGCTAGAACAACGATGCCGCAGACGGCAGTTGGAA
>JAEWFT010000030.1 GCA_023388715.1 Pseudomonadota bacterium
CGGCTGCACCGCGGCGCCCGGATGCACGGCCAGCAGCTCCGCCAGCCGCTCGCACGCCACCCACAGGCCTGCGCGCGCCGCTGCCGGGGTCAGGCAGGTCGCCCGGCCGCTGCGCGCCAGCGCCTGCAACAAGCCGGGCCACGCACCTTCATCCGCTTCGCGCGCCGCCAGCGCGCCCAGCTGCATCAGCACGTCATGCATCTCGTCCGCGCTGCGGGCGTCGGGCCACGCATCCTCGCGCACGCCGGCAATCGCCTCCGCATCCAGCAGGCCCAGGTCCCTGGCGGCGCCATCGCCAAACCGGCGCGCCTGCACGGCCTGGGTCCTGCGCTCCTCCAGCGGGGCGTCGTCGAGGAAGGCATACGGCGCGGCGTTCAGCGCCTCGGCGGCGAACGGACTGGGCATGGTCAGGTCGCGGGCGACGACGTCGATGCGGCCCGCCTCCAGACCGCGCAGCACCTCCAGCCAGCCGGAGGCGTCCATCGCCTCGTCCAGGCAATCGGCCAATGCCTGTTGCACCAATGGGTGGTCGGGCACCTGGCGGTCGCCGACGATGTTCTCCAGGCACGCCACCTGGTCGGGGAACACCGCGGCCAGCAGGTCCTCCGACTTCATCCGCTGCAGCTGCGGCGCCACCTTCTTGCCGCCGGAGAACCGCGGCAGGGCAAGCGCGGTGCTCGCCCCCCAGCGGAAGCGGGTGGGAAACAGCGGCGCGTCCAGCAACGCCTGCACCAGGATCCCGCGGGCGCTGGCGGAATGCAGGAACGCGGCGACATCGATCAGCGGGAAGCTGTGGCTGGTGGACAGCGACAGCACGATCGCGTTCTCGGTGGCGGCCGCCTGCAGCTCGAAATTGAAGCTGCGGCAGAAGCGCTTGCGCAGCGCCAGCCCCCAGGCCTTGTTGATGCGGCTGCCGAACGGGGCATGGATCACCAGGTGGGTCGATCCGGCCTCGTCGAAGAAGCGCTCCATCGCCAGCTGGCGCTGGGTGGGCAACAGGCCGAAGCCGGCCAGCTGCGCGGCGCAGTACGCGACAAGTTGCACCGCTGCCTCGGGCGACAGGCCGACCTCCTCCACCAGCCAACGCCGGGCACCGTCCTCGCCCTCGGCCAGGCGCTGCTGCAGTTCCTCGCGCAGCCGCGATACCGCGTGCGACAGCGCATCCGTGCGGCCCGGCGCCTCGCCCAGCCAGAACGGGATCGACGGCGGCGCGCCCTTGGCATCCTCGACCCGCAGCCGGCCCGGCTCCACCCGCAGGATGCGGTAGCTGGCGTTGCCCAGCTGGAAGATGTCGCCGGCAAGGCTCTCGACCGCGAAATCCTCGTTGACGGTGCCGATGCCGATCGTCTCCGGCTCCAGCACCACCGCGTAGTCGCCGACGTCCGGGATCGTGCCGCCGCTCTGGATCGCGACCTGGCGCGCGCCGCGGCGTGCGCGCAGCTTGCGGTGCACGCCATCGCGGTGCAGCCAGGCGCCGCGGGTGCCGAAGCGGCTGGCATAGCCTTCGGCCAGCATCTTCAGGACCGCATCGAAGGCGTCGCGGGTCAGGGCGCGGTAGGGCCATGCACGGCGCAGCAGGCCGAACAGCGCCTCCTCGTCCCACTCGCGGGCCGCCACCTCGGCGACGATCGCCTGCGCCAGCACGTCCAGCGGCGCCTCCGGCATCGGCAACCGGTCCAGCTCGCCGCGGCGCACGCCATCCAGCAGCGCGGCGCATTCCATCAGGTCGTCGCGGGTGGTGGCGAACAGGCGGCCCTTGGGCACGCCGCCGACGTGGTGGCGCGCGCGCCCGACCCGCTGCAGGAACGCGGCGATGCTGCGCGGGCTTCCCAGCTGGCAGACGAGGTCGACATCGCCGATGTCGATGCCCAGCTCCAGCGAGGCGGTGGCGACCAGGATCTTCAGCTCGCCGCGCTTGAGCCGCTGCTCGGCCTCCAGCCGCAGCTCCTTGGACAGCGAACCGTGGTGGGCGGCGACATGCTCCTTGCCCAAGCGCTCGCTGAGGTGGCGGGTGGCACGCTCCGCCATCCGCCGGGTGTTGACGAACACCAGGGTGGTTCGGTGCTCCCGGGCCAGCGCCTGCAGGCGGTCGTACACCTGCTCCCACTGCTCGTTGCTGGCCACCGGGCCCAGCGGCGACAGCGGCAACTCCAGCCCCAGGTCGCGCGGCTTGTCGTGGCCGACGTCGACGATGCGGCAGTCGGGGCGCCCGTCGGCATCTACACGCGTGGTGCCCACCATGAATCGCGCCGCGTCTTCGATGGGCTTCTGGGTGGCGGACAATCCGACCCGGGTGGCGCGCCGGCCGCACAGCGCATCCAGCCTCTCCAGCGAGAGCGCCAGGTGGCTGCCCCGCTTGCCCGGCAGCACCGCGTGGATCTCGTCGACGATCACGTGGCGGACCTGGCCCAGCATCGCGCGCCCGGACTCGGAGCCCAACAGCACGTACAGCGATTCCGGCGTGGTGACCAGAATGTGCGGCGGCCGCCTGCGCAGCGCCGCGCGTTCGGCCTGCGGGGTGTCGCCGGTGCGCACCGCGGTGCGGACCTCCACATCGGGCAGCTGCTGCGCGGCCAGCTCCTCGCGGATGCCGGCCAGCGGCGCCTCGAGGTTGAGGTGGATGTCGTTGGACAGCGCCTTCAGCGGCGAGACGTAGAGCACCAGGGTGGCATCGGACAGGCCTTGCGACAGCCCTTCGCGTACCAGCGCGTCGATCGCGGCCAGGAACGCGGTCAGCGTCTTGCCGGATCCGGTGGGCGCGGCCACCAGCGTGTCCTGGCCGCTGGCGATCGCCGGCCACGCCTGCACCTGTGCCTCGGTCGGGGCCGGGAAGCTGCGCGCGAACCAGCCCGCCACCGCCGGGTGGAACTGCCGAAGGACGGGATGCGCGGGCATCGCGCGATTATCCCGCCCGCCCGCGCCGCCGGGCTGAACAGGGTGGGTGAAATCAAAGCGGATCTGCGCGTTCACGCGCGCAGGGTGGCAGCCGCGCGTCGCGGATCCTGCGACGCGTCAGCCGGCGCGGAACAGCGGCCGGTAGGCGGGCGCCACCAGCGGCACCAGCAGGGCGGTCGGCACGTCCACGGTGCGGGTGCCCTCGGCGTAGGGAGCGACCTGGGTTGGCGGAAATACGAAGCGCAGCGCGCGGATCCCGCCATCGGCGTTCATCACGGGCTCGAAGCGCGCGAAGTTGGCGGGCAGCGCCTGGGTGCCAGCGTCGATCATGCCGGCGCCCACCTGCAGCGCCTGCGCGCGCTCGGTGGCTTCCAGCCCGTCCTCGTCCAGCTGGCGCGCAAGGTCGGTCATCAGCTGCTCACGGGCGTACTCCGCCACCGTTGCCCAACTGGCGGGATCGGCGAGCAGTGCCTCGGCGTCCAGCATCCGGCCTTCCAGCGGCAGCCACACGAACCGCTGGACCAGGGGCGTGGCATGGGCGCCGCCGGTGTAGCTGCTGCCGTCGGCCGCCACCGCCACGATCCGCGGCGTCTCCACAAGGCCAGTGAACTGCAGGCTCAGGTCATAGGGGGCGTCGGGCTTGCGGTTGCCGAGCCCGTTGACCGCGCGCATCAGGTCGGCGCGCGCCCCCTCGGCATAGGCATGCAGGGCGCGCCCCAGCTGGGGGTGCTTCGAGGCCACCTTGGGATAGCTGATGCCGACGATGTAGTTCGGCTTGGTCTCGATCACGTCCTCCAGCGCGACCGGGGTGCCGTTGGCTGCTGGCGCGCCGTCCGCGCTCGCCGGTCCGGCACCGGGGGCGGCGGGCCGGTCCTGGCCGCAGCCGGCCAGCAGGGCCAGCGACAGGACGAGGGCGGACGACGGCAGCGCGGCGCGGTAACGCATGCAACTGGGGACCTGTGGGGAGCGGCTGGCCAGCTTATGGACGGCCCGTTCAAGAAAGCGTGACATCCGCGCCGGAAAAGAAAAAGCCCGGCCGAAGCCGGGCTTTTTGCTGACGCAAGTCAGGCGACTTCAGTCGGCCTGGACTTCATCGGCCTGCAGGCCCTTCTGGCCCTGCACGACCTTGAAGGAGACCTTCTGGCCTTCCTGCAGGGACTTGAAGCCGGTGCCCTGGATCGAGCGGAAGTGGACGAAGACGTCCGGGCCGCTTTCCGGGGTGATGAAGCCGAAGCCCTTGGCGTCGTTGAACCACTTGACGGTACCAGTCTGACGATCCGACATGTTTTGTTACTCCTAGAACAGTTTGAAATGGTGACACGCCCCATCCGGAACACCCGGTTGGATCGCGACTGTCGAGCAAGGGGTAACGCACACGATGTAGCGGATCACATGGATCTACCGCATCGGGTCACGATGTACCGTGATCCCGCTTGAAACAGTGGGCGCACCATACCGCGTTTTTGAAGGCAAATGTGAATGGTGGGCGCATTTATTTTTCGCGCCCGCCGGATCGGCCCGCTGAGGCCGTAATCACCAGTCCGCGTGGTCGGGCAGCAAGCCGTGCAGTTCGGCATCGCTGAGGTTGCGCCACTGCCCCGGCTTGAGGTGGCCCAGCTTCACGTTGCCGATGCGTGCGCGGTGCAGCCGCTTGACCCGGTAACCGAAGTGCGCGGCCATCAGCCGGATCTGCCGGTTGAGGCCCTGGGTAAGGACGATCCGGAAACCGAACTTGCCCAGCCGCGAGGTCCTGCAGGGCAGCGTCGGCTCGCCGTGGACCGGGATCCCGCCGCGCGCCATCGCCCGCAGGACCTCGTCGGTGACCGCGTGGTTCACCCCCACCAGGTATTCCTTCTCCAGCTTGTTCTCGGCGCGCAGGATCCGGTTGACGATGTCGCCGTTGCTGGTGAGCAGGATCAGCCCTTCGGAATCCTTGTCCAGCCGCCCGATCGGGAAGATCCGCTGCTGGTGGCCGACGAAGTCGACGATGTTGCCCCGGACCGACTCCTCGGTGGTGCAGGTGATGCCCTCGGGCTTGTTCAGCGCGATGTAGACGTGGCGGCGCTTGCCCTTCGCCGCCACCCGGGCGGCCAGCGGGTTGCCGTCGACGCGCACCTGGTCCCCCTCCCCCACCTCGCTGCCGATCCGGGCGCGGATGCCGTTCACGGTTACCCGGCCCTCGGCGATCAGGCGGTCGGCCTCGCGGCGCGAGCAGAAGCCGGTGTCGGCGATGTGGCGGTTCAGGCGCATGGGGCGCGCATTCTACGCGCCGGCGCCGGGTCAGGCGCGCAGGGCGTCGAATTCGGGGTGCTTGCGCATCCAGGCGTCGGCGTAGGAGCACACCGGATCGACCTGCAGGCCCTCGTTGCGCGCGTGCAACGCGGCGGCGCGCACCAGCGAACCGGCGATGCCGCGGCCGCTGATCGCCTCCGGGACGATGGTGTGGGTGATCGCGATCGCGCTGGCCCCGGGCTCGTACTCGACGTAGGCGGTGTGGCCATCGACCTCGGTGACGAAGCGGCGGTGGGCGGCGTCGTGGCGGATCTCGGTCATCGGTGGCTCCGGGTCAGGGGGAACCCGATTGCAGCAGCGTGCGCGTGAAGTGGGTGAAAACCGCCGGTTCCAGCAACAGGGTGAACGCCACGCCGTAGGCCGCGCCCCACAGGTGGGAGCTGTGGTTGACGTTGCCGCCGCCACGGCGGTCCATCCAGATGCTGTAGCCGACGTAGAGCACGGCGAACAGGATCGCGGGGATCGGCACCGGGATCGGAAAAATGATCAGGGTCGACCAGGGGTCGAACAGGATGAACGCGAACAGCACCGCCGACACGCCGCCGGAAGCGCCCAGGCTGCGGTAGTGGGCGTCGCGGCGATGCCGCAGGTAGGTCGGCAGGATCGCGACCACGATCGCCGACAGGTAGAAACCGATGTAGCCCGCGCCCCCGATCCACTCGACGAACACCCGCTCCACCGCGCCGCCGAACGAGAACAGGGTGATCATGTTGAACAGCAGGTGCATCCAGTCGGCGTGGATGAAGCCATGGGTGAGCAGGCGCTCGTACTGACGGTGGCGCTCGATCGCCGGTGGCCACAAGAGCAGCCGGTCGCGCAGGCGCTGGTCGTGGAAGGCACGCCAGGACACGAGCACCGTCAGCACGACGATGACCAGGGTGATGCTCAGCGTCATGCGTCAGGCGATCCGGTAGTTGTCCTGCATCGGGTAGCGGCGCGCATAGGCCGCGAACGCCAGCGCCGCCAGGAAGGCGAATCCCGCGAAGAAGAACATCAGGAAGGCCGGCTCGCTCAGCCCGGTGTTGGTGATCATGGCGCGGAAGCCGTCGTTGCGCACGCCGGCGTTGGTCAGCAGCACCCACAGGCTGCCGAAGGTGCTGGTGAGGTACCAGAACGCCATGATCACGCCCTTCATCGCGTGCGGCGCCTGGCTGTAGGCGAACTCCAGCGCGGTCGCCGAGACCAAGACCTCGCCGAAGGTCAGCAGCAGGTACGGCAGGCTCTGCCAGGCCAGCGAGACCTGCGCGCCGCCGTCGATCCACAGCTGCAGCACGCCGGCGACGATCCACGACACGCCGGAAATGGCGATGCCCCAGCCCATCCGCCGCAGCGCGGTAACCGCAAAGCCCATCCTCCGCAGCGCCGGGTACAGCACGATGTTGTTGAACGGGATCAGCAGCATCACCAGCAGCGGGTTCAGCGCCTGCATCTGCGCCGGCTCCTGGATCAGCCAGCTCGGCCACCAGGCGGCGTCGTGCGGGATGACCATCGCATTGCCCTGGATGATCCAGGTGGACGCCTTTTGGTCGAACAGCGACCAAAACGGGGTGACCAGCGCGAACACGATCAGGATCCGCAGCACCGCGCGCACGCCATCGACCGCGGCGTCCGGATGGTGGCCGCGCGCACGCTCCAGCTGCAGCGACGCGCCCCAGCCGCCGAACGCGATCAGCATCCCCAATGCCAGGCAGGCCGTGATCACGAAGCCGAAGGATTCCGGCCACGGCACCGCCACGCCTACCGCGCTGAGCGCCCACAGCACCAGCATCAGCACCGCCGCTGCGATCCCGCCCCACGCCACCAGGCTGCCCGCGTTGCCCTCGCCCGCGCGGCGCTGCGCCAGCGCGGTGCGTACCACCTTGAGGAAGGAATGAGGATCGTCGCCGGACGGCGGCACGTTGACGTACTGGCGGCGCCCCAGCCAGAAGATGATGGTGGCGATCAGCATCAGCACGCCGGGGACGCCGAACGCCACCGCCGGCCCGTAGTGGCGCAGCAGCAGCGGCGCGAACAGCGAGGCGAAGAACGAGCCGAAGTTGATGATCCAGTAGAACGCGTCGAACACCAGCTTGGCGAGGCTCTTGTTCGACTGGTCGAACTGGTCGCCACAGAAACTCACGACCAGTGGCTTGATGCCGCCGCTGCCCAGCGCGATCAGGAACAGCCCGGTGAAGAAGCCGGTGCGGTTGTCCTCGAACAGCGCAAGGCAGGCGTGGCCGGCGCAATAGATCAGCGAGAACCACAGCACGGTGTTGTACTTGCCGAAATAGCGGTCGGACAGCCAGCCGCCCAGCAGCGGGAAGAAATACACGCCGATCACGAAGGTGTGGAACACGTCCTTCGCCATCGCCTCGCGCTCGCTGCCGGCCGGCAGGTAGCCCAGCAGCATCGAGCTGATCAGGAACGGCACCAGGATGTTGCGCATGCCGTAGAAACTGAAGCGCTCGCACGCCTCGTTGCCGATGATGTACTTGATCTGCGGCGGCATCCGGGAGGGCGAGCTGGCGAGCGCTGGCTGGTTCATGCGTAGGCGTGGAGTCGGGACCGGGGAAGCCTAACCCATGCCGGCGCGCGGCCGCCCGTGACGTTTGGCCGGCCTGCCGTACGGGGCGGCTCCGCTACCATCGCCGGATCCTCCGGAGATGCCCATGCGCCACGTCCTGCTCGCGACCGCCCTGTCCCTCTGCTTGGCGCCGGCGGTGGCCGCCAGCGCGACCCTGACCACCCACGCCGAACGCACCGGATGGCGCGAAACCGGTCGCTACGACGAGGTCATCGCCCTGTGCGAGGGGTTCCAGCAGGCCTATCCGAAGGCGGTGCGCTGCTTCGACTTCGGCACCACCCCGCAGGGCCGCCCGATGAAGGCGATGGCGGTCTCCACCCGCGGCGTGCTGACCCCGGATGCGGCGCGCGACCGGCAGTTTCCGGTGGTGCTGGCGCAGGGCGGCATCCACGCCGGCGAGATCGACGGCAAGGACGCCGGCTTCTCGCTGCTGCGCGACCTGCTGCAGGGCAAGGCCGGAAAGGGCCTGCTGGATCGCCAGGTGCTGCTGTTCGTGCCGGTGTTCAACGTCGATGGCCACGAGAACTTCCGCGCCTGGAACCGCCCCAACCAGCGCGGGCCGGAGCAGACCGGGTTTCGCACCACCGCCCAGCGCTACAACCTCAATCGCGACTACCTCAAGGCCGACAGCGCGGAGATGCGCGCGATGCTGGCCCTGGTCGAGGCCTGGGATCCCTTGGCGGTGCTCGACCTGCATGTCACCGACGGCGCCCAGTTCCAGCATGACATCTCGATCACCGGCGAGCCGGTCAATTCCGGCGACGAGGCGCTACGTGAGGCCGGCCGCGCGCTCAAGGACGGGATCATGGAGCGGCTGGCGCGGCAGGGGTCGAGTCCGGTGGGCTTCTACCCGAGCTTCCGGGTCGAGGACGATCCCAGCTCCGGCTTCAGCGCGGGCGTGAGCCCGCCGCGCTTCTCGCACGGCTATTTCCACCTGCGCAACCGGCTGGCGATCCTGGTCGAGACCCACTCCTGGCGCACCTACCCCGAGCGCGTGCGCGCGACCTACAACACCGTGCTGGATGCGATGGAGCTGGTTGCGCGAAACGGCGATGCGTGGCTGCGTCTGGCGCATGAGGCCGACGCCCGCTCCGCGCGGCTGGGTGGCCAGCCCTACGTCATCGACTACGCCACCACCGACGCCAAGCGGATCATCGCCTTCGAAGGCTATGCCTACACCCGCACGCCGTCGGAGGTGTCCGGCGCCACCATGACCCGCTACGACGAGCGCACGCCGCAGCGCTGGATGGTGCCGCTGTTCGACACCATCGTGCCGAAGACCGTGGTCACCGCGCCCCGCGGCGGCTACATCGTCCCGCCCGAGCATGCCGCGGCCGTCGCGCGCCAGCTGGACGCGCATGGCGTCCGCTACCGGCGGCTGGATGCAGCCCGCACGGGCGTAGCCGCGCAGGTCTTCCAGGCCGAAAGCGTGCAGTTCGCGGCCTCATCGGTCGAGGGCCACCAGCGCGCGACCATCGCGGGCCAATGGCAGCCGGCCACGGTGGAGCTGATGGCGGGCACGCTGTACGTGCCGATCGCGCAGGCGAAGGCGCGGCTGCTGATGCAGGTGCTGGAGCCGCAGGCCGCCGATTCGATGGCGGCCTGGGGCCACTTCAACAACGCCTTCGAGCGCAAGGAGTACATGGAGCCCTACGTGGCGGAGGAGCAGGCACGGCAGATGCTCGCGCGCGACCCGGCGCTGAAGGCGGCCTTCGAGCAGCGCCTTGCGCAGGATCCGGCGTTCGCCGGCAATGCGGCGGCGCGCCTGGACTTCTTCTACCGCCGCCATCCGGCGTGGGACCAGGGGGTCAACCGGTATCCGGTGCTGCGCACCGACCTCGCCCTCGACTGAAGGCGCGCGCTCAGCAGGCGGCGTACTTCCAGTTGCGGCGCTTGCCTTCGGCAATCCACTCGACGGCCTGGGCGAGGCGCCGGGCACGGGTGTCTTCGCGTTTTGCCTCGACGATCCACTCGATGTACTCGCGCCTGGCGCCGGGCGGGAACGCCTCGAACGCGGCCCCGGCCGCCGGGTTCGCCGCCAGCGCCGCGGCAAGGTCCGGGGGTACGGCCGGGACCGCCTTGGGTGTGACGCGCCGCGTACTCGCGCTGGGACCCGCCTCGGCAAGCGCCAATGCCTTGCGCAGGTGCGCGACCAGTGTCGCCCGCGGCGGCAGGTCGGCCAGCGCGGCCAGCTTGCCGTAGCTGCCCATGCCGCCCGGTGGCTGCCCACCGCCGGTGACCAGCGCATGCTTCCACAGCCCGAACGAAGCGTGCTGCTTGAACGCCGCCATGCTGCACAGGATCGTGCCCGCATGCATGAACGTGGGCATGCCCCACTTGATGGTTTCCTCGACGCCGGGAGCGACCTCGTGCACCAGCGCGCGCAGGTGCACAAGGATCGGCTGCGCGAACGGCGCCGCCCGCTTGATGTACGCATCGACGCGTGGATCGAAGGCCATGTCGCTTGCACCTGCCGCTTCGCAAAGCGCATTCTGCCGCTGGTCACGCATGGCCGCCTAGCCGCCGCGAATCGCCCTCCCCCTCCCCCGCACGTAAACGATGGCCCGACGCAGAAAACGTTCCCGCTCCCCGCTCCCCTGGCTCATGCTCGCCGGCCTGCTGTTCGCGGCCTGGTGGTTCCTGCGCAGCCCGCAGCCGCCTCCCGCCGCGCCCGCCGCGGCCACGTCGGCGCCCGCCTCCGGCAATGTGCAGGTGCCGCTGGAGCTGCCGCCGGCCGGGTCCACGCGATCCGCGAGCGCTGCCGACAGTCCTGGCGCCGACGCCGCCCTGCCCGCCTTCCTGCCGCCCGAGGCGCGGGAGACCATCGGCCTGATTCAGCGAGGCGGCCCGTACCCGCACCGGCAGGACGGCGGCATCTTCGGCAACCGCGAAGGTCGCCTGCCGCCGCAGTCGCGCGGCTGGTACCGCGAATACACGGTGGCCACGCCGGGGCTCGGGCACCGTGGCGCACGCCGGATCGTGACCGGCGGCGATCCGCCGCGCGAGTGGTACTACACCGACGACCACTACGACAGCTTCCGCCGCTTCGACGTGCCAGGAACACTGCAATGACCGGCTCCGGATTCGACATCGGCCTCGATGACCCGCAGCAGTCGGGGGTCTTCTTCGTCACCGCGGGCGACATCGCCACCCTGGGCATGGCCGCGCGCGATGCCGGCCTCGACGTCGTGCGCATCGACCTGCAGGGCTGCACCGACAAGCCGACGCTGCTGCTGCGGATGGCGAACGCGCTGGACGTGCCCGCCGGCCAGGGCCGCAACTGGGACGCGCTGGCCGACCAGCTGCGCGACCTGTCCTGGCGGCCGTCGCCGGGCCACGTGCTGCTGTTCGACGACGCTTCCGCGCTGCGCGACGCCGACGAACCCAGTTTCGACACCCTGCTCGACATCCTCTCCGACGCCGCCGCCGACTGGAGTGCGCAGGAACTGCCGTTCTGGGCCTTCCTGGCGCTGCCGGAAGCGGAGTTCGATGCGCCTGAATGAGCGCCCATGCGCCGCGGTTGATCCATGTCAATACGCCAGCGGGTGCGCTCCCGTAGCGTGGCGGCCATGATGAAGTCGCAATCGCTCGCGTTCGATGCAGACCTGTTGCGTCGCTACGACCGACCCGGCCCGCGCTACACCTCCTACCCGACCGCGCCGCAGTTCCACGCGGAATTCGGCGAGCAGGCGCTGCGCGATGCGATCCGCGCCAGCAACGAAGACCCGATCCCGCGCCGGCTCTCGCTGTACGTGCACGTGCCGTTCTGCTTCAGCCCCTGCTTCTACTGCGGCTGCAACCGCATCATCACCCGCGACGTCCAGCGCGGCGCGACCTATCTCGAGCGCCTGAAGCGCGAGATCGACATGGTCGCCCCGCTGTTCGAGGCCGACCGCGAGGTGATCCAGCTGCACCTCGGCGGCGGCACCCCGAATTTCCTGGAGCCTGCGCAGCTGCGCTCGCTGGTGGACCACCTGGCCTCGCGCTTCCACTTCGCCGAGGCCAGCGACCGCGACATCTCGATCGAGCTCGACCCGCGCTTCTGCAAGCCGCAGGACATGGCCGAGCTGGCCGCCGCCGGCTTCAACCGCGCCAGCCTTGGCGTGCAGGACTTCGACCCGAAGGTGCAGGAGGCGGTCAACCGCATCCAGTCGGTCGAGGAAACCCGCGCGATCGTGGACGCCTGCCGCGCGGCCGGCATGCGCTCGGTCAACATCGACCTGATCTACGGCCTGCCCAGCCAGAGCCTGGAAGGCTTCGGGCGCACCCTCGACGTGGTGCTGGACATCCGTCCCGACCGGCTGGCGGTCTACAGCTACGCGCACATGCCGCACCTGTTCAAGCCGCAGAAGCAGATCGACGAGCGCCTGCTGCTCAGTGGCGAGGAAAAGCTGGCGCTGCTTCGGCTGGCCGCCGAGAAGCTGACCGCGGCGGGCTATGTCTACATCGGCATGGACCACTTCGCGCTGCCGGACGACGAGCTGGCGATCGCGCAGTCACGCGGCGGCCTGCACCGCAACTTCATGGGCTACACAACCCACGCCGACAGCGACCTGGTCGGGCTCGGCGTCTCCGCCATCAGCCACATCGGCAATACCTTCAGCCAGAACCCGCGCGACCTGCCGTCGTGGGAGATCGCGCTGGACGAGGGCCGGCTGCCGGTGTTCCGCGGCATGCACCTGACCGAGGACGACGAGCTGCGCGCGGACCTGATCCAGTCGCTGATGTGCCAGGGGCGGATCCCGGTGACCGCGCTGGAACGGCGTTACGGCATCGATTTCGCGGGCTATTTCGCGGACGCGCTGGACGCGCTGGCGCCGCTGGAGCAGGACGGGCTGGTCCGCGTCGGCGAGGACAGCATCGACGCGACCGCGCGCGGGCGCCTGTTGTTGCGTAACATTGCCATGTGCTTCGACGCCTATCTTGCCCCCGCCCCCGCCGATGCCAGGCCGCGCTTCTCCCGCGCGATCTGACCCACCCGAGTCCCAGGCCGTGAACGGCGTCCCGTTTCCGCGGATGAACCCGCGGACCCTGGCCGACGACGGCTCGACCGCGGAGTTCTGCTCGACTTGCGCGTTCTCGCACGCGTGCCTGTCGCATGGCATGGACAAGTCCGCGCTGCAGGACCTGCACGTGCTGGTGGAGCACGTCGGCCCGTTCCGCCCCGGCGACGTCCTGTTCCGCGAGGGCGAGTCGTTCGAAGCGATCGCCGCGGTCCGCGCCGGCAGCGTCAAGACCCGGGTGATCGACCGCGAGGGGAACGAGCACGTGCTCGGCTTCCATTTCCCGGGGGAGGTGATCGGCCTCAACGCCATCGACGGCTACCGCTATCCGTGTGATGCGGTCGCGCTCGACACGGTGATGCTGTGCAGGTTCTCGTTCCCGAAGATCTCGATCCTCGCCACCCGCGTGCCAGGGCTGCAGCGCGAGCTGTTCCGCCTGCTCAGCCGCGACATCGGCCGCGCCGCGCTGCTTGCCGGCGACTGGGCCGCGGACCAGCGCGTGGCCGCGTTCCTGGTCGGGATGTCGCGGCGGCTGTCGGCGCGCGGCTTCTCCGCCACCCGCTTCCAGCTGACCATGGCCCGCACCGACATCGCCAACTACCTGCGGCTGGCGCCGGAAACCGTGAGCCGCGTGCTGCGGCGGATGCAGGACGATGGCCTGCTCACGGTCGATCGCCGCGAAGTGGAGCTGCTGGACCCCGCGCGGGTCAACGCGCTGGCCGCCAACGTGCTGCGCGACGGCTAGCGGCGCGGCCGGGTTGACATGGATCATGGCGGTGGCGTTCGATCCCCACCAACATGAACCATCCACTACCGGAGATGCGCGATGTCCGTGACGAAACGACTCTGGCTGGGGCTCAGCGCACTGCTGATCGCCAGCTTTGCAGTCATGTTCTGGCTGGGCGGTGACCTTTACCGCACCAAGCCACCCATTCCCGAGCGGGTTGTCAGCGAGTCGGGCCAGGTCATCTACACCAAGCAGGACATCCAGAAGGGCCAGGTCGTCTGGCAGAGCATGGGTGGCATGCAGCTGGGCTCGATCTGGGGCCACGGCGCGCTGATCGCGCCCGACTGGTCCGCCGACTGGCTCAACCGCGAGGCCAAGGCGCTGCTGGAGCTGACCGCGCGCGGCAGCAACGGCGAGGCGTACGACAGCCTCGACGACGCCGAGAAGGCGCGGTTGCAGGCGCTGGTGAAGCCGCAGATGCGCACCAACACCTACGACCCGGCGACCGGCGAGATCCGCGTCAGCGACGCGCGCGCGCAGGCCATGGCGCAGGTGGCGGCGCATTACGACAGCGTGTTCTCCAACGACCCGGCGACCGCGGACCTGCGCGAAACCTACGCGATGAAGAACAACACGGTGCCGGATGCCGAGCACCGCCGCGTGATGAACGCGTTCTTCTTCTGGACCGCGTGGGCGGCTGGCACCCAGCGTCCGGACGACACCAAGACCTACACCAACAACTGGCCGTACGAGCCGCTGGTGGGCAACGCGCCCGCACCCAGCACGTTCATGTGGTCGATGTTCTCGATCCTGTTCATGATCGCCGGCATCGCCCTGATGGTCTGGCACTACGCCGCCTACCACGGCAAGGAACCGCTGCCGCAGCCGCCGGCGAAGGATCCGCTGCTCGGCCTGGTGGTCACGCCATCGATGAGGGCTACCGCCAAGTACTTCTGGGTGGTGATCGCGCTGTTCCTGGTGCAGATCGCGCTGGGCGCGATCACCGCGCACTACCAGGTGGAAGGCCAGGAAGCCTATGGCTTCGCGCTGGCGGAGATCCTGCCGTATTCGCTCACGCGCAGCTGGCATACCCAGCTGGCGGTGCTGTGGATCGCCACCGCGTGGCTGGGCACCGGCCTGTACATCGGCCCGGCCATCTCCGGCCATGAACCCAAGTACCAGCGCCTCGGCGTCAACTTCCTATGGGTCTGCCTGATCGTGATCGTGGTCGGCGCGTTCGCCGGCCAGTGGTTCGCGGTGATGCAGAAGATGGGCCTGGCCAACAACTTCTGGTTCGGCCACCAGGGCTGGGAATACGTGGACATCGGCCGCTTCTGGCAGGTGTTCCTGTTCATCGGGCTGATCCTGTGGCTGGTGCTGGTCGGCCGCGCCCTGTGGCCCGCGCTGCGCCGCAAGGACGAGATGTCCTCGATCGTCGGCCTGCTGTTCCTGTCGACCGTGGCGATCGGCCTGTTCTATGGCGCCGGCCTGATGTGGGGCGAGGACAGCCACATCTCGGTGGTCGAGTACTGGCGCTGGTGGGTGGTCCACCTGTGGGTGGAGGGCTTCTTCGAGGTGTTCGCGGTGGCGGTGATCAGCTTCCTGTTCGTGAAGCTCGGCCTGGTCCGCGGCAAGACCGCCACCATCAACGTCCTGTTCGCCACCATCGTCTACCTGAGCGGCGGCGTGCTGGGCATGTTCCACCACCTGTACTTCGCCGGCACGACGACCGCGGCGGTGGCCTTCGGCGCCAGCTTCTCGGCGCTGGAAGTGGTGCCGCTGGCGATCATCGGCCTTGAGGCGTATGAAACCTGGTCGCACAGCCAGGCCACCCCGTGGATGGCGCGCTACCGCTGGCCGATCATGTTCTTCCTGGCGGTGAGCTTCTGGAACCTGGTGGGCGCCGGCCTGTTCGGCTTCCTCATCAACACGCCGATCGCGCTGTACTACATGCAGGGCCTGAACCTGACCCCGCTGCACGGCCATACCGCGCTGTTCGGCGTGTACGGGATGCTGGGGATCGGGCTGATGCTGTTCTGCCTGCGCGGGCTCAAGCCCAACGCCCTGTGGCACCCCGGCCTGCTGAAGGCGTCGTTCTGGACCCTGAACCTGGGCCTGGCGCTGATGGCGCTGCTGACCCTGCTGCCGATGGGCGTGCTGCAGCTCAACGCCGCGCTGGAGCACGGCTATGCCTACGCCCGCTCGGCGGAGTTCATGGGCAAGCCGATCTTCGACGTGCTGGTCTGGATGCGCATGCCGGGCGACCTGCTGTTCGCCTCCGGTGCCGCGCTGCTGGCCTGGTTCGTGGCGCGCCACTGGATCATGCCGACGATGGAACCCGTGCTGGATGGCACCACCCGCCAGGACGTGCGCGAGGCGGTGGAGCAGGAAGTCATCTGACCTTCCTTTCCACGCGGCAACACGAGCAGGGGCGGCCTTCGGGTCGCCCCTTCTCGTTGCGACGCTCGCCCACGCGCGGATGCGAATGACCTGCATCAAGGCGGCGGTTGCGGGCCTCGCCGAAAATGCGCCGCATGGACACCACCCCCGCCTCCCCGCTGACGCCGTCGCTGCTGGCCGTCGCGCCCCATCGCCTGCTGTTCTTCGTTGGCGCCTTCAACGTGCTGCTGGCCATGGCGTGGTGGACGCTGTGGCTGGTCGATGCGCGCTGGCAGGTGGTCGGGCTGCCTACCGACCTGCCCTGGGCCGGCTGGATCCACGCCTTCGTGATGCAGTACCAGCTGCTGCCGCCCTTCATGTTCGGCTTCCTGATGACCACGTTCCCGCGCTGGATGGGTCTCCCCGAGCTGTCCCGCTGGCATTACGTGCCGGTCGGCGCCGGCCTGTTCGGTGGGCAGGTCGCGGTCGTGGGGGGCATGCTCGCCGGGCAGCCGGCGATGGTGCACATGGGGGTGCTGATGTCGCTGGTGGGCTGGGGCTATGGCACCGTGCAGCTGGGGCGGCTGCTGCTGGCCGAGCGCGCAAGCGGGCGCGGCCCGACCTGGCATGCGTGGTCCTGCTTCGCGGCGCTGGCGCTGGGCCTGCTCGGCCTGCTGGCGATGGCGGCGTGGATGCACGCCGGCAACCCGTGGCTGGTGTTCGCCTCGATCAAGATCGGCACCTTCGGACTGCTGCTGCCGATCTACCTCACGGTCGCCCACCGGATGTTCCCGTTCTTCGCCAGCGTCGTGGTGAAGGGCTATGCGCCGTGGCGGCCGATGGGCCTGCTTGCCGCGCTGTGGGCGCTGCTGCTGGCGCACCTCGTGATCGAGTCCTTCCATGCCTACAGCCTGCTGTGGCCGGTCGATATCCTGCTGGCGCTGGGCAGCGCCTGGGTGCTGTGGAAGTGGTGGCCGCGCGATCGGGCGCCGGGTCTGCTGTGGGTCCTGTTCCTCGGCTTTGCGTGGATGCCGCTGGCATTCGCGCTCTACGCGCTGCAGAGCATCGTCTACAGTGCGACCGGCGAGTTCGTGCTCGGCCGCGGGCCGGCACACGCGCTCTACATCGGCTTCTTCGGCAGCCTGCTGGTGGCGATGGTGACGCGCGTGACCCAGGGCCATTCCGGGCGCCCGCTGGCCATGCCGCCGGTGGGATGGTTCGCGTTCGCGCTGCTGCAGCTGGTGGCGGCTTCGCGCCTGTGGGCGGAAGTCGCGGCCGATGCCTATGCCTGGCAGTCCATCGCCGCCATTGGCTGGCTGCTGGCGTTCCTACCGTGGGTGATGCGATCGCTGCGCATCTACCTGTCCCCCCGGGCCGACGGCAAACCAGGCTGAGCCTTCCCAGATGATCGAGTTCTACCCGCAGATCAAGGCAGCACACATCGGGATCGCGCTGCTCAGCGGCATCCTGTTCGCCCTGCGCGGCGCGTTCGTGATCAGCGGCGCCAAGTGGCCGCGGCATGCGGTGGTGCGCTGGACCAGCTACGTCATCGACACCACGCTGGTCACCGCGGCCGCGATGCTGCTGACCATCCTGCCGTCCGGCCTGTATGCCAACGGCTGGCTGGCGTTGAAGCTAGCGCTGATCGTCGCCTACATCGTGCTGGGGATCCTGGCCCTGCGGCCGAGCCGCGGCCCCGGCGCCCGGATCGCTCTGTACCTGGCGGCGCTGCTGGTCTACGCCCAGGTCTACGGCATCGCCCGCGCCCACCACCCGCTCGGCTGGCTCTGGCTGTGGGGATGACGCCCGAGCACACCGGCCGCGGCGCGCTGGACGCCTGCTTCCTCGGCCCCTATGGCGAGAACGACGGGCTGCTGGAAAAACTCGTCGTCGAGTTCCTGCGCGACCACGTCTACTGGCGCCGCAACTTCCACCCGGAGGATCCGCCCGCGATCCCCACCGACGCCGCGTTCGACCCGGGCTACCGCGCCTTCGAGGCGCGCCTGCGCCGCGAGCTGCACGCACTCTCGGCGCAGCTGAAGAAGTCGGTGCCGTTCCACAGCCCGCGTTACATCGGCCACATGGCTTCCGACCTGCTGCTGCCGGGGCTGGCGGCGCAGATCCTCACCCTGCCCTACAACCCCAACAACGTCAGCGAGGATGCGGCGCCGGTCACCGTGGATCTTGAAGTCGAGGTCGGGCTGCAGCTGGCGCGGATGGTCGGCTATCCGCACGATCCCGACGTCGAGGCCTGCGCCTTCGGCCACCTGACTTCCGGTGGCACCTTGGCCAACTACCAGGCGCTGCGGCTGGCACTGGCGCTCAAGGCCTTCCCGGTCGCGCTGCGCGCCGCGGGCGTGCCGGAGCTCGGGCTGCCGGACGACGACTGGAGCGCGTTCAACCTCGGTCCGGCGGCCGCCACCGACCTGGTGGCGCGCTGGAAGGACTGCCTGGGCGCGCTGCCACCGCGCGAGCACCGCGCGTGGAAGGCCAAGGTCGAGGCCGAGCGCATCGAGCGCCGAGGCCTGGTCGACTTCTTCGCCGCGCACCCCGGACTGAAGCCGCCGCAGGTGCTGGCGCCGATCACCGCGCACTACTCCTGGTCGAAGGGGATGAAGTTGCTGGGCCTGGGCCGCGACCAGCTGCGGCTGCTGCCGGAGCGCGAGATGCGCATCGACCTCGACGCGCTCGCGCGGGCGATTACCGCATGCGAGCGCGAGCGCCAGCCGGTGCTGCTGGCGGTGGGCGTGCTGGGCACCACCGAATACGGCACCGTGGATCCGATCGATGGCTTGGTCGACGCGCGCGAGGCCGCGCAGGCGCGGGGCTTCGGTTTTGGCGTGCACGTGGACGCCGCGTGGGGCGGCTACCTGGCTACCCTGTTCCGCAACGCCGATGGCAGCCTGCGCCCGCGCGATGAGGTCGCGTCCGGCTTCGCGCGTTTCCCGCGCCCGGGCGTGCATGCCGCGGTGGCGGCATTGGCGCGCACCGACTCAATCACCATCGACCCGCACAAGCTCGGCTACCTGCCCTACGGCGCGGGCGCCTTCCTGTGCCGCGACCACCGCGCGATGGCGCTGCTCGCAGAATCGGCCGACTACGTCTTCCACGATCACGCGCCGCGTGGCTACCGCGCGCGTTACCGCAACCTCGGCCAGTTCATCCCGGAAGGGTCCAAGCCCGGCGCGAACGCGGCCGCGGTGTACGTCACCCACAAGGTGCTGCCGCTGGACCACGCCAATTTCGGGATGCTGCCAGCGCAGACCGTGCAGTCGGCCGAGGCGTTCCATGACGCGGCGCTGGCCTTTGCGAGCCGCGTGCGCGAGCGACTGCACGTCACCGTGCCGTTCCCGCCGGACAGCAACCTGGTCTGCGTCGCCCTCAATCCCGTCGGCAACCGCGATCTCGCGGCGGCTAACGCCTTCGTGCGCCGGGTGCATGATGAGTTGCGCGTCGATCCGTCCACCCCGCTGCAGGACCGCAGTTTCTTCGGCTCGGTCACCATGCTGCGGCCGCAGGCGCTGGGCGAGGCGGCGATGGGCCGCATCCTCGAAGCGCTCGGCCTGCAACGCGGCCCCGACGACGGGGATGGCGAGGACCATCTGGTGATCCTGCGCCACACGCTGATGAACCCGTGGCTGATCGACCGCAGCAACGGCATCAGCTACATCGACCTGTACTTCCGCCATCTGGAAAAGCGCATCGAGGTGTTGCTCCGCGATAATCGCGGGCCATGAGCGCATTCGACTCCCACCCCGTGCATGCCCGCGACGAGCGCGCATGGACCGCGCAGGCCATCGCCACCCTGCAGCGCGAGGCCGCGCGCTCGGCCGACACCCACCTGCTGCACATGCGCTTCCCCGGTTTCCCGGGCATCGACTTCTATTTCAAGGACGAGGCCGCGCACCCGACCGGCAGCCTCAAGCACCGGCTGGCGCGCTCGCTGTTCCTGTACGCGCTGTGCAACGGGCGGCTCAAGCCGGGGCAGACGGTGGTGGACGCCTCCTCAGGCAGCACCGCCATTTCCGAGGCCTGGTTCGCGCGGCTGCTCGGCATCCAGTTCACCGCGGTGATGCCCGACACCACCTCGCCGGGCAAGATCGCGGCGATCCGCGCATTGGGCGCGCATTGCGACCTCACCCCGCCCGGTCGCTGCACCCAGGAGCGCGCGCGCGAGATCGCGGCCGACGGTGGCTGCTTCCTCGACCAGTTCGGCCTGGCCGAACGTGCGACCGACTGGCGCGGCAACAACAACATCGCCGAATCGATCATCGGGCAGATGGCGCGCGAGCCGCATCCGGAGCCGGAATGGATCGTGTGCGGGGTGGGCACCGGCGGCACGTCCGCGACCATCGGCCGCTTCCTGCGCTATCGCGGCATGCAGAGCCGGCTGTGCGTGGCGGAGCCGTCCGGCCAGGTGTATGCCGACGCCTGGCGCCGGCGCGACCGCTGCACCCACGTGGACTGCCTGAGCCTGATCGAGGGCATCGGCCGCCAGAACGTGGAGCCCAGCTTCCAGTTCGACGTGGTCGACGAGGTGATCGAGGTCGACGACGCCGCCTCCATCGCCGCGATGCTGCTGATCGAGGAACTGCTGGGTTTCCGCTACGGCGGCTCGTCCGGCACCAACCTGGTGGCGTGCCTGCAGCTTGCGCAGCGCATGCGCGAAGAGCGGCGCAGCGGCAGCATCGTGACCCTGCTGTGCGACCGCGGCGCGCGCTACCGGGAGACCCTGTACGACGCCGGATGGCGGCGCGGGCGCGGCATCGATCCGCGGCCTTGGCAACGCGCGATCGCCGATGCCATCGCAAATGGGGAGCTGGTACGACCCTGATACGCGGCCAGGAAACCGACGCAGGTCACGCCTTGCGGCGGTGCGTAACTTCAATCAGCGAACGTTGACGTATGTCAACGCAATGTTTACATCTGCGGGGCGATGCTGCCCCGGCACACCAATATCGTCACAAGGGAATTCGCATGTTCAAGCTCTCCCGGCTTCTCGCGGTTAGTCTCGCCATCGCGCTGGTGCTTCCGGCCTGCCGCGGTACCACTGACGCGGACGAGGCCGGCGCTCGGCCCGCCGCTGCCGCCGCCGACACCGGCGGCTCCGCCAAGGGCGACTTCGGCCCGCCGCAGGGCGAACCGATCGAGGCCGTGCTGACCTCGCCGCCGCTGGTGCCGCCGGCCACCGGGCGCAACCACCCGGCCAAGGTGATCGTCTCCCTGGACGTGGTCGAGAAGGACATGGAGATCTCGGAAGGGGTGACCTACACCTTCTGGACCTTCGGCGGCACCGTGCCGGGCAGCTTCATCCGCGTGCGCCAGGGCGACACGGTGGAATTCCACCTGCGCAACATGCCGGACAGCAAGATGCCCCACAACATCGACCTGCATGGCGTGACCGGCCCCGGCGGCGGCGCATCGTCGACGTTCACCGCGCCCGGCCACGTCAGCCGCTTCACCTTCAAGGCGCTGAATGCCGGCCTGTACGTCTACCACTGCGCCACCGCGCCGGTGGGCATGCACATCGCAAACGGCATGTACGGGCTGATCCTGGTCGAGCCTCCGGAAGGGCTGCCGAAGGTCGACAAGGAGTTCTACGTCATGCAGGGCGACTTCTACACGACCACCAAGTACCGTGAGAAGGGCCATGCGCCGTTCGACATGGAACGCGCGATCGACGAGAACCCGACCTACGTGCTGTTCAACGGCATGGAAGGCTCGATGACCGGCGACAAGGCGCTCAAGGCCAAGACCGGCGAGACCGTCCGCCTGTACGTGGGCAACGGCGGCCCCAATCTGGTGTCGAGCTTCCACGTGATCGGCGAGATCTTCGACAAGGTCTGGTACGAAGGCGGCACCAAGTACCAGGAGAACGTGCAGACCACGCTGATCCCGGCGGGCGGCGCGGCGATGATGGAATTCCACATGGAAGTGCCGGGCAGCTACGTGCTGGTCGACCACAGCATCTTCCGCGCCTTCAACAAGGGCGCGCTGGCGATCCTCCAGGCCGATGGCCCGGAGCGCAAGGACATCTATTCGGGCAAGGAAGTGGATGCGGTCTACCTCGGCGACCAGGCGGCCGGCACCAGCCGCGCCCCGGTGGCCGCCGCCGCCGCCTCCGCCAAGGCCGGCAACCTGACCAAGGAAGAACAGGTCGCGGCCGGCCAGGTGCTGTTCGCCGGCACCTGCTCGACCTGCCACGGCGCCGACGGCAAGGGCATGGAAGGCGTGTTCCCGCCGTTGGCCAATTCGGATTACATCAAGGCCAATCCCAAGCGGCTGCCGGAGATCATCCTGCACGGCATGGTCGGCCCGGTGACCGTCAACGGCAAGGAATACAACTCCAACATGCCGCCGATGGCGCAGCTGACCGATGACGAGGTGGCCAACATCAGCACCTACGTGCTCAACAGCTGGGGCAACCCGGGTGGCCAGGTGAGCAAGGCCGATGCTGCCGCCGCCCGCGCAGCGAAGCCGGCCAACGCCTCCGACGGCCACTGACGACATGCGCCTGGCACTGGCCCTCGGGATGCTGGCACTGTCGGCGGCGACCTTCGCCGCCGGCAGCAGCGGCTCCAGCCGCTATGCGGGCCTGCCGGGCGGCATGTTCAAGTCGGTGCTGAAGTACGAGGACGCGCGCAACGGGGTGCGCATCGCGCCGTTCGCGCTCATGCGCCGGCCGGTCACCAACGCGCAGTTCCTGCAGTTCGTAAAGGCCAACCCCGAATGGCGCCGCGGCCAGGTGCCGGAAGTGTTCGCGGAGGAGCGATACCTGTCCGACTGGCAGGCCCCGCTGACGCCCGGGCCCAGGGCCCTGCCCGACCGACCGGTGGTCTGGGTCAGCTGGTTCGCGGCCAGCGCCTACTGCGCTTGGCTGGACGCGCGCCTGCCCACATGGAACGAATGGGAGTACGCCTCCGCCGCCGACGAGACCCGCCACGACGCGCGCCAAGATCCCGCCTGGCGCGCGCGCATCCTCGGCTGGTACGCCCGTTCCTCGCGGGACGCGCTGCCGCGCGTGGGCCTGCAGGCGCCCAACGCGCACGGCGTGCAGGACCTGCACGGGCTGGTGTGGGAATGGACCGAGGATGCCTCCTCTCTGCTGGTCGAAAGCGACAACCGCACCCAGGGCGATCCCGACAAGGGAAAGTTCTGCGGCGCCGGCGCGCTGTCGATGGACGACCGCGAGAATTACGCGGTGATGATGCGGGTGGCGATGCTGTCCTCGCTGGAAGGCAACGACGCCACCGCCAACATGGGCTTCCGCTGCGCAAGGAGCACGCGATGACGCGCATCCGCCGCCTGCTGGTGCTGGTCGCCGGCCTGTTGCTGGCCGGCATCGCGCTGGCCGCACCGCCACTGCCGAAGGATTCGATCTACCAGCTCGACCTGCCGCTGACCGACAGCACTGGCCGCACCGCGGACTGGGACCAGCTGCGCGGAAAGCCGCGCCTGGTCTCGATGTTCTACACCTCCTGCCAGTACATCTGCCCGCTGATCGTCGAGTCGGGCAAGGCGGTCGAGCGCCAGCTCACGCCGGCGCAGCGCGCGAAGCTTGGCGTCGCGCTGATCAGCATGGACCCGGCCCGCGACACCCCCGCCGCGCTGCGGAAGGTGGCGACCGATCGCAAGATCGATGGGGGGCGCTGGCTGCTCGCCTCGCCACGGCAGGCGGACGTCCGCCAGGTCGCGGCGGTGCTGGGCATCCGCTACCGGCAACTGGCCGACGGCGAGTTCAACCACACCAGTGCGCTGGTGCTGGTGGACGCCAACGGCCGCATCCTGGCGCGCACCGAAACCCTGGGCAGCAAGCCGGACCCGGCCTTCGTGGCCGCGGTGCGCAAGGCGCTGGGCGGCTGACCCTGACCCTGGCCCGGATCAGGCGCGGGCGGCCGCCTTGCGCGCGCGCCGCGCGTCCGCATCCATGCCGTGCGCGACGGCACGCAGCGCGTCCGCATCGCAGATCCGCACGCGGCGGCCGCGCACGTCGATCAGCCCATCCTCCTGCAATCGCCCGAAGCCGCGGCTGACGGTCTCCAGCACCAGCCCCAGGTAACGCGCGATCTCGTCGCGGGTCATCGGCAGGCGGAACTCGTCGCCAGCCAGCCCGATCCGCTGGTAACGCCCGGACAGGCTGTGCAGGAACACCGCGATGCGCTCGCTGGCCTGCCGGCGCGAGAGCACGTCGACGTGGTCGTGGTCGCGGTCCGCGCTCTGGCCCATCACCCGCAGCAGCTGGCGCTGCAGGCTGGGCAGCTTGGCCGCGGCGTCGGCAAGCCGGTCGAACGGCAGGTCGCAGACGCTGGCGCCTTCCAGCGCGATCGCCTCGCAGCGGTGATGGCCACTGCCCACCGCGTCCAGCCCGAACAGCTCGCCCGGCAGGTGGAATCCCAGCACGTGCTCCTCGCCGGCCTCGTTGACCACCACGGTCTTGAAGGCGCCTTCGCTGGCCACGTACAGCGCGCGCAGCGGGTCACCCGCACGGAACAGGGTGTCACCGCGGGCCAGGGGCCGGCGTGGCGTCACTACCGCTTCCAGCCTGCCCAGGTCGCTGGCGTCCACCCCGGCCGGCAGGCACAGCCCCTGCAGCGAACAGGCCGCGCAACTGCGGCGCAGGCGTGCGATATCTAGTGAAATAGCCTCGCCCATGGGTCAAAATGACATCCGTAAACGCGCATTATCCCCCACTACGCCGGCCGCGTCGGCGCTCCCCGGGCATCATGGCGCGCGGCGCCGGGTTTTGACCCACGTCAAACCGGCACGGACCGCACTCGCCTAGCATGCCCACCTCGCCATCGGAGAATCCCATGCAAGCCACCGCAGGCACCTACAACGACAAGGTGGTGCGCCAGTTCGCCATCGCCACCGTGCTCTGGGGCATCGTGGGCATGCTGGTGGGCGTGATCATCGCGGCCCAGCTGTACTGGCCGACCCTCGGCGAGGGCATCCCGTGGCTGCAGTACGGCCGGCTGCGCCCGCTGCACACAAACGCGGTGATCTTCGCGTTCGGCGGCAGCGCCCTGTTCGCCACCAGCCTGCACGTGGTCCAGCGCACCTGCCACGTGCCGTTGCTCTCGGACCGGCTGGCCGCCTTCGTGTTCTGGGGCTGGCAGGCGGTGATCGTGGCCGCGGCCATCTCGCTGCCGCTGGGCATGACCCAGGGCAAGGAGTACGCCGAGCTGGAATGGCCGATCGACCTCCTGATCACCGTCGTCTGGGTGGCCTACGCCGTGCTGTTCTTCGGCACCATCGCCAAGCGAAAGGTCAAGCACATCTACGTCGCCAACTGGTTCTACGGCGCCTACATCATCGCCATCGCGCTGCTGCACATCGTCAACAACATCGTGATGCCCGCCGGCGCGATGAAGTCGTACTCGGCCTACACCGGCGCGGTCGACGCGATGGTGCAGTGGTGGTACGGCCACAACGCGGTGGGCTTCCTGCTGACCGCGGGCTTCCTCGGGATGATGTACTACTACGTTCCCAAGCAGGCCGGCCGCCCGATCTATTCCTACCGCCTGTCGATCGTCCACTTCTGGGCGCTGATCGCGGTCTACATGTGGGCCGGCCCGCACCACCTGCACTACACCGCGCTGCCCGACTGGGTGCAGAGCGTGGGCATGGTGTTCTCGCTGATCCTGCTGGCCCCGAGCTGGGGCGGCGCGATCAACGGCATCATGACCCTGTCCGGGGTGTGGCACAAACTGCGCACCGACCCGATCCTGAAGTTCCTGATCGTCGCCCTCAGCTTCTACATGATGAGCACGTTCGAGGGGCCGATGATGTCGATCAAGACGGTCAACTCGCTGAGCCACTACACCGACTGGACCGTGGGCCACGTCCACGCCGGCGCGCTGGGCTGGGTGGCGATGATTTCGATCGGCGCGATCTATTCGCTGCTGCCGAAGATGCTGGGCCGCGAGCAGATGCATTCGGTCAAGCTGATCGATACCCACTTCTGGATCCACACCATCGGCGTGGTGTTCTACATTGCCTCGATGTGGATCGCCGGCGTGATGCAGGGCCTGATGTGGCGCGCGACCAACGACGACGGCACCCTGACCTATACCTTCGTCGAGTCGCTGGCCGCGACCTACCCGTACTACCTCGGCCGCCTGTTCGGCGGGCTGCTGGCGCTGACCGGCATGCTGCTGATGGCCTGGAACGTGTGGCAGACGTGGCGCAGCGCCGCGGTGGCGCCGCAACCCGTGATCCCGCCCGACGTCTCCCAAGCGCGCGCCTGAGGACCCCATGAGCGAACACCCGCACAACTCTCCTGCGCCCAACCCGCACGAGAAGATCGAGAAGAACGTCGGCCTGCTGGCCATCCTGATCACCGTGGCCGTCTCGTTCGGCGGCCTTGCGGAGATCGTGCCGCTGATGTTCCAGGCGGAAGCCGTGACCCCGCTGGAGGGCGTCAAGCCGTACCCGGCGCTGGAACTGGCGGGTCGCGACGTCTACGTGCGCGAGGGCTGCTACAACTGCCACTCGCAGATGGTGCGCACCCTGCGCTTCGAGACCGAGCGCTACGGCCATTACTCGCTGGCCGGCGAGTCGGTGTACGACCGCCCGCACCAGTGGGGTTCCAAGCGCACCGGCCCGGACCTTGCGCGGGTCGGCGGCCGCTATTCGGACGACTGGCACCGCGTGCACCTGGTCGACCCGCGCGCGGTGGTGCCCGAGTCCAACATGCCGAGCTTCCCGTGGCTGCAGGAGAACCGCCTGAGCGGCGCCACCGTCCAGCGCCACATGCGCGCGCTGCAGCGACTGGGCGACCCCTACAGCGAGGAAGAGATCGCCGCCGCGCCGGCCGCGGTTGAGGGCAAGACCGAACTGGACGCGGTGGTCGCCTACCTGCAGGGCCTCGGCCGCCACGCGCCGAAGGGAGGCTGAGCCATGCTCTCCGGCATCGTCACCACCCTGTTGCTGCTGCTGTTCCTGGCCGGCTGGGCATGGGCCTGGAGCCCGCGCCGCAAGCGCGATTTCGATGAGGCGGCGCAGCTGCCGCTGGATGCAGACGAGGAGAACGCCCGATGATGAGCACGGGTTGGTCGTGGTACGTCATCGCGCTGGTCGCCCTGAACATCGCCGGCTGCGCGTGGTTGCTGTGGTGGACCAGCCGTCGCCGCCCCGGCGACCCCCGGCCGGAGGACACCAGCCATGTCTGGGACGGCGACCTCACCGAGTACAACAAGCCGCTGCCGAAGTGGTGGATCAACCTGTTCTACCTGACCATCGTGTTCGCCATCGGCTACCTGCTGTGGTTCCCCGGCATGGGCAACCTGCCCGGCTACGCCGGATGGACCTCCGCCGGCAAGCATGACCGCGACGCGGCGGTCGCCACCGCGCAGCTTGAGAAGACCTTCGCGCCCTACCAGGGCAAGGCGATCGACGTGCTGGCCCGCGATCCGCAGGCGGTGAAGCTGGGCAGCTCGATCTTCGGCAACACCTGCGCCACCTGCCACGGCTCGTCCGCGCAGGGCGCGATCGGCTACCCGAACCTGTCCGACAACATCTGGCACTGGGGCTCGGAGCCGGAGGCGGTGCTGCAATCGGTGCTGGACGGCCGCGAGGGCGTGATGCCGCCTTGGGGCAGCGTGCTGGAAGGAATGGCCGGGCCGGACGCGGTCGATTACGTGATCGCCTACGTCAACCAGCTGGCCGCCGGCGACGCCGTCAACCGCAGCGACTACGCCGCCGCGCGCGGCAAGACCCTGTACGACGGCGTCTGCGTGGCGTGCCACGGGGTGGACGGCAAGGGCAACCAGAGCCTGGGCTCGCCCGACCTCACCGACGACTACTGGATGTACGGCGACAGCCGCGCCTCGCTGCGGGAGACCATCGCCAATGGGCGCCACGGGGTGATGCCGGCGCACCGCGCGCTGCTGGGCGAGACCCGCGCGCGCCTGGTGGCGGCCTACGTGTGGTCGCTGTCGCACCCGCAGGGTGGCGCTGGCGCAGGCGCCCGATGAGCTTCACCGAGCCGCGCTTCGACCATCCGCCGCGCCCGCTGGCGCAGCGGGTGGGGGCCATCCTGTGGCCGAGCTTCTTCGCGGCCGGAGTGGCGACGATGGTGTTCTTCGCCTTCGTCGACCCGCTCGCCCTGCGTGACATGACCTTCCCCGACGTGCAGATTACGCGCGGGCTGGGCTACAGCATCGGCTTCTTCATGTTCTGGCTGGCCACCGCGGCCTCCAGCCTGTTCACCTGGATCCTGTTGCGTCCGGCGAGCCGTTTCAATCGGCCGCTGCCGCCCACATAACCCAGGGTCATGGCCAGGAAAGAAATCCCCCTCGAAGTACTGGACTCCGGTGGTTCGGCCTACGTCAGCGAACGCAAGATCTACCCGCGTGACGTCTCCGGCCGCCTGAACCGCCTGCGGGTGGCGGCGGTGTTCTGGCTGCTGGGCATGTACTACCTGTTCCCGTGGCTGAACTGGGACGGGCGCCAGGCGGTGCTGTTCGACCTGCCGGCGCGCAAGTTCTACGTGTTCGGACTGACCTTCTGGCCCCAGGATTTCTTCCTGCTGGCGGTGCTGCTGATGATCGCCGCGCTGGCCCTGTTCTTCTTCACCGCCATCGCCGGGCGCCTGTGGTGTGGCTATGCCTGCCCGCAGACCGTCTGGACCGAGGTCTTCCTGTGGATGGAGAGCGCCATCGAGGGCGACCGCCACAAGCGGATGAAGCTCGACCAGCTGCCGTGGAGCAACCCGGAGCGGCTGCGCAAGAGCGGGACCAAGCACCTGGTGTGGGCGCTGTTCGCGTTGTGGACGGGCTTCACCTTCGTCGGCTTCTTCACCCCGATCCGCGACCTCGGCGCGCGTGCGTGGCCGTTCACATGGGGTGGCTGGGAAACCTTCTGGGTGCTGTTCTACGCGCTCGCCACCTGGGGCAACGCCGGGTTCCTGCGCGAACAGGTGTGCAAGTACATGTGCCCCTACGCGCGCTTCCAGAGCGCGATGTTCGACCGCAACACCCTGATCATCGCCTATGACCCGATGCGCGGGGAGCCGCGCGGCCCGCGCAAGAAGTCGACGCTGGCCAGCGTGCTCGAGCGCGCGCGTGGCCTGCTGCCGCTGGAGGTCGCCAACGACTACGTGATGCGCAACGCGCTGCACCCGAGCGCCGCCACCCAGCAGGCGCATGCGCAAGGCACGATCACCTTCGCCGGCGCTGGGGTCGAGGTGGCGCCGTTGCCGAAATTCGCGCCGGACCAGCTGGGCGACTGCATCGACTGCACCATGTGCGTGCAGGTGTGCCCCACCGGCATCGACATCCGCAACGGCCTGCAGTACGAGTGCATCGCCTGCGGCGCCTGCATCGACGCCTGCGACGAGGTGATGGACCGGATGGGCTATCCGCGTGGCCTGATCCGCTACTCGACCCAGAACGCGATCGAAGGCAAGCCGTCCCGCGTGTTGCGCCCGCGGGTGTTCGTGTATGGCCTGGCCCTGGCCGCGCTGGTGGGCGGCTGGGCCTGGGGCGTGGGCCATCGCAGCCCCCTGCTGCTGGAAGTGCTGCGCGACCGCAACGCCCTGTATCGCGAGGCCGGCGCCGGCATCGAGAACGGCTATACCCTGAAGCTGGTCAACAAGACCGACGCGCCGCAGCGCTACCGGATCGAGGTCCGCGCCGCTGATCTGCCGCAGCTGCGCATGCTCGAAGCCGACAGCGTCGAGGTGGTCGCCGGCTCCGTCGCATCGCTGCCGGTCACCCTGCAGGCGCCAGCGGGCACGCGCGGACGCCACGAGATCCAGTTCGTGGTGCGCAGCGCGGATGGCAGCGCGCAGCGCACCACGCCAAGCAGCTTCTTCGGACCGGTGCAATGAACGAACGCGACCCGCGCAACTCCCCATGGCGCCAGCCGATGATGTGGCTGGTGGTGGGATTGCCCGCCGCCACCGTGATCGGGCTGGTGTCGCTGGTGATCATCGCCGCCGGGCCCGGCAGCACCGACAGCATCGACACCTCGGTCCAGCGCACGGGCCGCATGCAAACCGCGGACCTCGGCCCCGACCAGGCGGCCGCGCGCATGCAGCTTTCCGCGCTGCTGCGGCTCGACCGCGACACGCTGGAACTGCTGCCGCTGCACGCCGGGTTCGACACCGGCAAGCCCTTGCGGCTGGCGATGCGCCACCCGGTGCGCGCCGAGCTGGACCGCGAGTTCCTGCTGCAGCCCGCGGGCGGCGCTTGGCGCGCACCCGCGCCCGATCTCGCGCTGGACCACGACTGGACGCTGCAGCTCGCGCCCGAGGGCGGGGCTTGGCGCCTGCAGGGCCGCCTGGTCAAGGGCCAGCTCAGCGCCCGGCTGCAACCGGTGGCGCCGGGATGAACGCGGCCCTGGCAGCGGACGCGGCGCCCGCCAGCGCCCGCGCCGATGCCTGCTACCACTGCGGCGACCCGCTTCCCGCCAGCCCGGCCAGGGTGGTGCTCGAAGGCCAGCCGCGCGCGTTCTGTTGCGACGGCTGCGCGGCGGCCGCGCAATGGATCGACGATGCCGACCTCGATGCCTACTATCGCCTGCGCGAGCAGCCCGGCGCACGGGTCGACCTCGACGACGCCGCGCTCGCGCTGTGGGACCGCGCGGAGGTCCAGGCCGCGCACGCGCGCGCGGTGCCCGGTGGCCGCGAGATCACCCTGCTCACCGATGGCATGCGCTGCGCCGCCTGCGCATGGCTGATCGACCGCGCGCTCTCGCGCGAGGCGGGGGTGCTGGAAGTCGGCGCCAATGCCGTCACCGGACGCATCCGCGTGGCCTGGGATCCCGGCGCGACCACGCTGTCGAAGCCGCTGCGTCGGCTGCAGGCGCTGGGCTACAAACCCTACCTCGCCGCCGGGGCCGAGCAGGAGCGCCAGCGCCGGCGCGACCGAAAGGCCTGGGTGATGCGGATCGGCATCGCCGGCATCGGCGCGATCCAGGCAATGATGTTCGCCGAGGCGCTGTACCTGGACACCGGCAAGACCATGCCGCTGCCGACCCGCGACTTCCTGCGCTGGGTCACCTTCCTGGTGTCGACCCCGGTGGTGCTGTATGCCGGGTGGCCCTTCATCATCGGCGCGGTGCGCGAACTGCGCCTGCGCGCGCCCGGCATGGACACCCTGATCGCAGGCTCCGCCCTGCTGGCGTGGGCCGGCAGCGTGGTCGAAACCGTTCGCGGCGGCCCCGAGGTCTGGTACGACGCCGCGGTGATGTTCGTGTTCCTGCTGCTGGTCGCGCGCCTGCTGGAGCAGCGCGTGCGCAGCACCGCCAGCGCGCAGGTGGATGCGCTGGCCCGCGCGCGCCCGGCGTTCGCGATGCGCGAGCGTCCCGATGGCGAGCGCGAGACGGTTGCGGTCGGTGCATTGCAGGTGGGCGATACCGTGCGGGTGGCGCCGGGCGAGCCGGTCGCCGCCGATGCGATCCTGCTGGAGCCGCATGCCAGCTTCGCCGAGGCGCTGCTGACCGGTGAAGCGCACCCGGTACCGAAACTGCCGGGTGATCCGGTGTTCGCCGGCTCCATCTGCGGTGCGCAGGCGGCGCGCCTGCAGCTGACCGCGGTCGGCACCCACACCCGGCTGTCGCAGCTGGCCGCCCTGATCGAACAGGCGCAGGGGCATCGCCCGCCGCTGGCCCAACTGGCGGATCGCATCGCCCGCTGGTTCGTGCTCGGCCTTGGCCTTGCCACCATCGCCGTCTACCTGGCCTGGCGCGCGCACGATCCGTCGCGCGCGTTCGAAGTGGCGCTGGCGCTGCTGGTGGTCTGCTGCCCCTGCGCGCTGTCGCTGGCGATCCCGGCGGCGCTGGCGGCAGCCAACGGCACGCTGGCGCGGCTGGGCGTGCTGCCGGTGAACCCGGATGCGATGGAGCGCCTGGCAACGGTGGACACCGTGGTGTTCGACAAGACCGGCACCCTGGCCACGCCCGGCGGCGCCCTGCGGGTCGAGGCGCGCGGCACGCTCCCGCAAGCGCAGGCGGTGCGGATTGCCGCCGCCCTCGAACGCGACAGCACGCACCCACTCGCCGCCGCGTTTACCGAGGCCGCGGACCCCGCCGTGCACGCCAGCAACGTGCGCGAGCACGCAGGGGTTGGCCTCGAGGGCGTGGTCAATGGGCAGCGCTGGCGGATCGGGCGCGGCGATTTCGCCGCCGGAGCGACCGACGATGGCGCGATCTGGCTCGGCGACGGCCACGCCCCCGCCGCCCGCTTCACCCTGGGCGAGCAGCCGCGCACGGATGCCGCCGCCACCCTGCGCGAGCTAGACGCGCTGGGCATCGGCGTGCAGATCGCCAGTGGCGATGGCAATGCGGCCGTGCAGCGGTTCGCAGGCGGCGTCGGGATCGCCGGGGCGCTCGGCCGCCTGTCGCCGGAAGACAAGCTGCGCCACGTGCGCCAGTTGCAGGACGACGGCCACCGGGTGGCGATGGTCGGCGACGGCATCAACGACGGACCGGTCCTCGCCGGGGCAGACGTCTCCTTCGCCCTGGGCGACGGCAATGCACTGGCGGCGCGCGCCGCCGACCTCGTGCTCGCCTCCCCGCAGCTGGCGCGCATCCCGCAGGCGATCGCGCTGTCGCGGCGCACCCGGCGGATCATCCGCCAGAACCTCGCCTGGGCGCTGGCCTACAACCTCCTGGCGCTGCCGGCGGCGGCGCTGGGCATGGTCACGCCTTGGCAGGCCGCGCTCGGCATGGCGCTTTCCTCGCTGATCGTCACCGTCAATGCGCTGCGCCTGGCGCGGGTACCGGCGCCGTGAACGCGCTGCTGCTGCTGATCCCGCTCAGCCTGGCGCTGCTGGTGTTCATCCTCTGGGCGTTTGCCTGGGCGGTGCGCAAGGACCAGTTCGACGACCTCGACACCCCGGCGCTGGACATCCTCGACGAGGCGCCTGCCAAGCGGTCGCCGGAGCGCAAGCAGGACGACGATGCCGGTTGACCTGCTGGTGCTGGGCGCGGCGCTGCTGACCGGCCTGCTCGGCGGTGCGCACTGCGCGGCCATGTGCGGCGGGATCGCCACCGGGCTGTCGTTCGGCTCGCGCGGCTGGTGGGCGGCGGTGCAACCAAACCTCGGCCGGGTCCTGGGCTATGTCCTTGCCGGCGCGATCGTGGGTGGCATCGGCGGCGGACTACTGGGGCTCGCACGGTTGCCATGGCTGGGCGTGGCGATGCGCGCCCTGGTGGGCAGCGTCCTCATCCTCGCCGGCCTGCGGCTGCTGGATCGCGGCAACCGCCTGCCGCGTTTCTTCGGCGGCCCCGGCCACCGCTTCTGGCAGCTGCTACGCCCATTGCAGCGGCGGCTGCTGCCGGCCGACACCGCCGGCAAGCGAATCGCCGTGGGTATGCTCTGGGGCTGGATGCCCTGCGGCCTTTCCACCACGCTGCTCGCCGCCGCCTGGTTGCAGGCCAGTCCCGGGCATGGCGCATTGACCATGGCGGCGTTCGGACTCGGCACGCTGCCGACCATGATTCCGCTGACCTGGGCCGGGGCGCGCTTCGGCCAGCGCCTGCAGCGCGGACCATGGCGGGTGGGCGCCGGCCTGATGGTGATGGCCTCCGGCGTGCTGACCATCGCCGCGCCGTGGCTCATGCAGCTGCCCGCGATGCATTCCCTGCTGGAGGCGCTGGGCTGTCGCAGCCTGCCTTGAGCACATCTGATGGGATTGAATGGCCCGGTGCCCTGTGTGTTCCATATTTGGAACACTCAACGCATAGCTTGTTGATTGTTCTGAAACCGCTGGCGATGCAATCTTCCTCCACGGCCATTGCCTCTTGACTGGAACAACCTGGAGATCCCCATGCAACAGACGGCTTCCCTACTTGGCCGAATTGGCCTTTCCCTGCTCTTCATCGTGTCCGGCTGGGCCAAGATCGGCGGCTACGCCGGCACCCAGGAATACATGCAGGCAATGGGCGTTCCCGGCGCGCTGCTGCCGCTTGTGATCCTGCTTGAACTGGGCGGCGGCCTGGCCCTGCTCGCCGGCATCGGCACCCGTTGGCTCGCACTTGCGTTTGCCGCCTTCTCGCTGGGCAGCGGCCTGCTCTTCCACCTCGACCTGGGCGACAGCAACCAGACCACCCAGCTGCTGAAGAACATCGCCATCGCCGGCGGCTTCCTTGCGCTGTACGCCGCACCCATCCCGCGCTACAGCCTCGACGCGCTGCGCAACCGCCGCAATCCGGAGGGCCTCGCCCGATGATCACCCTGCGACCTGCGCACGAGCGCGGCCACGCCAACCACGGCTGGCTGGATTCCTGGCACAGCTTCTCGTTCGCCGACTACCACGACCCGAAGCACGTCCACTGGGGCCCGCTGCGGGTCATCAACGAGGACCGGGTGCAGGCGGGGCAAGGCTTCGGGACCCACGGCCACCGCGACATGGAGATCATCAGTTACGTGATCGATGGCGCCCTGGGCCACAAGGACTCGATGGGCAATGGCGCGTCCATCGTCCCCGGTGAGGTGCAACGGATGAGCGCCGGTACTGGCGTCACCCACTCCGAGTACAACCATGACGCCGAGGACGCGACCCATTTCCTGCAGATCTGGATCATCCCCAGGTTCCAGGGACTGCCGCCGAGCTACGAACAGAAGGCGTTCGGCGAGGCGGAGAAGCGCGGACGGCTGCGGCTGATCGCCAGCCCCGACGCCGCCGACGGTTCGGTCACCCTCCACCAGGATGCGCGGCTGTACGCCGGCCTGTTCGACGGCGACGAACGTGCGACGCTGGCCCTGGCCGAGAGACGCCTGGGGTATGTCCATGTCGTCAAGGGCGAGGCGGTCGTCAACGGCAAGCAGGTGGCGGCCGGCGATGCCCTGCTCTACGCCGACGAGCCCGAGGTCATCGTGGAATCCGGCAACGGCGCGGAACTGCTGGTGTTCGACCTGCCGCGGATGGAATGACCGTCAATTGCCGTCGGCCAGCAACAAAAAACCCCGCCTCGGCGGGGTTTCTTGTCTTGCTCGAGCCCGTTCCGAAATCCCTCAAGGAACCGAGACTTCCGCCGTCTGATCCACATACGCGGTCATGATGGTGCCTGGATTGACCTCCACCTCATGTCCGCGCTTCAGCAGCCCAAGCGGACCGAAGAGCACCGTGAGCGCGACCGCTGTTCCAACCTTGTCGTTGCCCTCCCGGGATCCGGCTGACCGCAAGCGGATGCGCTGCTCATTAACGAGGACGTAATCCAGCATCACGTTCAACTCGCCACCCTTCCCCATGAAGCCCTTCTTCCGGGCAGCCAGCACAGTCCCAACCGCCTTTGCACCAGCAGGCACCACGGTCCTGCCATCAATCTGGATCGGCTCCTCGAGCTCCAGGTTGAAACGCTGCCCTTCGGTCGCAGTTGCCGAACTGAGCTTCTCCAGCAGCCTCAGCCGCACATCCGTCCCTTCCGGGATTTTCACGGCTTCTGCCGCGATGGCTCCTCCACTCAACATCAGGCACGCAGCCAGCATCAGACGCTTGAACAAAACGACTCTCCCCTATTGACAGATCCAAATCCGATCGCCCCTCGTTGCTGACGCAACGCAATCCCCATGACATGCGACCGGCTCGACGCACCCGGAGAAGTCCCGCCGGGTGCGCGGGAAGGGTACAACGCCCGTCACGCCAGGCGCACCGTAGACGTGTGCGTTGGTTCGCGCTTACCGCTTCGGGAAGGCGCGTGGCCATGCATCCGCTTTCCGGATCGGTGGCGAAGATCCACCAGGGAGAGACGTGACCATCAAAGGAGGGGGCCGCCAGGTGCGCTCTAGCGTGACCGGCCTGAAACAGGGTCCGGAAACGCAAACAACAAAAAACCCCGCGTCGGCGGGGTTTCTTGCATCGCGTGCGTGGTGCCCAAGAGGGGACTCGAACCCCTACGACCTAAGCCGCTACCACCTCAAGGTAGTGCGTCTACCAATTCCGCCACCTGGGCATTGAGCACGCGATTCTAAAGCTTGGTTCCGGAAAATCCAGCGTCAGCCGCCAGCCGGCGGCGTGGGCTGCGGGGCAGCCTGTGCCGGCTGCGCCGGTGCGACCGGCACCTGTGTGGCAGGCTGCGCGGGCGCGCTCGGCACTTGCGCGGCGGGCACCTGAGCCGCGGGCGCTTGCGGCGCCGGCTGCGCGGCAGGGACCTGCCCCATCACGCCAAGGTCGGGCGCACCCACCGCGTTGGCGCGGTTGGCGCTGTTGCTGGCGTACATCGCCATGCCCATGCTGATCACGAAGAAGGTGATCGCCAGCCACTTGGTGCTCTTGCTCAGGAAGTTGGACGCGCCGCGCGCGCCGAACACGGTGGCCGAGGCGCCGCCGCCGAAACCCGAACCCGCCTGCGCGCCGGAACCGCGCTGCATCAGGATCAGGGCGATCATGGCGATCGCCACCAGCACGTACACCACATTGACGAGTTGCAACACCATTGCTTCGGTTTCCGTTGTGCGTCAGGCCGCCGCGGACGCGATGGCCAGGAAATCCGCGGCCACCAGCGAGGCGCCACCGATCAGTCCGCCGTCGACGTCGGCCTGCCCGAACAGGCTGGCGGCGTTGGCCGGCTTCACGCTGCCGCCGTACAGGATCGGCAGGGAGCCGGCAATTGTAGCATCGCGACCCGCCACCAGCGAGCGGATGAACGCGTGCACCGCCTGCGCCTGCTCCGCGCTGGCGGTGCGGCCGGTACCGATCGCCCAGACCGGCTCGTAGGCAATGATGGCGTTGGCGAATGCCTCGACGCCTGCCAGTTCCAGCACGGGCTGCAGCTGCGAGGCGATCACCGCTTGCTCGCGGCCGGCGTCGCGGTCCTCGAGCGCCTCGCCCACGCACAGGATCGGCTGCAGCCCGGCTTTCACCGCGGCCTGGAACTTCTCGGCCACCAGGTCGCTGGATTCAGCGTGGTACTGGCGACGCTCGGAGTGGCCGACCAGCACGTGGCGGGCACCGACGTCGACCAGCATCGACGCCGCGACCTCGCCGGTGTAGGCGCCCTGCTCGTGGCTGCTGACGTCCTGCGCGCCGAACGCGACCGGGGCACCGGTGAACGCCTCGGCCAGCGCGCCGAGGTAGGGCAGCGGCGGCAGCACCACCAGTTCCACGCCCGCGACCGGCGCCGCGGCGATCTCGGTCACCAGCGCGTGGGCGAAGTCACGGCTGCCATGGAGCTTCCAGTTGCCGGCAACGATCTTGCGACGCATCGGTGTTCCTGCACGTTCGGGGACCGCCAAGGATACCGCGACGGCCGCCGCGTTTCGCCCTGGCCAGGCCGCCCTACTTCAGCTTGATCTCGCGCAGGCGCTCGTCGAGGTAGTCCTGCGCGCTGATCGGCTGCGGGTAGCGGCTGGGATTGTCCGCGGTGACGGTGGACGGCAGCACGTCGATCACGAAGTCGGGATTCGGGTGCAGGAAGAACGGCGTCGAGTAGCGCGGCTGGCGCGCCTTCTCGCCCGGCGGGTTGACCACGCGGTGGGTGGTCGAGGGAAGCACGTGGTTGGTCAGGCGCTGCAGCATGTCGCCGATGTTCACCACGATGGTGTCGGCGTCGGCGGTGTACGGCACCCACTCGCCCTTGCGCGACAGCACCTCCAGCCCTTCCGCGCTGGCGCCGACCAGCAGGGTGATCAGGTTGATGTCCTCGTGCGCGCCGGCGCGCACGTTGGGGATGTCGTCCGCGGTGATCGGCGGGTAGTGGATCGGGCGCAGGATCGAGTTGCCGGAGTCGGTCTTGTCGGCGAAGAAGTCCTCGGCAAGCCCCAGGTGCAGCGCCAGCGCGGACAGCACCTGCGAACCCAGCGCGTCCAGCGACTGGTACAGGCCGTAGCCGACGCGCCTGAACCCCGGGATTTCCTCCGGCCACAGGTTGGCCGGCATCACCGCGCGGTGCGGCGAGTCGTCCGGGATCTCGCGGCCGATGTGCCAGAACTCCTTGAGGTCGGAGTGCTGCGCGCCCTTGGCGGTTTCCACGCCGAACGGGGTGTAGCCACGCGCGCCGCCGCCGCCTTCGACGTGGTAGCGCTTCTTGGTCGCTTCGGGAAGGGCGAAGAAATCCCGGAAGGTCTCGTAGGCCTCGTCGATCTGCGCCTGCGGGATGCCGTGGTTGCGGATGCCGGCGAAGCCCCACTCGCGGTAGGCGGCGCCCAGTTCGTCGACGAAGGCCTGGCGGTCTTCGGCGCTGGTCGGGTGGGTGAAGCGGCGGATGTCGAGGGTGGGGATGCGGGAGGGCATGGCGGGGACTCGGGTGTCTGGGGCGGCGACGATTGGATCACGCCGCCGCGCGCGGGAACTTGATCGTGGTCAGGCGGCGGCGCGGACGGCGTCGGCCAGCCGCTCCAGGGTGGCATCGACCAGCTGCGGGTCGTCGGCTTCCACCGTCACCCGTACCACCGGCTCCGTCCCGGAGGGCCGCAGGAACGCGCGGCCACGGCCCGCCACAGCGCCCTGCGCATCGGCCAGCGCGGCGGCGACGCTCTCGGCCTCTGCCGGCTTGCTGCCACCGGCGTAGCGCACGTTCACCGTCTTCTGCGGCACCTTGTGCAGGCCGTCCAGCGCCTGTTGCAGGCCGCTGCCGGTGCGTTTCAGCACCTCCAGCACCTGCAGCGCGCTGACGATGCCATCGCCGGTGCTGGCGCGGTCCAGGCAGAGGATATGACCGCTCGCCTCGCCGCCAAGCACGCCATCGTGTTCGAGCAGCTGCTGGTGGACGTAGCGGTCGCCGACCTTGGCGCGCACGAAGCCGATGCCGCGCTCGCCCAGCGCGCGCTCGAACCCGTAGTTGGTCATCAGCGTGCCGACCACCGGGCCGCGCAGGCGCCCGCTTTGCTGCCAGTCGCAGGCCAGCACGTACAGCAGGTCGTCGCCGTCGCGCACGTTGCCCGCCGCATCCACGAACAGTACCCGGTCGCCGTCGCCGTCGAAGGCGATGCCGAGGTCGGCGCCGCTCTCGCGCACCCGGGAGGCAAGCGCCTGCGGATGGGTGGAGCCGACGCCGTCGTTGATGTTCAGGCCATTGGGCTCGACCCCGATAGCGTCGACGCGCGCGCCCAGCTCGCGCAGCACCAGCGGGCCGAGCTGGTAGGTCGCGCCATGCGCGCAGTCCACCACGATCCGCATGCCGCCCAGGTTGAAGCCCTTGGGCACCGAGTTCTTGCACGCCTCGACGTACCGGCCGATGGTGTCGCGGGTGCGCAGCGCGCGGCCCAGCCGTTCCGACGGCACCGTGCGGAACGGCTCGTCTAGCGCGGCCTCGATCGCCAGCTCGGTGGCGTCGTCCAGCTTCTCGCCCTTGGCCGAGAAGAACTTGATGCCGTTGTCGTGATGCGGATTGTGCGAGGCCGAGATCACGATGCCGCCATCGGCGCGCATCGAATGGGTCAGGTGCGCCACCGCCGGGGTGGGCATCGGGCCCATCAACTGCACGTCCACGCCCGCGGCGACCAGCCCGGCCTCCAGCGCGGCCTCGAACATGTAGTTGGAGATGCGGGTGTCCTTGCCGATCACCACCATCGGCTTGCGCCACAACCGCTCGCCCTCCCCGATCTGGGCGGTCAGCGTGTGGCCGTAGGCATTGCCCAGGCGCAGCACGAAGTCGGCCGAGATCGGCCCCTGGCCGACCTGGCCCCGGATGCCGTCGGTGCCGAAGTAGCGGCGGGCGCTCATGCGGCCTCCGGGTCGGCGGCCGGAGCCGGTTGGCGCATCAGCATGGCCAGCAACTGGGCAAGGCGCTCGCGCATTTCGCGGCGGTCGACGATCTGGTCGACGGTGCCGTGCTCGAGCAGGAACTCGCTGCGCTGGAAGCCTTCCGGCAGCTTCTCGCGCACGGTCTGCTCGATCACCCGCTGGCCCGCGAAACCGATCAGCGCATTGGGCTCGGCGATGTTGAGGTCGCCCAGCATCGCGAAGCTGGCGGAGACGCCGCCGGTGGTCGGATGCGTCAGCACCGAGATGTACGGCAGCCCGGCCGCGCGCAGCCGCCCCAGCGCGGCCGAGGTCTTGGCCATCTGCATCAGCGAGAACAGGCTTTCCTGCATTCGCGCGCCGCCGCTGGCGGAGAAACACACGAACGGGCACCCCAGCTTCAACGCGCGCTCGGCGGCCAGGGTGAATCGCTCGCCCACGACCGATCCCATCGAGCCGCCCATGAAGGCGAAATCGAAGGACGCGGCGACCAGCGGCTGGCCCTTCAGCTTGCCTTCCATCGCCACCATCGCGTCGCGTTCGCCGGTCGCCTTCTGCGCGGCCTTGATGCGGTCGCCGTAGCGCTTGGAATCCCGGAACCTGAGCACGTCCACCGGCCCCAGCTTGGCGCCGATCTCGCGGCCCTTGCCGTCGTCCAGCAACGCGGCCAGCCGCGCGCGCGCGCGGATCGGCATGTGGAAGCTGCACTTGGGGCAGACCTCCAGGTTCTCCTCGAGTTCCGGGCCGTAGAGCGCGGCGCCGCAGCGCTCGCACTTCTCCCACAGGCCCTCGGGCACGCTGCGCTTGCGATCCGTGTTGTTCTCGGTGCGGATGCCGGCGCCGGGCATCAGTTTCTTCAGCCAGCTCATTCGTGTCTTCGTCTTTCCGTGGTGGCCGCCGGCCCGCACAACCGGACCCGACGCGGCAGTCTAGCTCAGGCGGGCGCGGTGGCCCGTGCATCCAGCGCCTGCCGCAGCGGGCGCAGGAAGCCAGCTGCGCAGGTGGCCGCCGCGGCCGGGTCGCCGGCAAGCGACATCGCCTCCACCAGCGCGCTGCCGACCACCACGCCGTCGGCATGCGCCGCCATCCTTGCAGCGCTGTCCGCATCGCGGATGCCGAAGCCGGCAAACACCGGGACGCTCGCCAGCGCGCGCACCTGCGCCAGGTAGCCGGCGGCCTCGCCAACGTCGAGCTGCGCGGCGCCGGTGACGCCGGCGTAGGTCACGTAGTACAGGTAGCCCTGCGCCTGCGCGCACAGCGCCGTCAGCCGCTCCGGCGGGGTGGTCGGCGAGGCCAGCGAGATCAGCGCCAGGCCCTGCGCGGCGAATGCGTCGCGGTAGCCCGCGGCCTCCTCCGGTGGCAGGTCGACCAGCAGCATGCCATCGACGCCCGCCTGCGCGGCCTCGGCGGCGAACCGCGCCGCGCCGCGGATCTCGACCGGATTGAGGTAGCCCATGAGCACCACCGGGGTGTCGCCATCGCGCTCGCGGAAGCGGCGCACGCTCTCCAGCACGAAGGCCATGCCGGCGCCACGCGCGAGCGCCCGCTCCGAGCTGCGCTGGATCACCGGACCGTCGGCCATCGGGTCCGAAAACGGCACCCCCAGCTCGATGACGTCGGCGCCGGCGTCCACCAGCGCATGCATCACCGGCACGGTGGACTCCAGCGACGGATCGCCGGCGGTCATGAACGGCACCAGCGCGCTGCGCCGTGCGCGACGCAACCCGTCCAGCCGCGCCTGTAGTCGGGTCATCGCACCTGCGGGTCGTTGCTGGGCGGCATCGCGCCGGCGGCGGCGACATACTCGGCCGCCGAGGTCCGAGCCGGGACGTCCGTGCTCGCTGCGTCACCCGCGCCAAACCCTTGGGCTCCAGTCGTCGCGAACTCGGACACGCCGACGTCGACGTTGTGCTCGCGCCCGAGGCCGTCGAGGTTTTCGTTCAGCATGCGGCGGAACATCGTGGTGGTATGGTCCAGCCACGCCTGCCGGTTCTGCCCGACCGCATCCGCCGGCACTGTGCCGAGGAAGACGTAGGCATTGAAGCGCGCGGCCGCGAACAGCGCGGCAACGCTGGGGCGCTGCGGACCCGACGGCGCCGACTGCTCGCGGGTCAGGTCGAGATACTGGTTGACCAACGCGAAGAAGTCGGCGTCGGGCTTGACTGCGGTGTCCTCGGCCATGCCGGGCTCCTGGTGGGGGAAGCCGTCCATTGTCTCGCAGCGCGGCGGCCGCGGCCAGCGGCTACAGGGCCAGCCCCTCGCGGGCCGCGATGGTGTGCACGTCCTTGTCGCCGCGGCCGGACAGGTTGCACAGCACCAGCCGGTCGCTGGGCAGGCCACTCGCCAGCTTGATCGCCTGCGCCACCGCGTGGCTGGACTCCAGCGCCGGCAGGATGCCCTCGGTGCGGGTGAGGCGGTGGAAGGCGGCCATCGCCTCCTCGTCGGTCACGCCGATGTACTCGGCGCGGCCTGTGTCCTTGAGGAAGGCGTGCTCCGGGCCGACGCCGGGGTAGTCCAGGCCGGCCGAGATCGAATGGGTCTCGGTGATCTGGCCGTCGTCGTCGCAGATCACGTAGGTGCGGTTGCCGTGCAGCACGCCCACCCGGCCGGCCGCCAGCGAGGCCGCGTGCCGTCCTGTTTCGATCCCCTCGCCCGCCGCCTCCGCGCCCACCAGGCGCACGCCGTCGTCGTTGAGGAAGGCGTGGAACATGCCGATCGCATTGCTGCCGCCGCCCACGCAGGCGGTGACGGCGTCCGGCAGGCGGCCGTACTCGTCCAGCATCTGCGCGCGCGCCTCGCGGCCGACCACCGCGTTGAAGTCGCGCACCATGCGGGGATACGGGTCGGGGCCGGCCACGGTGCCGATGATGTAGAAGGTGTCGCGCACGTTGGTGACCCAGTCGCGCATCGCCTCGTTCAACGCGTCCTTGAGCGTGGCCGAGCCGCTGGTCACCGGCACCACCGTCGCCCCGAGCAGCTTCATCCGGTAGACGTTGATTTTCTGCCGCTCGATGTCGGTGGCGCCCATGTAGACCACGCATTCCAGCCCGAGCCGGGTGGCCACGGTGGCGCTGGCGACGCCGTGCTGGCCGGCGCCGGTCTCGGCGATGATGCGGGTCTTGCCCATGCGGCTGGCGAGCAAGGCCTGGCCGATGGTGTTGTTGATCTTGTGCGCGCCGGTGTGGTTAAGGTCCTCGCGCTTGAGCAGGATCTGCGCGCCGCCGACCTCGCGGCTCAGGCGCTGGGCGTGGTAGATCGGGCTGGGGCGGCCCACGTAGTGGCGCAGGTCACGGTCGAATTCGGCGATGAAGGCGGGATCGGCGCGCGCGGTGTCGTAGGCGTCGGCCAGTTCCTGCAACGGCCCGATCAGCGTCTCCGCGACGAAGCGCCCGCCATGGCGGCCGAAGTGGCCGCTGGCATCCGGCCAGGCGGCATAGTCGATGCGGTCAGCGTCCACAGGCCACGCAGCTCACGATCTCGTCGCCTTCGCCCTGCTCCACGCAGTCGGCGCGGCGCACCTGCTCGACGAAGCGGCGCATCAGCGCGCCGTCCTTGACGCCCGGCGCGCTCTCGATGCCGCTGGAGACGTCGACGCCCCACGGCGAGGCGTGGCGCACGACGCGATAGACATTGTCCGCGGTCAGTCCACCCGCCAGCACGAATGGCTTGGTCATGTCGTCCGGGATGCGGTCCGGGTCGAAGCCCTGGCCGCTGCCGCCCGGTTCGCCGGCCGCATGCCCGTCCAGCACGAAGCCGGCCGCATGGGGGTAGCGCGCATGCAGCATGCGCCCGCTCATGCCCGCCTCGGCATCCTGCATGCCGATGCCCTTCAGGTAGGGCAACCCGAAGCGGCGGCAGAAGGCGTCGTCCTCGCTGCCGTGGAACTGCAGCACGGTCGGGCGCGCGTGCGCGATCGCGGCGCGCACCTCGGCCACGCTGTTGTCCATGAACAACGCGACGACATCCACCAGCGGCGCCAGCGCGTCGCGCAGGTTGCGCGCGGCTTCCGGGGTGAGGTGCCGCGGGCTGCGTTCGGCGAAGATCAATCCGATCGCGTCCACGCCCAACTCCCCGGCCAGGCGCACGTCGCCGGCGCGGGTGAGGCCGCAGAACTTGATGCGCGTGCGGAAGGACGTTCGCATGCAGCTGTCAGCCATCGCCACTGACCTCGGGGGGAAGCCCGCATTGTCGCGGATAAACCGGCCCCACGAACAGCAGGCCTGCGGCCGGCGCGGTGGGACCCGCCAGGGTGCGGTCACCGCCGGCAAGCAGTTCGCCGATCCAGCGCACCGGCCGCTCACCGCGCCCGACCATCAGCAGCGATCCGACGATGTTGCGCACCATGTGGTGGAGGAACGCATTGCCCTGCACCGCGACCACCACTTCGTCGCCATCGCGCGTGACCGAGATTGCCTGCAGCTCCCGGCGCGCGTGGGTGGCTTGGCACTGCACGCTGCGGAACGCCGAGAAATCGTGCTCGCCCAGCAGGGCCTGCGCGGCCTCGTCCATCGCCGGGGCGTCCAGCTGCACGCGTTCCCAACCCAGGTATTGCCGCTCGAGCCCGGGACGCGTGGCGCGGTTGAGGATGCGGTAGCGATAGCGACGCGCACGCGCATCGAAGCGCGCACTGAAGGTGTGGGCCACCGGTACGCACCAGCGCACCGCCATCGCGGGCGGAAGGTTGGCGGTGGTGCCCAGCACCCAGGCGCGCGGAGCGCGGCCGGCGTCGCTGTCGAAATGCACGACCTGGCAGCGGCCGTGCACGCCGGCGTCGGTGCGACCGGCGCAGGTGGTGGCGACCGGCGCGTCGGCGACCGTCGACAGCGCGCTCTCCAGCGCCGTCTGCAGGCTGCCATCCGCGCGCATCGCCCCAGGCTCGCTCAGGCGCTGCCAGCCGCGGAAGCCGCCGCCGTCGTACTCCACGCCGAGCGCGTAGCGCATGCGCGTGCCGGTCAGCCCAGCTCTTGCAGCATGCGGGCAGCGTCGGCCCGGGCCGCGGGATCCGGATCCTCCAGCAGCTCGCCCAGCAACTGCCGGGCGGACTCGTCGTCGCCGATGTCCAGGAACGCACGCACCAGCTTGAAGCGCTGGGACGCGGTGGTGGGCGCGGCGACGCCGGCCAGGGCCGACGCCAGCGGCGCGTGCGACGACGCCCGTTCCGCCGCGGGCGCAGCCACCGGACCCGCTGGAGCTGCCGGGCGCACGCCGGAATGCCAGGCCGGGGCGCTCTCCTGCACCGGCTCCGGCGATTGCGCCGGCAGTTCCCCGACTTCGTCCACCGGCTGCGCGTCGTCGGCCATCCGATCGGTGGCGACCGGCGGCGCCATGCTCGCCGCCAGCGCCCCGCTGTCAAAGATGTGCCGGGACGGCGCGGCGACCGCCTTGCGGCGGCGGCCGGCCAGCAACCAGGCCAGCAGCGCGGCGGCGAGCACCCCCAGCCCGATCCACCACGCCGCGCTGGAACCGGCCGGCGCGGGTTCCGCCGGCGGGGGAGCGGCCTGCTG
>JAEWFT010000006.1 GCA_023388715.1 Pseudomonadota bacterium
CACCGGCACCGAGATGAACATCATGGCGGTGATCGGCATCCTGGTGCTGATGGGCGTGGTGGTGAACAACGGCATCGTGATGATCGAGCACATCAACAACCTGCGCCGGCGCGGGCTGCCGCGGATCGATGCGCTGGTCGAGGGTAGCCGCGAGCGCCTGCGTCCCATCCTGATGACGATGGGCACCGCGATCCTGGCGATGATCCCGATCGCGCTCAACACCGACACCGCCGACGGCATGCCGCCGTACCACCCGATGGCGCGCGCGATCGCCGGCGGCCTTGCGTTCTCGACGGTGGTCAGCCTGCTGTTCCTTCCCACCATCTACGCGCTGCTGGACGACCTGCGCGCAGGCTCGGGGAAGCTGGCGCGCAAGGCGGCGCAGCCGGGGCAGGGCGGAACGGATTCGCGGGGATGGCGCTGGCGCAGGCTGGCGCGCGATTGAGCGACGCCTGGCGGTGCCGGGAAGGTACTCCCGGCGCCGCTGTCAGCCCAGCAGCTGCCCCAGCATCTTCGCCCCGCCCAGCCACACGCCGATAGCGGTGCCGAGGCTGGTGAGGAAGAAGTTGAGCAGGATCCGCGCCACCCGGTTGCGCCACCAGCCGCGCAGGTGCTGGACGTCGTCGCGCAACGCCATGAAGTCGGAATAGGTCGGCTTGCGCACGCCGGCCTCGATCAGCGCGCTGACCGTGCCCGACGCCAGTGCCGGGTGCAGGGGAGTGACCGGCGAGGAAGCGAAGGCGCCCAGGATCGAGAGCGGATGCCCGCCGGCGATCGCGCAGCCCAGCGCGCCCAGGCCGCCGGTGATCAGCACCCACTGCAGCATCAGTTCGGCACCGACGTCGACCCCGCCTTGCCAGAACCCCCACGCGAAGCCGCCCAGCACGAAGAACGCCAGCACGAGGGTGAACCACGGGATGCCGGACTTTGGCTTCAGCGCTTCCAGTCGCGCGATGGTGCTCGCCGGAGCCTCGGCGTCCCCCGCGCGCAGGTGCCGCGCGGTGCCGGCCAGGTGCCCCGCGCCGATCACGACCAGCACCTGCGTCGCGCCGGCCGACGTCTCGCGCAGCTTCGCCGCCATGTAGGCGTCGCGCTCGGCGATCACGGTGTCGTACAGCGCCGGGTTGTCCTGCGCGAATTCGCTGAAGCTGGCCTCCAGCATGTCGCCTTCCTTGAGCTTCTCGATCGCGTCGTCCTCGAGCTTCTCGTCGGCGAACAGCGACGCGAGGATGCCCCCGGCCAGCTTGCTGCGCTGCCACCAGCCCAGCTTCTCGCCGGCGCGGCGGAAGGTGATGCCGATGTCGCGGTCGATGAGGTGCAGCGGCAGGTTGCTCGCGCGCGCGGCGTGGGTGGCGGCCTTGAGTTCGGCGCCGGGTTCGATCCCCAGCTGCTCGGCCAGCCGGCGCTGGTAGGCGGCAAGGCCGAGGTTGGCGGCGAACATCGGCACCTTGCCGTCGCGGATCACCTGCACCAGGTCCAGCCGCGCGAGCTGGTCCGGATCGTCCATGGCACCGTGGCGCTGCGCGTCGAGTTCCACCGCCACCGCGTCGAACTCACCGCTGCCGATCGCCGCGTTGACCGCATCGACGCTGGCCTGGGAAACGTGGGCGGTCCCGAGCAGGGTATAGCGCACGCCATCGCGCTCGGCTACTTCATGCGGCTGCGTGCGCCAGTCGAAGCCGGGCGCGGCGGCTGCCACCACCGCCTCAGTCACGGTAGCGCTTCACCAGGTCGCCATAGGCGTCGATCCGGCGGTCGCGCAGGAACGGCCAGATCCGGCGGACGTGCTCGCTGCGGGCCATGTCGACCTCGGCCAGCAGCAGGGTCGGTTCGCCACTGGCCTGCGCGACGAATTCGCCCTGTGGGCCAAGCACGTGCGAGTTGCCCCAGAAGTCGATGCCCGAGGCGCCGATCGGCGAGGCCTCGTGGCCCACGCGGTTGCACGACAGCACCGGCAGGCCGTTGGCCACCGCGTGCCCGCGGTGGCTGAGGATCCACGCATCGCGCTGGCGATCCTTCTCGGCCTGCTCATCGTCCGGGTCCCATCCGATCGCGGTCGGGTAGAGCAGCAGCTCGGCGCCGGCCAGCGCCATCAGCCGCGCCGCTTCCGGATACCACTGGTCCCAGCACACCAGCACGCCCAGCCGCCCGACCGAGGTATCGATCGGGGTAAAGCCCAGGTCGCCCGGGGTGAAGTAGAACTTCTCGTAGAAGCCCGGGTCGTCCGGGATGTGCATCTTGCGGTACTTGCCGGCGGTGCTGCCGTCGGTATCGAACACCACCGCGGTGTTGTGGTACAGGCCGGTCGCGCGCTTCTCGAACAGCGAGCTGACCAGCACGACGCCGTGCCGCTTCGCCAGCTGGCCCAGGCGCTCGGTCGACGGGCCGGGGATGGTCTCGGCGAGATCGAATTCGTCCACGCACTCGTGCTGGCAGAAGTACGGCCCGTTGTGCAGCTCCTGCAGCAGCACCAGCCGGGCGCCGGCCTTCGCGGCCTCGCCCACGCGCGCTTCGATCACCTCGAGGTTGGCCACGGCGTCGCCGTGGTTGCGCTCCTGGATCAGCGCGACGGGAAGTGTCTTGGTCTTCATGGCGCCATTGTACGGGCCGCTATGTCGCGACGACGCCTTCCGGCAGCTGCATGGTGATGCAGTGCAGGCTGCCGTTCTGCCAGATCAGCGGGCGGCACGGCACCTGCACAATCTCGCGGCCCGGGAAGGCCTCGGCCAGCACCGCGGCGGCGCCATCGTCGGCGGGATCGCCATAGGCCGGCATCAGCACGGCGCCGTTGATCACCAGGAAGTTGGCATAGCTGGCCGCCAGCCGCCGGCCTTCGTCGACGATGGGTTGCGGCCACGGCAGCGGAAACAGCCGGTACGGCTTTCCATCAAGCGTGCGTAGCGCGGCGATTTCATCGGCCATCGCCTGCAGTTCGTCGAAATGGGGGTCGGCAGGATCGTTGCAGGCCTGGAACACGATCGCATCGCCCGGCGCGAAGCGCGCGAGGGTGTCGATGTGGGCGTCGGTATCGTCGCCCTCGAGGTAGCCATGGTCCAGCCACAGCACGCGCTGCTGGGAGAGCCAGCCGGACAGGCGCGCGGAAAGCTCCTCGCGCGTGGCCTGCGGATGGCGTTCGTGCAGGCAGCGCCAGGTCGTGAGCAGGGTGCCGGCGCCATCGGTCTCGATCGCGCCGCCTTCCAGCGCGAAATCGATGGGCTCGCGCTCGCCTGCCCGGAATTGCTGCTGCGCGTGCAGGCGCTCGACCAGCCGGTCATCGTCGCTGGCATCGAATTTCCCGCCCCAGCCGGTGAAGCGGAAATCCAGCAGGCGGAAGCGCCGGTCGACCGGGGCGCCGCCCTCGACCAGGGTGATCGGGCCGGAGTCGCGCAGCCAGGTGTCGTCGTAGGGGGCGGTGATGAAGCGCACCCGCGCCATGTCCACCCGGTTGCTGCGCAGGCGCGCCTCGGCATAGGCCTCCACGTCCTCGTCGGCCACCACGATGAGCACCGGCTGGAAGCGGGTGATCGCCTGCACCAGCGCGACGTAGGTGTCCTCGACCTCGCCCAGGCGCGCGGCCCAGTCGGTCTCGGCGTTCGGCCAGGCGATCAGGATCGCCGCCTGCGGTTCCCACTCGGCGGGGAAGCGACTGCTGGTCTCGGTCATGGGCTCAGCGGATGGGGGGCTTCGGGCCGATCTCGCCGGCGTCAGCGCGGTTCTGGACGACGTCAATGACGCGGGTGCGCTCGAAATAGACGGTGTAGCCCGGGTAGACCCAGCGGTGGATGGTCGGCCAGTCGCGCTTCTGCCCGCCGCGCGGATCCAGCCGCTGTATTGGCGCGCCGAAGCGCGCTTCGACCTGGGCCATGCTCAGCCCGCGCGACGGCAGGTTGCGCGGTTCGGTCTGGACGCGCTCGATGAGCAGGGTGTCGCCGACGACCTCGCGTTCCTGCTCAGCCGCCGGGGCGGCGAACGCGGTCAGGGCAAGGGGAAGCGCAAGGGTGAACAGGAGGCGGATCATGGCGGAACTCCTGGCTGGGCTGGCCGCGATTCTATGCCGCGGACGTGAATGCGCCGCGATTGCCCGGGGCCGGAAACGGCGAAGGCCGCACGTGGCGGCCTTCGTCGGTCACGCCTGCGCGAACGCAGGGTGGCGCGGGACTCAGCGCTGGCGCGCCTTGAAACGCGGGTTGGACTTGCAGATCACGAAGACCTTGCCACGACGGCGGACCACCTTGCAGTCGCGGTGACGGGCCTTCGCCGACTTCAGGGAGGACAGGACCTTCATGATGAAACCTCGGCAAAAATGGTGATGAATGGTGGGGTGGAGCGCGTGCAGGATGCACGTAGCCGCCCATTCTAGCGGAAAGGACTGCGTGGATTCAACAGCTTGCGCGTGCAGACGGGCGCGGCGCCGCGAGTGGGCGGTCTACGCCCGCTTCCGCCCATAATACGCCGATGGATGCTTCCGCCTCAGTCTTGACCATCGATGGCCCCTCCGGCTCCGGCAAGGGCACCATCAGCCGCATCGTCGCCCAGCGCCTGGGCTGGCACTACCTGGATTCCGGCGCGCTGTACCGCGCGGTCGGGGTGGCCGCCGGCTGGGCGGACCTGGACCTGGACGATGCCGGAGCGCTGGTGCGCTGCGCCTTCGACACCACGGTGGCGTTCCGCGACGATGCGCAGGGCGACCTGCGCGTGCTGATCAATGGTCACGACGCCACCGACGAGCTGCGCACCGAAACCGCCGGCGCCGCCGCCTCCGCGATCGCCGCGATCCCCGAGGTGCGCGCCGCGCTCAAGGACCGCCAGCGCGCGTTCCGCGAGCCGCCGGGGCTGGTGGCCGACGGCCGCGACATGGGCACGGTGATCTTCCCGGACGCCGCGCACAAGGTGTTCCTCACCGCCAGCGCCGGCGAGCGTGCCGAGAGGCGCTATAAGCAGTTGAAAGACAAAGGGGTTTCCGTCACAATCGACGGTCTGCTTCGCGAGATCCTCGCCCGCGACGCCCGCGATGCCAGCCGTTCGGTTGCGCCGTTGCGGCCGGCCGATGACGCCGTCCGCCTCGACACCACCGGGCTGTCCATCGAGGACGTGGTCGCGCGGGTGCTGGACATCGTGTCCCGTCCCGCCGGCTGACCGGCGCGCTTCTCCCGACGCAGGCCCCGTTCCGTGGTGGCAATCCCGCCGCCACGGTGTCCAACCATTGCACATGGCCGGGCGCATCCTGCGTCGCAGGCCACAACCCCAAGGTGGGTCGCCCCGTCAGTGCGGGCGACCTGTGTATCCACCCGAGATTTTCCATGAATTCCGTAGCTACCGAATCCTTCGCCGAGCTGTTTGAAGCCAGCCAGGCCAATTGGGCCAAGATCAAGCCCGGCGCCATCGTCAAGGGCATCGTCGTCGACGTCCGCAACGACGTAGTGGTCATCAACGCCGGCCTGAAGTCCGAGGGCATCGTCCCGATCGAACAGTTCCGCAACGACGCCGGCGAGATCGACGTCGGCATCGGCGACGAGGTCAAGGTCGCCCTCGACTCGCTCGAGAACGGCTTTGGCGAAACCGTGCTGTCGCGCGAGAAGGCCAAGCGCGCCATGGTGTGGGACGAGCTCGAGGAAGCCCTCGAGAAGAACGAGAGCATCACCGGCCGCATCAGCGGCAAGGTCAAGGGCGGCTTCACCGTCGACATCAAGGATGTCCGCGCGTTCCTGCCCGGTTCGCTGGTGGACGTGCGCCCGGTGCGCGACCCGGTCTATCTGGAAGGCAAGGAGCTGGAATTCAAGCTCATCAAGCTCGACCGCAAGCGCAACAACGTGGTCGTCTCCCGCCGTGCGGTGGTCGAGACCGAGCATTCGGAAGAGCGCGAGCAGCTGCTCGAGAAGCTGGTCGAGGGCGCGGTGCTGAAGGGCGTGGTCAAGAACCTGACCGACTACGGCGCATTCGTCGACCTCGGCGGCATCGACGGCCTGCTGCACATCACCGACATGGCTTGGAAGCGCGTGCGCCATCCGTCCGAAGTGGTGGAGGTGGGCCAGGAGCTGGACGTCCGCGTGCTCAAGTACGACCGCGAGCGCAACCGCGTCAGCCTTGGCCTGAAGCAGCTGGGCGAGGATCCGTGGGACAACATCGCCCGCCGCTACCCGTCCAACAGCCGCGTGTTCGGCAAGGTCTCCAACGTCACCGATTACGGCGCGTTCGTCGAGATCGAACCGGGCGTCGAGGGCCTGGTGCACGTGTCCGAGATGGACTGGACCAACAAGAACGTCAACCCGGCCAAGGTGGTGCAGGTTGGTGACGACCTCGAGGTCATGGTGCTCGACGTGGACGAGGAGCGTCGCCGCATCTCGCTCGGCATCAAGCAGGTCACCAGCAACCCGTGGGAGACCTTCGCCGCGATCCATCGCAAGGGCGACAAGGTCGAGGGCCAGATCAAGTCGATCACCGACTTCGGCATCTTCATCGGCCTGGACGGCGGCATCGATGGCCTGATCCACCTTTCGGACATCAGCTGGAACTCCACCGGCGAGGACATCGCCCGCAACTACAAGAAGGGCGACACGCTCGAGGCGGTGGTGCTGGCGGTTGATCCGGAGCGCGAGCGCATCAGCCTCGGCGTCAAGCAGATGGAGCAGGACCCGCTGGGCCAGTTCATGGCGACCAACCCCAAGGGCACCAAGGTCACCGGCACCGTCAAGGAAGTCGATGCCAAGGGCGCGGTGATCGACCTGGGCGAGGGCGTGGAAGGCTACGTGTCCGTGCGCGACATCAGCCACGACCGCACCGAGGACGCCAGCCAGGTCCTGAAGGTCGGCCAGGAAGTCGAAGCCAAGTTCGTGGGCATGGACCGCAAGGGCCGCAGCCTGCAGCTGTCGATCAAGGACAAGGACGCGGCGGAGACCGCGGAGGCGCTGGCCGAGTACAACAAGGCCCACGCCGACGCCGCCAGTGGCACCACCAAGCTGGGCGCGCTGCTGCGCGAGCAGCTGAACAGCAAGGGCGAGTAATCGCCAGCCTGTCGTGACCTGCGGCGGCCCGGTGCAAGCCGGGCCGCCGTCGGTTCGCCTGAGCGAAACCAGATGACCAAGTCCGAACTCATCGAATTGCTGGCGCGCCGCCAGCCGCACCTGAAGGCCGACGATGTCGACATGGCCGTCAAGTCGCTGCTGCAGATGATGGGCGGTGCGCTTGCCGGTGGCGATCGCATCGAGGTGCGCGGGTTCGGCAGTTTTTCCCTGCATTACCGCCCGCCGCGGACCGGACGCAATCCCAAGACCGGGGATACGGTGGCGCTCCCGGGCAAGCACGTGCCCCATTTCAAGCCGGGCAAGGAACTGCGCGAACGCGTGGCCCCGGTGATGCCACTGCCGTCCGACGACTGAACCGCGCGCGGCGTCATTCGTTAAGCTAGCGATCCTTTCCGCCGGATCGTCGCTGGTGGCAAAACTTCTTCATGTCGCGATGGCGCTCGCCTGCATCCTGCTGGGTGCGACGGTGGGCCTGCTGAATCCGCAAGCGGTCACCCTGGACCTTGGCTTCTCCCGCCTGCATACCAGCCTCGGGCTGGCGGTGCTGGTGGCGTTGCTGCTGGGCGTGGTCGTCGGCGGCGCGATCCTGGCGATTGGCGTGGTCGCCCCCCTGCGCCGGCACCTGCGCAACTCGCCGCCGGCGCACCCCGAGGCCAAGGAACAATGATGGACTTCCTCAACCAGTGGCTGTGGCTGGTGATCTTCGTGCCGCTGGCCGCGCTCGCGGGCTGGGTGATCGGCCGCCGCGGCGGCGAGCAGCATAGCGACAACCAGGTCAGCAAGCTGTCCACCACCTATTTCCGTGGCCTGAACTACCTGCTCAACGAGCAGCCGGACAAGGCGATCGAGCTGTTCCTGCACATCGCGGAGCTGGACAAGGACACCTTCGAGACCCAGGTCGCACTGGGGCACCTGTTCCGCCGCCGCGGCGAGGTCGATCGGGCGATCCGGCTGCACCAGGCGCTCGCGCAGCGCACCGACCTCAGCGATGCGCAGAAGGTGCAGGCGTTGTCGGCGCTGGGCGAGGACTACATGCGTTCGGGCTTGCTGGACCGTGCGGAAACCGTGTTCACCGACCTGGCCCAGCTGGACCAGCGCGCGCCGCAGGCGCTGCGGCACCTGATCGGCATCTACCAGGCCGAGCGCGACTGGCCGAAGGCGATCGAGAACGCGCTGCGCTTCGAGGCGGTCACCGGCGAGCCGATGGGCAAGCTGGTGGCCCAGTTCGAATGCGAACTGGCGGATCGCCATCGCGCCGATGGCGAGCTGGAGGCCGCCCGCGCGGCGATCCGGCGCGCCTACGCGGCCGACTCCAGCGCGGTGCGCGCGGGCATCGTCGAGGGCAGGATCGAATCCGAGGCAGGCAACGCGCTGGGCGCGATCCGCGCCTACGAGCGCGCGGCCCGGCATGACCCCGACTACCTTCCGATGATCCTGCCCCCGCTGCTGGAGCTGTACGGCCGGGTGGGCGAGCGCACCGGCGCGCGCGCCTTCCTCAGCGAGATGTGCGAGCACTACCGCGGCATCGCGCCGGTGCTGGCGCTGACCCGGATGGTCGAGGCGGAGGACGGCGTCGGTGCGGCGCGGCACTACCTGGCCGAGCAGCTCAAGGACCGGCCATCGGTCCGCGGCGAGGCGGCGCTGATCGACCTCACGCTGGCCGAAGGCGCGGATGCGGCGGCGACCCTGCACGATCTCAAGCACATCACGGACCAGCTGCTGGTGCGCAATCCCAGTTACCGCTGCAACCGCTGCGGCTTCGGTGCGCGCAGCCACCACTGGCAATGCCCGAGCTGCAAGGAGTGGGGTTCGGTGAAGCCGCTGCTGAACTATGCCGTGGTCTGAGCCAGCGACGCTCGCCCTGATCGCAGTACTGGCGCTGGCGGCGTCCGCCGCGGGCACCGCGTGGGCGCGCCGCTACGGACTGCGCGGCGGCCTCATCGATGCGCCCGGCGAACGCCGCAGCCATGCCGTCCCCACGCCCCGCGGCGGCGGGATCGGCATCGCCGTCGTGGGACTCGCCTGCCTGATCTCGCTCGGTGCGGTCGTCGACCGTGGCTGGTGGTGGGTGGCGGCGGGGTTGCTGCTGGTGGTCGGGGCGGGCTGGTGGGACGACCACCGGCCGGCTTCGCCGTTGCTGCGATTGGTCCTGCATGCGCTGGCCGCCGGAGCGCTTGCGACCGCACTGGTCGGATGGAACGCGCCGCCGCTGCAGGCCGCCGCCGGGTTCCTGCTGGTGGTGGGCCTGGTCAACGTCTGGAATTTCATGGACGGCATCAACGGCCTGGCCGCGAGCCAGGGCGCGCTGTGCGCGCTCGGGCTGGGCCTGCTTTCAGATGGGTCCGCACAGATGCTGGCGGCCGCGACGGTGGCCGCGTGCCTAGGATTCCTGCCGTTCAACGTGCCGCGCGCCCGGGTCTTCCTGGGCGACGTGGGTAGCGGCGCGATCGGCTACCTCGTGGCGGTGCTGGTGGCCCGCGCCGTGCTCGACCGGCCGGCGAGCGCGTGGGGATTGCTGTTGTTGCCGGCGTCCGCCTTCCTGGTGGACGCCGCGATGACCCTGGGGTGGCGGGCGCTGCGGCGCGAACGCTGGTGGACGCCACACGTCCAGCATCTTTACCAGCGTGCCAGCCGTCGATACGGGCATGTGCGGGTCACCCTGGCCTACGCGGTCTGGACGATTGCCGTGATAGCCGTCATGCTTGCGGCCATTGGACTGCCGCCGACCGGGGCTTGGGTCGTGGGGCTGTCCACGTGGATGCTACCGGTGGTCGCATGGGGCCGGCTGCATCGGCGATGGAGCGGGGCTAGGGAAGGATTCGGCGGATGACAGCATTGAAGGACCAGCTGCGCTACCAGCTGCCTCGCATGGCGGTCATCCTTCACGACCTCGTGATGGTCTGGGTGTGCTGGCAGGGCCTGCATTACCTGCGCTATTCGCTCCAGCCCTCGCCACTACCACTGGAACCGTTTTCCACCACCGTGCTGATCGTGCTGGTGGCGCAGGGCCTCGTGTCGTGGCGCGTGGGCCTGTACCGCGGGCTGTGGCGATTTGCGTCGATGCCCGACCTGCTCAACATCTTCAAGGCCAGCGTGCTCGGCCTACTGGCGCTGGTGGTCGGCCTGTTCTTCTACAGCCGGCTGGACCTGGTGTCGCGACTGGCGCTGTTGCTGTACCCATTCGTGCTGACGATCCTGCTGGGCGCGCCGCGCCTCATCTTCCGGGCGTGGAAGGATCACCGCCTGCTGCAGGCCAGCGACGGCGCCGAGCGCGTGCTGGTGCTGGGCGCCGGCCAGGCAGGGGAAGCACTGGTGCGCGACCTGCGTCGCCTTGGCCAGTACGATCCGATCGGCTTCCTGGATGATGCCGTCGCCTTGCGCGGCTCGCGCCTGCAGGGGCTGCCGGTGCTGGGGCGCACGTCGGATGTCGCCCGCATCGCCCGCGAAACCGCGGCCCAGCTGCTGGTCATCGCCATGCCGTCCGCGGATGCGGTATCGATGCGGCGGGTGATCGGGCATTGCGAGGAAAGCGGCGTGCCTTTCCGTACCGTTCCCAGGCTGGCCGACGTGCTGGAAGGGCGTTCCCTTCCGGGCCAGCTCAAGGAAGTGGCGATCGAGGACCTGCTGGGGCGGCTGCCGCACACGCCCGACTGGAAGGCGATCCGTGGCTGGCTGGGCGCGCGCACGGTGCTGGTCACGGGCGCCGGCGGTTCGATCGGATCCGAGCTTTGCCGCCAGTGTGCGCGCCATGGCGCCCGGCGCGTGGTACTGGTGGAGGTCGACGAGCTGGCACTGCTCACGGTGGAAGCGGAGTTGCGCCGCGACTTCCCGGGCATCGAGTGCATCCCGGTGCTGGGCGACTGCGGCGATCCGGCGGTGATCGCCCACGCAATCGCGCTGGGTGAGCCCGATGCCGTCTTCCACGCCGCGGCCTACAAGCAGGTGCCGCTGCTGCAGGGCCAGCTGCGCGAGGCCGTGCGCAACAACGTATTGGCCACCGACGTGGTGGCGCGCGCCTGCCAGCAGGCACGGGTCGCGACCTTCGTGCTGATCTCGACCGACAAGGCCGTGGATCCGGTCAATGTGCTGGGCGCGACCAAGCGCTTCGCGGAAATGGTGTGCCAGTCGCTGGTGGATCCGCGCTCGACCCGGATGGTCACCGTGCGCTTTGGCAACGTGCTGGATTCGGCCGGCAGCGTGGTGCCATTGTTCCGCGAACAGATCCGCCGCGGCGGCCCGGTCACCGTCACCGATCCGGACGTGACCCGCTATTTCATGACCATCCCGGAGGCCTGCCAGCTGATCCTGCAGGCCTCGTCGATCGGTGCGCAGCAGGCGGTCTATACGCTCGACATGGGCGAACCGGTGTCGATCCGGATGCTGGCCGAGCAAATGATCAAGCTGGCCGGGAAGCACCCCGGGCGCGACATCCTGATTGAATACACCGGACTGCGCGCTGGCGAGCGCCTGCACGAGATGCTGTTCCACGCCGACGAGCGCTACGTCGCCACCGTCTATCCCACCATCCTGCAGGCTCCGCCGCGCGACGTGCTGGCCGATGCCGTGGCAGCCTCGCTGCGCGAGCTGCGCGAAGGCGTGCAGGCGTATGACCTGGCTGCGCTGGCGCAGGCGCTGCGCCATGCCGTACCCGAGTTCCGCCCCACCGACGACACCGACGTCAAGCGTGATGCCACCATCGTCGCGTTCCCGGGCCGTCGGGCGCAGCACTGACTTCCACCCCCTCGTGATCCCCTGATGACCGAAACCAGCAAGGGCCGTATCCGCACGGCCGTGTTCCCCGTCGCCGGCCTTGGCACGCGCTTCCTGCCGGCCACCAAGACGGTGCCCAAGGAGATGCTGCCGATCGTTGACCGACCGCTGATCCAGTACGCCGTCGACGAGGCGATCGAGGCCGGCTGCGACACCCTGGTGTTCGTGACCAACCGCTACAAGCACGCAGTCGCCGATTACTTCGACAAGGCCTACGAACTCGAGCAGAAGCTCGAGCGCAGCGGCAAGCACGAGCAGTTGTCGCTGATCCGCAACGTGCTGCCGCCGCATGTGCGGGCGGTGTTCGTCACCCAGGCCGAGGCGCTTGGGCTGGGCCATGCGGTGCTGTGCGCAAAGCCGATCATCGGGGATGCCCCGTTCGCGGTGCTGTTGCCCGACGACCTGATCTGGAATCCCCGCGGTGGCGGTGCGCTCAAGCAGATGGCCGACCTGGCCCAGGCGCAGGGAACAAGCGTGATCGCCGTGCAGGACGTGCCGCGCGAGCAGACCGGGAGCTACGGCATCGTCGATGCGCCGGCGTTCGAGGGCAGGGCGGGGCGGATCCAGGCCATCGTCGAGAAGCCGAAGCCGGAGGTCGCGCCCAGCACGCTGGCGGTCGTGGGGCGCTACGTGCTGGACGGCAGCATCTTCCGCCACCTGGAGGACACCCAGCCCGGCGCCGGTGGCGAGATCCAGCTGACCGATGCCATTGCCGCGCTGCTGCGGGAACAGCCGGTGCAGGCGTACCGGTTCCAGGGCACGCGCTTTGATTGCGGCACCCACATCGGTCTCATCGAAGCCACCATCCGCTACGCGCTGGACCACGAGAAGCTGAGCGATTCCACCCGCACGCTGATGAAGAACGCGCTGCTGGAAATGGGCGTGGTCGAAAGCTGATCGCCGCGGATCCACCCATGAAAACGGCGCCGCGAGGGCGCCGTCTTCTTGTTCCATCTGCTGCGCTTCAGAGCGATTCGAAGATCCCCGCCGCGCCCATGCCGGTGCCGATGCACATGGTCACCATGCCGTACTTCTGCTTGCGGCGGCGCAGGCCGTGCACAATGGTCGCGGTGCGGACCGCCCCGGTGGCGCCGAGCGGATGGCCCAGCGCGATCGCGCCTCCCAGCGGGTTGACCTTGGACGGGTCCAGCTCCGAATCCTTGATCACCGCCAGCGCCTGCGCGGCGAAGGCCTCGTTGAGCTCGATCCAGTCCAGCTGGTCCTTGGTGAGGCCGGCCTGCTTGAGCGCCTTCGGGATCGCCGCGATCGGGCCGATGCCCATCACCTCCGGGCGCACACCCGCCACGCTGAAGCTCACGAAGCGGGCCAGCGGGGTCAGCCCGTAGTCCTTGATCGCCTGCTCCGAGGCCAGCAGCACCGCGCCGGCGCCGTCGCTCATCTGCGAGGAGTTGCCGGCGGTGACGCTGCCGCCGAACTGGCCGTTGCGGAACACCGGGCGCAGCTTGGCCAGGCCCTCGAGGGTGGTGTCGGGGCGCGGGCCTTCGTCGGTATCGACCAGCCGCTTGTGCAGCTGGATGGTGTTGCCGGACAGGTCCGGCACGCGGGAGACGATCTCGTAGGCGCTGATCTCGTCGCGGAACTCGCCGGCGGCGATCGCGGCCAGCGCCTTGGTGTGCGAGGCCAGCGCGAACTCGTCCTGCTGCTCGCGGCTGACCTTCCACTCCTCGGCCACCTTCTCGGCAGTGATCCCCATGCCGTAGGCGATGGCGACGTGGTCGTCGTGGAACACCGCCGGCGAGAGCGCGACCTTGTTGCCCATCATCGGCACCATTGACATCGACTCGGTGCCGCCGGCCAGCATCAGGTCGGCGTGGCCCATGCGGATCTGGTCGGCGGCCAGCGCCACCGACTGCAGCCCGGAGGAGCAGAACCGGTTGACCGTCTGCGCGGCCACGGTGTCGGGCAGCCCCGCCAGCAGCACGCCGATCCTGGCCACGTTCATGCCTTGCTCGCCCTCGGGCATCGCGCAGCCGATGATCGCGTCCTCGATGCGGTCGACGTCGATGCCCGGTGCCTGCGCCACCACCGACCGCAGCACGTAGGCCAGCATGTCGTCGGGACGGGTGTTGCGGAACATGCCCTTGGGCGCCTTGCCCACCGGCGTGCGGGTGGCGGCGACGATATAGGCGTCTTGCAGTTGCTTGCTCATGGTGTGTCCTCTGTCGTCGCTCAGTTGCGAAGCGGCTTGCCGGTCTTCAGCATGTGCGCGATGCGCGCCTGGGTCTTGTCCTGTTGCGCCAGTTCCACGAAGTGCCGGCGCTCGAGCTTGAGCAGCCAGTCCTCGTCGACGATGCTGCCGCGCTCGACCTCGCCGCCGCACAGCACGGTGGCGATGCGGGTGGCGATCTCGTCGTCGTACCCGCTGATGAAGCGGCCCTCCAGCATGTTCACCAGCAGCATGCGGAAGGTGGCGATGCCGACCTCGCCCGCGACCTGGATCCTGCGCGCCGGAAGCGGCGGCCGGTAGCCCGAATCGGCCAGCGCCGCCGCCTCGCGGCGGGCGACGTGCAGCAGTTCGTGTGCGTTGAACACCACCTTGTCGGTGGCGCGCAGCAGGCCGAGCTCCTGCGCGTTCACCGCCGAGGTCGAGACCTTGGCCATTGCCACCGTCTCGAACACCTTCTTCAGTTCGGCGAACACGTCGCCGCCCGGGCCCGCGGCCTGCGAGGCGCGCACCGCCAGCTCCTTCAGTCCGCCACCCGCCGGCAGCAGGCCGACGCCCGCCTCGACCAGCCCGATGTAGCTCTCCAGGTGCGCCACGGTCCTGGCGCCATGCATCTGGAACTCGCAGCCGCCGCCCAGCGCCAGCCCGCGCACCGCCGACACCACCGGCACCAGCGCGTACTTGATCCGCTGGCTGGTGGCCTGGAAGTTCTCGACCATCGCCTCGAACCCGGCCAAGTTGCCGGACTGCAACGCTCCCAGTGCACCGGACAGATCCGCGCCGGCGGAGAACGGCTCCTTCGGCTGCCAGATCACCAAGCCCTTGAACCTGCGCTCAGCGATGCCGACCGCTTCCTGCAGCCCGTCCAGCACGGCATCGGACACCGTGTGCATCTTGGTCTTGAAGCTGGCCACGGCGATGTCATCGCCATCGGTCCACACGCGCAGGCCGTCGTTCTCGAACACGGTCTCGCCAGGCGCGAAGCGCTCGCCCAGCAACGGATCCGGGAAGCGCTGGCGCTTGTAAACAGGCAACGACGAGCGCGGAAGCTTGGCGTCCTTGGCCGGGCTGTAGCTGCCTTCGGCGCCATGCACGCCGTCGCGGCCGTCGAACACCCAGTCGGGCAGGGCGGCATCGCTCATCGCCTTGCCGGCCACGATGTCATCGGCGATCCACTGCGCCACCTGCTTCCAGCCAGCGGCCTGCCATGTCTCGAACGGCCCCAGCGACCAGCCGTAACCCCAGCGGATCGCCAAGTCCACGTCGCGCGCGGTCTGCGCGATGTCCTTCAGGTGGTAGGCGCTGTAGTGGAACAAGTCGCGGAACAGCGCCCACAGGAACTGGGCCTGCGGGTGCTGGCTTTCGCGCAGCTTGCGGAACTTCTCCGCCGGATCCTTCGTCTTCAGGATCTCGACCACTTCCGGCGCGGCCACGCGGTCGGAGGGGCGGTAGTCCTGAGTTTCCAGATCGACCACCAGGATGTCCTTGCCGGCCTTGCGGAAGATGCCGGCCCCGGTCTTCTGCCCCAGCGCGCCTTTGCCGACCAGCGCGTCCAGCCACGCCGGCGACTTGAAGTACTTGTGCCACGGGTCGTCCGGCAGGGTGTCGGCCATGGTCTTGATGACGTGGCCCATGGTGTCCAGCCCCACCACGTCGGAAGTGCGGTAGGTCGCCGACTTGGGCCGCCCGAGCAGCGGCCCGGTGAGGGCATCGACCTCGTCGAAGCCGAGGCCGAACTGCCGCGTGTGGTGGATGGTGGACAGGATCGAGAACACGCCGATGCGGTTGCCGATGAAGTTCGGGGTGTCCTTCGCGTACACCACCCCCTTGCCAAGGGTGCTGGTGAGGAAGGTTTCCAGGCCCTCCAGCACCTCCGGCGCGGTGGAGCGGGCCGGGATCAACTCGGCCAGGTGCATGTAGCGCGGCGGGTTGAAGAAGTGGACGCCGCAGAACCGCGGTCGACGTTCTTCTGGGAGAACATCCGCCAACTTGTTGATTCCCAAGCCTGACGTATTGCTGGCCAGCACCGCATGCGCGGGCACGTAGGCCGCAATCCTGCGGTACAGTTCCTGCTTCCAGTCCATCCGCTCGGCGATCGCCTCGATCACCAGGTCGCATTCGCGCAGCAGCTCGATCCCGGTGTCGTAGTTCGCCGGCGTGATCGCCTCCGCCAGCGCCTTGCTGGCCAGCGGTGCCGGGCTCAGCTTGGCGAGGTTGGCGATGGCCTTGGCCGCGATGCCGTTGGGATCGCCGTCCTTGGCCGGCAGGTCGAACAGGACCGTGTCCACGCCCGCGTTGGTGAGGTGGGCGGCGATCTGCGCCCCCATGACGCCGGCGCCCAGGACCGCGGCGCGACGGACAAGCAGTTTCTGAGACATCGTTCGTATCCCCTTGGAAACGTTGGAATCGATCAGGGCGCGTCGGCGTTGAAGCCGGCCGCGGCGAAGCGGATGAGGGCGCGCGCGGCGCGCTGGCGATGAGAGGCCTCGGTAACGCCAGACGGACGCCGGATCAGGCCGAAATCCGCCATCGCGTAGGTCAGCGCGCCGGACAGGAAGTCCAGCCGCCAGTACAGCTCCTCCTTGCTCAGCCGCGGCACGCAGCCCGCGATCGCCTTGGCGAATTCACGCAGCACGTGGCCGTACTGGTCGGACAGGAACTTGCGCAGGCTGTCGTTGCTCTCGGCGTACGCGCGCGCGATCACCCGGATGAAGGCGCCGCCGCCGTGGCGGTCCTGCGCCATCGCCAGCGCCGGCTCGACGAAGGCGGCAAGGATCGGCTCCAGCCCGCAGGCACCATCGGAAGTCGCCTTGCGCAAGGCGTCGAGGCGCTGCGTGCTCATTTCGTCCATGCGCCGGCGGAACACCTCGTTCACGAGGTTGTCCTTGCTGCCGAAGTGGTAATTGACCGCCGCGATGTTGACGTCGGCGCGACTGGTGACCTGACGTAGCGAGGTGGCCGCGAAGCCCTGCTGCGCGAACAGCTCCTCGGCCGCGTGCAGGATCCGGTCCTTGGTCGAGAAATGCTGGAGGCTCACGCCGTCTCCCGTCATGATCAAACGCTTGTTTGATCCTAGGCGACCCGCGGGCACGCCGTCAATCAAGGCCGCAAGGCAGATGCGCGGCAGCGCCCGAAGAGATAGAATTGCCCGCAGCCATATCGGCCAAACCCGCGCCAGTACGCGGGTTTTTCTGTTATCTTCGGGACCGCGAACACAGGATGTTCCGGCCCGCCACTCTGGAGAATCCCATGGCGCTGGAGCGCACCCTTTCGATCGTCAAGCCCGATGCCGTTGCCAAGAACGTGATCGGCGAAATCTATTCCCGCTTCGAGAAGGCCGGCCTCAAGGTCGTTGCCGCCAGGATGAAGCACCTGTCCAAGGCCGAGGCCGAAGGCTTCTACGCGGTCCACCGCGAGCGCCCGTTCTTCGGCGCGCTGGTCAACTTCATGATCTCCGGCCCGGTGATGATCCAGGTGCTGGAAGGCGAGGGCGCGGTGCTGAAGAACCGCGACCTGATGGGCGCCACCAACCCGAAGGACGCCGCCGCCGGCACCATCCGCGCCGACTTCGCCGACAGCATCGACGCCAACGCCGTGCATGGCTCGGATTCGCTGGAGAACGCCGCGATCGAGATCGCCTACTTCTTCCCGGCCACCGACGTCTACGCCGGCCGCTGATCGTTCGATGAGCGACACCCGCAAGCCCGCCATCGACATCGCCCTGCTGGGCGAGGGCGGGCCTGCGCCCGCCGCCACGCCGGCCAATCCCGGCGTGGACGGCACCGCCATGGCGGCGGCCCCGGCCGATGCCGCCAGAACCAACATCTTCGACTTCGACCGCGCTCGCCTGGAGCGCTTCTTCGAGGACGAGCTGGGCGAGAAGAAGTTCCGCGCCCACCAGGTGATGAAGTGGATCCACCATCGCCACGCCACCGAGTTCGCGGACATGACCGACCTCGGCAAGGCGCTGCGCGAGAAGCTGACCGAGCGCGCGGTGGTGCATGCGCCGCAGGTCCTGTTCGAGAAGACGTCCACCGACGACACCCAGAAATGGCTGCTCGGCATGGATGCCCGCAACGCGATCGAAACCGTGTACATCCCGGACAAGGGGCGCGGCACCCTCTGCGTGTCCTCGCAGGTCGGCTGCGCGCTCAACTGCGGGTTCTGTTCCACCGCCACCCAGGGCTTCAACCGCAACCTGTCGACCGCCGAGATCATCGGCCAGGTCTGGGTCGCGGCGCGCGCGCTGGGCAACGTGCCGCACCAGCAGCGCCGCCTCACCAACGTGGTGATGATGGGGATGGGCGAGCCACTGGCCAATTTCGACAACGTGGTGCGCGCGATGAGCATCATGCGCGACGACCTTGGCTATGGGCTTGCCAACAAGCGCGTGACGCTGTCGACCGCGGGCATGGTGCCGCAGATCGACCGCCTGGCGCAGGAGTCGGACGTGTCGCTGGCGGTGTCGCTGCATGCGCCGTTCGACGAGCTGCGCACGCAGCTGATGCCGATCAACAAGAAGTACCCGCTGGTCGAGCTGCTGGATGCCTGCGTGCGCTATGCGCTGCGCAAGAAGGGCGAATCCGTCACCTTCGAGTACACCCTGATGAAGGGCGTGAACGACCAGCCCGAGCACGCGCGCGCCCTGATCGGGCTGCTGCGCGACTTCGACCGCCGGGTGCAGATGAAGGGCGCGGCGAAGATCAACCTGATCCCGTTCAACCCGTTCCCCGGAACCGGCTTCGAGCGTCCAAGCGACGAGGCGATCCGGTCGTTCCAGAAAATGCTCAACAACGCCGGGATGATCGCGCCGGTGCGCCGTACCCGCGGCGACGACATCGACGCTGCCTGCGGGCAGCTGAAGGGGCAGGTGATGGACCGCACCCGCCGTTCCGCCGAGCACCGCAAGCGGCTGCAGGCCGCGGGAGGCCCCGGTGCGGCGTGAGGCATGGTTACTGGCGGCCGTGGCTGCCAGCCTCATGGCCAGCGCGTGCAGCCGGCTAGAACGCCTCAGCGTGGTGCGACCGACCGCCGAGCGCGGCAAGCACACCCAAGTCGCGCCGACCTATGACGTCAGTGACGCCCGGGGAAGCATGCGCGGGGCCACCGCCGCCGCGCTGGTGCGCGCGGCCGGCGATCGCCTGCGCCGGGGCGAGCTCGCGGAGGCCGAGCGCCTGGCCAGGCAGGCGCTGCAGGCGGACGCGAAGATGGCCGACGCACACGCCGTGCTCGGCAGCGTGGCCGAGGCGCGCAGCGACGCAGCGGGCGCCGGCAAGCATTACAAGGCCGCCGCCACGCTGACGCCGCAGGCCGGCATCCACGCCAACAACTACGGCGCCTGGCTTTGCGCCAACGGCCAGGCCAGCCAGTCGCTGGCGTGGTTCGACCGCGCGCTGGCGGACGCAAGCTACCCGACGCCGCTGGCCGCGCTGTCCAATGCGGGTAGCTGCGCCTGGCGCGCCCGCCAGCCCGAGCGCGCGGAAGCCAGCTGGCGCACCGTGCTGGCTGCCCAGCCCGACCACCCCGGCGCGCTTGCGGGGATGGCGAGGATGCAATTCGAGCGCGGCGAGTATCTGCAGGCGCGGGCATTTGCCGAGCGTTGGCTGGCGCTGGCGCCGTTGGATGCAGACGGATTGCGACTTGCAGCCGAAATCGAACGAAAACTGGGCGACAACGCGGCCGCGTCGCGTTATCTTTCCAGACTGCAGGGGATTCCGTCCGGTTCAACACCATCACCGCCCGCGCGATGAATTCGAAGCCGTACCCAGATTCCACCCATGAGCTTGCCGGCTGCGGAGAACGGCTGCGCCGTGCGCGCGAGGCGGCGGGCCTGACCGTCGAACAGGTTGGCGAGCGGCTGCACATGCCGGCGCGCGTGGTGCGCTCGCTGGAGGCCGAGGACTGGTCCCGGCTCGGCGCGCCGGTGTTCGTGCGCGGCCAGGTGCGCAGCTATTCGCGCATGCTGGGCCTGCTGACCGCGCCGATGATGGACGCGCTGGTCGACGTCGGACCGGTCGAGCCCTCGCACCTCGTCAGCCGCACCCATACTCCCAAGGCGCAGTGGTGGGCCGAGCAGATCGGCCGCCGCCTGGTGTACATCGTGCTGACCCTTTCGCTGGCGATCCCGGCCTGGGTGGCCACCCGCCAGCACCTGTCGACCCCCGGTTCCGTCGCCACACCGCTGGACGTGCCGGCGGATCCGTCGGCCGCGAATGCCGCGCCGGTGCAGCCGCGCACCGTCGTCGCGTCGATGGCGCCGGTAGCCGCGGCTCAGGTCGCACCCGCCGAGATCGTCATCCGCGCGCGCGACGGGGCGACCTGGCTGGACGTGGTGGGCGTCGATGGCGCCCCTCTGGAGAAGGGGATGCTGGCGGCCGGCGATGAACGCCGTTTCGCTGCGGTCAAGGTGCGCAGCCTGACCATCGGCAATGCGTCGGCGGTGGACGTGGAGCATCTTGGGCGCGCGGTGCCCCTGGAGCGCTTCTCCGCGGCGAACGTTGCGCGCTTTGCGGTATCCTCCGACGGCTCGCTGGTCGCCGCCGACTGATCGCCCGCCGATCCGCGGCCCACGCGGGACGCCAATTCCACATCACCTGACCCCGACTGGCGCGGGCAAGAGACAGCATGGCAATCGACGACGATCTGCTCAACGAGCACGAACAGAGTGAGCGGGTCCGCAACTGGGTACGCAGCAATGCCATGGGCATCCTCGGCGGCATCGCGGTGGGCCTGGCGCTGATCGTTGGCTGGCAGTGGTGGCAGGGCCGCCAGCTGCAGGGCCAGATGGCGCTGAACGAGCGCTTCGACCAGACCGTGCGCCTCTACGCCTCCGGCGCGTTGCCGGACGCCAAGGGCAAAGCGGCGGTGCAGTCGCTGGCGGCAGGCAACCCGACCCTCGGCACGCTTGCCGCGCTGCAGCTGGCGCGCGCGCAGGTGGATGCCGACCGCACCGAGGAGGCGATCGCCACCCTGCGCGGGCTGGACAAGGTCGATCCCGACCTGCAGCCGGTGGTCAAGGAGCGCCTGGCGCGGCTGCTGATCGACACCGGCAAGGCCAAGGAGGCGCTGGCGCTGCTGGACGACGAGCGCAACCCCGCGATGCTGGACGTGCGCGGCGACGCGCAGTTCCTGCTGGGCGACCGCGCCAAGGCGCGCGAGGCCTACCTCAAGGCGCTGGCGCTGGTGGACGTGGGCGATCCACAGCACCGGCTGCTGACCATGAAACTCATCGAGGCCGGCGGAAGGCCGCCGCACACCGAGGACAAGACCTGATGACCCAGGCTTCGCGACACCCCCTGCGCCTGATCGCCGGGGCCACCCTGGCGGTGGCGCTGCTGTCCGGCTGCAGCACCGTCAAGGACATGTTTAGCGCGCGCAACAAGGACACCGCGGGTGAGCCAACTGCGCTCACGGAGATCGCCCCCAGCGTGACCGTGGGCCGCCTGTGGACCGCCTCCGCAGGCAAGGGCGATCCGCGGCTGGGGCTCGGCCAGCACCCGGCGATCGCCGACGGTCGCGTCTATGCGGCGGCGGTCGATGGTGGCGTGCGCGCCTTTGACCTTGCGACCGGCGCGGTGGCCTGGACGTTCCCGTCCGACCTGCGCCTGAGTGGCGGACCGGGCGTCGGCGATGGCCTCGTCGTCGTTGGCGGGCTGGAGGGCGACGTCGTCGCCCTGGACGCTGCCACCGGGGCGCAGAAGTGGACCGCGAAGGTCGGCAATGAAGTGCTGGCGGCGCCGGCGATCGGCGGCGGACTGGTCTTCGTGCATTCCAATGATGGCCGCCTCACCGCGTTTGACGCCGGCAGCGGGCAGCGCCGCTGGTTCTACAGCGCGGACATGCCCGCGTTGACGGTGCGCGGCAATGGCGGCGTTGCCGTCGGGCCGGGCATCGTGCTGCTGGGCAGCGACAACGGCAAGGTGACCGCGTTGAATGCGGCCGATGGCAGCCCGTTGTGGTCGATCCCGGTGGCAGAGCCGGAGGGCCGCAACGAGCTGGAGCGCATGGCCGACGTCGACGGCGCGCCGGTGCTGGACAACACCGTGCTGTTCGCGACCAGCCACAAGAACAAGACGGTGGCGATCGACGGCCCCAGCGGCCAGCTGATGTGGAGCAGCGACAACGGCGGTGCGCGCGGCCTCGGCCTGAGCAATTCCGCGGTGGTGATCAGCGATCGCCAGGGCAACGTGGTCGGGCTCGATCGCAACACCGGCGGCGCCCTGTGGACCCAGCCCGGGCTGCTCAACCGCAATACCAGCGCGCCGGCGGTGCAGGGCGACTACGCCGTGGTGGGTGACCTCGATGGCGTGGTGCACTGGCTGCGGCTGAGCGACGGCGCGTTTGCCGCCCGTCAGAAGCTGGGGGGCGCGATCGTCGGCCAGCCCGTGGTCTCCGGCGGCATCGTCGTGGTGCAGACCACCAGCGGCCAGCTCGCCGCCTTTTCGCTCCAGTAAGCCCGCTCGCCGGCCCCACGGGCTGGCACCCATGCGCGGCCCCGGCTACCCTGCCGGGGCCGCGTCGTTTCCGTGACGGTTGTTCCGCGCCCCGGGCGCAAAGGTTGATTGATGCTGCCCCTCGTCGCCCTGGTCGGGCGCCCCAACGTCGGCAAGTCCACGCTGTTCAACGCGTTGACCCGCACCCGTGACGCCCTGGTCCACGACCAGCCCGGCGTGACCCGCGACCGCAATTACGGCGTCTGCCGCCTGGTGGAGGACCGGCCGTTCGTGCTGGTCGATACCGGTGGCATTGCCGGCGAGGACGAGGGCCTGGCGGGCGCGACCGCGCGGCAGTCGCGTGCGGCCGCGGAGGAAGCCGACGTCGTGCTGTTCGTGGTCGACGGCCGCGAGGGCGACTCCGCGCTGGACGACGAGATCCTGCGCTGGCTGCGCAAGCTGTCCAAGCCCACGCTGCTGGTCATCAACAAGTCCGACGGGATCGACCAGCGCACGGTCGAGGCGGAGTTCGCGCGCTACGGCTTCGCCGAACCGCTGCTGGTGTCGTCCGCGCACCGCACCGGCATCGACGACCTGCTGGACAGCACGCTGGAGCTGCTGCCCGCGCAGGGCTCCACCGAGACCCTGGACCAGGATCCGGAGCGCGTGCGAATCGCGTTCGTCGGTCGCCCGAACGTGGGCAAGTCCACCTTGGTCAACCGCATCCTGGGCGAGGAGCGGATGATCGCCTCCGAGGTGCCGGGAACCACGCGGGACTCGATCGCGGTGGACCTCGAGCGCGATGGTCGCAAGTACCGGCTGATCGACACCGCCGGGCTGCGCCGCCGCGGCAGGGTGGAGGAGGCGGTCGAGAAGTTCTCGGTGGTGAAGACGCTGCAGGCGATCGAGCAGTGCCAGGTCGCCGTGCTGATGCTGGACGCCACCGAAGGCGTCACCGACCAGGACGCCACCGTGCTCGGTGCGTGCCTGGATGCGGGCCGCGCGCTGGTCATCGCGATCAACAAGTGGGACGGGCGCACCGATTACGAGCGCCAGCAGGCCGAGGCGCTGGCCGAGCGCAAGCTGAGCTTCGTCGAGTGGGCCGAGCGCGTGCGCATCTCGGCGCTGCACGGCTCGGGCCTGCGCGAGTTGTTCAAGGCGATCCATCGCGCGCACGCCTCGGCCACGCGCGAGTTCAGCACCGCGGAAGTGACCCGCGCGGTCGAAGCGGCGTATGCCGCCAATCCGCCGGCCACGGTGCGAGGCCACGTTGCCAAGCTGCGGTTCGCCCACCCGGGCGGCGAGAGCCCGCCGACCTTCATCATCCATGGCACCCGGCTGCGGACGCTGAGCCCGAGCTACCAGCGCTACCTCGAGAACTTCTTCCGCAAGCGCTTCAAGCTGGTCGGCACGCCGGTGCGCTTCATCTTCCGCGAGGGCAGCAATCCCTACGAGGGGCGCAAGAACGTGCTGACGGACCGCCAGGTCGCGCGCAAGCAGCGGCTGCTGCGGCACGTCAAGCGCGGGAAGTGATGCTGCCGGCGGACCAGCTGACCCTTGGCCTGCTGGCCGGTGGACGCGCGACCCGCCTGGGCGGTCGCGACAAGGCGTGGTTGCAAAGAGACGGCGTCCCGCAGGTGCTGCGCCTGGCCCGGCGCTTCGCGGGCGAGTGCGGCGCGGTGCTGGTCAGCGCCAATGCCTATCTCCCCCGCTACGCGGACGCGGGCCTGGTCGCGCTGCCCGATGCCACGCCGGGGCTGGGGCCGCTGGGAGGGCTCGAGGCACTGGCGCGGGCATGCCGCACGGCGTGGCTGCTGACGCTGCCCGTGGACGTGGTGGATGCCAACGACTGCCTGCCGCGCACGCTGGCAAGCGCGGGGGGGGATGGCGCGGTGGCCCGCGACGCCGACGGCCTGCAGCCACTGGTCGCGCTGTATCGGGTCGCGGCGCTGCGCGCTGCCGTTGCCGCGGCCATCGCGAATCGCGACTACGCCGTGCAGGCGTTGCAGCGTCGACTTGGCCTCGCGGAGATCGCCTTCGCCGGCTTCCGCTTCGGCAACCTCAACACCCCGGAGGACCTGCGCGCCGCAGGCATAGCGCATGACTGACTTCCCGACCGGCGTCTCCTTCGACGAGGCGCTTGCGCTGCTGGCGAGTGTCGCCGAGGCCCGGCGCCTGCCCCTGGAGCAGGTCGCCATCGCGCGCTGCCATGGGCGCGTGCTGGCGCGGGATATCGTCGCGCCGATCGCGCTGCAGCCATTCGACAACAGCGCGATGGACGGCATTGCCTGCCGCCACGCCGACCTGTCCGCAACCTCCGACACCGTATTGCACCTGGTCGGCGAGCAGTACGCCGGTCGCGCGCTTGGCCTGCGCGTGGACGCCGGCGAATGCATCCGGATCACCACTGGCGCCCCGATGCCCGCGGGCGCGGATACCGTGGTGATGCGCGAACAGCTGCAGGTGCAGGGCGATGCGATCACCGTGCCGGCGGGTGTCCGCGCTGGCGCCAACGTGCGCCGGGCGGGCGAGGACGCGCAGCCGGGCGATCCGGTGCTGGCCGCAGGCACCCGGCTGGATGCGGTGCAGGTGTCGCTGGCGGCCTCGCTGGGCCTTGCCAGCCTGCCGGTGTCGGCGCGGCCCACGGTGGCGGTATTCACCACCGGCGACGAACTGGTGGAGCCGGGCGCGTCGCTGCAGCCCGGCGAAATCTACAACTCCAACCGCGAGCTGCTGATGGGGCTGCTGCGCGCGGAAGGACTGGAGCCGGTCGCGTGGCCGACCCTGCCGGACGATCCCGGCAGGCTGGCGGTCACGCTGGGGGACGCGGCGGCGAGTTTCGACGTGGTGATCACCTGCGGCGCCGTCTCGGCCGGGGAGAAGGACCACATCCCCGCGCTGCTGCGGGCGCATGGCCAGGTCCACTTCTGGAAGGTGCGGATGAAACCGGGGATGCCGCTGCTGGCGGGGCAGTGGGGCCGGGCCCAGTTCCTCGGGCTGCCCGGCAACCCGGTCTCGGTGCTGGCCACCTGGCTCGCGCTGGGGCGCACGCTGGTCGATGGCCTGCAGGGTCGCGACGCGCGTCCCCGTCGATACGCCAGGCTGGAGACCGCGATCGCGAAGTCGCATCCGCGCCGCGAATTCGTGCGCGGGCGCCTGCGATGGGGCGCGGACGGCGCACTGTACGTCGGTCCCAGCGCCGCCACCGGCTCCCACCGGCTGCGCGCGTCCGCCGAGGCCGATGCCTTGCTGGTGCTGGTGGACGGGCCGGTGGCGCTGGCCGAAGGGGACGTCGTCGAGGTGTTGCCGTACTGATCGGCGATACTGGCGGCATGTCGGTCCGCCGCATCAGCCCACGCGAAGCCCGCGACCTGCAGCACACCGGCGCGGTGCTCGTCGATGTCCGCGAAGCCCACGAGCGCGCGCTGGGGATGGCCGTGGACGCCGTCGGCGTCGCCCGTGGCGCCCTGGAGCAGGACCCACGTGAGTTCCTGCCCGATGCAACCCGGGGCGTCGTCCTGCTTTGCCAGAAGGGGCAGCGCTCGCTGCTGGCGGCCCGGGCGCTGGTGGCCGCGGGCTACGCGCACGTGGCATCCGTGGAAGGCGGCACCGAGGCCTGGGAAGCGGCGGGGCTGCCGATGCAACGGCCGGACATCGATGCCGATTTTTCCGAGCGCTACTCGCGCCAGCTGCGCCTGCCCGGATTCGGGCTTGGCGGCCAGCAGCGGCTGGCGGACGCCCGCGTGCTGCTGGTGGGGGCCGGTGGGCTCGGGTCGCCCGCCGCGTTCTACCTGGCCGCCGCCGGGGTCGGCACCCTGCGGCTGGCCGACGACGACGTGGTCGACCGCAGCAACCTGCAGCGGCAGATCCTGCACGCCGAGGCACGGATCGGCATGCCGAAGGTGGAGTCCGCGGCTATCGCGCTGGCCGCCCTCAACCCGCGCACCCGGGTCGAGCCCCTGCGCGAGCGGATCACCGCCGCCAATGTCGAGCGCGCGTTGGAAGGGGTGGACCTGGTGGTGGACGGCGCCGACAACTTCCCGGTGCGCTACCTGCTCAACGATGCCTGCGTGAAGCTCGGGCTGCCGCTGGTGTACGGCGCGGTGCACCGCTTCGAGGGCCAGGTCAGCGTGTTCGACGCGGGGCGCCAGCGCGGCGTGGCGCCCTGCTACCGCTGCCTGTTCCCGCAGCCGCCGTCGGCGGAGGACGCCCCCAACTGCGCCGAGGCCGGCGTGCTTGGGGTACTCCCCGGCATCATCGGGCTGCTGCAGGCGACCGAGGCGATCAAGCTGCTGGCGGGCATCGGTGAGCCGCTGGCCGGTCGCCTGCTGCAGGTGGACGCGCTGGGCATGCGCTTTCGCGAACTGCGGCTGGCGGCGGATCCGCAATGTGGCGTGTGCGCGCCGGGACGCACGTTTCCCGGTTACATCGATTACGACGCGTTCTGCGCAGGAGGCGAGGGATGAGGGTAGGGATGGCGAAGCTGTTGGCAGGCCTGCCGCTGGTGCTTGCGCTGTGGTGGGGCGGTGGCGCGGCGCTTGCGGCGGATCGCTGCCCGGTCCTGCGCGCCCAGCAGTCGGATCCCCTGGTGGCGACCCGCATCGCCGCCATCGCGTGCGACGAGCACATCCGCTGGAACCGGCCGTTCATCGATCCCGAGGGCCGGATCGCGAGCTTCACCTCGCATGAAGCCGAGGCCAGCGGGCTTGCCGATGGCGGCGCGCCGTGGCGGCGCGTTTCGCGCTACTGGCAGGAGGCAGGCCTGCTCGGGCAGGTCGCGCAGCGCAGCGGGGCCAGCGACTGCGCCTACGCCGCCGCGAACCCCGCATACACGGGAATGGGGTGTCGCGGCTTCGTGGTGGATAGCGCTTGGTCCGCCGCGTTCGTGAGCTGGGTGATGCAACGGGCGGGACTGCCCGGGTTCCGGCATTCCGCCAGCCATTTCGATTTCGTGCGCGCCGCGCGCACCGCGCCTGCCTCCAGTCCGTACGCGTACATGGAGCCACTCGGCACGCCGCCGGCGGTGGGCGACATGCTCTGCTACGTGCGCGGCAACCGCGTGCAGGGGCACCGCGGCCTGACCGCGATCATCGACGGCGGCGCCAGTGGCCTTGCGATGCATTGCGACATCGTGGCGGCGGCGGGATCGGGCAAGGCGTACCTGATCGGCGGCAACCTCAACCAGGCGGTGTCGATGCGGGTCATGAACCTCAACGCCAACGGGCAGTGGTGGGGGCTGCCGGTGCGCAGCGACGGCGACGTCCAGTGTTCGCCGGATACCGCCGCGGCCTGCAACTTCCACCGGCAGGACTGGGCGGTGCTGCTCAAGCTCAAGCCGCAGGAGGAGCTTGCGAGGCTGGGACCGGTCTCGCCGCCTCGGCTGCAGCCGGTGGCAACGCTGCAGCAGTGCTGCGTGAACTGCGTGGTGGGCTCCGGCGTGCCGCGCTGCCCGTCGGCCTCCTCGCCGCGCGCGCAACCGGGGCAGGACGAGTAGCGCCGCCGTCAGTCGCGCGGGCGCGCGGCCTCGAACGCGGCCAGCTGCTCCGGCGTCGCCTCGCGCTGGTGCAGGGCCTTGAACTGCGCGAAGGGCATGCCATAGACCATCTCCCGCGCCTGCTCCCGGTCCATCGCCAGCCCGCGTTCGGCGGCCGCCTCGCGGTACCAGTCGGCCAGGCAGTTGCGGCAGAAGCCGGCGAGGATCATCAGGTCGATGTTCTGCACGTCGGGCCGCTGGACCATCAGGTGCTCGCGCAGGCGCCGGAAGGCGGCGGCTTCCAGGGCGGTGGTGTCGGTGGGGTCCATGTCGGGCTCCGCGGTGGGCGATAATGCGCGCCCGACTGTAGCGCATCGCCTCCACATGACCGCCAAGATCCTCGACGGCAAGCGCATCGCCGACGACCTGCTGGGCAACCTCCGCGTGCAGGTCGAGGCGCGCGTGGCTGCGGGCCTGCCTCGCCCGGGGCTGGCGGTGGTGCTGGTGGGCAGCGACGCGGCCAGCCAGAGCTACGTCCGCAACAAGCGCCGCGCGGCGCAGAAGGTGGGCATCGAGGCCTTCGATTACGACCTGCCGGCGGGCACCAGCGAGGCCGAGCTGCTGGCGCTGATCGATCGGCTCAACGCCGATCCCAAGGTGCACGGGATCCTCGTCCAGCTGCCGCTGCCGGGCATCGGCGATGCCAGCAAGCTGATCGAGCGCATCGATCCCGACAAGGACGTGGACGGCTTCCACCCGCAGAACGTGGGCCACCTGGCGCTTCGCCAGTTCGGCCTGCGCCCGTGCACGCCGCGCGGCATCACTACGCTGCTGGCCTACACCGACCGCCCGGTGCGCGGGCAGAGCGCCACCATCATCGGCGTGTCGAACCATGTCGGCCGGCCGATGGCGCTGGAGCTGCTGATCGCCGGCTGCACGGTCACCAGCTGCCACAAGTTCACGCCGCTTGATGTGCTGGAAGCGGCGGTGCGTGGCGCCGACATCCTGGTGGTCGCGGTGGGCAGGCCGTGCCTGATCCCGGGCGACTGGGTCAAGCCGGGCGCGGTGGTGATCGACGTGGGCATCAACCGTCTGGACGACGGGCGGCTGGTGGGCGACGTGGGCTTCGAGGCGGCCTCGCAGCGCGCCAGCTGGATCACCCCGGTGCCGGGAGGCGTCGGGCCGATGACGGTGGCCACGCTGATGCAGAACACGCTGGAGGCAGCGGAACTGGCCGACCAGAAAACCAGCTGAGGAGCGGATGCGGCACCGGGTGAAGCCTGATGCCGCCGCAAGTCGCTCCCCGATACTCGCTTTGTTGCGACGGCATCAGGCTCCACCCTCACGGTTGCGATGGCGCCGAACCGGGCTTCCGCTGGTTCGAAAAGGTGGCGCCGGCAGTTTGATACAATGGCGCGCTTCCCCAACACCCCCGGGACTGCCGATGCTCCGCATCCAGGCTGAAGCACTGACGTACGACGACGTTTCCCTCGTCCCCGCGCATTCCACCGTCCTGCCCAAGGACGTCTCGCTGGAAACGCGCCTGACCCGCGACCTGCGCATCCGCCTGCCGATCGTCTCGGCGGCGATGGACACGGTGAGCGAATGGCGGCTGGCGGTGGCGCTGGCGCAGATGGGCGGCATCAGCATCCTGCACAAGAACATGACCGTCGAGGCGCAGGCCGCGCAGGTGGCGCGGGTCAAGAGCTTCGAATCCGGCGTGATCCGCGATCCCTTCACCGTCGGTCCCGATACCTCGATCGGCGAGGTGCTCAAGCTCACCCGTGCCCGCAACATTTCCGGCGTGCCGGTGGTCGACGAGGGCGGCCACCTGGTGGGCATCGTCACCGGTCGCGACATGCGCTTCGAGAAGAAGCTGGACGACCCGGTCCGCCACGTGATGACCAAGAAGGACCGCCTGGTCACGGTCAAGGAAGGCGCCAGCGACGAGGAAGTGCTGGCGTTGCTGCACAAGCACCGGATCGAGAAGGTGCTGGTGGTGAACGACGACTTCGCCCTGCGCGGCCTGATCACCGTCAAGGATTTCCAGAAGAAGTCCGACAATCCCAATGCCGCCTACGACACCGACGAGCAGCTGCTCGTGGGCGCGGCGGTGGGCGTGGGTGGCGACACCGAGGCACGGATCGAGGCGCTGGTGCAGGCCGGCGTCGACGTGATCGTGGTCGACACCGCGCATGGCCACTCGCAGGGCGTGCTGGAACGCGTGGCGTGGGCGTGCAAGACCTATCCCAAGCTGCAGGTGATTGGCGGCAACATCGTCACCGGCGATGCCGCGCTGGCGTTGATGGACGCCGGCGCGCACGCGGTGAAGGTCGGCGTGGGGCCCGGCTCGATCTGCACGACGCGCGTGGTGGCCGGCGTCGGCGTGCCGCAGGTGACCGCGATCGACATGGTGGCCGAGGCCTTGCAGGACCGCATTCCGCTGATCGCGGACGGCGGCATCCGCTATTCCGGCGACATCGGCAAGGCGCTGGCCGCGGGCGCGTCGACCGTGATGATCGGCGGCCTGTTCGCCGGCACCGAGGAAAGCCCGGGGGAGACCGAGCTGTTCCAGGGCCGCAGCTACAAGAACTACCGCGGCATGGGCTCGCTGGGCGCGATGGAGAAGGGCTCGAAGGACCGCTATTTCCAGGACGCCAGCGACGCCGACAAGCTGGTGCCCGAGGGCATCGAGGGCCGGGTGCCGTACCGCGGCCCGCTGAGCGGCGTGGTGCACCAGCTGGTGGGCGGTCTGCGCGCGACCATGGGCTACGTGGGTTGTGCAACGGTCGACGAGATGCGCAGCAAGCCATCCTTCGTGCGGGTGACGGCGGCGGGCACGCGCGAATCGCATGTCCACGACGTGCAGATCATCAAGGAACCGCCGAACTACCGGGCCAGTTGAGACAAGCGGTTTGCCCTGGTGGGAGCGGCTTCAGCCGCGAGGCTCCCCCCGCAAGCGCGATCGGTGCAACAAGAGCCCGCGGCCGAAGCCGCTCCCACGTGAAGCCCATGACCAACATCCACAGCGACAAGATCCTGATCCTGGACTTCGGCGCGCAGTACACCCAGCTGATCGCGCGCAGGATCCGCGAGATCGGGGTGTATTGCGAGATCTGGGCCTGGGACCACGACCCGGCGGAGATTGCCGCGTTCGCGCCCAAGGGCATCATCCTGAGCGGAGGACCCGAGTCGACCACCCTGGCCGATGCGCCAACCGCGCCGCAGCAGGTGTTCGGGTCGGGCGTGCCGATCCTTGGCATCTGCTACGGCATGCAGACGCTGGCCGTGCAGCTGGGCGGTGCCACCGAGGCCGGCGACCAGCGCGAATTCGGCCACGCGCGGTTGGAACGCGTGGGTGACGATCCGCTGCTGTCGGTGCTCGACGCCGTCCCGGACGGCACCAACGTCTGGATGAGCCACGGCGACCACGTCGCGCGCGTGCCCGAGGGCTTCCGGGTCACGGCCCGCACCGATCGCCTTGGAATCGCCGCGTTCGCCGACGAGGCGCGGAAGATCTACGGCGTGCAGTTTCATCCCGAGGTCACCCACACCCGCGGCGGCGAGGCCCTGCTGCGGCGCTTCGCGGTCGACATCTGCGGCTGCGACACCCTGTGGACGCCGGCGAACATCATCGAGGACCAGATCGCGCGCGTGCGCGGGCAGGTCGGCACCGACGAGGTGATCCTCGGCCTGTCGGGTGGCGTGGATTCATCGGTGGTCGCCGCGTTGCTGCATCGCGCGATCGGCGAGCAGCTGACCTGCGTGTTCGTCGATACCGGCCTGCTGCGCTGGCAGGAAGGCGACGCGGTGATGGCGATGTTCGCCGAGCACATGGGCGTCAAGGTGGTCCGCGTCAACGCGGCCGACCGCTATTTCAAGGCGCTGGAGGGCGTCAGCGACCCGGAAGCCAAGCGCAAGATCATCGGCAACCTGTTCGTCGAGATCTTCGACGAGGAATCGAGCAAGCTCGCCAACGCCAGGTGGCTGGCGCAGGGCACGATCTACCCGGACGTGATCGAGTCCGCCGGCAGCAAGACCGGCAAGGCGCACGTCATCAAGAGCCACCACAACGTCGGCGGCCTGCCGGAGCACATGAAGCTCGGGCTGGTCGAACCCTTGCGGGAGCTGTTCAAGGACGAGGTGCGCCGGCTCGGCGTCGAACTCGGGCTGCCGCGCGAGATGGTCTACCGGCATCCGTTCCCCGGGCCGGGGCTGGGCGTGCGCATCCTTGGCGAGGTGAAGCGCGAATACGCCGAACTGCTGGCGAAAGCGGACGCGATCTACATCGACGAACTGCGCAAGGCCGGCCTGTACGACAAGACGAGCCAGGCGTTCGCGGTGTTCCTGCCGGTCAAGTCGGTCGGCGTGGTGGGCGATGCCCGCGCCTACGAGTGGGTGATCGCGCTGCGCGCGGTGGAGACCGTCGATTTCATGACCGCGCACTGGGCGCACCTGCCGTACGACTTCCTGGGCCGCGTTTCCAACCGCATCATCAACGAACTGCGCGGGGTGTCGCGGGTGGTGTACGACATCAGCGGCAAGCCGCCGGCGACGATCGAGTGGGAGTGAACGGCCTGCTCGCGCACCACTGGTGCGTCAGCCGCCCGTCGCCCCGTCGAAGTGGCGGGGCCGGGGCAAAGGGGCGAGGACCGTGACGTCGCCTGAGTCGCAAACGGAGCTTGACCAGCACTGGATGCGCCAGGCGCTGGCGCTTGCCGAACGGGCGCGCGACGAGGACGACGAAATCCCCGTTGGCGCACTGTTGGTCGATGCCGAAGGCAACGTCGTCGGCGAGGGCTGGAACCGCAACATCGTCGAGCACGACCCCTCCGCGCATGCCGAGATCGTGGCCATGCGCCGCGCCGGTCAGGCGCTCGGCAACCACCGGCTGGTCGGCTGCACGCTCTACGTCACACTCGAACCCTGCGCGATGTGCGCCATGGCGATCGTGCATGCGCGGTTGGCGCGGGTCGTGTACGGCGCCGCCGATCCGAAGACCGGCGCGGCCGGCAGCGTGTTCGACCTGCTCTCCGACCCGCGCCACAACCACCGCGTCGAGGTCGTGGGCGGCGTGCTGGGGGCGGACGCCGGCGCGTTGCTGACCGGCTATTTCCGCACCAAGCGGGGCAAGGCTTAGCCGCGGCGGCGGCAGAGTTCCTGGTCGAGTTCGTCGTCGAAGCTGCGCACCGCAAGCCGCACTTCGCGGCCCATCGCCATGCTGGCCGCCAGCAGCGCAAGCACGCCGAGCACCGCCAGCAACGTGGGCACGGCCCCCAGGCGGAAGCCGAGGAAGGCATCGGCGGCCAGCGCCAGGCTGGTGCCGACGAAGCTGGCCAGGCTGGCATATAGGAAGCGGCAGGCGCGCAGCACCAGGTGCGCGCGCTCGCGGTGGCGGCGGATCTGCAGGTCGCGCTGCTCGCGATCGGGGGCGTCGTCCTCCCACGCCTTGATCAGGCTGCGCAGGCGATCCACCACTCGCGCCAGCCGCGTGTTGGCCGAGGCGAGCAGGGCCGCGGTGGCGGTCAGGAAGAACGCCGGCGCCAGCATCGCGGTGAGGATGGCGTAGTGCCCGGCGGGCAGGAGTGCGTCCGGCATGTGGCAGCCTTCGGGGGAGCGGCCTCCATCATGCGCGCCCGGCGCCGCGCGGGCGAGCGCGGGCGATGGCATTACCCTTGCTTTCGCCAGTTATCATCTGCCTCCCTGCCTTGCGCCTATCCCGATGACCAGCGATCCCGCACACGACCGGCTGATCTGGATCGACCTGGAGATGACCGGCCTCGATACCGCGCGCGACGGCATCCTCGAGATCGCAACGGTGGTCACCGACGGCCAGCTCAACGTGCTTGCCGAGGGGCCGGATCTCGCGATTTCGCATCCGCTGGCGACGCTGGAGGCGATGGACGACTGGAACCGCAACCAGCATGCCGGCTCCGGGCTGTGGCGGCGGGTGCTGGAGCAGGGCGTGCCGCTGGCCGAGGCGGAGCGGGCGACCCTCGCGTTCCTGCGCGCCTGGGTGCCTGCCAACGCATCGCCCATGTGCGGCAATTCGATCTGCCAGGACCGTCGTTTCCTGCACCGCCTGATGCCGGCGCTGGAGCAGCACTTCCACTACCGCAACCTCGATGTCAGCACCATCAAGGAACTGGCGCGGCGCTGGGCGCCGGGCGTGTTTGCCGGCTTCGACAAGCAGTCCGCGCACACCGCGATGAGCGATGTCCACGACTCGATCGCGGAGCTGCGCCATTACCGCCAGTTCATGGGGGCGCTGGCGGGCGCGGCCCAGTAGTGGACCCGTCCCCGGCACCGCGGTGGAGCGCGTGCGTCGCTGGCTGAGGGCCGCGGCGCTGCTGGCGCTGGCCGCGTGTTGCGTGCCCGTCGCCCCCGCGCTTGCGGCCGACAAGCCGCTCACCGCCTATAACCGCGAGCTGTGGACCACCCGCCAGGGGTTGCCGCACAACCAGGTCAACGCCATCGCGCAGACCGCGGACGGCTACCTCTGGCTGGGTACCTGGGAAGGCCTGGTGCGCTACAACGGGCTGGAGTTCCACACGTTCGAGCGCGCCAATACCCCAGCACTGCACGACAACGGCATCCGCTCGGTGCGCGCCGCGTCCGATGGCAGCGTGGTGGTGGGCACCTCCCGTGGCGGCGTGTCGATCCTGAGCGGCACTCGCTGGCGTCACCTGGGCATGGACGATGGCCTCGCCCAGGACGAGATCATGGATGCGCTGCAGGATCGCCGCGGCCGGGTGTGGGTGGCGACCGAGAGCGCCGGCGTCACCCGCCTCGAGGGTGGCCGCGCCGTGCAGTTCAACACCCGCACCGGGCTCCCCAGCGACATCACCTACGGGCTGCTGGAGGACCGCGACGGGACGATATGGATTGCTACCGCCGCCGGCCTGGTGCATGTCCGCGGTGATCGCCTCCACGTGATCGGCGAGGACGCGGGTTTGCCGCGCGCGCCCGCGTTCCACGCGATCCAGCTGCGCGACGGCGACATCCTGGTCGGCACCGAGCGCGGCGCCTACCGCGGGCGGGCGGGGCGCTTCCGGCCGTTGTCCGAGGCGCTGCCGGCCGACGGCGTGCCGAGCCTTGCGCAGGACGCGCTTGGCAACATCTGGATCGGCACCATCAACAACGGGTTGCTGCGGCTGGTCGGGGGGCGGGTGGAAGCGTTCACCGCGCCGCAGGGGCTGCCCAACAACCGCGTCGCCTCGCTGCAGGTCGACGCCGAGGGCAGCCTGTGGGCCGGCACCAATTCGGGCCTGCTGCGCTTGAGCGATGCGCCGTTCACCAGCTGGAACCGCGACCATGGCCTGACCGACGACTACGTGCGCACCCTGGTGCAGGCGCCGGGGGGCGGCATCTGGGTCGGCACCGGGCGCGGGCTGAACCTGTGGCGCGACAACGAGGTGGTCGAGCGCTACACCGCGGCGGACGGCCTGCCCGGCGACTCGATCCTCAGCCTGATGCCCTCCCGGGACGGCAGCCTGTGGGTGGGCAGCTACACGGTGGGCGCGTTCCGCCTGCGCGGCGGCAAGGTGGTCGAGCACTTCGACAATGCCGGCGGCATGCCGGGCAGCAACCAGGTGCGTGCGCTGGCCGAAACCGATGACGGCACGCTCTGGATCGGCACCACGCGCGGGCTGGCACGCCGTCGCGACGGCGTGTTCCGGAAGTTCACGATGGCCGAGGGCATGCCGCGCGATTTCGTGATCTCGCTGCACGTGGCGCGCGACGGCAACCTGTGGGTCGGCACCGCGAACGGGGCGGCGCGCATCGTGGGCGACAAGGTCGAAGCCCTGGATATCCACGCCATGAACGGCGCGCAGGATGTGTTCGGTTTCCACGAGGACGCCGACGGCACGCTGTGGATGGCCACCGACCGCGGACTGCTGCGCTACCGCAATGGTCGCCTGCACGGCATCGGGATCGCCCATGGGCTGCCCGTGGACACCCTGTTCGCGGTCGTCGACGACGGGCTCGCCACGTTCTGGCTGACCTCCAACCGCGGCGTGCTGCGGGTGGCGCGCGCGCAGGTCGAGGCGGTGATGGCAGGGCGGCAGGCGACCCTGTCGGTCGACCACTACGGCGAGGCCGACGGCCTGGTCAGCGCGCAATGCAATGGCGGGTCCGGGCCGGCGGCGTTGCGCGACACCGGCGGCAACGTCTGGGTCGCCACTGCACGCGGCGCCGCGGTGGTGTCGCCGCGGCAACTGCACAGCTATCGCCACGTGTTGCCGCGGGTGGCGCTGGAGCAGGTGCTGGCCAACGACAAGCCGGTACCGCTTGGCGCGTCGCTGCGGCTGCCGGCAGGCACCAGCAAGCTCGAGTTCCGGTACGCGGCGCTGAGTTTCCTGGCGCCGCGTTTCCTGCAGTACCGGCACCGGCTCGATGGGGTGGACACGGAGTGGCGCGAGCGCGGCAACGAGCGCGTGGTGCAGTACACCAACCTCGGCGCGGGCAGCTACCGCTTCCACGTCAATGTCTCCGCGCCCCGCCTGGGACACGGCTGGAGCGATGAGGTGACCTCGATCGACGTCGAGATCGCCCCGCATCCGTGGCAACGCACCGGCGTGCAGGCGGGGCTTGCGATTGCGCTGTTGCTGCTCGGGTATGGCGCGTATCGCTGGCACCTTGGCACCCTGCGCAAGCGCGCTTCGCAGCTGGAGCAGGTGGTCGAGCGCCGCACCGAGGACCTGCGCCAGCAGACACGGCGGCTGCGCGATGCCGACGCCGAGAAATCCAGCCTGCTGCAACGGCTGCGCCAGCAGTCCGAAGCGTTCGAGCGGATGGCGCTGGAGGACGCGCTGACCGGCATCGGCAACCGCCGCAGTTTCGACCGCCAGCTTGGGCATGCGTTCAAGCGTGCGGTGGAGGCGGGCATGCCGATGAGCTTCGCCCTGTTCGACATCGACGACTTCAAGCGGCTCAACGACCTGCATTCGCACGATGCCGGCGACCGCGCACTGATCGCCGTGGCCCACGCGCTGCGGGATGGGCTGGGCGAGAAGGGCGAGGTGGCGCGCTGGGGTGGCGAGGAGTTCGCGGTGCTGCTGCCGGACATGCCGCTGCCCGCCGCCCGCGAGCTCTGCGAGCAGCTGCGGGCGCGGGTGGAGGCGATCGATTGCAGCGCCTACGCGCCCGGCTGGGCGCTGACCATCAGCGGCGGCGTCACCGAGCGCACCGGCGTCACCCACCACGAGCGCCTGGTGGGGCGGGCGGACGCGCTCCTGTACGAGGCCAAGCACGCCGGGCGCAACCGCATCTGCGGCTGACCCGGCGGCGCGGCGCGCTCAGCCCTTGGACTTCGCCAGTTGGATCCAGGTGTCGACCACGGTATCCGGGTTCAGCGACACCGACTCGATCCCCTCGTCCATCAGCCACTGCGCCAGGTCCGGATGGTCGCTGGGGCCCTGGCCACAGATGCCGACGTACTTGCCCTTCGCGCGCGCGGTCTGGATCGCCATCGACAGCAGCTTCTTGACCGCCGGGTCGCGCTCGTCGAACAGCCCGGCGACGATCGCGCTGTCGCGGTCCAGGCCCAGGGTCAGCTGGGTCATGTCGTTGGAGCCGATCGAGAAGCCGTCGAAGATCTCAAGGAACTCGTCGGCCAGCAGCGCGTTCGAAGGCACCTCGCACATCATGATGATCTTGAGGCCGTCCTCGCCCTGCACCAGGCCGTTTTCGCGCAGCACCTCGACCACCTTGCGGCCCTCGTCCAAGGTGCGCACGAACGGGATCATCACCCACACGTTGTCCAGGCCCATCGCCTCGCGCACGCGCTTGACCGCCACGCACTCGAGCGCGAACGCATCCTTGAAGCTGGGGTCGATGTAACGCGAGGCGCCGCGGAACCCGATCATCGGGTTCTCCTCGTGCGGCTCGTACCTGGAGCCGCCCAGCAGGTTGGCGTACTCGTTGGACTTGAAGTCCGACAGGCGCACGATCACCGGCTTGGGGAACACCGAGGCGGCGATGGTGGCGATGCCTTCCTTCAGGCGCTCGATGTAGAACTCCACCGGGCTTTCGTAGCCGGCAATGCGCGCGTCGATCTTCGCCTTGGTGGCCGCATCCTGGCGGTCGTATTCCAGCAGCGCCTTGGGATGCACGCCGATGTGGCTGGCGATGATCATTTCCAGCCGGGCCAGGCCGATGCCGGCGTTCGGCAGCTGGCCGAAGTCGAACGCGCGGTCCGGGTTGGCCACGTTCATCATGATCTTCAGCGGCGCCGGCGGCATGTTGCCGAGGTCGGTGGTGATGCGCTCGAAGGGCAGGGCGCCGGCGTAGATGAAGCCGGTATCGCCTTCGGCGCAGCTGACCGTGACCGGGTCACCGTCGTTGATCGAATCCAGCGCGTTGCCGGTGCCGACCACCGCCGGGACGCCCAGCTCGCGGGCGATGATCGCGGCGTGGCAGGTGCGGCCGCCACGGTTGGTGACGATCGCCGCGCTGCGCTTCATCACCGGTTCCCAGTCGGGATCGGTCATGTCGGCGATCAGTACGTCGCCCGGCTGCACGCGATCCATGTCCGCCAGCGAACGCACCACGCGCGCGGTGCCGCTGCCGATCTTGTGGCCGATGGCGCGGCCCTCGGAAAGCACCTCGCCGCGCTGACCCAGCGTGTAGCGCTCGATCTGCGTCGCATGCGCGCGCGACTTCACCGTCTCCGGGCGCGCCTGCAGGATGTACAGCTTGCCGGTGTGCCCGTCCTTGCCCCACTCGATGTCCATCGGCCGGCCGTAGTGCTGTTCGATCACCAGCGCCTGCCGCGACAGCTCTTCCACGTCGGTATCGGTGATGGAGAAGCGGTTGCGCAGCTCGGCCGGCGTGTCCTCGGTGCGCACGCGCTCGCCCGCAACATCGGAATAGACCATGCGCAGCTGCTTGCTGCCCAGCGAGCGGCGCAGGATCGCCGGCTTGCCCTGCTGCAGGGTGGGCTTGTAGACGTAGAACTCGTCCGGGTTGACCGCGCCCTGCACGACCATCTCGCCCAGGCCGTAGCTCGCGGTGACGAACACCACGTCGCGGAAGCCGGATTCGGTGTCGAGCGTGAACAGCACGCCGGACGCACCGACGTCGGAGCGCACCATCAGCTGCACGCCGGCGGACAGGAACACGTCCTCGTGGGCGAAGCCGTGGTGCACGCGGTAGGCGATGGCGCGGTCGTTGTACAGGCTGGCGAACACTTCCTTGACCTTGCGCACCACGTCATCGGCGCCGGTCACGTTGAGGAAGGTTTCCTGCTGGCCGGCGAAGGACGCGTCCGGCAGGTCTTCGGCGGTAGCCGAGGAGCGCACGGCGACGGCGATGTCCTCGCTGCCCGCATCCACGCACAGCTGCGCATAGGCGGTGCGGATGTCGGCGTCCAGTTGCGGTTGCAGCGGCGCGTCGATCACCCAGCCGCGGATCTCGGCGCCGGCCTTGGTCAGCGCCGGCACGTCCTCGACGTCGACCGTCGCAAGCTTGTCGTAGATGCGCGCATGCAGGTCGTTGTGGGCGATGAAGTCCTTGAACGCATCAGCGGTGGTGGCGAAGCCGCCCGGCACCGACACGCCGAGGTCGGCAAGCTGGCCGATCATCTCGCCGAGCGAGGAATTCTTGCCGCCCACCTGGGCGAGGTCGGACAGGCGCAGGTCGTGCAGCCAGAGGACATTGCGGGTCAAGGCAGGCTCCGTGGGCGGATGCGAAGGGGTGTGCGCAATCGAAACGGCGCATGGCGTGGAATCCGGCTATTTTACAACGCCCGCCCCAGCGAAGACGCCGATGGATCCCGTCCGCCCCGTGTTCTACGTCTCCGACGGCACCGGCATCACCGCCGAGACCATCGGCCACAGCCTGCTGACGCAGTTTGCCGGCACCGCCGAGTTCCGCAGCGACCGCCTGCCGTTCGTCGACGATGCCGACAAGGCGCGCGCGGCGGCGGCCCGCATCCGCGCCGCCGGGGAAGCCGCCGGCGTGCGGCCGATCGTCGTCAACACCGTGGTCGACGGCGAGCTGACCCGGCTGCTGGCGGAGAGCGGCGCCCTGATGCTGGATGCGTTCGAGCCGTTCATCGCGCCGCTGGAGCGCGAACTCGGGCGCCAGTGGCAGGCGCGCGTGGGGCAGGCGCACGGCATGGTCGATTTCGACGCCTACCACCGCCGCATCAACGCGATGAACTACGCGCTGACCCACGATGACGGCATGAAGCTGGATTACTCCGACGCCGACCTGATCCTGGTGGGCGTATCGCGCGCGGGCAAGACGCCCACCTGCGTGTACCTGGCGCTGCACCACGGGGTGAAGGCCGCCAACTACCCGCTGACCCCCGACGACCTCGAGCAGGAGCGGCTTCCGGCGAAGTTGCGCCAGCACCGCGACAAGCTGTTCGGGCTGACCATCGATCCGGTGCGCCTGCACCAGATTCGCCAGGAGCGGCGCGCGAACTCGACCTACGCCCAGCTGGACACCTGCCGTCGCGAGGTGGCGCAGGCCGAAGCGATGCTTCGCCGGGAAGGGGTGGAGATGCTGAGCACCACGCATGCCTCGATCGAGGAGATCTCCAGCCGCGTGCTGGAACACCTGGGCATCAACCGTGAGATGTTCTGACCCGGCGGAGACCTTCCAAGCTAGGCCCGGCGCGGCGGTCCGTCAATCCTGCCGCGTTTAGGATCGCGCGTGTAGGATCGAGGCATGAGCCGCGTCCTGTCCCGCCACGATGCACCCCCGAAGATCAGCCGGTTCGGCTGGCTGATGGGGCTGTATGGCGAAAACCACGCGCGCCTGCAGCGCCTGTTCGCGCCGGCGGACCTGGCGATCGGCAGCTACGTGTCCTCCATCGGCGATGGCCTGGACGTGCGCCTGGACGTCATCGAGCGGCATGCCTATACCAGCGAGCTGCGGATGAGCTATGGCCTGGTGGATCCGCGCACCGGCATGGCGGAACCTTCCGCCAGCCTGCGCCTCTACCGCGATGCGCGGCAGGTGGAAGCCACCCATTGCTACGCCGGCAACCGCTGGCAGGACGTGATCGGCATGTTCCCTCCACCCGAGCGCATCCTCGACCACCGGCTGCGAATGAACACCTTCCTCGGCAAGTGGCTGCAATACCTTGCCGAACAGGGACACGGCGTTGCGACCCTGCAGCGCGACGGCGAAAAAAAGATGGCAAAGATGGCTTGACGCCTCGGGGTTTTCGCCCCAGAATTGCCGACTTTCCAGCCCGTGGGGCCATAGCTCAGCTGGGAGAGCGCCTGCATGGCATGCAGGAGGTCGCCGGTTCGATCCCGGCTGGCTCCACCACTTTTTAGCAAACGATTTCCGGTTCTGTCCCCATCGTCTAGAGGCCTAGGACATTACCCTTTCACGGTAGCGACCGGGGTTCGAATCCCCGTGGGGACGCCATCCGGCAGGCCGGAATCGCAAGCAGGTTCGACAACGCGAAGCATCAACAACGGGTCGCAGCGATGCGGCCCGTTTTGTTTTCTTCTCAAGTGACCCGGCTGCGCGAACATGCAGTGCGTTACTTCAGGTCGTAATCAAGGATGGGTATGCCGATGACGCAACTCACGATCCGCGACAGGCTGGCCGGCGGCTTGCTCGGCCTGCTTGTCGGCGACGCGCTCGGGGTTCCGTATGAATTCCACCCGCCGCAGGCGCTGCCGCCGGTGGAAGAGATCGACATGGCGCCCCCGCCGGGCTTCGCGCGTGCGCACGTCGGCGTGCCGCCGGGTACCTGGAGCGACGACGGCGCGCAGGCGCTGATCCTGCTCGACAGCCTGCTGGTGAGCGATGGTCTGGACCTGCGCCATTTCGCCGATAACCTGCGGCGCTGGCTGCATGAGGGCTTCTACGCGGTCAACCGCTCCGTCTTCGACGTTGGCGCGCAGACCAGCAGCGCGATCAACCGGCTGGTGGCGGGCGTGCCTCCCGAAGAATCAGGGCCGGCGACGGAATCGCACAACGGCAACGGTTCGCTGATGCGGGTGTTGCCGTTGGCGTTATGGCACGTGGGCGATGACGCGGACCTGGCGACGCTGGCGATGCGTCAGTGGTTGCCGACCCATGGCCACATGCGGTCGCAGGTCTGCTGCGCCCTGTATTGCCTGTGGGCGCGGGCCGCGCTGCAGGGGCGGCAGGCGCCATGGGACTGGGCGGTGGCTCGGCTGCGCGAGCTGGCGCCCGGCGCCGGGATGAACGCTGGCGAGGTGGGGCTGGTCACTGCGCCGGAAAACGCCGCCGCCATCCGTGGCAGCGGCTACACACTCGATACCCTGTGGTCGGCGCGTGCCAGCGTGCTGGCGGGCGGGGACTACGCCGGCTGCGTGCGCGCCGGCATCGCCCTGGGCCACGACACCGACACCACCGCCTGCGTGGCGGGTGGCATTGCCGGGATCCTTCATGGCCATGAAGGGATCCCCCAGCGCTGGCGCGACGCGTTGCGCGGCGGGGAGCTGGTCGAGCCGCTGCTGGAGAAGCTGCTGGCGCGCCACGCCTTGGCAGGCTGACGCATCGCCGGCGCCCTCATTCCGCAGCCTTGCGTTCGTCCTCATTGAAGGCGACCTGGTTGGTCACGCCGGCGCGCCGTTCGCGCACCTTGCTTGAGGCCATGGCCCAGGCCGCATCGTTGCCCCGCTTGTGCTTGCCGAACAGCAGCGCCGCCTCCGCGCGCATGCCCATCGACTGGGCGTCCTTGAAGGCGGACAGGTCAGCGCTGAGGAAGATGAACTCCCAGCCGGCCTCCTGCCGCGCCTGGATCATGCGGCTCACCTGCGCGCGGTTGAACTCCCGGCTTGCGTTTTCGTGGCCGTCGGTCACCACCACGAACAGCAGCCGGTCCGGGCGCAAGGCTTCCGGGATCGCGGCCAGGCGCGCGTCAAGGTCGGTGATCGCGCGCCCCAGCGCGTCGTACAGCGGCGTGGAGGCGCGCGGCACGTAGCTGCTCGTATCCAGAGGGTGGACCAGGTGGAGCGGGGCGAATACGTGCAGGACCTCGTAGGGGTCCTGCGAGTCGAACTGCACGAGCGTCAGCGTGCCGGGTTCGGGCGCCGCCTGCTGCTCGGACAGGAAACTGTTGAACCCGCCGATGACTCGTCGCGGATCGACGCCATCGAACCGGTGCGGTCGAGCAGGACGGTGATGTGGCTGCGCGTGGTCATGGCGGCGTCTCCAGGAGGGGAGGGCAAGCCTGCATCCTCCCTGTCGCACAGGCTGCGACGGGGGATACACCGCACGCACGACCGCGGCCACCCGGCAATAATCCATCCCATGAGCAGACCGCTGCGCCTTGCCTGCACGTTGTCCCTGGCGCTGGCCAGCCTGGATGCCGCTGCCCAGCAGCCGGAGGATTCCGCCACCCCCGCGAAGACGCTCGATGCGGTGGTGGTGGCGGGCCTGCAGCGGGTGCCCGCATTCGATGCGCCGGTGTCGACGAGCACGATCGACCTCGAGCAACCGCAGCGCGCCGCCTCCAGGCTGGCGGCCACGCTGGCGCCGGTGCCCGGATTGCTTGCCCGCGATCGCCAGAACCTGGCGCAGGACATGCAGCTGTCGATCCGCGGCTTTGGCGCGCGCGCCACCTTTGGCGTGCGTGGCCTGCGCCTGGTCGCCGACGGCATCCCGGCGACGATGCCAGACGGGCAGGGGCAGCTTTCGCACTTCGCGCTGCAGGCCGGCGGGACCATCGAGGTGCTGCGCGGGCCGTTCTCCGCGCTCCATGGCAACTCGTCCGGCGGGGTGGTGGAGTGGCGCAGCGCGGCGCCCACGCCGGAACCCGAGTGGACGGTGCAGGCCGACGCCGGGCGCGACAACACTCGTTCGCTCGGCATGCGCTTGCTCGGCAGCCGCGAAGCGCTGGGTTACAACCTGTCGGTGCAGCGCATGCGCACGGATGGCTACCGCGACCACAGCACGGCGCAGCGCACACTGTGGCATGCGAAGGCCGCTGTCGACCTTGGCGGGGCGGGGCGCCTGGACCTGGTGGCAAGCCGGCTGGACGCCCCCGATGCGAGGGATCCGCTGGGTCTGACCTTGGCGCAGGCGCAGGCGACGCCGACCCAGGCGGTCGCGGCGGCGCATGCGTTCGATACCCGCAAGTCGGTGCTGCACCAGCAGCTCGGCGTGTTGCATACGCTGCCGCTGGCGTCCGGGGCCCTGCAGGGTACTGCGTGGGTTGGCGAGCGGCGGGTCGGGCAGGTACTGGCGGTCCCCGTTGCAGCGCAGTCCAACCCGCTGAGTGCCGGCGGTGTCATCGACCTGGATGACGGCTTCGCGGGCATCGACCTGCGCTGGTCCTGGCAGGGCGAGTTCGCGGGGCGCGCGGCGGAACTACACGCCGGCATCGCCCACCAGCAGCAGCGGCAACACCGGCGCGGCTACGAGAACTTCGATGGCGATGGGCTCGGCGTGCGCGGCGTCCTGCGTCGCGATGAGCACAACCGGGTGCGGGCCTTCGACCAGTACGCGCAGGCCTGGTGGCAGTGGGCGCCCGCGTGGTCGCTGCTGGTGGGCGCGCGCCACAGCACGATCAGGTTTGCATCGCGCGACCACTACGTCACCGCCGGCAATCCGGACGACAGCGGCGCCGTGGACTACGGGCGGACGGCACCGGTGGTGGGCCTGGTGCACGCGCCTTCGGCCAATCTCCGCCTGTACCTGTCGAGCGGTCGCGGCTTCGAGACGCCCACCTTCAACGAGCTCAGCTACCGTGCCGATGGCGGCGCCGGGCTTGCGCTGGAACTGCGACCCGCGCTGAGCCGCAACCTCGAGCTGGGTGGCAGGTGGCGCAATGCCGCGGGCGCGTGGCTGGAAGCGGCGGTGTTCCGGGCCGATACCCGCGATGAACTGGCGGTGGCACGCAATATCGGTGGTCGCAGCAGCTTCCGCAACGTCGCCTCCGCCCGACGCGACGGGGCCGAACTCGCGCTGGGACTTCCGCTGGCTGCCGGCTGGACGCTGGAAGCGGCCTACACCGCCTTGGACGCGCGCTTCCGCAATGCCTTCCCTGTCTGCAGCGGCGCCGGCTGTCAGCAAGCGGGCGACTGGGTTCCCTCGGGCACCCGTATCCCCGGCGTGGCCCGTCATCAGGGGCACCTTGCGTTGCATTGGCGCGCGCAGCGGTGGTGGGGGAGGGCGGAGGGGTGGGGCGTGGGTGCGGTATCGGTCAACGATGCGGGCGACGAGCTTGCGCCGGGCTACGGGCTGCTCAGCCTCGCGGCGGGGTGGCAGGATCGCGCCGCCGGCGGGCAACTGGACGCATTCGTGCGCGTCGACAACCTGCTGGATCGCGCCCATATCGGCTCGGTGATCGTCAACGAAGGCAATCGTCGCTACCACGAGCCAGGCGCCGGCCGGGGTGTGCAGCTTGGCCTGCGCTGGCAGTGGGACGGCGCCGCGCAACGGTGAAATGCCGCATCGACGACAGCCGCCCGATCCGTGACAATCGTCGGTCGATGCAGGCAGCTGCACTTCCGCCGCGCCGTTGAATGGAGACTGCCGTGCACCCAGCGTCCGTGGCGCATCTGCGACTTGCGCGCCTGGAGGCGATTACGGTTGGCACGCTGGAGTGGCTGACCGGGGAGGAGCGCCAGCGCCTTGACGCGATGGCCTCGCCGGAGCGGCGCCGGAACTATGTCACCGGCCACAGCCTTGCACGGGAACTTGGCGCCCGCTGGCACGGTGTCGACATCGCGCGGCTCTCGGTACACCGGCTGGCCGATGGCAGGCCGTGCCTGCACCTCGATGGCGCCCCTTCGCCGCTGTGGTTGTCGTTGAGTCACAGCGGAGGCTGGATCCTGGCGGGAATCGCGACCGTGCCGATTGGCGTCGACGTGGAGGTGCCAAGGCGTGCCCGCGACATCGACGCGCTCGCGCGGCATGTCTTCGCCCCGGAGGAGGCAGGCCGCCTTGCAGCAATGGCGAGCGATGGGCGCCTGGGCGCGTTCCACGAAATCTGGGCATTGAAGGAGGCGCGCGGCAAGCGCACAGGCGAGGGCATCCTCCCGGGCCGTTCGCGGTGCGTTCGCGCAGTGGCGGCGGCGCCGGGCGCGGCGGAGGCGATGAGCTGGCGACTGGGCGAGGCCGGGGCGGCCGCGGTGGCCGTGCAAGGTGTCGCAGCGGTGCGGGTCGACGATGACGGCCTGCTGGGGCAACCGCGGCACTGGCGCTTCGAGTCCGTCGAGCTTCCCTGATCCATCGGTCGGATGAATTCCGACGACCGGCGGCGCATTCCCCTGATCGGATCGTCGGCCTGCGTGATCCACGCTGTTTGCGGGCTGCCGGGATCACTCGCGATGCGCACACCGATCATCATGGCGATTCTCATGCTGGCGACGCCGGCGCACGCGGGTGAGCTGTATCGCTGCGTCGCGGCCGGTGGTGGGGTGAGTTATCAGGCAATTCCCTGCAAGGGTGGCCAGCGCCTGTCGCGGACGATCATGTACGTGCCGCAACCGGATTCGGCCCCGATGGCGCGTCCCCAGACCGGCGCGCAACGGGCGCAGTCGAAGGCACGCAGCCGCCCAGCAGGAGCCCGACGCGACGGCTGGCCAGGCGCCGCACAGGATGCCTGCAACGTGGCGCGGGACGAAAGGCGCCGTGAACTGCAGCGGCTGGGACTGAGGCGTACCTTTGATGACCTGAGCCGCATCGACGCTAAGGTGCGGGCAGCGTGCAAGGGTTACTAACCAAGTAACATAATAGGCATTATGCGAAGTGCTATATGGGTGGTATCACGCCGGTACACCCATTCCCCTCAGCTGCTCCGCCACCCGCACACCCGCCCAGACCAGCAACACGCCTCCCAGCAACGTGGCCAGCATGTACCACAGCACCGCGGCATCGCGTTGCGCGCGTGCCATCAGCAGGGTTTCGACCATCAGGGCCGAATACGTCGTCAGGCCGCCCAGCAGCCCGACAAGGACAAGCGCACGCCAATAAACGGCCGGGCCGCCTCGTCCTTCCAGCCAGATCGCCACGAAGCCGGCGGCAAAGGAACCGGCTAGGTTCACCGCAAGCGTTCCCCACGGAATTCCGCTGCCCAGCTTCCGCAACAAGGCCTCGCCGATCCAGAAGCGCCCGGCCGCGCCAAGCGCGCCGCCCACCATGACCAGCAGCAATTGCTGGCTCCAGGCACTCATGGGCCGCGCTTTGCCGCGATGGCATCGGCGCGTGCGCTGCGCAGTGCGTCCAGCTTTTCCTTTAGCCTGGCTTCCATGCCGCGCCCGGTGGGCCGGTAGTAGACGGTTTCGCCCATCGCGTCGGGGAAGCCGGCCTGGTCGAGGGCGATCCCGCCGTCCGCGTCGTGGTCGTACTGGTAGTCCTTGCCGTACCCCAGCGATTTCATCAACCTGGTGGGCGCGTTGCGCAGGTGCAGTGGCACCTCGAGGGTGCCGGACTGCGTCACATCCGCGCGGGCGGCGTTCCATGCGGCATAGCCGGCGTTGGATTTCGCGGTGCTGGCCAGGTAGATCGTAAGTTGCGCGAGCGCCAGTTCGCCTTCCGGCGCGCCCAACCGGTCAAAGGTGTCCCATGCCTCGATCGCCATCTGCCACGCGCGCGGATCGGCCAGCCCAATGTCCTCGATCGCCATGCGGGCCAGGCGGCGAGCCAGGTACGCCGGATCGGCGCCGCCATCGAGCATCCGCGCCAGCCAGTAAAGCGCCGCGTCGGGGTTGGAGCTGCGCACGCACTTGTGCAGCGCCGAGATCTGGTCGTAGAACGCATCTCCCTTGCGGTCGAAGCGTCGAGTGCGGTCCGCCAGCACCTGCTGCAGCGTGTGCGCGTCCACCACCCCGCCCTCGCCCGCCGCGATGTCGGCCGCGATCTCCAGCAGGGTCAGCGCGCGGCGCACGTCGCCATCCGCCGCCGCGGCGATTTCCGCCAGCGCAGCGTCCGCCACCTGCAGGCCGCGCCCGCCGAGGCCGCGTTCGCCGTCCGCCAGCGCGGCGCGCAGGGCCGCTTCGATGTCCGCCGCCGAGACGCGCTCCAGCACGTGCACGCGACAACGCGAAAGCAGCGCCGAGTTGAGTTCGAACGAGGGGTTCTCGGTGGTGGCGCCGATGAAGATGATGGTGCCGCGCTCGATGTGCGGCAGGAAGGCATCCTGCTGCACCTTGTTGAAGCGGTGGACCTCGTCCACGAACAGCACGGTACGGCGCCCGCCATCGAAGCGCGCCTGCGCCTCGGCCAGGACCTCGCGCACCTGTGGCAGGCCGCTCAGCACCGCCGAGATCGCCACGAAGTCGGCGTCAGCGTGGCGCGCCAGCAGGAGCGCAAGCGTCGTCTTTCCGCAGCCCGGCGGCCCCCACAGGATCATCGAATGCAGGCGCCCCTGCTCCACCGCGCGGCGCAATGCGGACGCGGGAGCGAGCAGCCGCGGCTGCCCGACCATCTCGTCGATGACGCGGGGGCGCATGCGCTCGGCCAGCGGCCGCAACGCGTCCTGCGGTTCGGATGTCACCAGGTCAAGGGAGGCTGCGGGCTTGCGACGCGTCACCCGCCAAGTCTAGCGCGAGGCGACCTGCTGGCCGCCTGCGGCAATCACGTCGAAGTCGTACTGCGCGTCGATCCAGCGACCGCTGCGGGTGTCGTACAGGGCACGCACAACGACCGGGGCCTGCTCGCTGCCGTCGAAGCGTGCGATGCCATCGGCCTGGACCACCAGACGCCCGCCATCGTCGCCCACCACGCGCGCATCGCCGAGGCGGAAGTCCACGCCCTGCGACAGGAATTCCTCGCCCATCACGGTGTCCACCTGCGCCTGCAACTTGGCCAGCGGGAGCTTGGACGCCGGCTTGGTCGCCGCCAGGGAGGCGCCAAGGGTGATGTTCGGGCTCTGCACCACCTGCTCGGTGGTGTCGTACAGCGCTTGGAACTGGACGGGCAACCATTCCTGCGCGCCGTGGAAGCGGATCTTCGCCTCGCCGTTGAGCGCGAGGTCGCGGAGGCTGACGCGCTCGCTGCGGACATCGCCCAGGCGCAGCTCCACCGGCTGGCCGTCGAAGCGGGTCTGCAGCGCGCCGATCAGGGCTGAAGCGGTGGCGGCATCGATCGCCTGTTGAGCCTTGACGTCGGTGGGCAGCGACGGCGTCACCGCCTGCGCAACGGCCTTGCCCTCGACCAGCACCGGGCGCTGGTTGCCGCGGTCGGCGGCGATGCCGCTGAGGGTGGCGATTCCAAGGATGATGGCGAGTCCGGCGCGCTGCATGGTGGGGGCCTTGAGATGGGCGTCTTGCGACGTTGTGCCCAGCTTCGGCGCCAGCGCGTGGAGCACGCGTGACAGGTGGCCCTAAACGCTGAACGCCGCTAAACCAGCGGCGCTCAGGGGGTTCGGCTTCATCCGCCGATCACGTCCACGCCCTTTGGCGGTACGTAGACGAACGTGCCCTTGGCGAACGTGGGATTGCGCTTCCAGCCAGTGAAGCTGATCTGCGTGCGCTGGCCCAGCGCATCGACATATTCCATCCGCGCCAGCCCGCTCTTCCCGAAGCCGAGCTTCGCGGTCTTGAAGCCGGCCTCGGCCTGCTTGGGGGTGAGTTGCAACCAGGACAGGCCACCGCTGCTGCCGGCTTCCTTGACGTTGAAGTCGCGGTCGAGCTTGGCCGGCTCCAGCAGGATGGCCAGCGGGCTGTTGGCTTCCTCGACGCCCTGGGGACGCTTGCTTGCCTGCTTCAGGTCGGGATCGTAGACCCACACCGACTTGCCATCGGCGACGATCAGTTGCGGGTAAGGCTTGGCGTATTCCCAGCGGAACAGTCGCGGCGCGGACACCGCCACGCGGCCGCTTGCGCTTTCCTTCTGCTTGCCGCGCGCATCGAAGACCTGCTGGGTGAACTGCCCGTCCAGGCCCTTCAGGCCCTTGGTGAAGGCGTTGAGGTCATCGCGGGCGCCCGCATTCGCGGCCGGCGAAGCCAGCAGCAGGCCGGTGGCGAGGGCGACGGCAAGGGGAGCAAGGGCAAGCTTCATGGGAGGTCTCCTGCAACGTTGGGTGCAGTGTGGGCGAACCAAGCTGAATAGGCGTGCACGGCAGCCGCCGCGGACTGAACCTGCGCTCAGCGGGGCGGCGGCGCCAGCACGGTGCGGTCGCCGTTGTGTTCCGCAGGGCTGACCACGCCCGCGGCCTCCATCGCCTCTACCAGCCTGGCGGCGCGGTTGTAGCCGATCTTGAGGCGGCGCTGCACGCCCGAGATCGAGGCGCGCCGGGTCTCGGTCACGATCTGCACCGCCTGGTCGTACAGCGGGTCGGCTTCCGGGTCGTCGCTGGCAGCCGCCTCCGGCAGCCCGGTCGCGCCCACCGCGCTTCCGTCGTACATCGTCTGCGCCTCTTCCAGCACGCCGTCGATGTAGTCCGGCCCTCCCCCGCTCTGCTTGAGGTGCTCGACCACGCGGTGCACTTCCTCGTCGCTGACGAAGGCGCCGTGGATGCGCTCGGGCATCGCCGTGCCGGGCGGCAGGTACAGCATGTCGCCATGGCCCAGCAGGGTCTCCGCGCCGGACTGGTCGAGGATCGTGCGCGAGTCGATCTTGCTCGAGACCTGGAAGGCGATCCGGGTGGGGATGTTCGCCTTGATCAGGCCGGTGATGACGTCCACCGATGGCCGCTGGGTGGCCAGGATCAGGTGGATGCCGGCCGCGCGCGCCTTCTGCGCGAGCCGCGCGATGAGTTCCTCGACCTTCTTGCCGACGATCATCATCATGTCGGCGAATTCGTCGATGAAGATGACGATGAACGGCAGCGTCTCCAGCTGGCGCGGCGCTTCGTCCAGCTCGGGGTTCGGCTTGTACAGCGGGTCCATCAGCGGCTGGCCGGCGTCGATGCCGTCCCTCACCTTCTTGTTGAAGCCCGCCAGGTTGCGCACGCCCACCGCGCTCATCAGCTTGTAGCGGCGCTCCATCTCCGCCACGCACCAGCGCAGGCCGTTGGCGGCCTCCTTCATGTCGGTGACCACCGGCGCCAGCAGGTGCGGGATGCCGGCATACACCGACAGCTCCAGCATCTTCGGGTCGATCATCAGCATCCGCAGGTCCTTGGCGGAGGCCTTGTACAGCAGCGAAAGCACCATGGCGTTGACCGCCACCGACTTGCCCGAGCCGGTGGTGCCGGCGACCAGCAGGTGCGGCATGCGCGCAAGGTCGGCCACGATCGGCTTGCCGGCGATGTCCTTGCCCAGCGCCAGGGTCAGCGCGCTGGCCGACTTGTCGTACTCGCGCGAGCGAAGCAGTTCGCTGAGGTAGATCATCTCGCGGTGCGTGTTCGGGGTTTCCAGCCCGATCACCGACTTGCCCGGGATCACGTCGACCACGCGCACCGACTTCACGCTCAGGCCGCGCGCGATGTCCTTGTCCAGCGAGGAAATCTGGCTGACCTTGATGCCGGGCGCCGGTTGCACCTCGAAACGGGTGATCACCGGGCCGGGGTAGGCGCCCACCACCTCGGCATCGATGCGGAAGTCCTTGAGCTTGAATTCGATCTGCCGCGACAGCGTTTCCAGGGTCTGTTCGTCGTAGCCCTTGGGCTGCGGCTTGGGGTCATCGAGCAGCGCCAGCGGCGGGATGCCGGAACCGTCGCCGCCCTGGAACAGCGGGATCTGGGTCTCGCGCTTGGCGCGTTCGCTCTTCTCGACCACCGGCGCGGCCGGCGGCTCGATCCGGACCGGCGCACGCTTGGCGCGCAATTCCGAATCGACCTTGCGTGCCTCCTCGCGCTCCTCGCGGCGGGCGCGGGTCTCCTGCCATTCGCTGGCCTGTTTCGCGCCCTGGCGTGCGCCGCGTCCCAGCAGTCCGGGAAGCGCCAGCACCCACGCGCCGACGCGGTCCATCACCGCCAGCCACGACAAACCGGTGGCCAGCGTGACCGAGATCAGGAACAGGCTGAGCAGGAACAGGTTGGCGCCAAGCGCGCCGAACAGCATGTTGAGCGATTTGCCGACGATGTCGCCGAGCACGCCGCCGCTGCCCGCCGACAGGTCGTTCGACCCTGCCACCCGCAGCGCCAGGATCCCGCAGCCGGAGACGAGGAAGCCGACGATGCCCACCAGCCGCAGCGCGGGCCCGAGGTCGACGTTGCCATCGCCGTCCTGGTCCAGCCCGTAAAGCGCGATCCATGCGATGGCGCCCAGCACGATGGGCAGCAGGAAAGCGACGTAGCCGGTCAGGTACAGCAGCACGTCGGCAAGCCAGGCGCCGACCCGGCCGCCCGCGTTCTGCACCGGCGCGGTGATGCTGCCGGAGAACGAGAAGCCCGGGTCCGCCGGCGAATACGTGACCAGGCTCGCCAGCAGGAACAGCAGCAGTGGCGCCACCGCGATCAGCGCAAGGTCGCGCCACAGTTTCTGCCGCCGCGGGTTGGCCGGACGCGCGCGCGCGCCTGCGGCTTTCGCCGGCTTGCCTGCCGTGCGACCGGACTTTCCGACCTCGGACGCGGTTTTCGCCACTTGTTGCCGCACCTCAGGAGATTCCCCTACGTCCTTGATAATACGTCAAATGCCGCGGTCGCCGCAGCAGCCCAGTGCTGCCACGCCGTGCGGCGCATTGCAGTGCCAGGGCAACCGGCGCGGAGGCCGCGTGCGGCGCGCACGCCTTGTGCGCGGGTGATGCCGTCGCCAAGCTATGCAGTCCCGGGAGCGCATCCCGACAGACGGCCACCCTCGATCCCATGAATCCCACCAAGCACGTCCGCGTCCTGATCCTCGGCTCCGGCCCCGCAGGCTGGACGGCCGCCGTCTATGCCGCCCGCGCCAACCTCAAGCCGCTGGTGGTCACCGGGCTGCAGATGGGCGGCCAGCTGATGACCACCACCGAGGTCGACAACTGGCCGGGCGATGCCCACGGGCTGATGGGGCCGGACCTGATGGCGCGGATGCAGGCGCACGCCGAGCGCTTCGAGACCGAGGTGGTGTTCGATCATATCCATACCGCGGACCTGGGCCAGCGCCCGTTCCGCCTGCGCGGCGATTCCGGCGACTACACCTGCGATGCGCTCATCATCGCCACCGGTGCCACCGCCAAGTACCTGGGGCTGGAGTCCGAGGAGAAGTTCAAGGGCCGCGGCGTGTCCGCCTGCGCCACCTGCGACGGCTTCTTCTACAAGGATCAGGACGTGGCGGTGATCGGCGGCGGCAACACCGCGGTCGAGGAGGCTCTTTACCTGTCCAACATCGCGCGCAAGGTCTACCTGGTGCACCGGCGCGACACCCTGCGCGCGGAAAAGATCATGCAGGACAAGCTGTTCGCCAAGGTCGAAGCCGGCAAGATCGAGACCGTCTGGCACCACGTGGTCGACGAGGTGCTGGGCGACGACGGCGGCGTGACCGGCATGCGCCTGAAGTCGGTGCAGGACGGCAGCGCGCGCGAGATCGACGTCAAGGGCTTCTTCGTCGCCATCGGCCATTCGCCCAATACCTCGCTGTTCGATGGCCAGCTGGCGATGAAGAACGGCTACCTGACGATCCAGACCGGGCTGGAGGGCAATGCCACACAGACTTCGGTGCCGGGCGTGTTCGCCGCCGGCGACGTCGCCGACCAGGTCTACCGGCAGGCGATCACCTCCGCCGGCTTCGGCTGCATGGCCGCGCTGGACGCCGAGAAGTACCTGGACGAAGGCCACTGATGCCGTCGGCGCGCATCCATCGCGCGCTGACCGATATCCGCGCGGAGGACTGGGATGCCCTGCACGACGGGCGCAACCCGTTCGTCGCGCACGCGTTCATCGCCGGGCTGGAGACCACCGGCTGCCTGCGCGATGACTGGGGCTGGACGCCGTGCCACGTCGGCCTGTGGGACGGCGATACCCTGCTCGCGGCCGCGCCTGGCTACCTGAAGGAGAACTCGCACGGCGAGTTCGTGTTCGACCACGCCTGGGCGCACGCCTACGCGCAGCATGGCCTGGAGTACTTCCCCAAGTGGCTGGGCGCGGTGCCCTACTCGCCGGTCACGGGGCCGCGCCTGCTCGCCGCAGGCGCGGACTCCAGGGCCGCGTTGCCGGCCGCGATCGAGCAGCTGGTGTCGCAGGCCGGACTGTCCTCGGCGCACGTCAACTT
>JAEWFT010000046.1 GCA_023388715.1 Pseudomonadota bacterium
AGAGCGCCTCGAAGTAGAGCGCCTCGAAGCAGAGCGCCTCGAAGCAGAGCGCCTCGAAGCAGAGCGCCTCGAAGCGGAGCGCCTTGAAGCCGAACGCCTCGAAGCAGAACGCCTCGAAGCCGAGCGCGCCGAGGCGGAGCGACTTGAAGCCGAACGCCTTGAAGCAGAGCGTCTCGAAGCCGAACGCCTCGAAGCCGAACGCCTTGAGGCCGAACGCCTCGAAGCGGAGCGTCTGGAAGCCGAACGCGTCGAAGCCGAACGCATTGCCGCCGCGCGGGCTGAAGCCGAACGTCGCGAGGCCGAGCGCGTGGCCGCGGAGAAGGCGCAGGCCGAGCGCCTGGAGGCAGAGCGCCGCGCCGCGGAGGCGGCTGCGACGGCGAAGGCGCGCGAGGAAGCCGCGCTGGCAGCGTTGCTGTCCGCGGCGACATCCGCGGAGGATCCCGACGCGCCGCTGGACATCTCGGAGCTCGACGTCGAGCTGGTCGACATCTTCGTCGAGGAAGGCGGCGACCTGCTGGATCATTCGGACGGCCTGCTGGCGCAGTTGCGGGACGCGCCGCAGGAACTGGAGCCGCTGGTCGGGTTGCAGCGCGACCTGCATACGCTCAAGGGCGGCGCCCGCATGGCCGGCGTCATGCCGGTCGGCGAGCTGTCGCATGCGATGGAGGCGTTGCTGGAAGCCGTGGTTGCGCAGCGGGCCGAGCTCGGCGCCGATGGCGTGCCGCTGCTGGAACGCGGATTCGACCGCCTGCACGGAATGGTCACGCGCGTGGCCGCCCGTCGGGCGATCGGCGTGCCGGTCGGATTGATCGAAGAGTTCACGGCGCGCGCGGAAGCGCCGCTGGCGACGGCCGAAGTCGCGGATCCGGACGCCGGGATGGGGATGCCGGCGCCGCGGGACTTCGCGCCGCTGGAGCTCAAGCCGCTGTCGGCGCCGATCACCACGGATGCCATCGCCGACGACGACGACATGGCCGTCCGCGCGCCGCAGGAACAGGTGCGGATCCGCGCCGACTTGCTGGACCGCCTGGTGAACTACGCGGGCGAGGTGGCGATCTACCGCGCCCGCCTGGAGCAGCAGCTGGGTGCATTCCGCAATACCGCGGCGGAAATGGAGCAGACCAACCTGCGCCTGCGCGACCAGCTGCGCCGGCTCGACGCGGAAACCGAGGCGCAGATCATCGCGCGCTACCAGCGCGAACAGGACACCGCGGACGCGACCTTCGATCCGCTGGAACTGGACCGCTTCAGCACGCTCCAGCAGCTGTCGCGCGCGCTTGGCGAGTCGGCCGCCGACTTGCAGAGCCTGCATGGCTCGATGGACGAGCTGACCCGCCAGTACGAAACCCTGCTGCTGCAGCAGTCGCGGGTGAGCTCGGAGCTGCAGGAAGGGCTCATGCGCACGCGCATGCTGCCCTTCGACTCGCTGGTGCCGCGCCTGCGCCGGGTCATCCGCCAGGCGGCCGGTGAGACCGGCAAGCAGGCGCAGATGCGCCTCGAAGGCGCGCAGGGCGAGCTCGACCGCAACGTACTCGAGCGCATGACGGCGCCGCTCGAGCACATGCTGCGCAACGCCATCGCGCATGGGCTCGAAGCGCCGGAGGCACGCCGCCAGGCGGGCAAGCCGGATGAGGGCAACATCCGCATCGCGGTCCGGCGCGAAGGCTCGGAAGTCGTGCTGCAGGTCAGCGACGATGGCGCCGGCATCAACCGCGACGCGGTCCGCCGCCGCGGCGTCGAGCGCGGCCTGCTCAAGCCCGACCAGGTCATTGGCGACGGTGACCTCGACCTGCTGATCTTCGAGCCCGGCTTCTCGACCGCCGACGAGGTTAGCCGCCTAGCCGGCCGTGGCGTCGGCATGGACGTTGTGGCAAGCGAAGTCCGCCAGCTCGGCGGGTCGATCGACATCGACTCGCGCCCGGGCGCCGGCACGACCTTTACCCTGCGTCTGCCGCAGACGCTGGCGGTGACCCAGGCGGTGTTCGTCAAGATCGGCGATACCGAATACGCGGTCCCGATCGCCTCGGTCCGCGGCGTGGGCCGCATCGGTCGCGACGAGTTCGCCAGGGCGGACGCGGTCTACCGCTATGGCGGCGAGGATTACGTACTGCACGACCTGGGCGCGCTGGTCGGCGCACCGACGGTGAAGGCCGAGGGACAGCTGCAGGTGCCGCTGCTGCTGGTGCGCTCCGGCGACCTGCGCGCCGCGGTGGCGGTCGACCAGGTCATCGGCAACCGCGAGATCGTGGTCAAGGCCGGCGGCCCGCAGCTGGCATCGGTGCCGGGCATCTTCGGCGCCACCATCATGGGCGACGGCCGCGTGGTGGTGATCCTGGACGTGGCGCCGCTCGTGCGCCGGCAGGCCACGCTGGCCCACGTCGTCGCGCCGGTGCAACCTGTCGCCGAGCAGCGCCGTGTGCCGCTGGTCATGGTGGTGGACGACTCGATCACCATGCGCAAGGTCACCGGCCGCGTGCTGGAGCGGCACAACTTCGAGGTGGCGACCGCGAAGGACGGCATCGATGCGCTGGAGCGCATGGCCGAGGTGATCCCGGACCTGATGCTCTTGGACATCGAGATGCCGCGCATGGACGGCTACGAACTGGCGACCGCGATGAAGGCCGATGCGCGCATGCGCGACGTGCCGATCATCATGATCACCTCGCGTACCGGCGAGAAGCATCGCCAGCGCGCGATCGACATCGGGGTGGAGCGCTACCTCGGCAAGCCGTACCAGGAAGTGGAGCTCATGCGTAACGTGTTCGAGCTGCTCAAGGTGGAGCGCACGGGCGACGGATCGCTGCAATGAGCGCGAGGCGGGTGGTGCTGCTCGCGCGGGCCGGAGGCGCGCGTGACCGCACCGAGATCGCTCTGCGTGACGCTGGAACGACGATGGTGGGGGCGTTCGATCCAGGTTCCGCCACCGTCGACGAGGTGCGGGCAGCGGCGCCCGGCGCGGTGCTGGTGTTGCTGGAGGCCGCGCTCGAGCGTGAACTCGACCGTTTCGCCCCCCTGCTGCACGACGATCGCTTGGTCGTGGTGTACGAGGACGCCGACGTCGCCGCCCGCCGCGAAGGGTGGGACACCGCGCGCTGGGCGCGCCACCTGCGGGCCAAGCTGCAGGGACACGATGAAGTCTTGCCACGGGTCGGCGATCCGCCTGCCCCGGCGTCGCACGACGCGGCGTTTGCCGCCGAGATGGAGCAGATCCAGCGACTCGTCGAGGCGTTGCCCGAGCTGCAGATGGACCGCAACCTGCCATCGGAGCCCGGCGCGGTGGTGGTGGCGGCCGGCACCGGCGGCCCCGACGCCGTGCGCCAGTTGCTGGCCGCGCTGCCTGCCGCGTTCCCGCGCCCGATCCTGCTGCGCCAGCGCATCGCGGGCGGGCAGTACGACCGCCTCGTCCGGCAGATGGACCGGGTCACCGAGATGCCGGTCCTGTTGGCCGAAGCGGGCGAGACGCCGCGCGCGGGCCATGTCCATGTCGTGCCGGACGGGCTCGGCGTGCAACGCATTCCTGGCGGGTTGCGCTTCGTCGAGGACGACGCCCCCGGCCTGGCGGCGCTGAACCAGGCCGACAGCGCGCTGCTGCTGCTCAGTGGCGCCGACGTGGCGCTGGTCGATGCGGCGATGGCGATGCGCTGGGCGGGCGGCCTGGCGCTGGCGCAGTCGCGCGACCACAATTTCGATCCTGCTGCCGGTGATGCGCTGGTGGCCCGTGGCGGCGAGGCGCTGGGCCTTGCCGCGCTTTCCCGACAACTGCTGGAACGCTGGCCGGCCTGAGGTGCCTATGTCCGACGAACAGATCATCCGTGGGGTTCTGATCCAAGTGGCCGGTGGGCGGCTGCTGTTGCCGAACGCCACCATCGCCGAAGTGCTGTCGTTCGCGAATCCGGATCCGCTGGAAGGCGCGCCGGACTGGCTGCTCGGCCGCATCCGCTGGCGCGGCTGGCAGCTGCCGCTGGTGTCGTTCTCCCGCTTCGCCGGCATCGCCGACGATCCGGGCGGGCTTGGCAGCAAGGTGATCGTGCTGAAGGCGCTGGGGGGCGATGCCAAGCGGCCGTTCTTCGCGCTGCTGACCCAGGGCTTCCCACGGCTGGTGACGGTCACCGAGGCCGCGTTGCTCGCGGACGGCGACGATGCCGACCTTCCGCAGGGCGTGCTCTCGCGCGTGCGCCTCAACGAGGACGATGCACTGGTGCCGGACCTCGCGGCGATCGAGGAAGGACTCGGGCAGGCGCTCCCGCAGGCCGCCTGATTCAGCCCAGGTCGCCGAAGCGCGCCTGCAGGATCGCGATCGCGGCGATCCCGGCGCTTTCGGTGCGCAGGACCCGCGGGCCCAGGCGCAGCCCGGTAAAGCCGGCGGCAGACAGCTGGTCGCGGTCGCGTGGGGACCAGCCGCCTTCCGGCCCGATCGCGATGGTGCAGGCGACGGGAGCATCGCCCCCCAGCGACGCCGGCGACGCCTCGGCAAGCGGATCCAAGAGGAAACCGCGCCCGTCGCGCAGCACCGCGGCGCCTGCGAGCGCCTGCGGCGGGGCGATCTCCGGAACCACCGCGCGGCCGCTCTGCTCGCACGCCGCCACCACGACGCCCCGCCAGTGCGCCAGTCGCTTGTCGGCGCGTTGCGCATCCAGCTTGACCTCGCTGCGTTCGCTGCTCACGGGCAGGATCCGGGCAACGCCCAGTTCGGTCGCCTTCTGCAGGATCCAGTCCATCTTCTCGCCGCGGGCGATCCCTTGCAGCAGGGTGATCCGCAGCGGTGATTCGTTGTCGACGGGCGTGGCCTCCAGCACGTCCACGGTCGCCCCGCGCTTGCCCAGCGCGGTGAGCCGCGCCCGGTAGTCGTGGCCATCGCCATTGAACAGCACGCAACCGTCCCCGACCCGCAGGCGCAGCACGCGCAGCAGGTGCGCGGCCGCGTCTTCCGGCAGGACCACCTCGTCGCCCACGCGGAGCGGGCGGTCGACGTAGCTGCGGGTCAGCCGCATGCGGTGGCCTCCAGGATGGCCTCGCGCGTCACCCGCGCAAGCAGGTCGAGTTGCTCGCCGTCGATACAGTAGGGCGGCATCCAGTACAGGACGTCACCAAGTGGGCGCAACACCACGCCCCGCGCCAGCGCGGCGCGATAGGCGTGCTGGCCCACCCGCAGGGCAGGATCAAAGCTGAGATTGCGCTGGCCGCCCGGGGTGAGTTCGATTGCGAGGATCATCCCGGCCTGGCGCACGTCGGCCACGTGCGGCAGTTGCACCAGCCCGGTCGCCAGCTCCGCCATGCGCGCGGCGGTCTGCCGGTTGCGGGCCAGCACGTCATCGGTCTCGAAGATCGACAGCGATGCCAGCGCCGCCGCACATGCCAGCGGATTGCCGGTGTAGCTGTGCGAATGCAGGAAGGCGCGTTCGCGCGAATCGTCGAGGAAGCCGTCGTACAGCGCCTGGGTTGCCAGCACCGCGCACAGCGGCAGGAAGCCGCCGGTCAGGCCCTTCGACAGGCACAGCAGGTCCGGCTGGATGCCCGCGCCCTCGCAGGCGAACATGGTGCCGGTGCGGCCGAAGCCGACCGCGATTTCATCGGCGATCAGGAACACGCCATGCGCATCGCAGAGCTCGCGCGCGCGCCGCAGGTAGGCGGGGTGATGCATGCGCATGCCGCCGGCGCACTGCACGCGTGGCTCCAGGATCAGCGCGCAGACCTCCCCGGCGTGGCGCTCGAGCAGCGCGGCCAGGGCATCGGCCGCCCGCAGCGCGTACGCCTCCGCCGATTCCCCCGATTCGGCAAGCCAGCCATCGGGCGACGGCGCGAACAGGCATTCGGCCAGCAGCGGCGCGTACACCCGCCGGTACAGCGGGATGTCGCCGACCGACAGCGCGCCGATGGTTTCGCCGTGATAGCCGTTCTCGAGCGCGACGAACTTGGTGCGCGCAATTTCCCCAAGGTTGCGAAACCAGTGGAACGCCATCTTCAGCGCCACCTCCACGCCCGCCGAGCCGTTGTCGGCATAGAACACCTTGGCCAGCGGCGCGCGATCCGGCTGGCGCGGCGCGATCGCGAGCAGTTTTTCCGCCAGTTCCACCGCCGGCGCATGCGAGAAGCCGGCGAGGATCACCTGCTCCAGAGTGCCTGCCTGGGCGGCGATCGCCGCCGCGATCCGCGGCTCGCCATGGCCAAACAGGTTGACCCACCAGCTGGACACCGCGTCCAGGTAGCGGCGCCCGTCGTGACCCACCAGCCAGGCTCCTTCGCCGCGCGCGATTGGCACCAGCGGAAGCGTGCCTGTTCCCCCCGCGCCGTCGTCGGCGAGGTGCTCGCGCATCTGCGTGCAGGGGTGCCAGAGCACGGCCAGGTCGCGCCTGCGCCAGTGATCCGCGGCTATCATGTCGGCATCGTGAAGCCTTTCCATACCGCCATTATCACCGTGCGGGGCCGCGCTTGAGCCGGTCGCTGCCGATCATCCACGGCGTCACCGAGCACGACGCCGGCCCCTACCGGATGGAGCGGCTGGACCTGGAGTTCAGCAATGGCGAGCGCCGCCGTTACGAGCGCCTGCACGGGCGCGGCCACGGTGCGGTCGCGGTGGTGCCGATGCTGGATGCGCAGACGGTCTTGCTGGTGCGCGAGTACGCCGCCGGCGTGCACCGCTACGAACTCGGGCTGGTGAAGGGTCGGATCGACGCCGGTGAAAGCCCGGTCGAAGCCGCCAACCGCGAGTTGATGGAGGAGGCCGGGTACGGGGCGCGCCAGCTCACCGTGTTGCGCAGCCTGACCCTGGCGCCGACCTACATGAGCCACCAGACCCACCTGGTGCTGGCCCGCGACCTGTATCCGCAGCGACTGCCCGGCGACGAGCCCGAGCAACTCGACGTCGTTCCCTGGAAACTGGATGCGCTGGGTGAGCTGATCCTGCGCGAGGATTTCTCGGAGGGTCGCAGCATCGCCGCGCTGTTCATCGCCCGCGAATGGCTGGCGCAACAGTGAGCCTCGATGCGGACCTGCGGGACGGGGTGATCGCAATCGCGCGCGAGGCCGCCGCGGCCATCCTTTCGGTCTACGAGAGCGAGTTCGCGATCCAGCACAAGGACGACCGCTCGCCGCTGACCGCCGCCGACCTGGCCGCGCACCGCTGCATCGTCGAGGGCCTGGGCGTGCTGACCCCGGGCATCCCGGTGCTGTCGGAGGAATCGCGCGCACTGGACATCGCCGAACGGCGGCACTGGCGGAGCTTCTGGCTGGTGGATCCACTGGATGGCACGCGCGAGTTCATCAAGCGCAATGGCGAGTTCACCGTCAACATCGCCTTGGTCGAGGACGGTGTCGCCCGCTTCGGGGTCATCCAGCAGCCGGTGACCGGCGGCCTCTGGCATGGCGCCCCGGGCGAGGGCGCGTTCCGCCGCAACGGCGACACCGACATCGGGATCCGCGCACGGGTGCCGGCCGCGCAGCCGCTGCGGATCGCCGCCAGTCGCTCGCACCGCGACGGGCGCACGCAGGCGGTGCTGGACGCGCTGCCCGGCAGCGAGGTGGTCGGCTGCGGCTCCTCGCTCAAGTTCTGCGGCATTGCCGAAGGCGTGATCGACCTGTACCCCCGCTTCGGGCCGACCAGCGAATGGGATACCGCCGCCGGGCAGGCGATCGTCGAGGCGGCAGGAGGCGCGCTGTTCGATCCGCGCGGTCGTCCGTTCCGCTACAACCAGCGCGACACCCTGCTCAACGGCGATTTCGTGGCGATGGGTGATCCCGCGTTGCGGGCGCGGCTGCCCGCATGAAGCCGCACGCCGACATCGACCGCTTGCTGGCGATCATGGCGCGGCTGCGCGATCCGGCCGCAGGTTGCCCGTGGGACGTGGCGCAAAGCTTCGCCACCATCGCCCCGTACACCATCGAGGAAGCCTACGAGGTCGCCGACGCGATCGACCGCGGCGACATGGGCGATCTGCGGGACGAGCTCGGCGACCTGCTGCTGCAGGTGGTGTTCCATGCGCGCATGGCCGAGGAAGCGGGCGCGTTCGCTTTCAGCGACGTGGTGACGGCGATCAGCGACAAGATGACCCGCCGCCACCCGCATGTGTTCGCCGGCGCCACGGTGGCGGATACGCAGGCGCAGACCCGCGCGTGGGAGGAGCACAAGCGCGACGAGCGCGCCGCCCGCGGTGATGCGGATACGTCCGCGCTGGCAGGCATCGCCCGCGGCATGCCGGAATGGCAGCGCGCGGTGAAGCTGCAGAACAAGGCGGCCAAGGTCGGCTTCGACTGGCCCGGCCCGGCGCCGGTGATCGCCAAGCTGCACGAGGAGATCGACGAGATGCGCGCCGAGTTCGAGGCGGTCGCCGCGTCCCCCGGCGATGCCGATGCGCGCGCGCGGCTGGAGGAGGAAATCGGCGACGTCCTGTTCGTCTGCGCCAACCTCGCGCGGCATGCGCAGGTGGACGTCGGCGGCGCGCTGCGTCGCGCGAATGCGAAATTCGAGCGCCGCTTCCGTGCGATGGAAGCGCTGGCCGCGGCCGACGGCGGCCTTGCCGGGCAGACGCTGGACGCGCAGGATCGCTACTGGGAACGCGCCAAGGCGGCGGAAAAGGGAGGCCCGGGATGAGCGGATCGACGCCGCCGCGCTTCGCGAACTTCCGCGAGTTCTACCCGTACTACCTCGGCGAGCACCGCGACCGCACCTGCCGGCGCCTGCATTTCACCGGCACCAGCCTGGCGCTGGGCTTCATCGTGCTGGCCATGCTGCGTGGCAATCCGTGGTGGCTGCTGGGAGCGCTGGTGTCCGGCTATGCCTTCGCCTGGATCGGGCATCTGTTCTTCGAGAAGAACCGTCCCGCCACCTTCCGCCACCCGCTGTATTCCTTTGCCGGCGACTGGGTGATGTACCGCGACATCCTGATCGGTCGCATCCCGTTCTGACCCCGGTGTCGGGCCGTTCCATGAGAAGGAATTAGCCCGTTTTCTTCACGCTGTTTCCACCTTGCGCCGTGCACGCTTCACAAAGCTGAAGACTTGACGGGGCTGCTATGCGTACACAGGAACAGGCGGGCTTGGTCCTCATCGTCGAGGACAACCGCAACATCTCGGAAATGGTGGGCGAATACCTCGAAAGTCGCGGCTTCGAGGTCGATTACGCGTCCGACGGCCTCGATGGATACCGGCTTGCCGCCGAGAACACCTACGACGTCATCGTGCTCGACCTGATGCTGCCGCGACTGGACGGGATCGAGGTCTGCAAGCGCCTGCGCAGCGAGGCGCGCAAGTCGACGCCGGTGCTGATGCTGACCGCGCGCGACACCCTGGACGAGAAGCTGACCGGCTTGTCCTCCGGCGCCGACGACTACCTGACCAAGCCGTTCGCGATCCAGGAACTTGAAGCCCGCCTGCGCGCGCTGATCCGCCGCGAACGCCGGCAGGTCGGGTCGGAGGTGCTCAAGGTCGCCGACCTGGTGCTGGACCCGGCCTCGCTGCGCGCCACCCGCGGCGGCAGCGAACTGCAGCTTTCGCCGATCGGCCTGCGCCTGCTCACCATCCTCATGCGCGAATCGCCGCGGGTGGTCAGCCGACAGGAGATCGAGCGCGAGATCTGGGGCAACGGCCTGCCGGATTCGGACACCCTGCGCAGCCACCTGTACAACCTGCGCAAGGTGATCGACAAGCCGTTCGACAAGCCGTTGCTGCACACCGTGCAGAGCGCCGGCTACCGCATCGCGGACATCGCGACGCAGGTTGGTTGACGACAGGCGCAAGTCCCGTGGCCGGGCAGCAGCAACAACAGCTCCGCGAGATCTTCCTGCTGCAGGTGGCGATCGTCTGCCTGGTCGTCGTGTTCGCGGTGCTCGGGGTCCAGGCACTGTCGGGGCGCGCCGCCTATCCCGGCTTCAGCCTGCTGGCGATCGCGGTGGCCACCGCCGCGGTGGGAAGCGTGATGTGGATGAGCTACCGCGCCACCAAGCGCGCGGTGGCCCCGGTGGACTGGGTGCTGCGCCAGGTGGCCAGCTGGGATCCGCAGCGCCCGGACACCCATTCGCTGGCGCCGGAGAACGTGCCGCCCGGCGTGCAGGGCGATGCCCGCAAGCTCACCGAAGCCATGCACCAGCTGGGCCTCCGGCTGGATTCCTACGTCGACCGCGAGCGCGACTTCACCCGCGATGCCAGCCACGAACTGCGCACCCCGCTGACCGTGATCCGGGTCGCCACCGACCTGATCGACCGCGATGACGGCCTGTCGGAGCGCTCGCGGCGCTCGCTGGCGCGCATCCGCGCCGCTTCCGAGTCGATGGAGGCGCTGATGGCGGCGTTCCTGCTGCTGGCGCGCGACCAGAACGTGCCGCTGGAGACCGAGGATTTCCCGGTCCGCGAGGTGGTGGAGCAGGAGGCGGAGCGGATCCAGCCCCTCATCGACGAGAAAGGCCTGCGGCTGGTCGTCGCGCTGGAAGGCGATCCGGTCCTGCACGCACCGCCGCGGATGCTCGGGGTCATGCTCGGCAATCTGCTGAGCAACGCGGTGCGCTTCACCGAGCAGGGCGAGGTGCGGCTGCGCCTGCATTCCGACCGCATCGAGGTCGAGGACACCGGCATCGGCATGGACGCGGCCTCGCTGGCGCGCGCGTTCGAGCCGTTCTACCGCGCCAACCTGGAGCAACCCGCCGGCGTCGGGCTGGGACTGTCGATCGCGCACCGGCTGGGCCAGCGCTGCGGCTGGCCATTGCAGCTCGCCAGCGACCCGGGGCGCGGCACGCGCGCCACGATCCTGCTCGGCGACTTGCGCTAGGGCGATAATCGCGCGTCAACCGGACGCGTCCAGGCGCGTTCACGACCCCGACATCCCCGAGCCCGCCCCTGCATGAGCCAGCCCCGTCGTTCCAACCCCCTGCCGCGCAAGATCGGCATCGCCGTCGCAGTGGTCGCAGCCGTCGCGGCGGGGTGGTACCTCTGGGGCAGCGACCGCAAGGCGGGCGACGAGAGCGGCTATCGCACCGCCACGGTCGAGCGCGGCGACATCCGCGTCGCGATCTCCGCCACCGGCACCCTCAGCGCGATCTCCACGGTGGTGGTGGGCAGCCAGATCTCCGGCCAGGTCACCGACGTGCTGGTCGACTTCAACGATCGCGTGCAGAAGGGCCAGGTGCTGGCACGGATCGACCCGTCCACCTATGAGGCGCAGATCGCGCAGGGCTCGGCGCAGATCGCCAGCGCCCAGGCGCAGCTGCAGCAGGCGCAGGCGAGCCTTGCCAATGCCCGCGCCGACTACAACCGCAAGCTGGAGCTGGGCCGGCAGGAGCTGGTGTCGCAGGCCGACGTCGACCTCGCGCGCACCGCGATGCAGCAGGCGCAGGCGCAGGTCAACAGCGCGGGCGCTCAGATCCGCCAGCAAAGCGCGTCCACCCAGACCACCCGGGTGAACCTGCAGCGCACGGTGATCCGCTCGCCGGTGGATGGGGTCGTGCTCACCCGCAAGATCGAGCCGGGGCAGACCGTTGCCGCCAGCCTGCAGGCGCCGGAACTGTTCACCATCGCCGAGGATCTGTCGAAGATGAAGATCGAGCTGGCGGTGGACGAATCCGACATCGGCCAGGTGCAGGTGGGCCAGGCCGTGGGCTTCAGCGCCGACGCCTTCCCGGATCGCCAGTTCCGCGGCGTGGTGGACCAGGTGCGGCTGTCGGCCACGACCACCAACAACGTGGTCACCTATCCGGTGGTGGTCGCGGTGGACAACAGCGACGGCACCCTGTTGCCGGGCCTCACAGTGAACGCCGAGATCGAGGTGAGCAAGCGCACCGGCGTGCTGAAGGTGGCCAACGCGGCGCTGCGCTACAAGCCGGCGGAAACCAATGCCGACCCGCAGCAGCAGATGCAGCGCGCGCTGCAGCGTGGCGCCGGCGGCAATGGCGCAGGCGAGGAGCTGCAGAAGGTCGCGGCCCAGCTGAAGCTGCAGCCGCCCCAGCAGGCGGCGTTAGACGCCGCGCTGGAGGAGATGCGCCAGCGCCAGCAGGAGCGCATGCAGCAGATGCAGCAGGCGATGGCGCAGGCGCAGCAGGGCGGCAACCGCATCACCGGCGGCGGGATGGGCGGCGGCATGCGGATCATGGGCGGCGGCGGTGGCGACGGCGCCATGCAGGCGCAGATGCGCCAGCGCGCGCGCGAACGCATGCAGCAGCAGTTCGCCGCGTTCCGCGCCACCCTCGACGATGCGCAGAAGGCGCAGTGGGACCGCGCGATCGAATCGCAGCTCAGCGCCCGGCGCGCGCCGCTGTACAAGCTGGTGAACGGCGTGCCGGAAATGGTCATGGTCCGCGTGGGCGCCAGCGACGGCACCAGCACCGAGGTCTCCGGCAACATCGCCGAGGGCGACGAGGTGGTGACCGGCGAGCGTTCGGCCTCGGCGGCCGCCCGTCCGTGAGCCAGCCTGCCGCGCACCTGGGCCCGGTGATCGCGACCCGGGACCTGAGCAAGGTCTATGCGCAGGGCACCCAGGCCGAGGTGGTGGCGCTGCGCGATGCCGACCTGGAGGTCGGCCGGGGCGAATTCGTCGCGATCATGGGCCCGTCCGGTTCCGGCAAGTCGACCCTGATGAACCTGATCGGCTGCCTGGACACGCCGACGTCCGGCACCTACGCCTGTGATGGGGTCGATGTCTCCACCCTCGACCGCGAGCAGCTGGCGCAGATCCGCCGCGAGAAGATCGGCTTCGTGTTCCAAGGCTTCCACCTGCTCACGCGGATGACCGCGCTGGACAACGTGGCGATGCCGCTCACCTACACCGGCGTCCCGGCCGGCCAGCGGCGCGCGAAGGCGCAGGCGATGCTGGACACGGTGGGGCTGGGCGAGCGCTCGCAACACCTGCCTAGCGAGCTGTCGGGCGGGCAGCAGCAGCGCGTCGCGATCGCGCGCGCGCTCATCAACGATCCCCCGATCCTGCTGGCCGACGAACCCACCGGCGCACTGGACAGCAAGACCGGCGAGGAGATCCTGACCCTGTTCAAGCGCCTGCGCGACGCCAACCACACCGTCATCCTTATCACCCACGACGCTCACGTGGCGGCGCACGCCGACACCGTGTACGAGATCTTCGACGGCGTGCTGCGGCGGCAGGAAGCAGGCGCATGAACTTCCGCGACATCCTCGGCACCGCCTTCCATGCCCTGCGCGGCAACTGGCTGCGCAGTGCACTGACCTCGCTTGGCGTGATCATCGGCATCGCCGCGGTCATCGTGATGGTCTCGATCGGGCAGGGTACCCAGCAGGAGATCGACAAGATGGTCTCCGGCCTGGGCAGCCAGCGCTTGGACATCTCGCCGGGCGGCGGCCGCGGACCGGGCGGCGCGCGCATGAACGCCTCCAGCTTCTTCACCCTGACCCAGGGCGATGCGGATGCCATCCGCGAGGAGATCCCGGAAGTGCAGCTGGTCACCGGCGTGCTGCGCGGGGGCACCCAAGTGGTGTTCGCGGAGAACAACGCATCGACCAGCTGGCAGGGCGTGCAGCCTGACTTCTTCGAGATCAACGGTTGGGAGATCGCAGAGGGCAGCCTGTTCCCCGCCGACGACTACGGCGGCAACGGCCGCAGCGTGATCATCGGCGAGACCATCCGCCGCACCCTGTTCGGCGAGGAATCCGGCGTGGGCCAGACCATCCGCCTCGGGCGCACGCCGCTCACCGTGGTCGGCACCCTGGCGCCGAAGGGGCAGGGCGGCTTTGGCCAGGACCAGGACGACGTGGTGCTGGTGCCGCTGGAAACCGGGCGCCGGCGCCTGCTGGGCAGCATGGGCCTGCCGCCGGGCGCGGTGATGCAGATCGCATTGGCGGTCGGCGATCCGCGCGACATCGAGTACGCACAGAGCGAGGTGGAGGCGCTGCTGCGCCAGCGGCACAAGATCCAGCCGGGCGCCGACGACGACTTCACCGTGCGCAACATGAGCCAGATCATCGCCACCCGCACCGCCACCACCAACCTCATGAGCAAGCTGCTGGGCGCGGTGGCCGGCATCTGCCTGGTGATCGGCGGCATCGGTATCATGAACATCATGCTGGTCAGCGTGACCGAGCGGATCAAGGAGATCGGCCTGCGGATGGCGGTTGGGGCGGGGCCGCGGGCGGTGCGCGCGCAGTTCCTGACCGAGGCCATGCTGATCTCCCTGATCGGCGGCGCGATCGGCATCGTGCTCGGCATCGTTGGTGCGCTGGTGGTCGGCAAGATCGGCTCCCTGCCGGTCTCGCTGAACGCCAAGGTGATCGGCTTGGCGGCGGCGTTCTCGATCGTCACCGGGCTCTTCTTCGGCTATTACCCGGCGCGCAAGGCCAGCCTGCTGGACCCGATCGAGGCGCTGCGCTCGCAGTAACGGCGCGGCCCCGGGGCGCGGGCTGTGGCAAAATTGCCGCGCACGGCCGCGGGCCGGACGGAAAGCGGCATGGCGATCGCAGAAGCGAACCGGTTCCAATGGCAGGCAGCCTGCATCGACGGCGACCGGCCGCGTGGCTGACAGTTACGGGCACCTTCCGCGCGGGCCGGCGGGCATCATGCGGGCGGCGCTTTGGTCGTTGCAGGGCCTGCGTTCGGCCTGGCTGCACGAGTCCTCGTTCCGGCTCGAGGTTTACCTTTTCATCATCCTCGGGCCCGCAGGATGGCTGCTCGGCGCCAGCGGCGTGGAACGCGCCCTTCTTGTCGGCAGTTGCCTGCTGGTGCTGGCGATGGAACTGATGAACTCCTCGATGGAGGCGGTGATCGAGCGATACGGCGCCGAACACCACGAATTGGCGGGGCGCGCCAAGGACATGGGGTCCGCGGCGGTGTTCGTGCTGATGATGAACGTGATCCTGGTGTGGGCCGTGATCCTCGGCCCGCGCTACCTGTAACCCGAAGGGGCAAGGCGCTGGCCGCCCCGAATCCAAGGCTTTCGAATGGACCTCAGTTTCCTCGCTTCCCCCGATGCATGGCTCACCCTGGTCACCCTGAGCGCGCTGGAAATCGTGCTTGGCATCGACAACCTGGTGTTCATCTCGATCGCGGTCGGGCGCCTGCCAGAGCACCAGCGGCCGCTGGCGCGCAAGATCGGCATCGCGGTGGCCTGCATCTCGCGCATCGGCCTGCTGGTGATGCTGGCGTTCCTGGCGCGGATGGAGCGCGACCTGTTCGAGGTGGCCGGCATGGGCATCTCGATGCGCGACCTGGTGCTGATCCTGGGTGGCGCGTTCCTGCTGGTGAAGGGCATCGCCGAGATCCGCGAGTTGATCAGCGGCGGCGACGACGAGGATCCCCGCACCACCAAGGCGACTGGCGCGTTCTGGGCGGTGATCGCTCAGATCGCGGTGATCGACCTGGTGTTCTCGCTCGACTCGGTGATCACCGCGGTCGGCATCGCCGAGCACATCCCGATCATGGTGTTCGCGATCCTGCTGGCGGTGGCGATCATGCTGCTGGCCGCGAACCCGCTCGGCGCCTTCATCGACGCCAACCCGACGGTGAAGATGCTGGCGCTGGCCTTCATCCTGCTGATCGGCGTGGTGCTGATCCTGGACGGCCTCGACGCCCACGTGCCCAAGCCGTACATCTACTTCGCGATGGGCTTCTCGGTGCTGGTCGAATGGCTCAACCTGCTGATGCGCCGCAAGGCGCAGCAGCACCGCGTGCCGGGCGCAGGCAAGTGGTGACGGCTTGCACATCGCATTAACGCGAAGTTCGCCTCACTAGCGTCGCGGCCCGGTCCCGGGCCGCCAATCAAACCAAGGAGCGTCCCCATGCGTGGTTCCACCTTCGTGCGCGGTCTGTTGCTGGCGCTGGCGGTGCTGTTGCTCAGCGGCTGCGGTTACAACCAGATCCAGACCAAGGACGAGGCCGTGGGCGCCGCATGGTCGGAGGTGCTCAACGAATACAAGCGCCGGGCCGACCTGATCCCGAACCTGGTCAACACGGTCAAGGGCTATGCCGCCCACGAGCAGGGCGTGCTGACCGCGGTGACCGAGGCGCGCGCCAAGGTCAGCAACATCCAGGTCAATGCCGACGACCCGGCGTCGCTGGCGCAGTTCCAGGCCGCGCAGGGCGAGCTCTCCGGCGCGCTGAGCCGGTTGCTGGTGACGGTCGAGAACTACCCGAACCTCAAGGCCGACCAGGGCTTCCTGGGGCTGCAGACCCAGCTGGAAGGCAGCGAGAACCGCATCACCGTTGCGCGCGGCCGCTACATCAAGGCGGTGCAGGACTACAACACCTACATCCGCCAGTTCCCGGTCAACCTGACCGCGATGGTGTTCGGCCACAAGGCCAAGCCGAACTTCACGGTCGAGAACGAGCGCGCGATCCAGGACGCCCCGACCGTGGACTTCAACACCGCGCCGGCCCCGCCGCCTGCGCCGGCCGGCTGACCACGGGCCTTCCGGCATGATCCGGCGGTTCGCCAGCGGCGCGCTGCTGGCCCTCCTGCTGCTGGCGCTGCCCTGCGCGCACGCGCAGCAGCGCGAGAGCCTGCCGGTGTTGCTGCCGGGCTCGCAGCAGCCGGCGCAGGTCCCGGCGCCCACGCCTCCGGCCAGTGCGCCGG
>JAEWFT010000002.1 GCA_023388715.1 Pseudomonadota bacterium
GCATGCGGCCCAGCAGCGCCGACACTTCGGTACCGGCCAGGGTGTAGCGGTAGATGTTGTCGACGAACAGCAGCACGTCGCGGCCTTCGTCGCGGAAGTACTCGGCCATGGTCAGGCCGGTCAGCGCCACGCGCAGGCGGTTGCCCGGCGGCTCGTTCATCTGGCCGTAGACCATCGCCACCTTGGACTTGGCGTGCTCCTCCACGTTGACGACGCCCGACTCCTGCATCTCGTGGTAGAAGTCGTTGCCCTCGCGGGTGCGCTCGCCCACGCCTGCAAACACCGACAGGCCGCTGTGCTCGGTCGCGATGTTGTTGATCAGTTCCATCATGTTGACGGTCTTGCCGACGCCGGCGCCGCCGAACAGGCCGACCTTGCCGCCCTTGGCGAACGGGCACATCAGGTCGATCACCTTGATGCCGGTTTCCAGCAGCTCGGTGGTGCTGGCCTGGTCCTCGTACGAGGGGGCGGCGCGGTGGATTTCCCAGGTCGCCTCGGCCTGCACCGGGCCGGCCTCGTCGATCGGGCGGCCCAGCACGTCCATGATCCGGCCCAGCGTGCCCATGCCGACCGGCACCGCGATCGCGCGGCCGGTGTTCTCGGCAACGAGGTTGCGCTTCAGGCCGTCGGTGGAGCCCAGCGCGATGGTGCGCACCACGCCGTCGCCCAGCTGCTGCTGCACTTCCAGCGTGATCTCGGTGCCCTGCACCTTCAGTGCGTCGTACACCTTCGGCACGCTCTCGCGCGGGAACTCGACGTCGACGACCGCGCCGATGATCTGGACGACCTTGCCCTGGTTGCTCATCACTATTTCCTCGGTAACTCGATATCTGCTTGTGTGGGAGCGGCGTCAGCCGCGAGCCTTTTGCAGTCCGGGCCGAAGCCCTTCCCACAGTGGATGCGTTGGGTCAGACCGCCGCCGCGCCGCCGACGATTTCCGAAATCTCTTGCGTGATCGCCGCCTGCCGCGCCTTGTTGTAGATCAGGTTCAACGTGTCGATCAGCTTGGTCGCGTTGTCGCTGGCGGCCTTCATCGCCACCATGCGCGCCGCGTGCTCGGACGCCACGTTCTCCAGCACCGCCTGGTACACCAGCGACTCCACGTAGCGGGTCAGCACGTGGTCCAGCACCGGCTCGGCGCCCGGCTCGTACAGGTAGTCCCAGTCGTGGCGCGCGACCGCCTCGTCCGACGGCGGCAGCGGCAGCAACTGGTCGAAGGTGGCGCGCTGGGTCATGGTGTTGATGAAGTCGTTGTACGACAGGAACACCTTGTCCACGTTGCCCGCGTTGTAGGCGTCCAGCATCACCTTGATCACGCCGATCAGCTGCTCGACGGTGGGCACGTCGCCCAGGTGGGTCACCGACGCCAGCATGCCGACCTTGATCCGGCGGAAGTACACCGAGGCCTTCTGGCCGATGGTGACGACGTCGACCTCGACGCCCTTCTCCTGCCACTGGCGGAACTCGACCAGCAGCTTGCGGAACATGTTGTTGTTCAGCCCGCCGGCGAGGCCGCGGTCCGAGGACACCACCACGTAACCGACGCGCTTGATCTCGGCGCGCTGCACCAGGTACGGATGGCGATAGTCGGTGTTGGCCTGCGCCAGGTGGCCGATCAGCTGCTTCATCGCGCGCGCGTACGGGCGCGACTGCTTCATCCGCTCCTGCGCCTTGCGGATCTTGGAGGCCGAGACCATCTCGAGCGCGCGCGTCACCTTGCGGGTGTTCTGCACGCTCTTGATCTTCGTCTTGATTTCGCGTCCGCCTGCCATCTCTTCTCTCGCTGTCTGTGGGAGCGCCTTCAGGCGCGATGATCGCGGCTGGAGCCGCTCCTACAGGTGCTTACCAGGAACCCGTCGCCTTGAAGTCCTCGATGCCCTTCCTGAACTGGGCCTCGATGTCGTCGTTCCAGTCGCCGCTGCGGTCGATGTCGCCCATCAGCTGTCCCAGCGTGTTGGCGAAGTGGGCCTGCAGGCCTTCCTCGAACGCCAGCACCTTGCCGACCGGCACGTCGTCCAGGTAACCCTTGTCGACCGCGTAGATCGACAGCGCCTGCTGCGCGACCGACATCGGCGCGTACTGCTTCTGCTTCATCAGCTCGGTCACGCGCTGGCCGCGCTCCAGCTGCTTGCGGGTGGCATCGTCCAGGTCGGAGGCGAACTGCGCGAACGCGGCCAGCTCGCGGTACTGGGCGAGCGCGATGCGGATGCCGCCCGACAGCTTCTTCATGATCTTGGTCTGCGCCGCGCCACCCACGCGCGACACCGAAATGCCGGCGTTCACCGCCGGGCGGATGCCGGCGTTGAACAGGTCGGTCTCCAGGAAGATCTGGCCGTCGGTGATCGAGATCACGTTGGTCGGCACGAACGCGGACACGTCGCCCGCCTGGGTCTCGATGATCGGCAGCGCGGTCAGGCTGCCGGTCTTGCCCTTGACCTCGCCCTTGGTGAATTCCTCCACGTAGGCCTCGGACACGCGCGCGGCGCGCTCCAGCAGGCGGGAGTGCAGGTAGAACACGTCTCCGGGGTAGGCTTCGCGGCCCGGCGGGCGGCGCAGCAGCAGCGAGATCTGGCGATAGGCCACGGCCTGCTTGGACAGGTCGTCGTAGATGATCAGCGCGTCTTCGCCGCGGTCGCGGAAGTACTCGCCCATGGTGCACCCGGCATACGGCGCGATGTACTGCATCGCGGCCGACTCGGAGGCCGACGCGGCGACCACCGTGGTGTAGGCCATCGCGCCGTTCTCTTCCAGCTTGCGCACGATGTTGGCGATGGTCGAGTTCTTCTGGCCGATCGCCACGTAGATGCACTTAATGCCAGAGTGCTTCTGGTTGATGATCGCGTCGATCGCCAGCGCGGTCTTGCCGGTCTGGCGGTCACCGATGATCAGCTCGCGCTGGCCGCGGCCGATCGGGATCATGGCGTCCACCGACTTGTAGCCGGTCTGCACCGGCTGGCTGACCGACTTGCGCCAGATCACGCCGGGGGCGATGGTCTCCACCGGCGCGCGCACCTGGGTGTCGATCGGGCCCTTGCCGTCGATCGGCTCGCCCAGCGCGTTGACCACGCGGCCAAGCAGCACCGGGCCAGTCGGCACCGACAGGATCTCGCCGGTGGTCTTGGCGGTATCGCCTTCGCGCAGATCCTTGTAGTCGCCCAGCACCACGGCGCCCACCGAATCCCGCTCCAGGTTCAGCGCCAGCGCGAAGGTGGCGTTCGGCAGCTCGATCATCTCGCCCTGCATCACGTCGGCCAGGCCGTGGATGCGGACGATGCCGTCCGACACCGAGGTCACGGTGCCCTCGTTGCGCGCCTCGGCGGCAAGCGCGACCTTCTCGATGCGGGACTTGATCAGCTCGCTGATTTCGGACGGGTTGAGCGTGGTGGTGGCCATCTTGGTTTCCTCGGGTCCGGCGTCGCCGCCGGCAAATTCAAATGGATGCGTGCAACGCGATTAGTGGGCCAGCGCGGTCTGCAGGCGGTCGAGCTTGCCCTTGAGCGAGCCGTCGATGACGACGTCGCCGGCATCGATCACCGCGCCGCCGATCAGGCTTTCGTCCACCGCCGTCTCCACCTCGACCTCGCGGCCGAAGCGGCGGCGCAGCGCGGCGCGGATCGTCTCGACTTCGGCCTCGGCCAGCGCGGCCGCGGAGGTGACCTTGGCGCGGACCACGCGCTCGGCCTCGAAGCGCAGCTCGTCGAACAGCCCGGCGATCTCGGGCAGCAGGGCCAGCCGGTTGTTCTCGAACAGCAGGCCGAGGAAGTGGGCGTACGCCTCGCCGGCGCTGTTGCCGGCGGCAGGCACCAGCAGGGTGCCGACGTCCTCGCGCGCAAGCTTGGGGTTGCCGAGCAGGCCGGCGACCTGCGGGTCCGCGGCCACGCGCGCGGCCAGCGCCAGCGCCTCCGACCACGCCGGCAGCGCGCCGGCGTCGCGGGCCACGCCGAAGGCGGCACGGGCGTAGGGACGGGCGAGGGTGAGGGCCTGGCTCATCGGTCGCTCCTTACAGCTGCGCGGCCAGGTCGTCGATCAGCGCCTTGTGGGCACTGGCGTCGATCTCGCGCTTGAGCAGCTTCTCGGCGCCGGTCACCGCCAGCTGGGAGACATGCCTGCGCAGGTCTTCCTTGGCGCGGTTGGCGGCGGCCTCGATCTCGGCGTCGGCCAGCGCGCGCTGGCGCTGCCCTTCGGCGACCGCATCGGCCTTGGCGGCGTCGATCAGCTGGTTGGCGCGCTGGTGCGCCTGCTCGATGATCTCGTTGGCCTTGGCACGCGCGGCCTTCAGCTCCTCGGCCACCTTGGCGTCGGCCTGGGCGAGGTTGCGGGACGCGTTGTCGGCGGCCGCCAGGCCTTCGGCGATCTTCTGCTGGCGCTCCTCGATGGCCTTGAGCAGCGGCGGCCACACGAAGGTCGCGATCAGCCAGATCAGGCCTGCAAAGGCCAGTGCCTGGGCGATTAGGGTCAGATTGAGGTTCATTCTTGCGCTCTGCCTGTACTGGGGGCGCCGCGGCTCAGGTGCCGCGGCTGGCCCGCTGCCGCCCGGCGTGGATCGGCCGGGCGAAACCGTCGCTGTGGGCGCGGGACGTTACGGGGCGAGGCCGCCGACCAGGAACGGGCTGGCGAACGCGAACAGCAGGCCGACCGCCACCGAGATGATGAACGCGGCGTCGATCAGGCCGGCGGTGATGAACATGCGGACCTGCAGCACCGGGATCAGCTCGGGCTGGCGCGCGGCCGACTCGAGGAACTTGCCGGCCATGATGGCCAGGCCCAGGCCTGCGCCCAGCGCGGCCAGGCCGATCATGATGCCGATGGCCAGCACGGTCGAGGCCTGGACGGAAGCGAGGGCGGTCAAAGTTTCCATGGTTTTCTCCGAAACAGCAGTTGCTTGGTAAGGGTGAAGGGAGGGAACGCTTGCTACAGAAATCAGTGCGAGTCTTCCGACAGGCTCAGGTACACGATCGACAGCATCATGAAAATGAAGGCCTGCAGCGGCACCACCAGCAGGTGGAAGATCATCCAGCCAAAGCCGAACGCCGCGCCGCCGAGCATGCCGAGCAGGCCGGCGCCGCCGAGGACCCAGATCAGCAGGAACACGATCTCGCCGCCGAACATGTTGCCGAACAGCCGCATCGCCAGCGAAATCGGCTTGCTCAGCCACTCGACGATGTTGAGGATGAGGTTGAACGGCATCATCCACTTGCCGAACGGCGCGGTCAGGAATTCCTTGGTGAAGCCGCCGATGCCCTTGGAGCGCAGCGCGAAAAACAGCATCAGGAAGAACACGCTGAACGACATGCCCAAGGTCGCGTTGACGTCCGCGGTCGGCACCGGCTTCCAGTACGGCACGCCCATCAGTTCAAGCGGCTTGGCGATGAAATCCGCCGGGATGAACTTCAGCATGTTCATCAGCAGGATCCAGAAGAACAGAGTGATCGCGATTGGCGTCACCAACTTGCTGGACCCGTGGTAGGTGTCACGCGCCTGGCGGTCGACGAACTCGAGCAGGATCTCGACGAACGCCTGCCACTTGCCGGGCACGCCCGCGGTGGCGTTGCGCGTGGCCAGCCAGAACAGGAAGGTGATCAGCAGGCCCATCGCCACCGAGCCGACCAGGGTGTCCACGTGCAGGGTCATGAAGCCGCCCTCGCCCACGGAGGCAGTCAGGTTCTGCAGGTGGTGCTGGATGTAGCTGGTCGGGGTGAGTTCGGTGTCGGTGGCCATGTATCGGAAAACCCGTTGCATCAATCCCAGAATGTCAGCGCCGCAGCATGCCGGCGACCTGCGCCAGCACCGCCACGACGAACCCGCCCAGTAACCCCGCCGGGGGCAACCGGAACACGGCGACGGCCAACCACGCCACGCCCAGCACCAGCACCCACTTGGCCATCGTTCCCAGCAGCACGCCGGCGAGGGCTTCGCCCGCGCCCGGCGCCTGGCGCCGCAGCGCCAGTCGCGACGCCAGCCAGTTGCCCAGCGCGACCGCCGCTCCCCCCACCCCGACCGCAAGCGCGGCGCGCGGCCCGATCAACAGGCAGGCCAAGGCTGTCAGCAACACGGCGGCGACCTGAATGGCCGCCATCCTTTGCGCCAGCCGCCGGCCCGCGGCGGGGGAGTTCAGCACGCGGAGAATCCAGCTGCGGTGGGTCCCCGCGGGACCGAAAAGCGTCCTGCGGAGCCGCAGAAGTATAGCAGGCGTGAAAATTTGCAGGCAACCGCCGGAAGCTGACCAACGCCGGGGAACCTTTCCGCGGCGCCGCTGTCGGATCCTGTAGCGCCCGCCGTTCCTCGTCGGCTCCCTGCGGCGGCGCGCCCAGCCCCGGCAGACGTCGGGGCTTTTTTCGCGCGGTTACTTCTTCTTCGGGAGGTAGAGGTCGGTGATGGTGCCTTCGTGGACCTCGGCCGCCATGCCCACGGATTCGCCAAGCGTCGGGTGCGGATGGATGGTGTGGCCGATGTCGGCCGCCTCGGCGCCCATCTCGATCGCCAGCGCGACCTCGCTGATCAGCTCGCCGGCGTGCGGCCCGACGATACCGCCGCCGATCACCCGCTGCGTCGCCTCGTCGAAGATGAGCTTGGTGAAACCCTCGTTGCGGCCGATCCCGATCGCGCGGCCCGACGCCGCCCACGGGAACTTGCCGATCCCCACGGAGAGGCCCTTTTCCTTCGCTTCGCGCTCGGACACGCCGACCCACGCGATTTCCGGATCGGTATAGGCCACCGACGGAATCACCCGCGCGATCCATTCCTTCTTCCCGCCCGCCGCGACTTCCGCCGCGAGCTTGCCCTCGTGGCTGGCCTTGTGCGCCAGCATCGGCTGCCCGATCACGTCGCCGATCGCGAAGATGTGCGGCACGTTGGTGCGCATCTGCGCATCGACCGCGATGAAGCCGCGGTCGCCGACGGCAACGCCCGCCTTGCCGGCGTCGATGCGGTGACCGTTCGGCGCGCGCCCGACCGCGACCAGCACGCGGTCGAACACCTTCGCCTCGGGGATGCTCTCGCCTTCGAAGCCGCAGCTGATGCCTTTCTTGCCGGCCTTTGCCTCGACCACCTTGGTTTTCAGGTGGATCGCCACGCCCTGTTTCTTCAGACGGTCAGCCAGCGGCTTGACCAGGTCGGCATCGGCGCCCGGGATCAGCTGGTCCATGAACTCGACCACCGTCACCTGCGCGCCCAGCGCGCGGTACACCGTGGCCATCTCCAGCCCGATGATGCCGCCGCCCACGACCAGCAGCGAGCGCGGCACCTCGGCCAAGTCCAGCGCATCGGTGGAATCCATCACCCGCGGGTCGTCCCACGGGTACAGCGGCAGCTTCACCGCCTGCGAGCCGGCCGCGATGATGCACTGCCGGAAGGCGACCAGCTGGGTGCCGTCGGCGCCCTCCACCTCCAACTCGTTGGGCGAGACGAACCGGCCGACGCCCTGCAGCATGCGCACCTTGCGCTGCTTCGCCATGCCGGCCAGGCCCTTGGTGAGCTGGCCAACCACTTTCTCCTTGTGCCCGCGCAGGACATCGAGCGCGATTTTCGGCGCCCCGAACTCGATCCCGAACGCGCGCGCGTGCGCGGCATGCTCGATGACTTCCGCGGCATGCAGCAGCGCCTTCGAGGGGATGCAGCCGACGTTGAGGCACACGCCGCCCAGGCTCGGGTAGCGCTCGACCAGCACCGTGTCCAGGCCGAGGTCGGCGGCGCGGAAGGCGGCGGTGTAGCCGCCCGGCCCGGCGCCCAGCACCAGCAGCACGCATTCGACGTCGGGCTTGCGGCCGCTGGCGGCGTCCGCCCGTGGTGCAGTGTCCTTCGACTGCGCAGCGGGCGCGGCAGCCTGTGGGGCGGGCGGGGGCTCCTTGCCCTTGGCCGGGTCCGGACTGCTTGCTGCCTTGCCCGTCGCCTCCGCTGCAGCCACGTCGCCTTCCAGGATCGCGATCACGCTGCCTTCGGACACCACGTCGCCGAGCTTGACCTTCAGCTCGACCACCTTGCCGGCCGCGGCCGCGGGGACCTCCATCGTCGCCTTGTCGGATTCCAGGGTGACCAGGCCCTGGTCCTTGGCCACGGTGTCGCCCACCGCCACCAGCAACTCGATCACCGGCACGCCTTCATGGCCACCGATGTCGGGCACCTTCGCTTCAATCCGCGCCATCGTCCTGTCTCCTCTCGTGGCGGCGTCAGAGCATCGCCCGGCGCATGTCGCCAAGCAGCTGCCCGAGGTAGCTGGTGAAGCGCGCCGCGGCGGCGCCGTCGATCACCCGGTGGTCGTAGCTCAGCGACAGCGGCAGCATCAGCCGCGGCTTGAACTTCCTGCCGTTCCAGACCGGCCTGGTGTCCGACTTCGACACGCCCAGGATCGCGACTTCCGGCGCGTTGATGATCGGGGTGAACGCGGTGCCGCCGATGCCGCCCAGCGAGCTGATGGTGAAGCTGCCGCCCTGCATCTGGTCCGGCTTGAGCTTGCCGTCGCGCGCGGCGGCAGCCAGTTCGCCCATCTCGCGCGCGATCTCCATCACGCCCTTCTTGTCCGCATCGCGCAGCACCGGCACCACCAGCCCGTTCGGCGTGTCGGCGGCAAAGCCGATGTTGTAGTACTGCTTGAGGACGAGGTTGTCGCCGTCCAGCGAGGCATTGAACGCCGGGAACTTCTGCAGCGCCGCGACGCTGGCCTTGACCAGGAACGCCAGCATGGTCAGCTTGCCGGCCTTTCCGGCGGCGATCGCCTTGGCGTTCTCCTCGTTCAACGCCACGCGCAGTTCCTCGAGCGCGGTGATGTCGGCATCGTCGAACTGGGTGACGTGCGGGATCATCGCCCAGTTGCGCGCCAGGTTCGCGCCCGAAATCTTCTGGATGCGCGAGAGCGGCTTGCTCTCCACCGGGCCGAACTTGGCGAAATCCACCTTCGGCCACGGGAGCAGCTCGAGGCCCCCGACGCCGCTCCCGCCTGCCTGCGCCTGCGGGCCGGCGGCCAAGGCGCCCTTGACGAACTGCTGCACGTCGGCCTTGCCGATGCGCCCGCCGCGCTGGGTGCCGGTGACCCGGGCGAGGTCGACGCCGAGCTCGCGCGCGAACAGGCGCACGGCGGGGCTGGCATACGGCACCTTGTCGGGCATCACGGCTTCGGCGTCGAAGCGTATCGGCGGCAGCCCGGCGCCCATTGGCGCCGCGGTGGCCGGCACCGGGGGACGCGGCGCCTGGGTGGGATCGCCGGTGGTGTGGCGGGCGATGTCCTCGCTGGCGATGCCGTCCGCCTGTTCCGGCACGGCCACCGGTTCCACCTTGGCGCCGGTCTCGACCGCCGGGGTGGTGGGCGTGGCGGCCTGCGGCTGCGCGCGATCGGGTTCGTCGCCATCGGCGGCCGGCTCGATCATCGCAACGAGTGCGCCTTCGGACACGTTGTCGCCCAGCTTGACCTTCAGTTCGCGCACCACGCCGGCGAACGGTGCGGGCACCTCCAGCGTCGCCTTGTCCGACTCCAGCGTGACCAGGCCCTGGTCCTTGGCCACGCTATCGCCAACGGCCACCAGCAGTTCGATCACGGGGACGTCGGCGTAATCGCCGATATCGGGGACGCGGGCTTCCTTGGGCTGGGCCATGCGGCTCTCCGGACGCGGACGGGACCGGCATTGTGGCCACAACAGCGCGGTCGGAACAAATGCAGCGCGGCGGCCACCACAGATTCACCCGGATGGAATCCGCAGGCGGGCGCGCCCGAGACCAACCGCACGCCGACAACGATTGCATCCGGGTACTAAACCCTCGCGAAGCGCCGCAGGCGCGAGCGGATGCCCCATGCCATCGACAGGTAGTAGCCCAGCAACAGGCCGCCCGCGCCGAGCGCGCTTGCCGGACTGCCGATGCCGGCACCCGGCCGCACCCCGTCCTGCCACCAGACCCAGCCTTGCCACAGGCCAATCGCCAGGCGAAGCGCAACCACGAGGGTCAGGCCCAGCACCAGCCCGGCATTGGGGGTGAGGTACACGGCATCTGCCACGCGCTCGAACCGGCTGGTCCACAGCCCGAGCACACCCAGCGCCAATCCGACGGCCAGCCCGCCTGCCGCCCACGCCAGGGCGCCGGCGATCCAGCGCTCGGCCGCCCACGCCCCGAGCAGGAACAGCAGCGCCGACGGCAGCGACATCCAGGCGTTGGTCGCCGCCACCCAGTGGTATTGCCGGCGGCGCGCCTTGCCGAGCCGATAGCGCTGCACCAGCAGCAGCGGCAGCAGCAGCGCCCACAGCAGCACCAGCCCGGTGACCAGCAGCGGCAGCAGCAGCAACGGCATCAGGGGTGCTCGGCTTCCGCATGCACGCGCTCGCGGCGCAGCAGGTAGAGCCCACTGGCGACGATGATCCCCGCACCCAGCCAGGTGATCCCGTCCGGCAGCACGCCCCACAGCGTCAGGTCGAGCAACAGGCCCCACACCAGCGCGCTGTATTCCAGCGGCGCGATCATCGAGGCCTCGCCGCGGCGGAATGCCTCGGTGATCGACCATTGGCCAAGCGCGCCGGCCAGGCCGATCCCGGCGATGATCGCGAAGTGCTCGCCCCGCAGCGGCACCCAGCCGGGGGCGGCCAGCGCACCGGCCCCCAGCGCCATCAGCGCCAGCAGCCAGAAGGTGATCGCCTGGGTGCTGTCGGTGCGCGCCAGCACCCGCACCGTGATTGCCGACACCGCATAGCCGAACGCCGCCAGCAGCACCGCCAGGCCCGCCAGGGTGAGCATGCCCTCGCCGCCGGGCCGCAGCACCACCAGCACGCCCGCCAGCCCCACCGCGATCGCGCTCCAGCGCCGCGGACCGACGCGTTCGCCCAGGATCGGCACCGACAGCGCGGTGATCAGCAGCGGCGCGACGAAGAAGATCGAGTAGGCCGTGGACAGCGGCAGCGTGCGCAGCGCGTAGACGAAGCTGGCCATCATGACGATGCCCAGCACGCCGCGCAGCAGGTGCAGCGGCCAGCGCACGCGCAGCAGCGCGCGCGGCCCGGAGGTGGCCAGCGCCCACGCCAGCACCAGGGGCAGCGAGGAGGCCCCGCGCAGCGCGGCCACCTGGAACGGCGGGTAATGCGCGGACAGCGTCTTCAGCCCGGCGTCCATCAGCGAGAACACCGCGACCGATCCCAGCATCAGCAGGGCGGCGCGGCGCGCATCGGTCGGGTGGCCTGGGGGCATCGCGCCAGCATGCGTTAACCTGCCGGCCCCGTCACCGTGCCGAATGCCATGCCTTCCTTCGACATCGTTTCCGAAGTGGATACCCATGAACTCACCAACGCGGTCGACCAGGCCAACCGCGAACTGACCACCCGCTTCGACTTCAAGGGCGTGGAGGCGAGCTTCGAGCGCGAGGACAACGTGATCACCCAGTCCGCGCCCAGCGAGTTCCAGCTGCAGCAGATGACCGACATCCTGCGGGCGCGGCTGGTGGCGCGGAAGATCGATGCGCGGTGCCTGGACTTCGGCGACGTCGAGACCAACCTGGCCGGCGCGCGCCAGAAGATCACGGTCAAGCAGGGGATCGAGCGCGAGCTGGCGAAGAAGCTGCAGGCGGCCATGAAGGACGCCAAGCTGAAGGTCGATTCGCAGATCAACGGCGACAAGCTGCGGGTGACCGGCAAGAAGCGCGACGACCTGCAGGCGGCCATGGCACTGCTGCGCGCCGGCAACTTCGAGCTGCCGCTGCAGTTCGACAACTTCCGCGACTGAGCCGCGCGCGCATGGACGCCGCCCAGGTCGAGGCCGACATCCGCCGCTGGCTGGAACGCGCGGTCATCGGCCTGAACCTGTGCCCGTTCGCCAAGGCGGTCTACGTCAAGGAACAGGTGCGGATCGTGGTGAGCGATGCCAGCACGCCGCGCGCGCTGCTGGAGGAGCTCGGCGAGGAAATGGCGCGGCTGCGCGACACGCCCGCCGAGCAGATCGACACCACCCTGCTGGTGCACCCGCAGGTGCTCACCGATTTCCTCGACTACAACGACTTCCTTGACGGTGCCGATGCCCTGCTCGAGGCGCTGGAACTCGACGGCGTGCTGCAGGTCGCCAGCTTCCACCCGCACTACCAGTTTGCAGGCACCGCGCCCGAAGACGCCGAGAACCTGACCAACCGAGCGCCGCACCCGATCCTGCACTTGTTGCGCGAGGACAGCGTGGATCGCGCGGTAGCGGCCTATCCGGAACCCGACGCGATCATCGAGCGCAACATCGCGACCGTGCAGGCACTCGGCCTCGACGGATTTCGCAAGCTGCTGTCCGACGAATCCTGAGACCGCCACCACGAAGCCGCTGCCGGGGCGTGACTGCGGAAAGCAGGCCATGGATGGCCTGCGGCGGCGACTCGAACAGGATGTTCGCAGGAGCCGAGCAGCAGTGATGCCCCGGTGGCGGCTTCGCAGCGATGAACCATTCCCGGGTCGCAGTCAGCCGCCTGCAAACAATCTCGCGCGATCGTCCTCGCCCAATGCCCGCCACTGCCCCTCAGGCAGCGCGCCTAGCGTCAACCCGCCCACGCGTTCGCGATGCAATGCCACAACGTGGTTGCCGACCGCCGCGAACATCCGCCGCACCTGGTGGTAGCGCCCCTCGTGCAGGGTCAGGCGCGCATGGCGCAGGTCCAGCGCCTCGAGCTGCGCCGGCAGCAACGGCGTGGTTTCCGAGTCCAGCATCAGCGTGCCGCTGGCGAACAGCGCGCCCTCGTCGCCACGCAGTTCATTGGCCAGCGCGGCGAGGTAGACCTTCGGCAGCTTCGACTTCGGCGAGATGATCCGGTGCAGCAACTGGCCGTCGTCGGTCAGCAGCAGCAGGCCGGAGGTGTCGCGGTCGAGCCGGCCGACCGTGGAGAGCGCCGGGTTGCGCAGCCGGAAGCGCGGCGGCAGCAGGTCGTGGACGATGCGTCCCGGATCCTTGCTCGAGCAGGTTACGCCGACCGGCTTGTGGAGCATCAGCAGCAGTCCGGGCCCCGGATCCAGCGGCTCGCCGTCGACCCGCACGTTGTCGTGGTCGAGGGGATCATCCGCGTAAAGCACCTCGCCGGCTGCATCGGTGATGCGCCCCTCGCGGAACATCCACTGCACCTGCTTGCGGCTGCCATACCCGAGGTTGGCGATGTGCCTGACCAGCTTCACGACCGGCGCGCCTCCACGATCTTGAAGCCGCCCTGCTGCGCCACCTCGCGCACCTGCGCAAAGCCCTCGCCCAGCGCCTGTTCGTAGGGCAGGTGGCGGTTGGCGACCAGCCACAGCCGGCCACCCGGCGCCAGCGCCCCCGCGGCGGCGGCGATGAAGGCGCGGCCGATGTCCGGACGGTCGCCGCGGCCCAGTGCGTGGAACGGCGGATTGCAGACGATGGCATCGAAGCGGCCGGGCACGCCTGCGGCCACGTCGTGCCAGTGGAAGCGCACCGGCACGCGCGCATCGGACAGGTTCGCGCGCGCTAGCGCCAGCGCCCGCGCGTCGGCCTCGTACAGGTCAAGCGCGGTGACCTGCGGGCAGCGCGCCAGCACCTGCAGCGCCAGGCAGCCCCAGCCGGCGCCGAAATCCGCGACCGACCCGCGCAGGTCGTCAGGCAATGTGTCGGCGAGCATCCGCGAGGCGGCATCCACCCGGTCCCAAGCAAACACGCCCGGCCGGCTGAGGAAGCCGGCGCCCGCAAGGTCACCGCTGGCGACCCTGCGCGGCGCGTCGGCTTCCTTCCAGCGCGCAAGCAGGTCGCCATCAAGGCCCGCGCCCGGCCGCGTCCAGCACACCCGGCAATGGTGCTTGCTCAGCGTGGACACCTCGCTGGCCAGGTGCCGCAGGTCGGCCTCGCGCGACTTCGCGCCCTCGTCGTTGGCCACCGACATCACCACCGTGCCTCCCGGTGCCGCCGCGGCACAGGCCCGCGCCAGCAGGGCGCGCGCCTCCTCGCGCTGGCGCGGGGGCAGCACCAGCACCAGCGCATACGCGGCTTGCGGCAGCGCGTCCTCGTCGAGCAGCCCGATGCCGATGCGTTGCAGGCGGTCGGCCTCCGGCTTGAACGGTTGGGTCGCCTGCACGCGCGCACCGCGCATCGCGTGCAGCGCCGCGCCTTCACGGGCGCGCAGGAACAGCACGTCGGCATCCGCAGGCCAGGCCAGCGCGCCGGACTGGAACGGGTGGAACAGGGCATCGAGGGCGAGGTCGCGGGTCATCGGGCCAGTCTAGCGGGGCGGGCCAGCGGCTATGCTTTAGCACCCGCATCCGGACCCTGACGCCATGACGGACAACGACACCTCGCCCGCCCCGCTCGACTCCCCGCCCGACCGCCTGTCCAACGACCCGCGCAGCAAGTTCCACGATGCCGCGTTGCTGGAGCGCGGCATCGGCATCCGTTTCAAGGGCGTGGAGCGCACCAACGTCGAGGAGTACTGCATCAGCGAAGGCTGGGTGCGGGTCGCCGCAGGACGCGCACTCGACCGCCGCGGCCAGCCCATGACGCACAAGCTCAGCGGGCCGGTCGAGGCGTGGTTCCTCGACAGCGCCCCCGGAAGCGATGAAACGCCGGCTGACTGAGCGGGCCGCGGGTGTCGCCTGCCGGCGCGGGCAGGCGCACACTGGAACGAAACCCGCGGAGATCGCCATGAACCGCCTCGCGTCACTGCTGCTGATGGCCGCCCTGGCGGGCGCCACCGGCTGCGCCTCCAGTGGACATACGGGCATGCTGTCGCCCGAGGCGCCGCGCGCCCTGCCGGCGCAGGGCCCGGTGTCGGTGGCGTGGGCCGACCCCGCCGGATTCGCCGAATTCCGCTTCAGCAGCAACCGTTGGGCGGCCGCGGAGGGCAACTGGCTGAAGGACCTCGCCGAGTACATGCGCAGCCGCGCGGAGCAGGTGCTGCCGCCGGGTCACCGGCTGGAACTGACCATCCTCGACCTCGACCGCGCCGGCGAATACGAGCCGTTCCGCCATCCGCACATGCAGGATGCGCGCATCGTGCGCGACATCTATCCCCCACGGATGACGGTCGAGTTCCGCCACTTCGATGCCGCCGGCAACCTGCTGGTGGAAGGCGAACGCAGGCTGAGCGATCCGGGCTTCCTGACCCACGCCTCGCCGATCCGCTCGGATGACTTGCTGCGCTTTGAAAAGCGCATGGTCGACACCTGGCTGCGCAACGAGTTCCGCGACGCCACCAGCGCGCGTTGAACTCGGCGGCGGCGCCGGAGGCACGCCCGCGTCGAAGTCTGACCGGCGCCCGCGGCAAGTCCTGACTGCATCGGACACCGGTACACCCGAGGCTGTGGTGGCACCCCTCGGAGTCCGCCATGCGCCCGCATCCTCTCCTGCTCGCCCTGCTGCTCGCCTGCGCCTGTGCAGCGCCCAACCCCGCTGGCGCGTCGCCCGCAGCGCTCCCGCCCCCGATGCTGGCGATCAGCATGCCGGCCCACGTCGACGTGGCCGGCTACCTGGTCAGCGAAAAGCTCGACGGCGTGCGTGCGCGCTGGGACGGCCAGGCGTTGTGGACGCGCGCCGGGCACCGGATCGACGTCCCCGCATGGTTCACCCGCGGCTGGCCGACGGTGGCGATGGAGGGCGAGCTGTGGCTGGGCCGGGGCAGGTTCGACGCGGGCAGCGGGCTGCTGCGCGCGGGCGATTTCACGGATCCTGGGTGGCGGGCGATGCGCTTCATGGTCTTCGACCTGCCGGCGGAACCGGCTCCGTTCGCGCAACGCACGCGCCGCTTGGCTGCGCTGCTGGGCGCAGCGCCTCCCGCGACGCTGTCACGGATCCCGCAGCGCCATTTCGCCAGCTGGGCCGCGCTGGATGCACACCTGCACGCGGTGGTCGCGGTTGGCGGTGAGGGCCTGATGCTGCAGCACGCGCTGGCGCCCTACCGCGGCGGCCGCAGCGGCAGCCTGTTCAAGCTCAAGCTGGCCCGCGACGGGGAGGCGCGAGTGGTCGGCTACAAGCCGGGCAAGGGCAAGTACGCGGGCATGGTTGGCGCGCTGCTGGTCGAGGACGAGCGCGGTCGCCGCTTCGCGCTTGGCAGCGGCCTACGCGATGCCGACCGCGCCGCGCCGCCCCCGATCGGTAGCCAGATCACCTTCCGCTACGACGGCCTCACCACCAAGGGCACGCCGCGCTTCCCGCGCTACCTGCGCTTGCGCGAGAGGCCCTGACCTCGGCGGGACGGCGACCGCGGGGCGTACGATCCTGGGGATGAACCACCTCGCCCACGCCTGGCTGGCCCGGCATTCCGACGCGGCCATCCTTGGCGCGATGCTCGGCGACTTCGCCCACGGCCCGGTCGACGCGCTGCCCTGGCCGGCGGCGGTGCGCGACGAGATCCGCCGCCACCGCCGGATCGACAGCCTGACCGATGCGCACCCGGCGGTCGCGGCGGCGCGCGCGCTGTTCGGCGGTCGCAGCCGGCGCTTTTCCGGAATCGTGCTCGACGTGTATTTCGACCACCTGCTGGCACGCGACTGGGCGCGCTGGAACGCGGTCCCCGACGGCGCGCCGCCGCTGCCCGGCTTCGTCGCCCGCGTCTATCGCGTGCTGCTGGACCAGCTGGACGCCCTGCCGCCGCGCCTGCAGGCGATCGCACCGCGGATGGCTGGGCACGACTGGCTGGGTGAGATGCGCGAACGCGCCAGCGTTGACCGCACCGTGCACGCCATCGCCCGCAGGCTCTCGCGCGGCGGCGACGAGCTCATCGACAGCCTGCACCACCTGCAACGGCAGGAGGCGGCCATCGCGCAGCTGTTCGAGCGGTTCCTGCCGGAGCTGGTGCTCGCCGCGGCCCTGCCAGCCACTGCAACCGGGCCGCCCTGAGGCGGCGGGCGGCGTGCTTCGTCGCCAGATCCGGGGGTTCGTCGCGCGGCGCTGGCACTGGCCGGAAGCCGCGCGCATCCTTCGCCGCACCCCAAGACCACGGCACCATCCGCATGTTCAAGAGCCTGTTCTTCGTCCTCCGCAAGGCCATCGCCTGGGGCCTGGCGGTCCTGGTCCTGATTGGCGTTTTCTCCAGTATCCCGCTGATCGGCGAGCTGGACTTCATCGCCATCCTGTTCGGCTTCGGGACCATGGGACTGGTCATCGCCGGCGCGTTCTCGCACCTGAACCGGGTGCGGCTGATCGCCGGCGAGGTCAACCGCGAGACCCTGGACAACCGCCAGAAGCGGCTGGTCGAGATCCCGTTCGAGGCCGGCGAGGCGTTCGACCTGCTCGACGCCGCCGTGCGCGAGCTGCCCGGCGTGCAGCAGATCGAGAGCGCGCGCGACAGCCTGCAGGTACGGGCCAAGGTGGAACGTCCGCGCACCTACGGCGAGCACCCGTTGCGGCGCTGGAACCCGCTGCTGTGGTTCGGGCAGCCGCGCAACCAGTTGCAGGCCACCGTCACCCCGGCGGGCGACAGCGGCCGCGTGACCCTGATCTGCGAACCCGAGAACCCGGCGTGGAGCGACTGGTTCCTGGTCGACGACGGCACCAACTACGAGAATGCCGAGGCGATCGTCCGCGCGATCACCCGCCGCATTGGCGAGCGCCGGCGCGGCGAGCAGGCCAGCGCCGCGCACGCCGCGACCCAGAAGGAGCTGTCCGAGGCGCGCCTGCACCTGCTGCACGCCCAGGTCGAGCCGCACTTCCTCTACAACACGCTGGCCAGCGCGCAGCTGCTCGCCAGCAGCGATCCGCCGCGGGCCGAGGCGATGCTCGGCCACCTAATCCAGTACCTGCGCCGCTCGCTGCCGGCGACCGGCGATGACCTGTCCACCCTTGGCGAGGAGCTGGAACGCGCGCTCGCCTATCTCGAGATCCTGCGGATCCGCATGGGCGACCGGCTGGCGGTCCAGGTCGACATCCCCGAGGCGCTGCGGGCCACCCCGATGCCGGCGATGATGCTGCAGACGCTGGTGGAGAACGCGATCAAGCATGGCCTGGAGCCGCGCACCGGTGGCGGCACCCTGTGGATCCGCGCCCGGCGCGACGACGGCCAGGTGGCGGTCACGGTGGCCGACGACGGTGACGGTTTCACCGGCAAGACGGCGGGAACCGGCATCGGCCTGAAGAACGTGCGCGAACGCCTGCGCCTGCGCTATGGCGGCGAGGCCAACCTCGCAGTGATGGCCAACTTCCCCGCCGGCGTGGCCGCCACCATCAGCGTGCCGGCGCGCATCGACGCCCGCGGCACGGAGGCGCGCCATGTCTGATGCCAGCCCCGCCACCGCCACCGCCACCTGCATCGTGGCCGAGGACGAAGCACTCCTGCGCCACGCGCTCGTCGCCGAACTCCAGCGGGCGTGGCCCGCGCTGCGGATCGTCGCCGAATGCGAGGACGGCGCCAGCGCGCTGGAAGCCCTGGCCGAGCACACGCCCGACGTCGCCTTCCTCGACATCCGCATGCCCGGCCTGACCGGGCTGGAAGTGGCGGCGGCGGCGGCCGAGGCCAGCCCGCGCACCCGCATCGTGTTCGTGACCGCGTATGACCAGTACGCCATCGATGCCTTCGAGCGCGGCGCCGTCGACTACCTGCTCAAGCCGGTCAAGGCGGATCGGCTGCAGGCCACCGTCGCCCGGCTGCAGGCGCGCGGCGGCAGCGCCGATGCCGCGTCGCTGGCCGCGCTGCTGGAGCGGCTTGGCGCATTGCCCGCGCCGGCCGGCAGCCCGGAGCCGCTGACCTGGCTCACCGCCAGCGCAGGCCGCGAAACCCGGCTGGTGCTGGTCGAGGATGTCGCCTATTTCCAGGCCGACAGCAAGTACACCACCGTCGTCACCGCCGAGGGCGAAGCCCTGCTGCGCAGCTCGCTGCGGGAACTGCTGCCGCGGCTTGACCCGCACACCTTCAAGCAGATCCACCGCGGCACCATCGTCAACCTCAAGGCGATCGCGGGCATCGTCCGCGACGAGTCCGGGCGCGGCACCGTGCGCCTGAAACACCGCCCCGAGACACTGACGGTCAGCCAGCCGTTCATGACCCTGTTCAAGCACATGTAGCAGGAGGCCCCATGTCCAAGTTGATAGCACTCGCGCAATTCCTGCTCGCCCTTTCCGGCTGCTCGCTCGGCGCCGAGAACTGGTCGCACCGCATCGGCGGAGCGACCGGAGATGCCTTGCGGAGCGACATCGTGGCGGAGGACGGGATCGCCCGCTTCCGCTGCATCGCCAGCGCCTCCGGCGCCTGCCACTACACCCTGTATCCGGCGTACTGCGCCGCAGCCGGTTGCAGCCGGCCGCTGCGCCAGTTCGCGGTCGCGCGCGGCGACGAGCGCCGCATCACCGGCCTGGCCGGGTTCGTGCCCTGCGTCGCCGGCAGCCGCGCGCACCCGGCGCCCGACTGCCGCGCGCGCTGAAGGGTCAGGCCACCCGCAGGTCGTGCAGGGCCTTCTCGATCTGGTCCAGCGGGGTGTTGGTCCAGTCCTTGGCCACGTCCGCGATCATCCGCGCGTCGACTTCCTTGTGCAGCTGCTTGCGGATCTCGCCCAGGGTGCTCGGGTCGGCGACCAGCACGATGTGGTCGAAGCCATTGCGCAGCGCCGAGCGGTTGATGCGGTCGGCCAGCACCTTCACGAAGGCGGCCTCGCCGACGTCGTTGTCGCGCGGCTGGCTGCCGGAAGGGCCGGAATCCAGCGCGTCGGACGTGTCCAGCAGCTCGGTCTGGTGCAGCTTCAGCGCGGACTCGTCGCCCTGGTTGCGAAACAGGCGTGCGGCGCGGCCATCGGCCACGACCACCAAGGTGTTGTGCGGGATCATCGACATCGGGGCGTCCTGAGTGGGGAATGGCCCACGGTAGCGATCCCGGTGTTGAGGCCGCGTCTAACCGCTTGGCAACCTCGCCGCGGATGCCGGTCCGGCCAGGCCGCGGGGGAGGCGCGACCCGGCCGGCGGCAGGGAACTCAACGGCAACGGAAGTAGGCGGCCTGCGGCACGCTGTAGCTGCGGGGGCTGGCGTAGCCGCTGCTGCGACCGTAGCCGACGCCGAAGTCGCGCTCGCGGCGGACGAGGTTGCGGTAACCGCTGCGCGCTTCGGTGCCGCCCGAATCGACGCCGCGTCCGGTCTCCACGGCGGCCTGCGGGTGGCGGTGGATGGACGGGGTGCGGTACATGGTGTCTCTCCTGCTGTGTGATTTGGTGTGTTGGTAATGTACAACACCATGCCGATAGATCACATGGGTAGGAAGTCATGCATCCCGTTCTGTTCAGCCGCCGTTTCACTCCGGCGTCGCGGGCGGCTGGCAAGACTCCCGGCGGATCACCTGGAGACGCCCATGCGCCTGCTCGTCCTGCTCGCCGCCCTCGCCATGCCAGCGGTGGCCTGGCTGTCCAACACCGGCTCCTTCGGTCCCGACAACGGCACCATGTCGGACCGCTATCCGACCCTGCTGGTCGCGTCCGGTTATGCGTTCTCGATCTGGGGCCTGATCTTCCTGCTCGACCTGGTCTACGCCGGCTGGCAGCTGACCGGCAACCGTCGCCGCGACGACACCCTGTCGCGGATCGCGCCGTGGGCCGCGGCCGGCTTCCTGCTGACCACCGCGTGGATGCCGCTGTTCTCGATGGGGCAGTTCTGGCTGTGCCTGGCGGTGATCGTTGGCGCCACCGCGTGCATGACCCGCTGCGCGATGATCCTCTCGCACGACTGTACCCCGCAGGAGGGCCAATGGCTGTGGGCGTGGGCGCCGCTGTCGCTGCACGCGGGCTGGCTGACGCTGGCGAGCTTCCTCAACCTCGCGCAGGTGATCGTGGCCTACGAACTGGCCTCGACCACCCAGATGCTGGGCTGGAGCCTGGCGCTGTTCGGGCTGGCCGCGGCGGTGCTGCTGTACATGAACCTGCGCATGCGCGGCAACATCGACTACGTGCTGGCCGCGCTGTGGGCGCTGGTGGCGGTGTGGGTCAGGCAGTCCGACAGCGATCTTGCGGGCGCCGAGGTCGCGGCCTGGGTGGCGCTTGGCATCGGCGCCGTGCTGGCCGTGCAGACCGTGCTGCTGCGGCGCAGGTACGCCGGCGGGTTGTTGCCGAACCCGGCGCGCGGCGCGGACTGACGCAGGCGGGCGTCAGCCGCAGGCGTCGCCGATCGCGGCGCGCATGTCGCTGATGACGCTGGCGTAGTCCGGCTGCCCGAAGATCGCGCTGCCGGCCACGAACGCATCGGCGCCGGCCGCGGCGATCTGGCCGATGTTGCCGGGCTTGACCCCGCCATCGATTTCCAGCCGGATCGGCTTGCCCAGCGCGTCGATCCGCGCGCGCACCGCGCGCAGCTTGTCGAGCGTGGACGGGATGAACCCCTGCCCGCCAAAGCCCGGGTTCACCGACATCAGCAGGACCAGGTCGAGCTCCTCGAGCACGTGGTCCAGCACCGCGACCGGGGTCGCCGGGTTGAGCACGAGCCCGGCCTGGCAGCCCGCGCCCTTGATCAGCTGGATAGTGCGATGCACGTGGCGCGAGGCCTCCGGGTGGAAGCTGATGATCGAGGCGCCCGCGCTGGCGAAATCCGGGACGATGCGGTCCACCGGTTCCACCATCAGGTGCACGTCGATCGGCGCGGTGACCCCGTGCTTGCGCAGCGCCTCGCACACCAAGGGGCCGATGGTCAGGTTGGGCACGTAATGGTTGTCCATCACGTCGAAGTGCACCCAGTCGGCCCCCGCGGCAAGCACCGCGTCGACCTCCTCGCCCAGCTTCGCGAAGTTGGCGGACAGGATCGAGGGGGCGATCACCGGGGCGGGGCGATGCACGGCCATGCTCACTGCTTCCTCAGTTGCTTGATGCGGTCATAGGCGGCGTTGAGCTCGCGCGCACGGGCCTCGGCCTGCTGCCGCAGCTCAGGCGCGGCGCCCTCGACGCGGTCCGGGTGGTACTGGCTGATCAGCCGGCGGTATGCCTGGTCGACCTCGGCGTCGCTGGCATCGGCGGTGAGTCCGAACACGCGGTACGGGTTCTCCCGCGCGGTGGTGAACCAGTCCGCGTCGAAGGCGTGGCCCACCAGCAGCCCGAGCACCGCGCCCGCCGGATGACGGAGCAGCAGCCAGCCGGCGATGAGCCCGAAGAATTTTCCATACCAGCGCCTGCCCATGCGGCGATTCTACAGGCCACGCCGCCGCGGCCGGCCTTAAACTGGTACCCCACGCCCCCAGCCCGCGCGCATGCCCACCACCCTGCTGCAGTCCGACCTGCCCGGCCTCAACCTGGTCCACCGCGGCAAGGTCCGCGACGTGTTCGACCTCGGCGACGGTCACCTGTTGATGGTCGCCACCGACCGCCTGAGCGCGTTCGACGTGGTGCTGCCCGACCCGATCCCCGGCAAGGGCGAGATGCTTTGCCAGATCAGCAATTTCTGGTTCGACAAGACTGCGCACATCATCGCCAACCACCTGACCGGGATCGACGTCGCCTCGGTGCTGCCGGCCGGCGTGGATCCGGCGCTGTACGCCAGGCGCGCGGTGGTGACGAAGAAGCTGACGCCGGTGCCGGTGGAATGCATCGCCCGCGGCTACATCATCGGCAGCGGCTGGAAGGACTACCAGCGCACCGGCGAAGTCAGCGGGATCCGGCTGCCGGCCGGGTTGCAGCAGGCGCAGCAGCTGCCGGCGCCGATCTTCACCCCGTCGACCAAGGCGGCGGTCGGCGACCACGACGAGAACATCGACTTCGCCGCCGCGGTGGCGCTGGTCGGCCGCGAACGCGCCGAACAGGTGCGCGACGCGACGCTGGCGCTGTATGCGTTCGCGCGCGACTACGCCGCGCAGCGCGGGATCATCCTGGCCGATACCAAGTTCGAATTCGGTACCGATGCCAATGGCACGCTGTACCTGATGGACGAGGCGCTGACGCCGGATTCATCGCGCTACTGGCCGGCGGACGAATACGCCCTCGGCAGCAGCCCGCCCAGCTACGACAAGCAGATCGTGCGCGACTACCTGGAGACGCTGGACTGGGACAAGACCGCGCCCGGACCGCAGCTTCCCCCCGAGGTCATCGAGCGCACCCGCGCCCGTTACGCCGAGGCGCTGGAACGGCTGGCGGAGCTGCGGCTGGACTGAAGGCATCGGCGCCGCTGCGCTATGCTCTGCGCACGCATGGGCGCGGAGGCGAAATGAACGCAGGCATGGATTCCCCGGGCGGGCAGCGCGCGATCGACACGTGGTTCGCGCACTATTCGGGTGACCATCGCAACGCCACCAACCAGCGCATCCACGTGATCGCGGTGCCGCTGATCCTGTGGAGCGTGATTGCGCTGCTGTGGTGCATCCCGGCGCCGGGCACCTGGTTCCGCGCCGGGGTGTGGGCGGCGCTGGCGATGTTCGGCGCATGGCTGTTCTATTACCGCGCCTCGCGAGCGATCGGCTTCGGCATGCTGGCGGTGCTGGTGGCGATGGCCTGGCTGACGCGCTGGCTGCACGACCAGCTGGGGACGCCGGGCCTGTTCAAGCTGGCGCTGGGCGTGTTCGTTGTGGCGTGGATCGCCCAGTTCGTCGGCCACAGCAAGCTCTACGAGGGCAAGAAGCCGAGCTTCCTGACCGACCTGAAGTACCTGCTGGTCGGGCCGGCCTGGGTGCTCTCCAAGCTCTACCGCCGCCTGGGCTGGCGCTGGTAGCACACGCGCGGGCCACGCCCGCATCGGAACCGCATGACTCCCCACGGCCTGCACGGGCGCGACCTCGCCCTGGTCCTGCTCATCTGCATGTTCTGGGCGGTGAACTTCCTGACCTCCGCGCACGCGCTGCGCGAGGTGCCGCCGTTCCTGTTCACCGCGATGCGGATGGGCCTGCTGGCGCTGCTGCTGGTGGGCTTCCTGAAGCTGCCCCCGCGCCCGCAGTGGGGCCGGCTGTTCACGGTGGCGATGCTCAATGGCGTGCTGCATTTCGGCACCAGTTTCCTGGCGCTCAAGCTGGCCGGGAACCTGTCCTCGCCGGCGATCGTGACCCAGGTCTACGTGCCGATGGCGGTGGTGCTGGCGTGGTGGCTGCTGGGCGAACGCTTCGGCTGGCGCACCGGGCTGGGGGTGGCGATCAGCTTTGCCGGCGTGCTGGTGCTGGGCTTCGACCCGATGGTGCTCGAGCGCCCCGCCGCGCTGCTGGTGATGGTCGGCTCCTCGTTCCTGGTGGCGCTGGGAACGGTGCTGATGCGCGGCCTGAAGGGGATCGGCATGATCGACCAGCAGGGCTGGACCGCGGTGCTCAGCGTGCTGCCGCTGCTGGCGATCAGCGCGCTGTTCGAGCCCGGCGCCATCCCGTCCCTGCGCGAGGCCAGCTGGGTGGCATGGGGCGGCGCGGCGTATGCGGCCGTGTTCTCCTCGCTGCTCGGCCACGGCGTCTTCTACTGGCTGGTACAGCGGCATCCGGTGGCCACGGTCACGCCCTACCTGCTGCTGACGCCCGTGCTGGCGGTGCTGCTGGGTATCGTGTTCTGGGGCGACCGGCCCGGGCCCGCGCTCTGGCTCGGCGGGGCGATGGTGCTGGGTGGCGTACTGGCGGTGGCGCTGCGTGCCGGAGTGCGCCAGCGGCCCTTGCCGCCCGCCGAGGAACTGTAGTCAGCCGAACATCGCGGCGGTCGGGGCGAACGGTCGCGGCGCATAGCCGAAGTCGCGCCGCGCCGGGGTGGCGTCGAACACCAGGTCCTCGCCCATGCGCCGCACCGCCGCGTCACCGAAGTCGCGCGCCATGCCGCCGACGCGTGCCAGTCCGAGCGCCGCGCTGAACAGCGGACGCGGGACCTGCCACAGGCGCAGCGGCGGCTGCTGGCAGGACAACACCCGGCGGACCATGGCGTCGTAGCTCAGGGTTTCGCCACCGGGCAGGTCGTAGCCCTGGCCGCTGGCATCAGCGGCGTCCAGTGCGTCGACGGCGGCGTCCGCCAGGTCCGCCACGTGCACGGGCTGCCGCAGCCCACGGGCATTGGCCGGCAGCGCCACGCCGCCAAGGCGCCGCGCGATCGCCACGATCCTGCTCAGGCTGGCATCGCGGCCGGCGCCGTAGACCAGGGTCGGCCGCAGCACCGTGGCGGCGCTGCCCTGCGCCGCGGCGGCCGCGAACAGGGCGGCTTCCGCCTGCTGCAAGCGCAGGGCAAGCGCGCGCTCGGCGGGATCGTCGGATGCCTGCTTGCTGTGCACGCTGGTCGAGCCGAAGGCGACGATCCGCGGCGTCACGACGCCGCTGGTCGCGGCCCAGCGCGCGAAGTGATCCAGCGGTCCGCAACTGAAGATGGCATCGACTGCAGACGGCAATGGCGGCGGATGCGCCAACTCGCCGCGCAGCCAGCGCAGGCCGTCGCCATCCGCATGCGCCTGCCGCGATACCGCCAGCACCTTCCAGCCCTCGCCGCGCAGGCGCGCCAGGAGCGGCTGCCCGATCTGGCCGCTGGCGCCGAACACCAGTGCGGTGCGGGAGCTGTGCATCGGCACAGGATAGCGGCGGCGCAGCGGCTAAACTGGCGCTCCATCCGCAGCGAACGATGCCCATGGCCATTCCCGCCAAGCCCGCTTCCCTCCTGCTGGCGACCGACCTGTCCGCCCGCTCAGACCGCGCGCTGGACCGCGCCGTGCAACTGGCGCGGCACTGGCAGGCCCGGCTGGTGCTGCTGGTCGCGATGGCGGCCGATGGCGAGTTCAGCCTACCCAACCGCCGCGCCGATGCCGATCCCGGCGACGACGCAGCGCCGCCGCAGACGCCGCTGGACCTGGTGCGGCAGCTCGCCGAGGCGCAGCTTCGGGAACTCGGCGTGCAGGGCGAGGTGCGGGTGGTGGTGGGCAAGCCCGGGCCGGCGGCGATCGAGGCCGCCAGCGAGGCGGGCTGCGGCCTGATCATCACCGGCACCTCGCGCAGCGAAGTCGCCATGCGCATGGATCCCGGCTCGACCCTGCGCTGGCTGGCGCGGCATTCGCCGGTGCCGGTGCTGGCGGTGCACGACCGCGTGCGCGGTCCCTACCGCCATGTCGCGGTGGCCAGCGACTACTCGCAGCCGGCGACCGCCGCGCTGCGGCTCGCCAATGCCTGGTTCGACGACGCCGGGGCCCGCGACCTGGTGCACGGCTATGAAGTCCCGCTGAGCACGCTGTCGCTGGACGACGGCCCGCGCGCGCAGGCGCTGGACGTGGCCAGCCAGCAGGCCGATGCCGAGGCCCGCCAGCACCTGGTGCAGGCGCTCGGCGGCGATGCCGGGCGCTGGACGCCGCAGGTCCAGCTCGGCGGGCCGGTACGGATGCTGCGCGAGCATGCGCGCGAGACCAGCGTCGACCTCACCGTGATCGCGGCGCACGGCCGCTCGGCGCTGCTCGACAGGCTGATCGGCAGCGTCGCCGACCGGTTGCTGGAAACCGTCGGCACCGACCTGCTGGTGGTGCGCCCGCCGCGCTGAGCGCAGCCGGCGGGCCGCCCGCGTCGGCTATGATGGGCTGCCATCGCGCGCGCCGCGGCCCGTCCACGACTCCGGAGCACGATGCTCGAACTCCTGCTTGCACTGCCGTTCCTGTCGGCGGCGTTGATCGCGCTGCAACCCCGGCTTTCGCGTAAACGCGCGGCCTGGCTCGCGGCGCTGGCGCCATTGCTGGGCCTGGTGGTGCTGGCATTGCTGACCCCGGCGGTGCTCGCGGGCGAGACCCCACGCACGGCGTGGGCGTGGATCCCGCAGGCCGGCCTCAACGTCTCGCTGCGGCTGGATGGCCTGGCCTGGATGTTCGCCGGCATGGTGCTGGGCATCGGCGCGTTGGTGGTGATGTACGCCCACTACTACCTGTCGCCGCGCGACAGCGCCACGCGCTTCTATGCCTTCCTGCTGCTCTTCATGGGCGCGATGCTGGGCCTGGTGCTGGCCGGCAACCTGTTGCTGCTGGTGGTGTTCTGGGAACTGACCAGCATCAGTTCGTTCCTGCTGATCGGGTTCTGGACGCACCAGCAAGAGGCGCGGCAGGGCGCGCGGATGGCGCTGGCCGTGACCGGCGCCGGCGGGCTGGCGCTGCTGGCCGGGGTGCTGCTGATCGGGCGCGTGGTCGGCAGTTACGAGCTGGACGCGGTGCTTGCCGCCGGCGATGCCATTCGCGCCAGTAAGCACTACCCGGCGATCCTGGCGCTGGTGCTGGCGGCCGTGTTCACCAAGAGCGCGCAGTTCCCGTTCCACTTCTGGCTGCCGCACGCCATGGCCGCGCCCACCCCGGTCTCGGCCTACCTGCACTCGGCGACGATGGTGAAGGCGGGCGTGTTCCTGCTGGCGCGCCTGCACCCGGTCCTGGCCGGCACCGACCTGTTCTTCGTGGTGGTCACCGTGGTCGGCGCGACCACCCTTCTGGTGGGCGCGTGGTTCGCGATCTTCCAGCACGACATCAAGGGCCTGCTCGCCTACTCGACGATCTCCCACCTCGGCCTGATCACCCTGCTGTTCGGCCTGTCCACGCCGATGGCGGTGGTCGCCGGACTGTTCCACATCCTCAACCACGCCACCTTCAAGGCCTCGCTGTTCATGGCCGCCGGCATCATCGACCACGAAACCGGCACCCGAGACATGCGCCTGCTCGGCAACCTGCGGCGCTACCTGCCGTGGACCAGCGCGCTGGCGATCGTGGCCTCGCTGGCGATGGCCGGCATCCCGCTGCTCAACGGCTTCCTGTCCAAGGAAATGTTCTTCGCCGAGGCGCTGCAGGTGGAGGCCCAGGACGGGATGGACCTGTTCGTGACCGGCACCGCCATCCTGGCCGGGATCCTTGGCGTCGCCTACAGCCTGCGCTTCGTGCATGACACCTTCTTCGGCAACGGGCCGCGCGGTCTGGAAAAGCCGCCGCACGAGCCACCCGTCTGGATGCAGGCGCCGGTGGCGGTGCTCGTGGCCGGCTGCCTGGCGGTGGGCATGCTGCCCGCGCTGACCGTGCAGGTGCCGCTGGAGGTGGCGGTGCGCGACACCCTCGGCCCGGCCGCGCCGCAGTTCGACCTCGCGATCTGGCACGGCATCAACCAGCCCCTGCTAATGAGCCTGGCCGGGGTGGTCGGCGGCATCGCGCTGTACTTCGGGCTTCGCCGGCTGCTGGACCTGCATGCGATCGTGCGCCGCTCGCTGGCGCGCCACCTGTTCAAGCTCAACATGGAAGCGCTGTACCGGCTGGCCGACCGCTTCACCGACGCGATCGCCAACGGCAGCCTGCAGCGCAGCCTGCTGCTGCTGGTGCTGGCGGCGGTGGTCGCCGGCGCCGCGCCTTTCCTGTCGAGGCCGCTGGCGCTGGACCTTGGCGCCTCGCAACCGCTGCCACTGGTCGGCTGGGGCCTGTGGATCATCCTCGCCGCCTGCACCTATTACACCGTGCGCCTGCACCGGCAGCGCCTGCTCGCGCTGATCGTGATGGGCGGCGTGGGCCTGGTGGTGAGCATGACCTTCGCCCTGCTGTCGGCGCCGGACCTGGCCCTCACCCAGCTGCTGGTGGAGATGGTCAGCCTGGCGCTGCTGCTGCTGGGGCTGCACTACCTGCCGTCGCGCGCGCCGCCGGAACGCGCGCCGCTGCGCAAGACGCGCGACGTGGTGGTGGCGCTGGTCGCCGGGCTTGGGGTGGCCACGCTTGCCTATGCGGCGATGACCCGCACCATCGCCGATCCCGCGAGCGCCGGGATGCTCGAGCGCGCATTGCCCGAAGCCTACGGGCGCAACGTGGTGAACGTGATCCTGGTCGACTTCCGCGGCTTCGATACCTTCGGCGAGATCGCCGTGTTCGCGATCGCCGCGCTGATCGTGCACGCGCTGCTGCGGCGGGCGCGGCTGGCTCCCGACCGGCTGATGGCGGGTGGCCCGGTCAAGCTGCCGGTGCCGGCCGACCTTGCGCAGATGATGTTCCCGCTGACCCTGACGGTGTCGGTGTTCCTGTTCCTGCGCGGGCACAACGCGCCCGGCGGCGGCTTCATCGCGGGGCTGGTGCTGGCGGTCCCGCTGCTGATCCAGTACGTGATCCAGGGCGCGGTTTCGGTCGAATCGCGGTTCGGCTTCGACTATGTCCGCAGCATTGGCATCGGCCTGATCGTGGCCGGCGTCGGCGGCGCCGGCTCGCTGCTGTTCGGCCTGCCGTTCCTGACTTCCGGCCACGCCGAACCGTGGATCCCGCTGATCGGCAACGTGCCGCTGGCCAGCGCGCTGGTGTTCGACACCGGGGTCTACCTCACCGTCTTCGGCGGGGTGATGCTGATCCTCTCCATGCTGGGCACGATCAAGCCCTCGCGCACCGTCGCCTCGCGCCATGGCGTGGTACAGCCGGGCACCCTGTCCAGCGCGACCGGGGAGCAGTGCTGATGGAACTGGCGATCGCGAGCGCCATCGGCATCCTCACCAGCGCCGGCATCTACCTGTTGCTGCGCGCGCGCAGCTTCGACGTGATCCTCGGCCTGACCCTGCTGACCTACGCCACCAACCTGCTGATCTTCGCCGCCGGTGGCCTGGTCGTCGGCAAGCCGCCGGTGCTGCGCGACGGGGTCGCGCCCACCCTTGCGCACTACAGCGACCCGCTGCCGCAGGCGCTGGTGCTGACCGCGATCGTGATCTCGTTCGCGATGACCGCGGTGGCGATCGTGCTGGCGATCCGCAGCCGCGGCGATCTGGGCAGCGACCATGTCGATGGCCGCGAGGCCGAACGCCGCTTCCTCGCCCGCGAGCAGCGCCGCCACGCGCGCGCGCTGGCGCGGCGACGCAGTGACGACGACGCGGCGCCGGGGGCGGGCCCATGAACCACCTGCCGCTGCTGCCGATCCTGATCCCGCTGTTCGCCGCGGCGGCCGTGCTGTTCTTCGAGCACCGCCGCTTCGGCATCCTGCCGCAGCGGGTGGTGGCGTGGACGTCGATGATGGCCATGCTGGCGGTCTCGCTGCTGATGCTGCGCGATGCCTCCGGCGGCGACATCGCGGTCTACCTGCTCGGCGACTGGCCGGCGCGGCTGGGCATCGCGCTGATGGTCGACCGCCTGTCCGCGCTGATGGTGGTGGTCGCGCAGCTGCTGGGCCTGGCCTGCCTGTTGCATGCCTGCGCCGGCTGGGACCGTCGCGCGCCGCACTTCCATGCGTTCTTCCAGTTCCAGCTGATGGGCCTCAACGGCGCCTTCCTCACCGGCGATGCGTTCAACCTGTTCGTGTTCTTCGAGATCCTGCTGATCGCCTCGTATGGCCTGATGTTGAGCGCCGGGCGCGGCAAGCGGATACGCGCGGGCCTGCACTACGTCGCCTTCAACATCGCCGCATCGACCCTGTTCCTGATCGCGCTCGGCCTGCTGTACGGCCTGCTGGGTACCCTCAACATGGCCGAGATGGCGGTGCGGGTGTCGCAGCTGCAGGGCGCCGACGTCGCGCTGGTGCAGGCCGCGGCGGGGATCCTGCTGGTGGTGTTCTGCGGCAAGGCGGCGCTGCTGCCGATGTACCTGTGGCTGCCGCCGACCTATACCTACGCGCCGGCGGCGGTGGCCGCGCTGTTCGCGATCATGACCAAGGTCGGGCTGTACGCGGTGCTGCGCTTCGGACACCTCAGCTTCGGCGCCGACGGCCCGCTGGACGGATTCGCATGGCCGGCGCTGCTGGTGCTGGGCGGGATCACGCTTGCGCTGGCATCGCTGGGCGCGCTCGCCGAGCGCAGGCTGCGCACGCTGGCGGCGTACCTGGTGGTGTGTTCGGCGGCCACGCTGTTCATCGCCTTCGCGCTGGACACCCCGGGCACGATCGCCGCCGGCTTGTACTACCTGGTGCACAGCACCTTTGCCGGCGCCGCGCTGTTCCTGCTGGCGGACCTGATCCGCCGGCGGCGCGGCGATGCCAGCGACCGCAAGGACCTGGTCTCGGAGCTGCCCGGCCGCACCATGCCGGCGATCCTGTTCCTGGTGGTGGCGGTGTCGCTCGCGGGCCTGCCGCCGCTGTCCGGCTTCATCGGCAAGCTGCTGCTGATGGAGGCGACCCCGGCCCCGGCCACCACCTGGGTCTGGTGGCTGCTGCTGGCCAGCAGCTTCCTGATGCTGGTCGGCCTCGCGCGCGCCTTCACCCGCCTGTTCTGGCGCACCGAGCCGTGGCCGGATGCACCGCGCGGCGCGCTGGCCGCCTACGAGGCCGCCGACGACATGGCCAAGGCGCCAAGCCGCCCGCTGGAGACCGCCGGCACCCTGCTGCTGGTGGGCTACGGCATCGCCATGACCATTGCCGCCGCCCCGCTGCTGGACTACGCCCGCGCCAGCGCCGAGCAGCTGGCCTCGCCGGGTGCGTACGTGCAGCAGCTGCGCGCCGAACCCACGCTCGTGAGGAAACCCTGACATGCCGCTCAACTGGCGCTCGCGCTGGCTGCCCTCGCCGCTGCTCAGCATGATCGTGTTCGGCTTCTGGCTGCTGATGAACGATTCGGTCGACCGCGGCACGCTGGCGATGGCGCTGCTGCTGGCGCTGGTGGTGCCGCCGTTCGCGGCGCGGCTGGACCGCGAGTTCGCCAGCTTCGGCCGCCTGCACGGCGTGCCGCGGCTGGCGCTGGTGCTGCTGCGGGACATGGTGGTCGCCAACTTCACTGTGGCCCGCCAGGTCCTCGGCCCGGAGGAAAAGCTGCGCCCGGGGTTCGTCTGGATCCCGCTGGAGATCCGCAACATCCACGGCATCGCCGCGCTCACCAGCTTCATCACCCTGACCCCCGGCACCGTGTCCTCGGAGCTGTCGGACGACCGCCGCTTCCTGCTGGTGCACGTGCTGGACATGGGCAACGCCGATGCCATCGTGCGCGACATCAAGCAGCGCTACGAGCGGCCGCTGCTGGAGATCTTCCCGTGACGCCTCAGGCACTGGTCGGGATGGCGGTGGTGGCCTCGATGGTGGTCGTTTCGATCGCGGTGCTGATGGCGCTGGTACGCCTGCTGCGAGGCCCCACCGTGCCCGACCGCGTGCTGGCGCTGGACACGCTCAACGTGGCCAGCATCGCCCTGCTGATCCTGTTCGGCATGCACCTGGGCACCGCGGTCTATTTCGAGGTGGCGCTGATCATCGCGATGCTCAGCTTCGTCAGCACGGTGGTGCTGAGCAAGTACGTGATCCGCCGGGACATCGTCGAATGAGCTGGCTCCTCGCCATCCTGCTGGTCGCGCTGCTGGCGTTCGGCTGCTTCTTCATCCTGCTCGGCTCGTACGGGCTGCTGAAGCTGTCGGAGTTCTACAAGCGCCTGCATGCACCGACCAAGGCCAGCACCCTGGGCGTCGGCTCGGTGCTGGTGGCGTCGATCGGCTACCACGCCATCGTCGGTACCGATCCGCAGCCACGCGAGCTGCTGATCACCGCCTTCCTGTTCATCACCGCGCCGATCGGCGCCCACCTCATGGCGAAGGCGGCGCTGGCGCTGCACATGGCGCAACGCCCGCCGCTGCCGGACTGCGGGACCGTCGATGGCCGCCCGGCCGGCGATCCGGTCGGCTGCGGCGAACCGGAACAGCCCCCGACGTAGCGCGCCTGCCGGGGTGGCGCTCGCCCTGCCACCCGAACCCCGGGCATCCGGCGTGTCGCATGGCGGTCATGCCGATGCAATCGGCGCGGATGAGCATGCGCGCTGGAACCGGGGGCGATGCCATGCTGCTGCACAAGACCACGCGGGCCCACGCTGCGCTGCAGTCCGCGCGCGATGCCAACCTCAGCCTCGCCGATCGCCGCATCCTGATCCTGGCCGACGGACGCCGCAGCCTGAATGAGCTGGTCGGGCTGCTGGGCAGCGAGGCATTGCCCAGCATCGAGCGTCTGCTGCGCGAGCGCTACCTCGAGGATGGGCGCGCCGGTGTGGCGATCACGCCCGCGCGGTCCTCGCCGCCACGGGCGTGGGCAGCGCGCTGAGCGGCCTGCTACGCGCGTCTACCGATGCCGTGCAGGCGCGCGCCGGATCGGTGCGCGCGCCGCCCAGCCAAGCCTCCGCGTCCGCCCCACCCGCCACCATCGCGCCCAGCAGTGCCGGTGTGGCCGCCGGTCGCCAGCGCCGCTCGCTGGTGGCGGCCAAATTGTACGTCATCGACATGCTGCAGCTGCAGCGCCATCCGGACGCGGTGGACCTCAAGGCGCGGCTTCAGAGCTGCAGCGATCCGCACGACCTGCTGGCGCTGCTGCTGGAAGCAGCGCAGGCGCTGCACCGGCTCACCAGCGCAAGCTTCGGCGAGCGGATCATGGCCCGCCTGCGCGAGGTGGTGCCGGAGGACGCGCTGCCGGCACTGGAGCAGGCGTTCCGGCAGGAGGCGGCGGACGGGGAAACGACGCGGCCGCGAATGCGGCTGGTCGGCGGTTGAGGCGTCAGTCCTGCTTGAAGTGCCTGGCCAGGCCCGCCCAGCACGCCTGGTAATCGCGCTGCCGGTGGGCGGCCTCCAGCGCCTCGCGTGTAGGGCGGATGACCGCGCGGGTCTCGAACATGAAGGCCATGGTGTCGGCGATCACGTCCGGCCGCGACAGGTCGGCGCTGCTGGCCTTGTCGAAGGTGGCCGCATCCGGGCCGTGGCCGGTCATGCAGTTGTGCAGGCTGGCGCCGCCGGGCGCGAAGCCCTCGGCCTTGGCGTCGTACACGCCGTCGATCAGGCCCATGAACTCGCTGGCGATGTTGCGGTGGAACCACGGCGGGCGGAACGTGTCCTGCGCCACCAGCCAGCGCGGCGGGAAGATCGCGAAGTCCAGGTTGCCAACGCCGGGGGTGTCGCTGGGCGAGGTCAGCACCAGGAAGATCGACGGGTCCGGGTGGTCGTAGCTGATCGAGCCGATGGTGTTGAAGCGGCGCAGGTCGTACTTGTACGGCGCGTGGCTGCCATGCCAGCCGACCACGTCCAGGGGCGAATGGCCGATGTCCGCGTGCCACAGGTGGCCCTGGAACTTGGCGATCAGCTCGAACTCGCCCTCTTCGTCCTCGTAGGCCGCATGCGGGGACAGGAAGTCGCGCGGGTTGGCCAGGCCGTTGCTGCCGATCGGCCCGAGGTCCGGCAGCCGCAGGAAGGCGCCGAAGTTCTCGCAGACGTAGCCGCGCGCGGCGCCTTCCGGCAACGCCACCCGGAAGCGGATGCCGCGCGGGATCACCGCGATTTCCTGCGGCGCCACGTCCAGCACGCCCAGCTCGGTCTCGATGTGCAGCGCGCCCTGCTGCGGCACGATCAGCAGCTCGCCGTCGGCGTCGTAGAAGAAGCGGCCCTGCATGTCGCGGTTGGCCGCATACATGTGCACCGCGATGCCCGACATCGCGGCGGGACTGCCGTTGCCGGCCATCGTCAGCAGGCCCTCGACGAAATCCGCAGGCGCCTCCGGCATCGGCAGCGGATCCCAGCGCAACTGGTCGGGGGTGACCGGGCCGCTGCCGAAGTCGTTGTGCAGCCGCGGCTGCGCGAACGGCGCAAACGGGCCGTGCATCGCCGCGGGGCGGATGCGGTACAGCCAGCTGCGGCGGTTCTGGTGGCGCGGCGCAGTGAACGCGGTGCCGCTCAGCTGCTCGGCGTACAGCCCGTGCGCGACCCGCTGCGGCGAGTTGCGGCCCTGCGGCAGGGTGCCGGGCAGCGCCTCGGTCGCGAACTCGTTGCCGAAGCCGGACTGGTAGCCGGTGGATGCGATGGTCATCTTGGAGTCCTGGAACGCAAAGGCCCCTGCATGCAGGGGCCGTGGAATCGTCGGCTTACAGCACGCCGCGCTTCATCTGGTCGCGCTCGATGCTCTCGAACAGGGCCTGGAAGTTGCCTTCGCCGAAGCCTTCGTTGCCCTTGCGCTGGATGATCTCGAAGAAGATCGGGCCGAACGCGTTCTGGGTGAAGATCTGCAGCAGCTTGCGCTGCTTGGTCTCGACGTCGGCATCGATCAGGATCTTGTTGCGGGCAAGCCGCGCCACGTCCTCGCCGTGGTTGGGCACGCGCGCATCGATCACCTCGAAATAGGTATCCGGGGTGTCGAGGAACTCCACGCCCGCCTCGCGCATCTTCTCCACGGTGGCGTAGATGTCGTCGGTGAACAGCGCGATGTGCTGGATGCCCTCGCCCTTGTAGGCGTCGAGGTATTCGTTGATCTGCGACTTGGGGTCGGAGGATTCGTTGAGCGGGATGCGCACGATGCCGTCCGGCGCGGTCATCGCCTTGGACAACAGGCCGGTCTTGGCGCCCTTGATGTCGAAATAGCGGATCTCGCGGAAGTTGAACAGCTTCTCGTAGTAGTTGCTCCACTTCTGCATGTTGCCGAAGTAGAGGTTGTGGGTCAGGTGGTCGATGAAGGTCAGCCCGAAGCCCTGCGGGTCCTGGTCCGCGCCCTCGATGGCGACGTAGTCGGCGTACAGGTCATCGGCAGTGGCATCGACCAGGTACAGCATGCAATCGCCGATGCCCTTGACCACCGGCGCATCGATCGCGCGGCTGTCGGCCTTGTGGGTGATCGCCTCGCCGCCATTGCCCAGCACCACGTCGAACACCTCGGCCACCGGCTTGCGGAAGCGGATCGCGAAACCGCAGGCGGACGGGCCGTGCGCGGCGGCGAAGTCGGCCGCGAACGAGTCGGGATCCTCGTTGAGCAGGAAGTTGACCCCGCCCTGGCGGTAACGCGTGATCGGCCGCGTCTTGTGGCGGGCCACCGCGCTGAAGCCCATGCTGCGCAGGTAGGCGTGCATCGCGTCGGCCTGGCCCGCGGGCGCGGCGAACTCGACGAACTCGAAGCCGTCGATCCCCATCGGGTTCTCGAAGGTGGTCGGCTGCATGCCGAGGTTGGGCTGTGCGCTCATGCGGGTGTCCTCACGCGGTGAAGCCCCATTCTAACGTGGCCTGCCGGGGCGTCGCGGCCTGGTCGGTGCCGGGCCAAAAAAGACGACGGCGACCCGAGGGCCGCCGTCGTTTTCATCGCATCCAGGCTGCGTCAGATGCGCCTGGCGTCTTCCGGCTTGGGCTGCGCGCCGTGGTCGGCCACCGAGCCTTCGGCGTCATCGCGCAGGGTGTCAAGGTGCATCAGCTTCTTGATGAGAGGCGCGAGCAGGATGAAGCCCACGCCCACCGCCACCGCGATCCAGCCGATGCGCGAATAGACGTCCAGCACCACCTGCTGCGCCGCGCCTTCGCCCGACGCCGCTTCCGAACCGGTGGCGCGCGCGATCATGCCGGCCACGAAGTTGCCGGTCGCCGAAGCGAAGAACCACGACCCCATGATCAGGCTGGCCATGTGCGAGGGCGCCAGCCGGTTCATCGCCGACAGGCCCACGGGCGACAGGCACAGCTCGCCGGTGGTGTGCAGCAGGTAGATCAGGAAGATGAACAGGACCGGGGTCATGTTGCCGCTGACCGCGCCGGCCACCAGCACCAGGAAGCCCGCGCCCAGCTGCACCATCGCCAGGCCGAACTTGGCGCCGGCCGAGGGCTCCAGGCCGCGGCGGCCCAGCCAAGTCCACAGCGCGGCGAACACGGGCGCCAGCAGGATGATGTAGGCCGCGTTGATCGACTGGAACATCGACGCCGGCACGTTCCAGCCCAGCATGTTGCGGTCGACGTAGCGGTCCGTGTACAGGTTCAGCGAGGAGCCGGCCTGCTCGAACAGCGCCCAGAACAGCACCGAGCCCACGATCAGCGCCATCGCCGCGAAGATGCGGTCGCGCGCGTGGCGGTCGAGCTTGGTGACCGCCGTGTAGATCACGTAGGACAGCAGGATCAGGCCGAACACGCCCAGCGCCCAGCCGACGATCGCCTGGTTCTGCACCATCCACCAGCACACCACCACGATGCCGATGCCGAGCAGGTACAGCAGCCACTCGAACGGCAGGCCGACCTTGCGCTCGCGCAGCTTGGCCGGGTTTGAGGATTCGCCCTTGCCCTGCAGCAGCGGCTTGCCGATCACGAACACGATCAGGCCCAGCAGCATGCCCACGCCGGCGGCGCCGAAGCCGTACTTCCAGCCGTAGGTCTCGCCCAGCCAGCCGCACAGCAGCGAACCCAGGAACGCGCCGAGGTTGATGCCCATGTAGAAGATCGTGTAGGCGCCATCACGACGCACGTCGGTGCGCGGGTACAGCTGGCCGACCATCACCGAGATGTTGGCCTTGAGGAAGCCCGAGCCCACGATGATGAAGGCCAGCGCCAGCCAGAACGCGTTCATCGCCGGGCTGCCCTGCCCGCCGTCGCCCTCGAAGCCCATCAGGAAATGGCCGATGGTGAGCAACACCGCGCCGTACAGCACCGCCTTGCGCTGCCCGAGGTACTTGTCGGCGAGGTAGCCGCCGATCACCGGGGTGATGTAGACCAGCGCGGTGTAGGCGCCGTACACCATCGACGCGTCGCCGTCCGAGAACAGCCAGTGCTTGGTGAGGTACAGCACCAGCAGCGCGCGCATGCCGTAGTAGGAGAAGCGCTCCCACATCTCGGCGAAGAACAGCATGAACAGGCCGCGCGGATGACCGAGGATGGTCTTCTCTCCAGCGCTGGCAACGGGCGGGAATGAACTCATGCAGTGACACCTCGAGCTTGCCATGGCGGCGCATGGCGGTATGGACGTGGCACGCCGCAACGGCAGCGCGGAACCGGGCGAGCATCACCGACGGGCGGGCGCCGCGTCAAACCCCGGGCGCCGATGCCCTGTTCAGCCAGCCGGGTAGACGTAGCTCGAACCGATCCCCAACGGAATGCCCAGCCCCCAGAAAGCAAGCAGGAATCCGCTCCACAGCACCAGAAGGGTGATCGAGAACGGCAGCATGAGGGCCAGCAGGGTGCCGATGCCGGCCGACTTCACGTAGCGCTGGCAGAACACCACGATCAGCGGGAAGTACGGCAGCAGCGGGGTGATGATGTTGGTGGAGGAATCGCCGACCCGGTAGGCCGCCTGGGTGACGTCGGGCGACAGGCCCAGCTGCATCAGCATCGGCACCATCACCGCGCCGATCAGCGCCCACTTGGCCGAGGCCGAGCCCACGAACAGGTTGACGAAGCCCGACAGCAGCACGATGCCGACGATGGTCAGCGCGGCCGGGAAGCCCATCGCCTGCAGCCAGTTGGCGCCCTTGATCGCGATCAGCGCGCCGAGGTTGCTCTGGCCGAAGGCGTAGATGAACTGCGCGGCGAAGAACGCCATGACGATGTAGTAGCCCATCCCGCTCATCGCCTTGGACATCCCGGCGATGATGTCGCGATGGGTCCTCACGGTGCCGGCCACGTAGCCGTAGACGATGCCGGGCAGCAGGAAGAACAGGAAGATCAGGGGCACGATCGACTGCATCAGCGGCGCGGTCGAGACCAGCAGCTCGCCGGCGCCCGAGGGCGCATCCGCCGGGGCCCGCCAGGGCGAACCCGCCGACAGCGTGGACAGCACCAGCAGCACCGCGCCCACCGCCATTGCCGCCAGTGCCAGCGACAGCCCGCGCTTCTCCGCGGCTTGCAGTGGCTGCATCGTCGGCATCTCGCTGGCGTCGCCATCGACCGCGGTCGCGCGCAGGCGCGGCTCGATCACGCGGTCGGTCAGGAACCAGCCGACCAGGATGATCAGGAAGGTCGAGGCGGTGGTGAAGAAGTAGTTGTTGAGCGGGTTGACGACCACGCTCGGGTCGATCAGCTGGGCGGCGGCCTGGGTCAGGCCCGACAACAGCGGATCCAGGCTGGAGGGCACGAAGAAGGTGGCCGAGAACCCGCCGGACACGCCGGCGAACGCGGCCGCGATGCCGGCCAGCGGGTGCCGCCCGGCGGCATAGAAGATCACCGCGCCAAGCGGGATCACCAGCACGTAGCCCGCGTCCACCGCGACGTGGCTGAGGATGCCCACCGCGATCAGCATCGGGGTGAGCAGCCTCTTCGGGGTGACCGCCAGCATCGAACGCAGGCCCGCGCTGATGAAACCGGTGTGCTCCGCCACGCCCAGGCCCAGCATCGCCACCAGCACCACGCCCAGCGGATGGAAGGTCACGAAAGTGTTGACCATCTGCGCCATGAAGGCGGTGATGCTCGCGCCCGCCAGCAGGTTCTTGACCTGGATCGCCTCGCCGCTGCGCGGATCGAGCTCGGCAAAGCTCATGGTCGACATCCACGCCGACACCACCCACACCAGCAGCATCAGCAGCAGGAACAGCACCGCCGGATCCGGCAGCTTGTTGCCGATGCGCTCGACGCCGTCGAGCAGTCGGGTCACGAGACCGCGCGGGGCAGGGGCGGGCGTGGGAGTCGTCATGGAAGGCGCGGTCCTGGCAACGGTTTTACGAATCCTAACAGCCGCTACCTCGCCCCTCAGTCGCGCGGCGCGAGGTAGCGCGCATCGTCGAAGGTGGCGCACCAGTGCGGCCGGTAGACCACCACCAGCGCCATCACGCCGCCGCACAGGAAGCCCTCGCCGAACATCATCAGCATGCCGGCGGTCAGGTACACGGCGGGTTCGCCGACCCCCAGCCACAGGCTGACGCCGGTCTTGAGCAGGTGCGAAGCCAGCAACGCAAGGCCGCCGCCCGCGAAGCCGTTCACCAGCACGTAGAGGAACAGGTTCGGCGGCAAGCGCTGCTCGAACTGCCACACCGCCTGCGATGCCAGCACCGGCACCAGGCCGCAGGCGATGAAGTCCGGTCCCCAGCCGAGCCAGTCGCTGCCGCCCAGCCACGCCATCAGGCTGACCACCGCCATCACCCACAGCGCAAAGCGGGTGCCGAACATCAGGTTGGCGATCCCGGCGCCGAGGAAGTGCAGGCTGGTGCCTGCCAGGGCGTCCGCGTTGAACCAGCGCAGCCCCGACAGCGCGGCGGTGGCGACCAGGAGGATGCGCACCGCCTCCGGATCGCCTTCCAGCTTGTACCAGGGCAGCCTGCGGCCAGCCCAGGCCAGCGCCAGCGCGGCGATGGCCACGCTGGCCACCTGCACCGCCTCTGGCGCTTCGTTCACGCCGGAGGTTCCGCTTCCCCGTAGCCCGGCGAAGCACCGATCCGCGTGCGCACCTCGAACAGCTCCGGGAAGAACGTCAGTTCCAGCGCGCGCTTGAGGAACGCCACGCCGCTGGAACCACCGGTCCCCGGCTTGAAGCCGATGATGCGCATCACCGTGCGCATGTGGCGGAAGCGCCACAGCTGGAACTGGGTCTCGAGGTCGACCAGGTCCTCGCACAGCTGGTACTCGCGCCAGTAGCGGTCGGTGTCCTCGTAGATGCGCACGAACACCGGCACCAGCGCCTCGTCCAGCACGTGCGGCTCGGACCAGTCGCGCTCCAGGTGGACGCCCGGCACCGCATGGCCCCAGCGCGCCAGGTACCGCAGGAACTCGTCGTACAGGCTGGGCGCGTGGAGCACCTGCTCCAGCGCGGCATGGCCGGCGCCGTCGTGGCGGAACACCTTGAGCATCGCCGCGTTCTTGTTGCCCAGCAGGAATTCCACCGTGCGGTACTGCAGCGACTGGAAGCCGGACGAAGGACCGAGGATCTCGCGGAACTCCATGTACTCCGACGGCGTCAGCGTCTCCAGCACCGACCATTGCGCGGTCAGCTGGTCCAGCACCCGCTTGCAGCGCGCGGCGACCTTGCCGAACTGCCAAACCCGGTCCCCGCGCAGGTGGCCGGTGGCGGCGGTGAGCTCGTGGATCAGCAGCTTCAGCCACAGCTCGCTGGTCTGGTGCTGGATGATGAACAGCATCTCGTCGTGGTGCGGCGGCTGCGACAGCGGCTGCTGCGCATCCAGCAGCCGGTCCAGCCGCAGGTAGCCGCCATAGGTCAGGCGGCCGTCGAGGTCGGTGTGGATGCTCGCTTCCAGGTCGCGGCGGTTGCGGTCGATGTTCATGGCGGCATTCTCGCACGCAGCCTTCATGCGGCAGCGCGCAACGCGCCGGCGGCGCCGCGCCAGTATCATTCGCCCCCACTGCAATACAGGGAGAGGGAATGAGCCTCGCCGCCAGTTTCGAAATCGAATACCTGCAATACCTCAAGCCGGATGGCACGCTGGCGGGCGCTTTGCCCCCCGCGGTCAAGGACGCCAAGGCGCTGGTCCCGCTGTTCCAGCAGATGCTGTTCCTGCGCACCTTCGACACCAAGGCCATCGCGCTGCAACGCACCGGCAAGCTCGGCACGTATGCGGCGGCGCTTGGGCACGAGGCGACCCATGTCGGCATCGGCGCGTCGATGCGCCCGGATGACGTGTTCGCCCCCAGCTACCGCGAGTACGGCGCGCAGTTCGCGCGCGGCGTGCGCCCGCGCGAGATCCTGATGTACTGGGGCGGCGACGAGCGCGGCAACCTGCTGACCGGCGGCCCGGCCCACGATTACCCCTGGTGCGTGCCGATCTCCACCCAGATGCTGATGGCCGCCGGCGCGGCGCTGAGCTTCAAGCTGCGCAAGCAGGACCGGGTGGCGGTCGCGGTGTGCGGTGATGGCGGCTCGTCGAAGACCGATTTCTATGCGGCGGTGAATTCCGGCGGCGCCTACCAGCTGCCGCTGGTGCTGTGCGTGGTCAACAACGGCTGGGCGATCAGCGTGCCGCGCAAGGCGCAGACCGGCGCCGAAACGCTGGCGCAGAAGGGCCTGGCCGGCGGCCTGCATTGCCTGCAGGTGGACGGCAACGACCTGGTCGCGGTGCTGGAAGCGATGCGCCGCGCCCACGAACGCGCGCGCGCCGGCGAAGGCGGCAGCGTGATCGAGTTCATGACCTATCGCCTGCACGACCACACCACGGCCGACGACGCCCGCCGTTATCGCGACGATGCCGAGGTCAAGGATGCCTGGACGCGCGAGCCGTTCCTGCGCCTGCGCAGCTACCTGACCGCGGCCGGTGTCTGGGACGAGGCGCAGGAAAAGGCGTGGCTGGAAGACTGCGGCGCGCGCGTGGACGTGGAGATCAACGCCTACCTGGAGACCCCGGTGCAGCCGGTGGAAGCGATGTTCGATTACCTGTACGGCGACATTCCGGCCGACGTGCTGGCGCAGCGGGAAGCAGCGATCGCGCATGAGGCCGCGGCCAGGGAGAAGCGGGCATGAGCGCGCAGCCGATTGCACTGATCGAGGCGATCACCCAGGCGCTGGCCTACGAGTTGCGCCACGACGACAGCGTGGTCGTGCTGGGCGAGGACGTGGGCGTCAACGGCGGCGTGTTCCGCGCCACCGCCGGCCTGTCCGCCGAGTTCGGGCCCGAGCGCATCCTCGACACGCCGCTGGACGAGACCACCATCGCCGGCCTGACCGTCGGCATGGCCAGCCAGGGCATGAAGCCGGTGGCCGAGGCCCAGTTCGACGGCTTCATGTACCCGATGGTCGACTTCATCGTCTGCCACGCCGCGCGCATGCGCTACCGCACCCGCGGCCGTCTGACCTGCCCGATGGTGCTGCGGGTGCCGTGGGGCGGCGGCATCCGCGCCCCGGAGCACCACAGCGAGGCCAACGAAGCGATCTTCACTAACGTCCCCGGCCTGCGGGTGGTGATGCCGTCGTCGCCGGCGCGCGCCTACGGCCTGCTGCTGGCCGCGATCCGCGACCCGGATCCAGTGATCTACATGGAGCCCAAGCGCATCTACCGGCAGTACAAGGAGCTGGTGCCGGATGACGGCGAGGCGCTGCCGCTGGACGTCTGCTACGTGCTGCGCGACGGCAGCGACGTCACCCTGGTCACCTGGGGCGCGCAGGTCAAGGAAACCCTGGAGGCCGCCGAGGCGCTGGCGAAGGACGGCATCAGCGCCGAAGTCATCGACGTGGCCACCCTCAAGCCGCTGGACTTCGCCACCATCGCCGAATCGGTGGCCAAGACCGGCCGCTGCGTGATCGTGCACGAAGCGGCGAAGACCGCCGGGTTTGGCGCCGAGATCGCCGCCCGCATCGCCGAGGAATGCCTGTTCGACCTGCTGGCGCCGGTCGAGCGCGTCACCGGCTACGACACCCACATCCCGCTGTTCCGGCTGGAGATGAAGTACCTCCCCAGCACCGACAAGGTCATTGCCGCCGCCAGGCGCGCGATGGCCCATTCGTAAGGATCCCCGATGAGCAAGAAATTCCTGTTGCCCGACCTCGGCGAAGGCCTGCCGGACGCCACCATCGTCGAGTGGTACGTCAAGGAAGGCGACGTCATCCGCCTCGATGAGAACCTGGTGTCGATGGAGACCGCCAAGGCGGTGGTCGATGTCCCCTCGCCGGTCTCGGGCAAGGTGCTGAAGCTGGCCGGGGCCGCCGGGGACGTGATCGTCACCGGCAGCTGGCTGGCCGAATTCGAACTCGACGCCAGCCTGCCGCAGCGCGCGGAAGGCCAGGACACCGGGCACCACCACGGCGGCGGCCATGGCGTGGGCACCCAGGATCCCGCGCCGGACGACAAGGTGGTCGCCTCCAGCGAGGGCGGCGCGATCGCCGACACCGGCCAGGCCCAGCCCGAGGACGCCGGCGCCAATGCCGCCGCCAAGGCCGATGCCGGCACCGTGGTCGGCGCCATGCAGGTCGGCACCGCGGTCCACAGCGAGGCCGCCACCAGCGTGGGCGGCGCGAAGGCGGTGCCCGCGGTCCGCGCGATGGCGCGCAAGCTTGGCGTTGACCTTGCCCGCGTGCGCGCCACCGGCGCGGACGGCACGGTGACCATGGCCGACGTCAAGCAGGCCGCGGCCGACGGCAGCGCCAAGCTCGGTGCTGCCCCCGCGCGCGCGCCTGCCGGCCCGAGCCGGGCCCCGGGCGCGACGGAAGCCGCTCCCGCCGCGACCACTGCAGGCGCTCGCAGCACGCTGTCGCAGGCGGGCAAGCCGATGCGCACGCAACCGCCCGGAGCGTCCGCCGCGGGCCAGCCCTCCGGCCAGCCGGAGCAGCTGAAGGGCGTGCGTCGCAACATGGCGCGGGTGATGGCTGACGCCCACGCGCAGGTGGTCCCGACCACCCTGGTGGACGATGCCGACCTGCACTTCTGGATCGGCAAGCAGGACATCACCGCGCGGCTGGTGCGCGCGATCGTCGCCGCCTGCAAGGCGGTGCCGGCGCTCAATGCCTGGTTCGACGGCAAGGCGCTGACCCGCACCGTGCACCCGCACGTCGACATCGGCATCGCGGTGGATACCGACGATGGCCTGTTCGTGCCGGCGCTGCGCAACGCGGACATGCTGGACGCCCATGGCGTGCGCGGCGCGATCAAGCGCCTGCGCGCGCAGGTCGAGGACCGTTCGATCCCGTCGAGCGAGCTGGCGGGCTACACCATCTCACTGTCGAACTTCGGCATGTTCGCCGGCCGCTACGCCACCCCGGTGGTGGTGCCGCCGTGCGTGGCGATCGTGGGCGCCGGCAAGCTCTCGCATGACGTGGTCGCGGTGATGGGCGGCATCGAGGTGCACCGCCGGATGCCGATCAGCCTGACCTTCGACCACCGCGCCTGCACCGGCGGCGAAGCGGCGCGCTTCCTCGCCGCACTGCTGCACGACCTCGGCCAGCCGCACTGAGCGCACGCACCGGCGGCGCCAGCCGTCGCCGGTGCCGCATGGCGCCCGGCTAAGCCGTCGGGGCCGCGCCCACCGCGTTCAGCGGGCGCGCAGCCACCTGGGACGCAGGCGGTAGGCGATCCCCAGCGCCGCCAGGAACACGCCGTACCCGACCGAGGTCGCCAGCACCTGCGGCCACAGGTGGCCGTGGCTGCGGTCGGCGTAGGCAAAGCTCCAGTGCAGGCTGGCGAGGAACGCCAGCAGCGACAGCAGGATCGCGGCGAGATCGAAGCGCACCCGCGCCGGGCCGCGCGGCTGGCGCGGGAACAGCCAGAACAGCAGCGACAGGATCAGGAACCACGGCGCGAACAGGATCAGCGCCAGCGTCGGCTGGTCGGCGAGGTTCACGAACCGCCGCCCTCCAGCTGCGCGGCGACGAACGCGCTCAGCGCGGCATTCACCTCCGCCTCGCTGACGCCCTCGCCAAGCATGAAGTCGCTCGCCCCATCGCCCACCTCGCCCTGGCGGATCGCGGCCACGCGCTGGCCGGCATCGCGCGGGGAGTCGAAGCCCACGCTCTGCAGCAGCACGCGCTCGCCCTGCACCAGCTTGAAATAGAACTTGCCGTCGGCGTCGCGGTATTGCTTGAACATCGGCGCGCCCGCATCGTCCTTCTTCTTCGGCGCGCGGCTGCCTCCCTGCGCCACCCGCGACAGGTCGCGCAGGCCCACCGCATCGCGCAGGCGCGACAGCGCGGGCGTGGCGTAGTGCGCGCGCAGCCGCGCGGCGCCATCGCGCAGGATCGCCTCGATCTCCGCGGGCCTGGCCACCAGCGCCTCGTACTTCTCGCGCAGCGGCGCCAGCTCGGCATCCAGCCGCTCGAACACCTGCTGCTTGGCATCGCCCCAGCCGATCCCGTCCGCATATGCCTGCGCGAACGCCGCCGCCTGCTCCCGCGTCGCGAATGCCTGATGGAGCTGGAACAGCGCGGAGCCTTCGGTGTCCTTCGGTTCGCCCGGCGCGCGCGAATCGGTGAGGATCCCGGCGACCAGCTTCTTCAGTTCGTTGCGCGGCGCGAACAGCGGGATCGTGTTGTCGTAGCTCTTGCTCATCTTGCGGCCATCCAGGCCGGGCAGGGTGGCGACCTCGTCGTCGACCACCGCCTCCGGCAGGGTGAAGAACTCGCCGCCGTAGACGTGGTTGAAGCGCTGCCCGAAATCGCGCGCCATCTCGATGTGCTGGACCTGGTCGCGGCCCACCGGCACCTTGTGCGCGTTGAAGATGAGGATGTCCGCGGCCATCAGCACCGGATACATGAACAGCCCCGCGCTGACGCCCGCATCGTCGTCCTCGCCCTCGGCGCGGTTGCGGTCCACCGCCGCCTTGTAGGCGTGCGCGCGGTTGAGGATGCCCTTGCCGGCCACGCAGGTCAGCAGCCAGGTCAGCTCCGGGATCTCCGGGATGTCGGACTGCCGGTAGAACCAGACCTTGTCCGGCTCCAGCCCGCAGGCGAGCCACGCGGCCGCGATTTCCAGCGTGCTGCGCTGGGTGCGCACCGGGTCCTGCGCCTTGATCAGGCTGTGGTAGTCGGCAAGGAAATAGAAGCTCTCCGCGTCGGTCGCGCGCGCCGCGGCGATCGCCGGGCGGATCGCGCCGACGTAGTTGCCGAGGTGGGGCGTGCCGGAAGTGGTGATGCCGGTCAGGACGCGGGTCTTGCTCATGCGGTCGCTATGCGGTGTTGCAGGGCCGCACAGTGTACCGGCCGCCTCCGTAACCCCGTTGGCCGGCGCCGGGCGTTCTCCTGTCCACCGCGCACCCCCTGCGCCCGGAGAACGCCATGACGCGTCGCCTGCTGCTTGCCCTGGCGCTTGCCGCCTCCCTCCTACCGCTGCAGCTGCCCGCGCGCGCTGCGCCGCCCGCGCCGCTGGTGGAGCTGGACATCCTCGACCGTGACACCGGCGAGGTGCTGCCCGCATACCGCCACCGTGGCCAGGACTGGATCGCCGGCACCCCGGGCCATCGCTATGCCGTGCGGCTGACTAACCGCACCGGTGAGCGGGTCAAGGTGGTGCTGTCGGTGGACGGCGTGAACGCGATCAGCGGCGAAACCGCGGCCTCCCAGCAGACCGGCTACGTGCTGGCACCGTGGCAGTCCACCGAGATCGCCGGGTGGCGCAAGTCGCTGGAGGACATCGCCCAGTTCGTGTTCACCGACCTCGGCGACAGCTACGCGGCGCGCACCGGGCGCCCCAACAATGTCGGCGTGATCGGGATCGCGGTGTTCCGCGAGCTACCGCCCCCTCCGCGGCCGTCGCCATCGCCGCCGCCGCCGATCGCCCGCGCCGAGGCG
>JAEWFT010000016.1 GCA_023388715.1 Pseudomonadota bacterium
ACCGGCAGCCCGAGCAGGAAGATCCACCCCTGCGGCGCCAGCCCGTACACCACGAATCCCGCCACCCCGCACAGCAGGCCAAGCAGCACCGCGCGGCGCTCGCCCAGCGCCTTCACCAGTCGTCCGACCAGCAAGAGGTTGACGACCACGCTGAGCGCCCCGACCACCGCCAACACGTAGCCCGCCTGCTTCTCCTTCCAGCCGTAGGCGGCGTCGGCGAACAGCACGAAGGTGCTCGGATAGACGTAGTGCGCGAAGTTGGCGATGAAGACGACCGCCACCAATCCCCAGATCCGCGGATACAGCTGCAGCATGCGCACCCCGCCCAGTGGCCGCGCATGGGTCCAGTCGAACACCGGCGTGCGCCGTTCCTTCGGCAGCGATTCGGGCAGCACGAACAGGCCGTAGCAGAAGTTCAGCAGTGCCAGCGCCGCCGCCACCCAGAACGGCAGCCGATGGTTGATCTCGCCCAGCACGCCGCCCATCAGCGGGCCGACGATGAACCCCAGCCCGAATGCCGCGCCGATCATGCCGTAGCCCCTGGCGCGCCGCTCCGGTGGCAGCACGTCGGCGATGTAGGCGTTGGCGGTGGTGAAGCTGGCGGAGGTGGCCGCGCTGATGATGCGCCCCGCCAGCAGCCAGCCGATGCCGGGCGCCAGCGCCATGAACACGAAATCGATGCCCAGGCCCAGGCAGGAGAGCAGGATGACAGGGCGCCGGCCGAAGCGGTCGGAGAGTGCGCCCTGCACCGGCGCGCTGAAGAACTGCACCAGCGAGAACGAAAAGGCGAACAGCCCGACCCAGTAGGCCGCGGTGGACATGTCGCCGCCCACGAATCCCTGTACCAGGTGCGGCAGCACCGGGATGATCACGCCGAACGCGATCACGTCGATCAGCACGGTAACGAAGATGAAGGCCAGCGCGGCCTTGCGGGCGCCGGGCGGCGGCAGGTTCAAGATGCCTCCTTCGCGATCGGCCGGACGTCAGTGGAAGGCGTCGCTTGCAAGCAGCGCGGCGTGCTCGCGCACGTCTTCCGGCCAGTGCGCGATGCGGCCCTCGAAGCCGCCGAAATCGCCGGCGAACAGCGCGCGCAGCGCCTCTGCATAGCCCGGCAGCCCGCTGGCCAGCGCCTGCAGGAAGCGATACGTGGTCTCCTGCGCTGCGCGGCCGCGGTCACCGCCGGCATCGGCGCGTGCCGCCTCGACCAGCCGCCGCAGCGCCATCGACGCGCCGCCCGGCTGCGCCGCCAGCCACTCCCAGTGATGCGGCAGCAGCGTGACCTCGCGCGCGACCACGCCCAGGCGCGGGCGGCCAGGACGGCGGCGCGCCTCCGCCGCCACCGGCCGCTGCAGTTCCGGCTGCGACAGGCGCCGCACCAGCTCGGCGGCGGGCAGCGCCAGTGGCAGGTCCAGCACCTCGCCGCTGCCGTCGTCGAAGACGCGCACCGCGCGGGCCGGGTCGGCGTCGTGCGCCTGCTTGGCCTTGATCGCCACGTGCAGCAGCTCGCCGCTGGCGATGCGGTGGTAGCCGGCAAAGGCGGTGCAACGCAGGCGGGTGGGGATCATCGACGGCTCCGGCCAGCCGCGCATCTTACCCGCCGCCGCCTCACGCGGCGGCCGGGTCCTGCCGCTCGCGCCAGTTGCGCGGCAGCCGGTTGTGCACCGCGGTGGCCGCGATCGCTGCGTGACCCATGCCCACCGCGATCTGGTTGAGCGCGCTGACCACGTCGCCAATCGCGTACAGCCCGTCGACCGTGGTCTGCTGGCGCTCATCGACCACCAGCTCGCCGTTGTCGTCGACCTTCGCGCCCAGCGCCACCGCCAGCTGCGACTGTGCGTCGGCGCCAAGCACCGGGTAGAGGGTGTCGAAGTGGCGTCGGCCGGCGTCGGTGTCGACCTCGCAGCCGTCCCCGGGCAGGCACCGCATCGCCCGCGCGGCGGGCAGCAGCTCCACACCGGCCTTGAGTGCGAGCGCGGCGCATTCGTCCGAAGGCTCGCCGTCCTCGCTGCGGATCGCGGTGACGTCGCGCGAAAAGCTGCGCAGGAACAACGCATGGCGGATCGCCTCGTCGGCCGGGGCCAGCACCGCGATCGCATCATCGCTGGCCTCGTAGCCATCGCAGACGGCGCACAGGCGCACCGCGTGCCGGGCGATGCCGTCCTCCAGCCCGTCCATCGCCGGCATCACGTCCACCACGCCGGTCGCCAGCAGCACGCAGCGCGCGCGCCAGCGGCGGCCGTCCTCGGCGGTGGCCAGGAAATACTCGCCGGCGCGCTCCAGCCGCGCGATGAGGCCCTGCTCGATGCGCACACCGAAGCCCAGCGCCTGCTCGCGCAGCTTGCCCAGCAGCGCGGTGCCGCCGATCCCGTGCGGAAAGCCGGGGCAGTTGTTGCTTTCGGGGATCCAGCGCGCGCGGCTCTTGCCGCCGTCCACCACCACGAAGTCGCGGTGGAAGCGCGCCAGGTAGGTCGCGGCGGTCAGCCCGGCCGGGCCAGCGCCAACCACCAGCGCGTCGAGCAGCGGCTCAGCGTCCGGGGCCGACGTCGATGAACTGGAGGAATTCGGCACGGGTACGGGCGTCGTCACGGAAGGCTCCCAGCATCTTGGACGTCACCATGCTGACGCCGCGCTTGTGAATGCCGCGCGTGGTCATGCACTCGTGCGCGCCCTCGACCACCACCGCCACACCCGCTGGATCCAGCGCGCGCTGGATGCAATTGGCGATCTGCGCGGTCATCTTCTCCTGCACCTGGAACCGCCGCGCGTAAGCCTCGACCACCCGCGCCAGCTTGCTGATGCCGACCACCCGCCCCTTCGGCAGGTAGCCCACGTGGACCTTGCCGATGATCGGCGCCATGTGGTGCTCGCAGTGGCTTTCGTACTCGATGTCGCGCAGCACGATCATCTCGTCGTAGCCCTCGACTTCCTCGAAGGTGCGCAGCAGGTACTCGTCCGGATCCACGGCGTAGCCGCTGAACCAGTCGCCATAGGCCTTGACCACCCGCTTGGGGGTATCGAGCAGGCCTTCGCGCGCGGGGTCGTCGCCGGACCAGCGCAGCAGCGTGCGCACCGCCTCTTCGGCCTGCGCGCGGCTCACCTGGTTGCGGACGTCGGCGCTCGAAGGATCGTCGCGGTCATCGATGGACATGGCGGCTCCAGCGTGGCGGGAACGGCATGGTAGCGCGGGCGCTCAGGCCGGCGCGGCGGTGCGCACGCGGATCGCGTCGGCGTGCAGCGCCTCGTTGAGCTCATCGACCACGATCGCCCAGTCGGCATCCACCACCCACTGCTCGCGCAGGAACTGGCGCTGGCCCTCGTTCCAGAACGGGGCCTCCGACACGCGCACGTCCTCGGGCAGCTGGTGGCCGTCGATGAAGGCGGCGATCTCCGCCTTGCCTGCCGGCAGCCCGAGCTGCTCGAACAGGTGGGTCATGTTGGATTCGGTGGTGTCCATCGCGTGCTCCCGGTGTTCGGGCGGCGATTGTGCGCAATGCCGCGCGAACGCGGCATCACGATGCAAGACGCCGACCGGCGTCGCCGTCGAACGCCGAACGCGAGGGCCGCCGCGGAACCGCCGCGACGGCTACCCGACACTTACCAGATGCGCACGCGGTCTTCGGGCTTGACGTACAGCGGATCGCTCGGGCCGATGTTGAAGGCGTCGTACCAGGCGTCCATGTTGCGCAGCGGCGCGTAGGCGCGGATGTGGCCCGGCGAATGGGTGCCGTTGACCAGCTGCTGGCGCAGGGCATCGTCGCGCCACAGCGTGCGCCAGACCTGCGCCCAGCCCAGGAAGAAGCGCTGCTCGCCGGTGAAGCCGTCGATCACCGGCGCCGGCTTGCCGCCCAACGAGCGACGGTAGGCCTCCAGCGCGATGGTCAGCCCGCCGAGGTCGCCGACGTTCTCGCCCATCGCCACCTTCGGGTTGATGTGCATGCCCGGCAGCTGCGGGAACACATAGGCCTCGTACTGCGCGCCCAGCTTCGCCGCCTGGGCCTCGAACTTGGCCGCGTCCTCGGCAGTCCACCAGTCGCGCAGCATTCCCTCGCCATCCGACTTGCGGCCCTGGTCGTCGAAGCCGTGGATGATCTCGTGGCCAATCACGCCGCCAATGCCGCCGTAGTTGACCGCCGGATCCGCGTCCGGGTCGAAGAACGGCGGTTGCAGGATCGCGGCCGGGAACACGATCTCGTTCTTGACCGAGTTGTAGTAGGCATTGACGGTCTGCGGGGTCATGCCCCACTCGCCCTTGTCCACCGGCTTGCCGATCCGCGCCCGCCGGTAGTCCCACTCGAAGCGGGAGGAACGCATGGCGTTGCCGACCACGTCGCCCGGCACCACGGTCAGGGCGCTGTAGTCGCGCCAGGTCTCGGGGTGTCCGATCTTCAGGCCGAAGCCTTCCAGCTTGGCGCGTGCCTGCGCCTTGGTTTCCGGGCCCATCCACTCCAGCGCGTCCAGGCGCGTGCCCATCGCCGCCTTCACATTGGCGACCAGCGCATCCATCTTGGCCTTGGCGTCGGCGGGGAAGTACAGCTTCACGTAGTCGCGCCCGATCGCCTCGCCCATCGTGCGCTCGGTCACCGACACAGCGCGCTTCCAGCGCGGCTGCAGCTCCGGCTGGCCGGAGAGGAACTTGTCGCGGAACTGGTAGTGCGCCTGCACGAAGTCGCTCGACAGCAGCGGCGCCACCCGGTCGGTGGCGTGGAAGGCGGCCCAGGCACGCAGGGTGGCAAGGTCGGTGGCGGCGAAGATCTTCGCCATCGCCGGGATCGCGCTGTCCTGGCGCACCACCGCGACCGGCGCCTGCTCGACGCCCGCGGCGCTGAAGTAGCCCGCCCAGTCGAAGCCCGGCGCCTTGCCGGCGAAGTCGGCCAGCGCCAGCGGGTTGTAGGTCTTGTCGCGGTCGCGGCTCTGCGCGCGGGTCCAATGGGCGTCCGCGATCCGGGTTTCGAACGCGAGGACGTCGCGCGCGGCGGCCTGCGGCTTGGCCCAGCCCGCCAGGGCCAGCATCTGCGCGACATAGGCCTGGTAGCGCTCGCGCTGCGGCGCGAAATTCTCGCGCAGGTACATCTCGCGATCGCCCAGGCCAAGCCCGGACTGCGACATGTAGAGGGTGTAGACGTCCGGATTGCGCTGGTCATCGCTGACCGACAGCGCGAACAGGGTGGGCGTAGGCACGTCGCGCGACGCCATCAGCGCGGCCATGCCGGCGTGGTCGCGCACCTTGCGGATCTGCGCAATGAACAGCTGCAGCGGCCTGGCGCCCAGCTTCTCCACCGCCGCCTCGTCCATGAATCCGCGGTACAGCGCCGCGATCTTCGCGGCGTCGCCGCCGCTGGCGGTGTCGCCCTGCGGGTAGCTTTCCAGCAGCGCGCGCACGCGCGCCTCGGAGAGATCTCGCAGCACCCGGAAGGACCCGTAGCTGCTCTGGTCGGCCGGGATCGGCGTGGCCTTCGCCCAGCGGCCGTTGACGTATTCGAAGAAATCCGCGCCCGGCTTCACCGTGGTGTCCATGCCGGCGACGTCGAAGCCCCACGCGCCGTAGCGGGTGGCATCGGTGGCGGTCACGCTGCCACCCGGCTCCGCCTCTGCAAACAGCAAGCGCGCGTGGCAGGCATCGTCCACGCAGCGCTCGGCGGCGAGCGCGGGACCGGCGGCCAGCGCCAATGCGATGGCGACGCCCAGGAACGACTTCTTCGACATCAAACTCTCCAGTTCACGGCCGGCGGATCGCCGGCAACCTGCGTGTGTAACCTGCATTTGGCACGCGCGGGGAGTGTCGATGGTTGGGTGGCGACCATACGGTCGCGATGCGTTCAGCCGCGGACACCCGGCGCGCCAAGCCGCCAGGCCAGCCCGGAGACCCGGCTGGCATGCCGCGACAGCGCGGAGGCCACCAGCGCTGCGCTGCCCGCAAGGTGCACTGCGGCACGCGCACGGGTAAGGCCCGTGTACACCAGTTCCCGGCTGAGCACGCGCGCGTCCTGGCGCGGCAACTGCAGCCAGACCTCGTCGAACTCGCTGCCCTGCGCCTTGTGCACGGTCATTGCGAACGCGGATTCGTGGCGCGGCAGCGCGGCCGGATGGAACGCGCGCACCGCCGCGCCGGCGTTGCCTGCAAACCACACCAGCGGCGTGCCGTCCTTATCCGGCAGGCAGATTCCGACATCGCCATTGAACAGCCCATGGCGGTAGCTGTTCTCGGTCACCAGCAGCAGGCGCCCGCGGAACCAGGCCGGCGGGGTGCCGATGCGCTGGCCGGACAACTGCGCCTCGATCCGGGCGTTCAGCCCGCGGGCACCCTGCGGCCCATCGCGCAGGGCAGTCAGCAGGCGCAGGCGTGCCGATTCGCGCAGCGCCTGCGCCGGCTCGTCGTGCGCGGCCAGCGCATGCCAGTGCTGGAGCAGGCGGGGGCAGGCCTGCAGCGGATCGTCCACCTGCTCGTGGAAGGACACGTTCGCCAGGGTGCCGCCGCGCAGCAGCGCGAGCGCGCCCTCGGCATCGCCGCGGCGCACGGCATCGGCCAGCGGGGCGAGGTCGAGGCTGGCCTGCTGCCGCCAGCCGCGCTGCAGGTGCACCCGATGCCCCTGCAGCGCGGACGCGCCAGGCTCCACCGCCACCGTCCCCAGCAGCGGCTGCAGTGCCTGTACGTCGTCCTCCCGCACCCCGGAGCCATCGCCCGCCGCCATCAGGATCGCCGCGAGCACGTCGCCCGCTTCGACCGAGGGCAGCTGGTCGGGGTCGCCAAGCAGCACCAGCTGCGTCCCGTCCGCGATCGCCTCGACCAGCTTGCACATCAGGGGCAGGTCGAGCATCGACGCCTCGTCCACCACCACGATGTCCAGCGGGAGTGGATTGTCGACGTCGTGGCGGAAGCGGGGGGAGTCGGGAATCGACCCGAGCAGGCGATGCAGCGTGCTGGCATCGGTGGGCAAGGCAGCGAGCAAGTCCGCATCGATGCCTTGGGCGCGCATCTGGGTGGCGGCGCGACGCAGGCTTTCCGCCATGCGCTCGGCGGCGCGGCCAGTGGGCGCTGCCAGTGCGATCCGCAACGGCGCGGAACCTGCCTGCACGGCGCCCGCGATGCGCAGCGCCAGCAGCCGCGCGATCGTCGTGGTCTTGCCGGTGCCCGGGCCGCCAGTGACCAGCAGCAGCGCGCGCCGCAGGGCGAGCGCCGCGGCACGGGCCTGGTGGTCGTCCAGTCGCGCGTCGGGGAAAAGGCGTTCGAACAGCGGCGCGATCGATGCGATGTCGGCCGCCACGGGTTGCGCGGCGATGCGCTGCAACTGCAGGGCGAGCCGGCGTTCGTATTCGCGATAGCGGCGCAGGTAGAGCAGGCCATTCTCGAGCACCAGCGGCGCCGCCTTGGCTTCCTCCGCCGTCGCCGATTGCGGCGTGGCGACCAGGCGCGAGTCCGCCAGTCGCTGCCGCCATGCCGCGGGATCGGGCCAGGCGATCTCCGCGTCGACCAGTCGCCGGGGCCCCGCGGGATCGAACGCGGCGTGCCCGCTGGCAACGGCCAGGGACGCCAGTGCCGCCGCGCCCAGCACGTCGTCCGGTGCCTGCGGATCCAGCCGGCGCAGGGTGTTAGCCAGTGCGTCGTCCAGGGTGCGCAGCACGCCAAGCCTGTCGAGTTCGCGCAACAGGCTCACGCGGCCTCTCCTTCCATGTTGCCTTGGCCGAACAGGGCGTCCAGCGCCTCCACCAGCTCGGGGGCGAAGCGTTGCGCGTAAATGCCGGGCGAACCGTTGCGGCTGGCATCCAGGCCGCGGCAGAACACGTAGCGGATGCCACCGAAATCGCGCCCATAGTCGTAATCGCGAAGCCGGAAGCGCAGCCAGCGATGCAGGGCCAAGGTGTAGATCAGCGCCTGCAGGTCGTATTCGCTGTGCGCCATCGCCTGCGCCAACGCCGCATCGTCGTAGGCCGGCAGGCGGTTGGACTTGTAGTCGAGCACATACCACCTGCCGGCATGCCGGTAGGTGAGGTCGATCAGGCCGGTCATCAGCCCTTCGAGTGTCCGGCGCAGGCCAAAGCCCTGGCGCTCGCGCACCACGCCATGCGCGTGCAGCAGGCGCAGCAAGGCATCCACCTGCACCGGCTGCAGCGAGAACTGGAACTCGATTTCCGGGCGGCGTTCGCCGGCCGGCACGTCGCACAGGCGCGCGCCTTCCGGCAGCGCGACGGTCAGCGTCTGACCGACCAGCTGCGTGGTCAGCGCGATGCCATCGGCCAGCACGTCGGCGTCATAGCCTTCCTCGCGCAGGGCGGCGGCCATGACCTTGCTTTCGTCGGCGGGTGCGGCGTCGCCGGGTTGCCAGTCGCGCCACGCGCCGAAGTCCGCATGTTCCAGCGCCGCGTGCAGGGCCACGCCGTAGCGGTTGCCGCTGAAGCGCACGTCGATGTCGGTTGCGACGGTCGATTCGCATGCGCCGTGGGGTTCATCGTTGCCGCCGCCGGCCGGCAGGGTGGCGCTGCTGGCGGTGTCCGCGACGGTGCCGGCATCGGCCTTCGCCAGCTGGCTGAAGCTATACACCCACCAGTCGTGCGAGAGCCGGCGGGTGACGCTGCGCGCGGGCGGAATGGCGGCGTCGCGTTCGGGCGGCAGGCGCGGCAGCTCGGCAGGCACGGGGGTGTCGTCGATCGCGACGCCTGCAGCGGCCAGCGCCTCGACGTCGTACAGCATCGTCGACAAAGGCGTCTTGTCGTGTGCGAAGAACTTGCCGGTGGCGATCCACAGCGCGTGCTCGGCGCGGGTCAGGCCGACATAGAGCAGCCGCGCGTCCTCGGCGCGCTGTTCCTCTTTCCAGGCGGTGGTCGTGGCGGCCCAATCCGCTTCCTCGCCCAGTTTCCAGTGCAGGCGACGGCCCTCGGCGGCGTCATGCGCCACGCAGCCGCGTCCGGGGCCCTTGTCCCGGCGGCCGATGCCGACGAAGGGCAGGAACACCAGCGGATACTCCAGGCCCTTGCTCTTGTGCAGGGTCACGATCTGCACGCGGCGCGCGTCGGACTCCAGGCGCAGCAGCTGGGTCTCATCGTTGGCATCGGCGGTGGCGATGCGATGGCCCAGCCAGTCCACCAGCCCATGCAGGCCCAGCGCGTTCCTCTGCGCTTCCTGCAGGAGTTCGGCCAGTTGCAGGTAGTTGCTCATGCGTCGCTCGCCGTCGAGCAGGCCGAGCAGGCGTTCGGCATTGGCCGCGCACAGGTCGCCCACCAGCGCCAGCGGGCCGCCGCGCAACAGCCGTTCGCGCCAGCCCATCGCCTCCTGCTGGCGCTCGCGCTGCGCCTGCACACCGCCCTGTTCGACCGGTGCGTCCAGCGCCTCGATGCCGGCCGCGTCCACGCCGACCAGCACGGTCGACAGCGCCGCGCGCAGGCGGCCGTCGTCCCCCGCATGCAGCAGGGCAAGCAGCAGTGCGTGCAGCTCGCGCGCCTCGCTGGTGGCGAACAAGCTCTGCTTGCCGGCCGCGACCGCGGGAATCCCGGCCAGCGCCAGGGCCTGCTGGACCATCGTCGCCTCATGGTGGGAACGCACAAGGACCGCGATGTCGCCCGGCTGGACGCAGCGCGTCGCGTGCTTGCCGCTGAGCGTCGCCTTGCCGCTACGCGCCTGCGACAGCACCTCGTGGATCGCGGCCACGCAGGCCTGCGTCGCCAGTTCGCGCGAACGCGGCGCGCTGTACGACTTCGGCTTGCCTTTCGCGTCAACCACGGTGGGCTCGGGGGCGCGCCACACCGTCAGTGCAGGCGCGGGGCTGCCATCGCGCAGGCAGTCCTGGTTCGTGCGCGTGCCGCCCGGCTGGACATCGCGGAATTCAATCCGTCGATCGATGAAGGGCGGAGCGTCGGCACGGTTCGCGTCGAACGCCACCTGCGCATTGCGATACAGCGCCCCAATCGCCTGCAGGACCGCCGGCCGTGAACGGAAGTTCTGCGACAGCGGCGGCGCGGCGTCGGCGCGGGTGCCGGCATCGAGATACGTGTGCACGTCGCCGCCGCGGAAGCCATAGATCGCCTGCTTCGGGTCGCCAATGAGCATCAGCGCCGCCCCATCGCTCCCCGCCGCGAACACGCGACGGAAGATCGCCCACTGGCGCGCATCGGTGTCCTGGAATTCGTCGACCAGGGCGACCGCGTACTGCGCGCGGAGCTGCCGCGCGAGCGCATCGGCATGCTCGCCATCGAGCGCATCGGCGACGCCATCGATCAGGTCGTCGTAGGTCTGCACGCGGCGCTGTCGCTTGAGCCGGGCGAGGCGCGCGTGGGCATCGTCGCGGATGCGGTGCAGCAGCGCGATGCGGCGGCACGCGCTGTAGTCCGCCTGCGCCTGCACCGCCGCGACGTACGCCGCAATCTCGGCGCTCATCGGCGACGTCGGCACCAGCGCGTGCTTGCCCTTGTTGGCCTTGTCCTGCAGCGCCTCGTTCGTCAGCTTCGCCAGCCGCCCGTCCAGCGGTGCGGAAAAGTCCCCGCCGTCGCACCATGCGGACCACTCGCTCCACAACGCATCGATCCAGCTGCGGCGATAGTTGCTTCCGTTGAGCACCTTGGCATCCAGCGCCGCCAGCAACGCGGCCCGGCAATCGTCGCCATGCTTTCGATATGCCTGTGCCAGGGCGGCGCCGGCTCCCTGCAATGCCGGCCCCGGATCCGGCGGCAGCGGCGCAGCCTCCGGCAACAGCACCGGCTCGCGCAGCAGCAGCCGGAGGTCTTCGGCAAGGGCTTCATGGTTCGGCCACAACGCACCCAGATCGTCGGCGGTGGTCGCGTCCTGTGCATGCGTGCGCCACAGGTCGGCGGCAAGCTCCGCGCGCAGGTCGCCATCGTCTGCCAGCAGTTCGGGCGGATCGAAGCTGTGGCCGGATTCCAGCGCGTGTTCGCGCAGCACGCGCGCGCAGAAGCCGTGGATGGTGAAGATCGCGGCGAGGTCGATGTCCAGCGTTGCCTGGCGCAGCCGACGGCGCAGCGCTTCGTCGGATTCTTCGCTGCGTTGCCGATGCGCCTGCAGCAGCTGCCGGGTCAGCGTGGCTTCGCTGCCTTCGCCGGCGGCGACGGGTGCGTCAATCAGTTCCAGCGTCAGCTGCAGCCGTTCGCGGATGCGCTTGCGCAGCTCTTGGGTAGCGGCATCGGTGAAGGTGACCGCGAGGATCTGGCCGATGCGCAGCCCGCGTTCGACCACCAGCCGCGTCACCAGCGTGGCGAGGGTGTAGGTCTTGCCGGTGCCGGCGCTGGCCTCGATCAGGCGCACGCCGTCCAGCGGCAGGTCGAGGTAGGGGTCGCGGACTGCGCTCATGCCTCGTCCTCCGCGTCGTCCGGCAATGCCGCGGAGTTGATGGCCGGCCCGGGCATCGGCTCGCCGCGTGTCAGCGCGCCGTAGATCACGAAGGCGAGCTCGGCGAATTCCTCCGCGGCGGCCGCATCGGCGAATGGATCGCGGCCGCGCAGGGCCAGCCGCAGGGCTTCGCTGTCGCCCTCGCCCCAGGAGCGCTGGCTTCCACGCCACCGGTTCGCGGCCAGCTGCAGGCCGCGCTCAGGAATCGACGCGGTGAACAGTTCCCACCCGCTGTAGGGCGCGAACGGCAATGGCCGGCGCAGGCCATCGCGGCGTAGCGCGACCAGTGCATGCAGCGCATCGGTCGCGGACGCGCGCGACAGCGGCGGCCGCACATGCGGCCCGATGCCCGCTTCGGGATCTTCGTGGAATTCGACGAAGGCAAGCTCGAGACCGGCGGCGCTCGCCAGCAACCAGTCCAGGCCGTTGCGGATCGCCGACGGACCATTGGGCTTGCCGAAACGCAGGCGCGTGATGCCTTGCGGCAGCACGTCTCCAAGGCGGCCGTGCACGCGCACGCCATCAACCTCCGCTTCCACCGGCAGCGAGGTGGACACCGCGCCACCACTCCAGTCCGCGTAGGCGCGTGCGTACGGCGCGACTTCGCCCGCGATCTCCGCCAGTACGCGCGCGCCCAGCGGCCCGGACGGCAGCAGGCCGCGCGCGCGCAGGCTGGCATGCAGTGCAGGGTGGTCTTGTCCCGCGAGCAGGCCATCGAACACCGCGCGTTGCAACAGGGTCCGCTGCAGCCCCGCGCGCGGCGCCTGCAACGGCTCGATGTCCTCGCCGGCAGCGTCCACCTCGGGCAGCCGCAGGCCCAGCCGCTGGCGCAGGAACTGCTCGGCGGGCGCCATCAGGAAGCGGTGCAGTGCATCGAGCGACAGGCTGCCCTCGGTGTCGTCAGGCGGCGCCAGCGCACGCGCCGGATCCATCCAGGCCGCAAGCCTGTCCCGCGCGCCGGCGAGCCTTCCGGCGGCGGGATGCCAATGGGCGCGATAGCTGAAACTACGCGGGTCCGCTTCGCCGTCGCGGCCACGCGTGCCGAATGCGGCTGGCGAGAACGGCTGCAGCGCGTGCCGCAGCACCAGGTCGCGCGCAGCCTCGCCGGGCTGCGCGTGGTAGCCGGCGGCCGCGGCGAGCAGTTCCGACACCAGCGCTGAAGGCTCGCGCCGCGTGCCGTCGCGCGCATCGGCGCCAAGCCAACTCACGTAGAACACGTCCTGCGCGGCGGTGAACAGCTGCAGGAACAGGTAGCGGTCGTCGTCACGGGTCGAGCGGTCGCCGTGGCGGCGCTGGTCGGTGCCAAGTTCGGCGGTGAGACGATTGAGCCCGGCGGCCGGGTCGCGCCGTGGGAACGCGCCATCGTCCATCCCGAGCACGCACACCACCCGGAACGGCAAGAGCCGCATCGGCACCATCCGCGCGAAGCTGACGCCGCCGGTCAGCAGCGGCGCGCGCGTGTCGGCTTCGGTCAGGCGCGCGGTGAAATGCGCGCGCACCACCTCGATCGGGATCGGCCGATCGAAGTCGGCCGTGGCAGCCTCCGTGGCGAAGGCATCGATGAGCTTGCGCAGGCGGTCGAGCGCGCGTTGCCCGCCCGCGGAAGCGGGGGGCTTCGGCACCAGCGCATTGAGCAGGCCCAGCAGCCGTTCGCGCCAGAGCGTGGGCGTCATCGCTTCGCCCAGCACGCGCTGGTAACGCGCGAGTTCGCGCAGCAGGCGCAGCAACGCATCCAGCGTGTCCAGCGCGCTGCCTTCCAGCACTGGCCACGGCGCAACGCCCTCGATCACGTCCTCGCCGCCACTGGCGTACCCCAACAGCAGGCGGTCCAGCGCGAACTGCCACGTATACGCATCGTCTTCCGGCGCCCCCAGCCGCGCGCGATGCGCGGCATCGATGCCCCAGCGTGCACCGGCGGCGTGCAGCCAGGCGTGCAGGCGTTCGAAATCCGCCGCCTCCAGCCCAGCGGCCTCGGCCGCCGGCGGGCTCGCCAGCAGGTCAAGCAGTTCCTCCAGGCCGAAGCGCGACCCGGGCAGTGCCAGCAGCCGCAGGAAGACCTCGGCCAGGGGTTCGCCGGCGAGCGGGCTGGCATCGGCAATCGCGTAGGGGATCGCCTGCCCGTTTGCACCCCCGAACACGGCTTCGAGATACGGGACGTAAGGGTCGATGTCGGGCGCCAGCACCGCGATGTCGCGGGGCTGCAGCGGCGGATCGAAGCGGGCGTCTTCCAGCAGCGCCCGCAGGCGGTCGTGCAACACCTGCAGTTCGCGTAGGCGAGTGTGGCAGGCGTGGAACTGCAGGCTGGCGTCGTCCAGCGCGAGCGCATCACGCAGGCCGGCGGCCGGCAGCGCAGCGTCGCGCAGCAGGTCCGACTGCATGCGGCGCAGCAGGGTGTCGCCGCCCCCTGCTTCTATCGGGTCCACGTAGGCGGCGACCTCGCCCGAAGGGTGCACCACCTCGTAGCTGCCCAGCAGGGCCATGAAGTCGCGACCCGCCGCGCCCCAGTCGCGCAGCAGCGGGTGTCCCCCTTCGCCTGGGACGTGCTCCGCGCGCGCGCGACGGCCACCGGGATCGCCCCAGGTTTCGCGGGTCGGGCTCGGGAGATAGAAGTGCAGCGTGCCCACGCGCGCCTGCGAGGCCAGCACGCGCAGCACGTCCGGCGAGACGTTGAGGGTGGCGAAGGCGAACAGCCGCGGGGGAAGCCCTGCCGGGATCCCGTCGGCGTCGGCGAAGCGGGAGAGATACGCCTGCAACCTCCGGGCGCGGTGCGGCTGGTCGCCGGCGACCACGCGCCAGAGCACGGCCTGCGGGTCATCGGGATCGGCCCCGGTTTCCCAGCGCAGCAGCCAGTCGCGCCGCCAGGCCTGGTACTTCTCGAACACGCCCGCCAGCTCGCCGGCAAGCGACCAGGGTTTCAGCGGATCGCCATCGCGCAGGTAGGCCGCAATGGCGGCAAGCGCAGGGCGCGCCAGCAGCGCCGCGTCGGTCAGCGCGGCGTACAGGCGCCAGCGCAGGCCGGCGGCATCAATGTCGCCACGGGACGGACCCAGGTTGGCGTCCAGCGCGCGGCTGACGAACTCGCCCGGGGTCAGGAATTCGAGGTTGGCGGCGATGCCGTGCCTGTGCGCCAGGGTCGCCTGCAGCCAGCGCCGCATTGCCGCCTGCGGGATCAGGATCGTGTCGGGCGCGAGCGGGTCATCCGCAGCCGCGGGAGTGCGCAGCTCGTCGGCCAGCAGGCCCGCGAGCACGTCGAGCGCGTTGCCGTGATAGAGGCGGAAATCGGTGGGAATCATCGTCGCCGGCATTGTGCCGGTTGGGCGTCTCGCCTGTTGCGACTGTCAGCGCGCAAAACAACGAGGCCGCCCGAAGGCGGCCTCGCGTGGCTCTCGTGGATGCGATTGGCCGTGTGACCCCGAAGTGTCGCGTGCCACCGCCGAGCCAAGATGTACTCAGGGCGCAACCATCACGCCCTGACTCTTGCGGTGCTTAGCGGCCGTCGCCGTCGGCGTCGCCCGGCATCGAGCGCTCGATGTGATGCCAACCATCGCGCACCGCGCCCTTGGCCTCGTTCCAGCCCAGGCGGGACTCGGCCTTGGTGGCTTCCCAGTTGCGCTCGAGGTCGCTCTCGACGTCCTCGAACTTGCGGCCCTGGTACTGGCTGTAGGTGTCGTAGCCGTACTTGTAGGCCGGCTCGTAGTCGTTCCAGGTGCTGCCGCTGGCGTAGTACGGGGCGCTGGTGTAGTTCTTCTTGAAGTGGTCGGTGTACTCCGTCGGGTTGACCGCCTCCGCCAGCGCGCCGCCGCCCTTGGCACCCAAGGCGCCGCCGACGATCGCGCCAACCACGGTGCCCACGGGGCCCGCAGCGGAGCCTGCAGCGCCGCCCGCGATCGCGCCTGCAACCGCGCCAGTGCCTTCACCGATGCTGTGATCCTTCTTGACGGTCATGTCTTGCTCCTTGCTGTGGGGTGTGATGTCGATGCTTGTGCACCGGACACCCGCAGCATCCCAGCGAGGGCGTAGCGGCAGGGTCAAGCAAACGTGAGCGCGCCGTGGACGGTCAGCCGCCGCTCATCTACCTGTCTGCGGCGCTGCCCTCATTCATCCGACAGCTGGAGCGGCTCCGCCCCCGGCAAGGTTTCCACCCCGCGCAACTTGCGCTCGATCGCGCGCGTGCGCACGCCCGCCTGCTTGATGCTGTTCTGCACGGTGTCCAGCTGGCTGTGCGCCTTCTCCAGCACCACCGCGAACTTGCCGAATTCATCCTTGACCGCGCCCAGGGTCTGCCAGACCTCGCTGGAGCGCTTCTCGATCGCCAGCGACCGAAAGCCCATCTGCAGCGCATTCAGCACCGCCAGCAGGGTCGTCGGCCCGACCAGGGTGACCCGATGGTCGCGCTGCACCCCATCGAACAGGCCCGGGCGCCGGATCGCCTCCGCGTACAGGCCCTCGGTGGGCAGGAACAGCAGGGCGAAGTCGGTGGTGTGCGGCGGCGCGACGTACTTCTCGCGGATCTTCCGCGCTTCTTCGCGGATGCGCCGTTCCAGCGCATTGCCGGCGGCCTGCACCGCCTCCGTCTGCGCGGCTTCCTGGGCGTCGACCAGCTTCTCGTAATCCTCGCGCGGGAACTTGGCGTCGATCGGCAGCCAGACCTGGCCACCGGCCTGCGGCCCCGGCATGCGGATGGCGAACTCGACGCGCTCCACCGAGCCGGGGATGGTGGCGACGTTGGCCGCGTACTGCTCGGCCACCAGCACGTCCTCCAGCAGCGCGCCAAGCTGGGTTTCGCCGAAGGTGCCGCGGCGCTTCACGTTGGTCAGCACCTTCTGCAGGCTGCCGACGTCGGACGCCAGCTGGCGCATTTCGCCAAGCCCGCGCTGCACCGCCTCCAGGCGCTCGCTGACCAGGCGGAACGATTCGCCCAGCCGCGTCTCCAGGGTGGACTGCAGCTTCTCGTCGACCGTCGCCCGCATCTGCTCGAGCTTGCGCGCGTTGTCGTCCTGCAGCGCCTTGAGCTGCGATTCGAGGGTCGCGCGCATCTCGCCGATGCGCTGGTCGTTGCGGGTGGCGACCTCGCGCAGCTGCGCGACCAGGTCGCGCGACAACTGCACCTGCGCCTCGCGCTGCTCCTCGCGGCCCACGCGCGCGACCTCATTCAGCGCCTGGCTGAAGTCGTCCAGCCGCTTGTCGGTGCGCTCGGTCAGCTCGCCGATGCGCTGCGCGAGCAGGGCATGCTGCTGCGCCTGCAGGCGGGCGGATTCCTCGCGCACGTGGCGGGCGTCGGTGCCCAGTTGCTCGCGCAGGGCCTCGAACTGGCCGCCGGTACGCTCGCCGAATCCCGCCAGGCGCTGGTCGAAGCGGTCCATGCCCTGGGCCTGGGTCGAGGCCAGCAGCTGCAGGGTATCGCGCAGCTCGCCACGGCCCTCGCGCTGTTCGGTCCGCAGCGCGTCTTCCAGCTGCTCGCGCAGCCGCGCCACCGCCGCATCCGGCTTGCGCAGCAGCAGCGCCACCAGCAGCGCGATCGCCACCAGCACGCCAATTAGCAGGAGCAGAAGCAACGGGTCCATGTCCATCCGGCCAGTGTAGCGAGCGGCGTCGCAGCGGCTGCGACCGGGGCCGCGGCCGGCGCCGGTCGCGCTGCCGCGGGTTGCGTCAGTCCAGCACCCGGCAGAACACCGCCTTGAGGTAGCGCGATTCCGGCACCTGCGCCAGCCACGGATGGTCGGACCCGGCGCCGGCGACCTTGAGCACCTGCACCGTGCGCCCGGCGTAGAAGGCGGCGCGGCGCAGCATGTCGAGGAACTGCTCCTCGCTCACCAGCCCGGTGCAGCTGAAGGTGGCGAACAGCCCGCCGGGCTTCACCACCGACAGCGCGGCCTTGTTCATGTCGAGGTACTTCTTCAGCGCCGGGATCACCTGCTCGCGGTCGCGGGTCATCTTCGCCGGGTCGAGGATCACCACGTCGAAGCGCTCGCCATTGGCGCTGGCATCGCGCAGCCACGGGAAGATGTCGGCCTGCACGAAGCGCGGCATCGCCTTGCCCTGCAGCCCGTTCAACCGCGCGTTGCCGCGCGCGATCTCCAGCACCGCGGGGTCGATGTCGACGCCGGTCACCTCCTCCGCGCCTCGCACCGCCGCGTACACGCCGAAGCCGCCGGTGTTGCAGCACAGGTCGAGCACGCGCTTGCCCGCGCAATGGCGCGAGAGCCACTCGCGGTTCTCGCGCTGGTCGGCGAAGAAGCCGGTCTTGTGCGCGCCGGCCGGGTCGGCGCGGAAACGGATGCCGTGTTCCTCGATGACCGCGGGCTCGGTGCCCAGGGTGTCGCGGTAGTCGAAGCTTTCCTGCTTCTGCACGTGCTCGTCGGCGAAGCTGTGGAAGCGGCAGCCCGGGAAATGCTCGCGCAGCGCGTTGAAGATCCATTCGCGGTGGCGCCACGCGCCCGCGCTGAAGAAGCCGACCACCAACAGCTCGTCGTAGCGGTCCACCACCAGCCCGCTGATGCCATCGCCCTCGCTGTGGAAAACGCGCCAGGCGTTGCCGGTGGCCTCCAGCCCGAGCACGTCGCGACGCAGCGCGACCGCCTCCCCGATCCGGCGCGAGAACCAGCCGGCCTCCACCTCGACCGAAGGGTCCGCCTCCAGCATGCGCAGCGCGATGCGCGAATGGCCGTTGTAGAACCCGCGGCCAATGAAGTCGCCATCGACGCCCCGCACCTCGACGATGCTGCCCGGCTTCGGCCGCTGCGCCGGTTTCTCGACCAGGCGCTGGAAGATCCACGGGTGGCTGGATTTCCAGGCGTTCTTGAGGCGGACGACGGGCAGGGGCTCGGCCATGGCGTTGACGTGACGACGACGGGGATCGGCTATTCTCGCCCACGAAGGGGAGTAACTCCGCGCGCGGTCGTCGTCATTTCGGGTCCATCGGGCCCCGGCGCCGCGGCAGGCCAACCGCCTGCGGGTGAGACCTTCGCCGAACGGCGAAGCGTGCCCCTTTCCCTGCATCCCGCATGGACGCGCCCGCCGTTGCACGGTGGAGACGCGCGTGGAGACGATTGGCTCGCCCCTGCTCTGGGGCATGTTCGCGGTGGTCGTGGTGCTGGCCCTGATGGTCGACTTGGTGCTGATGCGCCATGGCGGCCCGCACAAGGTGACCTTCAAGGAAGCCGCGTGGTGGAGCATCGGTTGGGTGGCGCTGGCGCTGGCCTTCAATGCCTGGCTCTGGTGGTACGCCGGCACCCAGTTCGGCGCCGAGGAAGGCAGCCGCATCGGGATGGAATTCCTGACCGGCTACCTGGTCGAGAAATCGCTGGCGGTCGACAACATCTTCGTGTTCCTGATGATCTTCAGCTACTTCGCGGTGCCGGAGGAGCAGAAGCAGCGGGTGCTGGTGATCGGCATCATCGCGGCGATCATCCTGCGCGCGATCATGATCTTCGCCGGCGCCCTGCTGCTGGCGCGCTTCCACTGGATCCTGTACGTGTTCGGGCTATTCCTGGTGCTGACCGGGATCAAGATGCTGGTGGCCGCCGGCAAGGCGCCCGACCTCGACAAGAACCCCCTGCTGCGCTGGCTGACCGCGCACGTGCCGTTCGTGCGTCGCTACCACGGCAGCGCGCTGTGGCTCGGTCGGGGCGAGCGTCGCAAGTTCACCCCGCTGTTCATCGTGATCGTGATGATCGGCATCACCGACGTGATCTTCGCGGTGGATTCGATTCCCGCGATCTTCGCGATCACCAGCGACCCGTTCATCGTGCTGACCTCCAACGTGTTCGCGGTGCTGGGGCTGCGCGCGATGTTCTTCCTGCTGCAGGGCCTGGCCGACCGCTTCCACCTGCTGCCCTACGGCCTTGCGCTGGTGCTGGTGTTCATCGGCGGCAAGATGCTGCTGGTCGACGTGGTGAAGATCCCGATCGCGTGGTCGCTGGCGGTGGTGGCGGTGACCATCGGCGCCACGGTGGCGCTCAGCCTGCGGCAGTCGCGCAGGCCCGCGGCGGTACCCGGGGCTTGAACGCCCGCCGCCGCGGGCCCACCTCGGCTGGATGAGCCAGGACCCCGCCACGCAGCACCAGTCCGACCGCGCCAGGGTGCGCCGCGCCCTGAACGCGAGCCTCGCGCTGGTGCTGCTGCTGGCGGTGGTGTTCGCGGCGCAGCAGGCGCTGGACTGGCGCTGGCTGGCGGTGGCGCCGCGCACCCCGGAGGGGTTGCTGGGCCTGCTGGGGGCGCCGCTGCTGCATGGCTCGGTGGAGCACATCGTCGCCAACGCCATTGCCCTGCTGATGCTGGGCACCCTTGCCGGCACCACTTATCCGCGGGCCAGCCTGCGCGCGCTGCCGCTGCTCTGGATCGGGTCCGGCCTGGGCGCCTGGCTGCTGGGCCAACCCGGATCGCACCACCTCGGCGCAAGCGGGGTCACCCACGGTCTGGCGTTTCTGGTGTTCGTGCTGGGCCTGCTGCGGCGCGACCGCGCGGCGATCGCCGCCGGCATGCTCGCCTTCCTGTTTTACGGCGGCATGCTGCTGACGGTCCTGCCGCGCGAGGCGGGGGTGTCGTGGGAATCGCACCTGGGCGGCGCGCTCGCCGGGGTGCTGGCCGCGCTGCTGCTGCGTCGCAGCGACCCGCTGCAGCCCCGGCAGCAGTACAGCTGGGAGCTGGAGGAGGAGCTGGCCCGCGCGCAGGGCGACGCCGAGCGCGCGATGTACGAGACCGACACCCCGCGCGACGTGCCGGTGCTGTGGCAGCGCGACGACGCCGCCGCCGAGCGCGGCAAGGTGCTGCCGTTCCGGCGCCCGGACTGAGCCGCCCGCCGACGCGGCGCCCCCGGTGTTCAGGCGGCGGTCGCGTGGCGCACGGCGTCCCCGACTACCATCAGCGCCTTCCCCGCACAGTGCCCATGCCCGTGACCCGAATGCGCCCATTGCTCGCCGCTGCCTGCGCCGCCCTGCTGGGCGCCTGCGCGGGCACCCCCGACGTGCGCGCGCCGATCGCGGTCAGCGCCAGCGCGCCGGCGCCGCTGAAGGTGGGCATCGCGCTGGGCGGCGGGGCGGCCAAGGGGTTCGCCCACATCGGCGTGATCAAGATGCTGGAAGCCAACGGCATTGTCCCGGTCGTCGTCTCCGGCACCAGCGCCGGCAGCGTGGTGGGCGCGCTCTACGCCAGCGGCATGGACGCCTTTGCGATGCAGGAAAAGGCGTTCGCGCTGGACGAGTCACGGATCCGCGACGTCAGCCTGTTCTCCGGCGGCGTGGTCAAGGGCGAGAAGCTGCAGGACTACGTCAACGAACTGGTCGACAACCGCCCGCTGGAGGCGCTGCGCAAGCCGCTGGCGGTGGTCGCGACGCGGCTGTCGGACGGCAAGCCCACCGTGTTCGTCCGTGGCAACACCGGACAGGCGGTGCGCGCGTCCAGCTCGATCCCGGGCGTGTTCCAGGCGGTGCAGGTCGGCACCGCGCACTACGTGGATGGCGGCGTGGTCAGCCCGGTGCCGGTGGACGCCGCGCGGCAGCTGGGCGCCGAGTTCGTGATCGCGGTCGACATCGGCAGCCGCGCGCAGGGGATCGCCTCGGCGACCAGCATGCTCGGCAACGTCAACCAGAGCATCCGCATCATGGGCACGCGGCTGGCCGCGCAGGAATTGGCGCGCGCCGACGTCGTGATCCGGCCGCAGGTCAACGATATCGGCGCCGCCGACTTCGCGCAGAAGAACCGAGCGATTCTGGAAGGCGAACGCGCCGCGCAGGCCGCGCTGCCGCAGATCAGGGAGAAGCTGGCCGCGCTGCAGGCGCAGCGCACCGCGCAGGCACGCCGCGCCGCGGATGCCGAGGCCGGCCGCCAGCGCGAGGCCGAGCGCCGCGAGCGCTGCGCCCGGCAGCAGGGCTGGCTGGATGCCCTCAAGCGCGACCCGGACTGCCGCTGACGCTCACTGTCCGCGGGCGGCCGCCGGCGTAAGATTCGGCCATGAACGCCACTCCGCGCCGCATCGAGAACGTCCAGACCGACCGCGGCTCGCTGCCGGTGTACGCCACCGGCACCGTCGAGCAGCCGTGGGACAGCTACACCAGCGAGGACCACGACGTCTGGCGCCAGCTGTACCGTCGCCAGCGCGAGATCCTCCCCGGCCGCGCCAGCGATGCGTTCCTGCGCGCGCAGGACACGATGGGGATGACCCCGGACCGGATCCCGCGCTTCGACGAGCTCAACCGGGTCCTGGGCGAGGCGACCGGCTGGAAAATCGTCGGCGTGGAAGGCCTGCTGCCGGAGCTGGTGTTCTTCGAGCACCTGGCCAATCGCCGCTTCCCCGTCAGCTGGTGGATCCGGCGCCCGGACCAGATCGACTACATCGAGGAACCGGACCTGTTCCACGACCTGTTCGGTCACGTGCCGCTCCTGATGGACCCAATGTTCGCCGATTACCTCGAGGCCTACGGCAAGGGGGGGGTCAAGGCGCACGGCATCGGCCCGGAGGCGCTGATGCAACTGGCGCGCCTGTACTGGTACACGGTGGAATTCGGGTTGATCCGGCAGCCGGACGGCCTGCGCATCTACGGCGCCGGCATCGTCAGTTCCAAGGGCGAGTCGATCCATTCGCTGGAGAGCCCCGCCCCCAACCGGATCGGCTTCGACCTGGAGCGGGTGATGCGCACCCGCTACCGGATCGATACCTACCAGCAAACCTATTTCGTGATCGACAGCTACGAGCAGCTGATCGAGGCGACGCTCGCCGACTTCACCCCGCTGTACGCGCGCCTGCGCGATGCCGACGCCTACCCGGCGGGCGCGGTGCTCGAGGGTGATCAGGTCTTCCAGCGCGGCACCGGCGAAGGCTGGGTGCGCGACGGCGACGTCTGAGCCTACTTCAGGCGCACGCTGATGCGCTTGCCGGCGGCCGGCACCTCGAAGGCGACCTTGCCGAACTCCGGGCGCTTGAACACGAACGGATTGTTGGAGAAGCCGTAGCCGTCGCGCGGGATGCCCATCGGGCCGACGTCGAACTTGCCGTTGCCGTCGCGGTCGTGCAGCACGATCACCCCGTAGCGCCCGGCGCGCAGGCCGTCGAAGCGCACCTGCTGGCGGGTGGTGCCGTCGGGGTGGACGCGGCGCAGGCCCAGCGCATCGCGGGTTCCCTTCCACGCGGCTTCCGAATCGAACAGGAACACGGTGATCCGGCCGCCCTGCGCGTGGATGTCCTCGATGTCGACGACCAGGTCGGCGGCAAGCGCGGGGGTGGCGGCCAGGCAGGCAAGGCAGGCGGCGGCGAGGTAGCGGAAGCGGATCATCACGGGCTCCGGGTGACAGCAGTGGGGGTTGGGAGGTTTGCCGGGCGGCGCGGCGCGCGGCGGGCGTACTTGCGGTCCAGCCACAGCCCGGCCACCACCGCCACCGCCACCGGCGCGAACCAGGGGAACAGTTGCGCCAGCTGCTCGGGCAGCGCCGCGTGCGTGCGCAGCCACGCCCATGCCGGTCGCATCGCGATGCTAAGGAAGGCGACGTGGGTGGCGATCCCGCAGCCCAAGATGGCCTGGTAGTGCTGGACCACGTGCCAGTTGGTATGCCGGGGGCCGCGCCGCGCGAACTGCTGCATCTGCACGCCAAGCACCAGGCCGATGCTGGAAAAGCCCACGAACAGCGCCTCGCCAAGGACCAGGCCGAGCACGGCCACGCCGCCGCCCGATGTCAGCGTGGCCAGCGTCCACGCCCGCCACGCCGGCCGCGCGACCATCGCGCGCCAGTCGCGCTTGTCGGTGACTGCGCGCCACGCCATCCACATGGCGTTGCCGGTGATCACCAGCAGGTAGCCGAGGAAGGCGGCGGCGATGGTGCGCCCGGTCTGCAGGAAGTGCACGGTCATCGGCAGGCCGCTGGCGAGGATGCCGCACATCGCCAGCAGGAACACGCGCCCGACCAGGCGGTGCCGCGGCGATCCCTTGCGCAGCCACGCGGCGGTCCAGAAGCTGACGAGCGCGACCACGCCACAGGCGACGTGCAGGGCGACGAACAGGCGATAACCGGGCATGGCGGGCTCCCATTGGCAGGACGTGCTCAGGTTGCCTAGCCGACGACCGCCATCCCATGCCCGACGGTCACCTTCGCGACCTGCCGGAAGTCACTTTCGCGTGCACGGCGCTTGTCGGCGCGCCCCGCCTCGCCGAGCATGGCGGCATGCGCCTGAAATCCGTGCTGCTGCCGCTCAACATCGCCGCCATCGTCACCGTGGCCGCGGTGGCCGCGACCCTGGTCGGCCTGCCGCCGTCGCACTGGCCGCTGGCCTATGGGCTGCTGCTGGCGTTCGCCGTCCTGATGCTGCTGTCGGACCTGCTGCCGGCCGCCCCGCGCGTGGTCCACGACGCCGCGCTGGTGCTGATGGCGGTGATCACGCTGTTCCTGCTGTGGCAGTACCCGCGATCCGGCGCCCTGCCTATCCTCAGCGTGATCTGGGCGGCGATGATCGCAAGCGCCTGGGGCCCGCGCCGTGCCGCGCCGGCGCTGCTGGCGGCGAACCTGGTGGCGTGGTGGATCCTGCACGACGCCGGCTATCGCAGCGCGCTGATGTCGGTGGTGCTGCTCGCCTGCTTCCAGCTGTTCGCGGTGCTCACCGTGCACTACGCCCGCAGCGCGGAAGCCTCGCGCGATGCGCTGGCGCTGGTGAATGCCGACCTGCTCGCCACCCGCGCGCTGCTGGCCGATGCCACCCGCGATGCCGAGCGGCTGCGGATGGCGCGCGAACTGCACGACGTCGCCGGCCACAACCTCACCGCGCTGACGCTCAACCTGCGCGCGCTGGCGGCCGACCCCGCGCTCGCGACGCGCGAGGAACTGCGCACCGCGCAGGCGGCCGCGGCCCGGCTTATGGGCGATATCCGCAGCGTGGTGCATGCGCTGCGCGATGCGCGCGGACTGGACATCGCCACCGCGCTGCAGGCGCTGGCCGCCCCGCTGCCGCGCCCGCGCCTCCAGCTGGACGTCGACGAGGCGGTGCGGATCGAGGACGCGGCGACAGCCGACGCGCTGCTGCGCACGGTGCAGGAGGCCCTCACCAACGCCGCGCGCCACGGCAGCGCCGGGATCCTGCACGTGCAGCTGCGCCGCCACGCGGACGCGCTGCAACTGCAGATCCACGACGACGCCCCGGCGTCCCGCACCGGCGAGCCGCTCCGGGAGGGCAACGGCCTGACCGGCATGCGCGAGCGGATCGCCGCGCTCGGCGGCACGGTCGGGTTTTCACGCGAAGGCGGCGGCCTGCGGATCGAGGCGCGGCTGCCGCTGGCGGGTGTGGGCGCATGAGCGTGCGCACTGCACTGGTGGACGACCAGGCGCTGGTGCGCGCCGGCCTGCGCGCGCTGCTGGAACGCAGCGGGATCACGGTGGTGTTCGAGGCCGAGGATGGCCAGGCGCTGCTCGACACCCTCCCCGCGCAACCTGTCGACGTCGTCCTCAGCGACATCCGCATGCCGGTGATGGACGGGATTGCCACGGTTGAGGCGCTGCGCGGGCGCGGCGACGCCACCCCGGTGCTGCTGCTGACCACCTTCGACGATGCCGACCTGCTGCTGGCTGCGGCGCGGGCCGGCGCGCAGGGGTTCCTGCTCAAGGACGCCGAGCCTGGCGAGTTGCACGATGCGATCGTGCGGATTGCCGCCGGCGACACCCTGCTGCAGCCGATCGCCACCGACGCCGTGCGCGCGCGCTACCGCTTCCACGACGAGGACGCGCCGGCCGACACCTTCAACCGGCGCGAGGTCGCGATCCTGCGGCTGATGGCCGGCGGCTACAGCAACCGCGAGATCGCCGGCAGCCTGTTCCTGGCCGAGGGCACGGTGAAGAACTACGTGTCCACGATCCTGGAGAAGCTCGGCACCCGCGACCGCACCCGGGCGGTGCTCAAGGCGATCACCCTGCGCATCATCTGAGCCTCAGGTGCCCGCCGGGATCGCCACCGGCGGCACCAGCCAGGTCACCCCCGCGGCCGCCGCCAGCATCGCAAGCAGGCCCGCCGCCACCCGCCAGCCATACGCAGGCCCGCCGGTGCCCACCGCGACCACCGACTTGGCCAGCACGCTGGCCGCCAGCAGCCCGACCACGCCCCAGCGCGCCACCCGCGGCTCCAGCGTGCCGGCATGGAACATCTGGCCCACGCTGGCCGCCGCCGCGTGCAGTTCGGCCAGCGCCACGAACATCGCCGCCGCCAGCACGCTGGTGCTGCCGTAGCGCTGCCCCAGCCACGCCGAGAGCACCAGCATGCCGGCCACGATCGCCACGAACAGCAAGGCGTGCGAGAGCCGGAACGCGCGCGCCGCCGGGCGCTTTTCCGGCAGCGCGTCGTCCTCGCGCGGGGCGTGCCACATCCCCAGTGCGCCGGCGCCGGCCAGCACCGTGCCGGCGGCCAGCAGCGGCCAGCGCACCTGTTCCAGCAGCCCCAGCGAGGCGGTGCCGAGGATGCCGGCGAACAGCATCAGCGAGGCGAGGTTGGCGAACATCGCCGCGGCGATCGCCGGCGTGCGCATGGCGGGGGTGGCCTTGGCGCGCTGGCCAAACCCCGCGGTGGCGGCGGTCGACGATGCGAATCCCGCGAAGAAGCCCGCGATCGGCAAGCCCCAGCGCGCACCCACGATCCGCAGCGCGAGGTGGCCGGCCGCGCCCACCGCCATCACCAGCAGCGCCAACCGCCCCAGCGACGCCGGCTCGACCACGCCCCAGGGATCGATGGGGCGGGCAGGCAGCAGCGGCAGCACGATGAGCCCGCTGGCCGCCAGGATCAGCAGGTCGCGCATCTCGTCCTCGGTGATCCAGTCGCGCGTCAGCCGGTGCAGCACCGGCTTGGAGGCCAACAGCACCGCCACCGCCACCCCCAGCCCGGCGGCCAGCGCCGGCTGCGGGATCGCCAGCGCGCCCAGCAGGAAGCTCAGCACGATGGCGACCTCGCCGGTCAGCCCGTTGTCGTCGCGCGCGGTGCGCAGGTAGCTGGCCAGCGCCAGCGCGGCGACCCCGAGCGCGGTCACCGCCAGCGGCCAGGCGCCCAGCAGCATCGCCACCGCGCCGGCCAGCGCCAGCAGCGCGTGGGTGCGCACGCCGGCCGCCGCACGCGGATGGTCGGCGCCCTTGCGGCGCTCGCGGTCCAGGCCGATCAGCATGCCCAGCCCCAGCGCGGACGCCAGGCCGGCAAAGAGCGTCGAGGGGAGTTCCATCGTTCCAGCATGCCGCAGCGCGCGCCCGCATCCAACCGGCCCGCCCGTGCGCCCTCGATCGCGCCACCGATTGGGCGACAATGGCGCCCCCGCCGCTGCCCGCTTCGCCATGACCCCGAACCGTATCTCCCTGACCAGGTTCCTGATCGAGGAACAGCGCGCCGGCCACGTCGGCGCCGACCTGCGCCTGCTGATCGAGGTGGTGGCGCGTGCCTGCAAGACGATCTCAATCGCGGTCGGCAAGGGCGCGCTGGGCGGGGTGCTCGGCGATGCCGGCACCGGCAACATCCAGGGCGAGGCGCAGAAGAAGCTCGACGTCATCGCCAACGACGTGCTGCTGGAAGCCAATGCCTGGGGCGGGCACCTGGCCGGCCTGGCATCCGAGGAAATGGACCACAGCCAGCCGATCCCCGACGTCTACCCGCGCGGCAACTACCTGCTGCTGTTCGATCCCTTGGACGGCAGCTCCAACATCGACGTCAACGTCTCGGTCGGCACCATCTTCTCGGTGCTGCGTTGCCCCGAGGGCGTAGTCACCCCCGGCGACGAGCACTTCCTGCAGCCGGGCACCGCGCAGGTGGCCGCCGGCTATTGCGTGTACGGGCCGCAGACCACGCTGGTGCTCACGGTCGGCAGCGGCACCCACGCCTTCACCATGGACCGCGAGGTCGGCAGCTTCGTGCTGACCACGCGCGGCATCCGCATTCCCGAGGAGACCAGGGAATTCGCGGTCAACATGTCCAACCAGCGCTTCTGGGAGCCACCGATGCAGGCCTACGTCGGCGACCTCCTGGCCGGCAAGGAAGGCCCGCGCCGCAAGGACTTCAACATGCGCTGGGTCGCCAGCATGGTCGCCGACGTGCACCGGATCATGACCCGCGGCGGCATCTTCAGCTATCCGCTGGACAGCAAGTGCGCGGCCAAGGGCGGCAAGCTGCGGCTGATGTACGAAGCCAACCCGATGGCGATGCTGGTGGAACAGGCCGGTGGCGCCGCCAGTACCGGGCGCACGCGCCTGCTCGAGGTGCAGCCGACCGCGCTGCACCAGAGGGTGCCCGTGTTCCTGGGTTCGCGCACGGAAGTGGAAGCGGCGGTGGCCTACCACCAGCCCCGGGACTGAGCCCGGCGACGCTTACTTGCCGCCCGGGGCCTGGTTCAGGCCCAGCCAGTACACCCCGATCTGGCGCGCCGCTTCGATGAAGCGGTCGAACTCCACCGGCTTCTGGATGTAGCTGTTGGCCCCGAGCGCGTAGACATCATCGATGTCGAACGGCTCGGCGCTGGTGGTCAGCACCACCACCGGCAGCCCGCGCATGCGCGGCTCGGCGCGCAGCGCCTGCAGCACCTCGCGCCCGCTCAGCTTGGGCAGGTTGAGGTCGAGCAGCACCACCGTCGGCAGCGCGGCGCCGGCGCGCGCTGCATGCGCGCCACGGCCGAACAGGTAATCCAGGGCCTCGACGCCGTCGCTCACATGGTCCAGCACGTGCTGGCTGCCGGCTTCCTCGAACGCGATCCGGGTCAGCTCCGCATCGTCCGGGTTGTCTTCGACCAGCAGGATCACCTTCTCGCTCACGCCTTCTCCTTCTCTTGCAGGTCGCGCAGACGGACTTCGAAGGTCGCGCCTGCGCCCTCCACCGCGCGCCCGTGGATGTCGCCGCCGTGCCGCGCGGCCACCTGGGCCGCGATCGCAAGCCCCAGCCCGTGGCCGGCGCCATCCTCGGCGCCATGCAGGCGCTGGAACGGTTCGAACAGCTTGTGGGCGTAGGCCGGGTCGAAGCCGATGCCCTCATCGCGGATCCGCAGCAGCAGGCCATCCTCGAGGCGCTCGCCCTCGACGCTGACCACCACCTTGTCGCGACGGGCCGAGAAGCGCCAGGCATTGCCGAGAAGCTGCGCCAGCATCGCCTTGAGCAGCCGCTCGTCGCCGACCACGGTCAGGCCAGGCTGGATGGTCGCCTCCAGCGTGCGTTGCGGCTCGGCGTCCTGCAGTTCCGCCAGGCACCACTCGGCAAGCATGCCGAGGTCCACCTGGCCGGGCCGCAGGGTCGCGGTGCCGGCACGCGCCACTTCGACCATGCCCTCCACCAGCGATCCCATCCGCGCGGTCGCGCCGCGGATGCGGCCAAGCGCCTCGCCGACGTTGCCGCCCGCCTGGTCGCCCAGTTCCATCGCGATGCGCCCCGCGAACCCGTCGATCGCACGAAGCGGCGCGCGCAGGTCATGCGAGACCCCGTGCATGAAGGCCTGCAGGCGCGCATTGGCGGCCGCGGCCTCGCGCCGTGCGGCGTCGGCCTCGCGCTCCGCGACCTGCAGGCGGGTTTCGTTGTCCGGTGTCTCCCGGGGGGAGGGCATGGCGACTTCTAATTCTTCTAATTGGCCTATGATGCCTTCACGTCGTCAACACGGCGTGTAGAGGGGCATGCAGGCTGCGCTTCCGGTGCGGGCACAATGGGATCCATGGACCTGCCACCACTGCTGCTTCCGCAACTCACCTTCGGCGTCATCCTCGCGGCCGGCCTGTACCTCTTCATCACGGAGAAATTGCGGGTCGACGTCACCGCCATGCTGATCCTGCTGGCGCTGGTGGTCACCGGCGTGCTGGATGCGCGGCAGGCGCTGTCGGGGTTTTCCAGCGAGCCGGCGATCATCGTGGCCGCGGTGTTCGTGATCTCCGCGGGACTGGCCTCCACCGGCGTCAGCGAACGGATCGGCGCCTGGATCGGGCGCGCGGGCGGCGGCACCGAATGGCGCACGATCGCGGTGGTGATGCCGGTGGTGGCGCTGCTGGCCTCCTTCAGCCACCACGTGATGGTGACCGCGATGATGCTGCCCCTGCTGCTGCGGCATGCGCGCGACCGCCAGCTGCCCGCCTCGCGCCTGCTGATGCCGATGTCGCTGGCGGCCTCGCTCGGCACCACGCTCACGCTGTTCAGCGCGCCCGCGTTCCTGCTGGCCAACGACCAGCTCAAGCGCGCCGGCGCGGAAGGCCTCGGCATCTTCTCGATCACCCCGATCGGCTTGACCCTGGTGGCGGTGGGCACCGTGTACATGCTGGTGGCACGCTGGGTGCTGCCCAAGCGCAGCGGCGAGGGTGGCGATGACGATTTCCTGCGGCTCGGGCGCTACCGCACCGAGTTGCTGGTGGTGCCCGGCGGACAGTGGGCCACCCGCACCCTGGCCGACATGCAGAAGGCGATGGGCAAGTCGGTGACCGTGCATGGCTGGCTGCGCGAGGGCAAGCGCCGCGACGACCTCAGCGCCGGCAGCCCGCTGCTGGGCGGCGACATCCTGCTGGTCGAGGCCAGCGCGGACGAGCTGATGTCGCTGCACGACGATGCCGGCATGGACCTCAACGCGATCGCCCGCCACGGCGAGACGCTGGGCGGCGAGGGCACCCTGCAGCTGGTGCAGACGGTGGTTGCGCCGGGCTCCGAGATGCTCGGGCGCAGCATCCGCGAGCTGGATTTCTCGAGCCAGTTCAACGCGGTGGTGGTCGGCTTGTGGCGGCGGACCGGCCCGGTCGCCGAACGGCTGTCGGACGCGCGCCTGCAGGAGGGTGACCTGCTGGTGCTGTGGGGGCGCACCAATCGCTTCGCCGAGCTGGCCAACCACCACGGGTTCCTGCTGCTGGCCCCGTTTGCCGGCGAGGCCAAGCGGCGGCTGCGCGCGCCGCTGGCGCTGGGGATCATGGCCGCGACCATCCTCGCCGCCGCCACCGAATGGCTGCCCGCGCCCATCGCGTTCCTCGCCGGCGCGGTGGCGATGGTGGTCACCGGCTGCGTCGACATCAAGCGCGCCTACCGCGAGATCGACGTGCGCATCTTCGTGATGATCGCCGGCGTGATCCCGCTGGGCATCGCGATGGAGGTCACCGGCACCGCCGACGTGCTGGCCACCGGGATGTCGCACATGGTGGCCACCTGGCCGCCGCTGGCGATCCTGCTGGTGATGTTCTGGTTCGGCGCGCTGCTCACCCAAGTGATGAGCGATGCCGCCACCACCGCACTGCTGGCGCCGATCGCGCTGGCGCTGTCGCAGCTGCTGGACATGCCGCCAACGCCGTTCGTGGTGTGCACGGCGCTGGGCGCGGTGGTCGCGTTCCTGACGCCGATCGGCCACCACGGCAACCTGCTGATCCTCGGGCCGGGCCAGTACCGCTTCGGCGATTTCATGCGCATCGGCCTGCCGCTGACCGTGATCATCTCGCTGGTCAGCGCATGGATGGCGCGCGCGCTGTGGCTGGGCGGCCCGCTGTGGCCGACGTTCGGCTGACCTTCCGGAGGACGTCATGAGCATCCTGGTTGCCCCGCGCGAACATGACCTCGGCGGCTTCGTCGTGCGCCGCGCGGTCCCCACGATCGAGGTGCGCAGCGTCGGCCCGTTCGTGTTCGTCGACCACATGGGACCGGCGCTGTTCGAACCCGGCCGCGGCGTCGACGTCCGCCCGCACCCGCACATCGGCTTGGCCACCGTCACCTACCTGTGGGCCGGCGCGCTGCGCCACCGCGACACCCTTGGCAGCTTGCAGGACATCCTGCCCGGCGACGTCAACTGGATGACCGCCGGCCGCGGCATCGCCCACTCCGAGCGCACCCCGCCGCAGCCGCGCAGCGCCGGGCATGCGCTGCACGGCATGCAGACGTGGGTGGCGCTGCCGAAGGCGGACGAGGAGGTCACGCCCGCGTTCCACCACCATCCTGCCGACAGCCTGCCGACGCTGGCGCGCGCGGGAAGCCGGCTGCGGGTGATCGCCGGCCGCGGCTTCGGCATGGAATCGCCGGTGCGGGTGCATGCGCAGACCTTCAACGTCGCGGTCGATCTTGAGCCCGACGCCGAACTGGACATCGCCGCGGAAGCGCCCGAGCGCGCGCTCTACGTGCTGGAAGGAAGCGCGCAGCTGGACGGCGCCGACATCCCCGAGAAGCACCTGGTCCTGCTCGACGCCGGCGCGCGCCACCGCATGCGCGCGAAGACGCCGGTCAAGGCGATGCTGTTCGGCGGCGAGCCGCTGGATGGCCGCCGGCACATGTGGTGGAACTTCGTGTCGTCGTCGAAGGAACGCATCGAGCAGGCCAAGGACGATTGGGTCGCCGGCCGCTTCGGGTTGGTCCCGGGCGACGAAAGCGAATTCATCCCGCTGCCCGAGCGCCGCTGATCCCGCCTAGAACAGGCTGCCCTGCGGCGAGGGCGCGCGCGGCGGCACGAACAGGTCCGTGCGCAGCGGCGGCAGGCCCGGGAAACCGAGCCGGCGACGGGTCTTCGCGAAGCGCATGGCGATCAGCTCGGCAAAGGGGCCCTGCCCGCGCATGCGGATCCCGAAGCCGCCCTGGTAGTCCTGCCCGCCGCGCATCTGCCGGACCAGGCTCAGCACCCGCGTGGCGCGGTCGGGATAGTGCAGCTCCAGCCATTCGCGCCAGATCTGCTTGAGTTCGTGGGGCAGCCGCAACAGCACGTAGCCGGCCGACGCGGCGCCGGCATCGCGCGCGGCCTCGAGGATGTGCTCGAGGTCGTGGTCGGTGATCATCGGGATCACCGGCGCCACCAGCACCCCAGCCGGAACCCCGGCCTCGTGCAGCGCGGCGAGCATCCGCAGCCGGGTGTGCGGCGCCGCCGCCCGCGGCTCCAGCTTCGCCGACAGCGCGTTGTCCAGCGTGGTCACCGACACCGAGACGTGCACCAGCCCGTGCCTGGCCAGTTCCGCCAGCAGGTCGAGGTCGCGCAGCAGCGCGCTGCCTTTCGTCACGATGTGCAGCGGGTGCCGCGCGTCCAGCAACACCTGCAGGCAGGCGCGGCTGAGCCCGTGCTCGCGCTCGATCGGCTGCCAGCCGTCGGTGTTGATCCCCAGCGCGATCGGACTGGGGACATGGCCAGGCTTGGCCAGCTCCGCGCGCAGCAGTTCCGGTGCGTTGGCCTTGGCGAACAGGCGGGTCTCGAAGTCCAGCCCGGGCGAGAGTTCGAGGTAGGCGTGCGAGGGCCGCGCGAAGCAGTACACGCAGCCGTGCTCGCAGCCGCGGTACGGGTTCACCGACTGCGAAAAGCCGACATCCGGGGACTGGTTGCGGGTGATGATGCTGCGCGCGCGCTCGGTCGCGACCTCGGTGCGCAACCTGGGCGCCTCCGCTGCGTGCGCATGGAACGAGCCCCAGCCGTCGTCCTCCGCCTGCAGTTCGCGCGTTTCGAAGCGACCGGCCACCCGCGACGCCGCGCCGCGACCCTTCAACGGCGCGGTGGGCCTGCCTGCATCGCCGGCACGGTGGTCGCGTGCATTTGCCATCCCGCCACCCTACCCTGTGCACGTCGCAGCCGTCGCGACGGGCCCGCGGGGAGGGACATGCTGGAAGCGCTGCACGCCGGCTGGGAGGCGTTCTGGTCCCTGCCGCACATCCGCGCGTACCTGACCATCGGCTGGCTTGCCTACCTGGTCGTGCTCGGCGCCTACATCGTCCTGCAGAAGCGCGAACCGGCCGCGACCCTGAGCTGGCTCATCAGCCTGGCCACCCTGCCGTACATCGGCTTCGTCATCTATTACTTCTTCGGCCCGCAGAAAATCACCCGCCACCGCGCGCGCCGGCGCCGCCAGCGCGCCGGCCTCGACCACGTGCCGCCCACCAGCGTGGAGTCCGAGGAGCTGCGTTCGCTGGGCCAGGCCAGCACCGGGCTGGCGCCCGCCACCGCGCGCGAGGTGCGCCTGCTGGTCGACGGCGGCGGCAAGTACCCGGCGCTGCTGGAGGACATCGCCGCGGCGCGCGACCACGTGCACCTGGCCTATTACATCTACCACCCGGACCGGACCGGCACCGAACTGCGCGATGCGCTCGTCGAGCGCGCGCGTGCCGGGGTCAAGGTCCGGCTGCTGCTGGACGCGGTCGGTGCCAGCAAGGCCAGCCAGCGCTTCTTCGCCCCGCTGCTGGACGCCGGTGGCGAGCTTGCCTGGTTCCATCCCGCGCGGCCGTGGATGCTCTGGCGGCGGCCCTGGCTCAACCTGCGGCTGCATCGCAAGATCGTGGTGGTCGATGGCCGCGTCGGCTACCTGGGCGGGATCAACATCACCGACGAGCAGGACGAGCGCCTGCGCGAGGACGCCTATCGCGACCTGCACCTGCGGATCGAGGGCGACCTGGTGCGCAGCCTGCAGGAGACCTTCGTCGAGGATTGGGCCTACACCACCCGGCGTAACGACTTCATCGGCGACGTAGTGCGCGCAATGCCCCAGCCGCAGGCCGGACCGATCCATGCGCAGCTGCTGGTGTCCGGTCCCGACTCGCCGTGGGAGGCGATCCACCGCCTGCACGTGGGCGCGATCCACGCCGCGGCGCAACGGGTGTGGCTGGTGACGCCCTACTTCGTGCCCGGCGAGGCGGCGATGATGGCGCTGACCTCGGCCGCACTGGGCGGGCTCGACGTGCGCCTGCTGGTGCCGCGAATGAGCGACAGCCGGCTGGTCACCTATTGCGTGCGCTCGTTCTACTCCGAGTTGCTGGCGGCCGGGGTCAAGGTCTACGAGTACGGGCCGCGGATGCTGCACAGCAAGGCGCTGCTGGTGGACGACCACATCGCCGTGATCGGCAGCGCCAACTTCGACCATCGCAGCTTCCGGCTGAACTTCGAGGCCTCGGTGTTGTTCGACGATGCCGGCGTCGCCGCGCAGCTGGAGCAGCAGATCGAGCGCGAATTCGCGTTCGCGCCGCGCGTACGCGCCAACCGGGAGCGCTCGCTGCTCAGGCACCGGCTGCCGGAAGGACTGGCCCGGCTGATGGCGCCGCTGCTCTAGCCAAGGGCGTATCGCCGCCGCGCCGCTTGCGGGCTACACTGGCGCGGTCCCGCCGCGGAGCCCCGCCATGCAATGGTTGTTCCTGCTCCTCGCCATCGCCGCCATGGCGCTGGCCTTCGTCACCACCTCCAGCACGGTGCTGGCCCTGAGCCTGGTCGCGGCGCTGGTGCTGTTCGGCTTGTGGGCGCTGGCACGCTACTCGGCCAAGGTCGCCGACCGCGGCCGCGATGCGTCGATGATGATCGATCCGGCCGAATTGCGCCGCCTGCGCGAGATCGCCGAGGCGCGCAAGGCCGCCGGCAACGACGCCCCGCCCGCGCCCTGACCGCCATCGGCGTGGCCACCGCGCTCAGCGTCAACCTCAACAAGATCGCGGTGCTGCGCAACTCGCGCGGCGGCCGCGAGCCTGACGTCCGCCGCGCCGGCATCGCCTGCCTGGACGCCGGCGCCGATGGGCTGACCGTGCATCCGCGCCCCGACGGGCGCCATATCCGCGCCGATGACGTCGCCGTGCTGGCCGCGCTGTGCCGGGAGCGCGGGGTGGAGTTCAACATCGAGGGCAATCCGTTCGCCCCGCCGCGCCCCGGCTATCCCGGCCTGCTTGCGCTGTGCGAACACGCGCGTCCGGCGCAGGTCACCCTGGTGCCGGACGGCGACAGCCAGTTGACCTCCGACCATGGCTTCGATTTCCGCCGCGAGGGCGAGGCACTGCGTGCGCTGATCCCCGCGTTCAAGGCGCTGGGCGCGCGGGTGAGCGTGTTCTGCAACGTGGGTGATCCCGACGTGGCGCTCGCGGCCGATGTCGGTGCCGATCGCGTGGAGCTCTACACCGGGCCGTTTGCCGACGCGCACGCGGCCGGCGCGCCCGCCGCCGCGCTGGCCGACGCCCGCGACACCGCGCTGCGCGCGCAGGCGGCAGGCCTTGGCGTCAATGCCGGCCACGATCTCAGCCAGGCGAACCTCGCCGACTTCCTCGCCGCCGTGCCCGGCGTCCTGGAAGTCTCGATCGGCCATGCCCTGGTCGCTGAAGCGCTGTACTCAGGGCTGGATGCCACCGTGCGCGGCTACTGCCAGATCCTCGACGCGTCCAACACGCTGCCCGGCTGACCTGGGCGCGTCGCCGCGGCGGGCGAGCAAGACAGGAACCAAAAAAAACGCCGCCCGTTGCGGGGCGGCGTTCGTCATCCACGACGTGCTCCGGAAGCCGGAGCATGGAGTTTTATTTAGTTCTGGACGAATCCGATCTTGACCATCTCGGCATTCTTGGCCGCGGCCAGGGCCTGGGCCAGGATGCCGTAGTCGGCGTCGTCGCTGGTGTCGATCTCCAGGGTCGGCTGGTTGGTCGGATCGCGCTCGACCTCCGTCTTCATCATCGCCTGCAACGCGCTCACCGGGGTGGGCGTGTCGTTCCAGAACACCTGGCCGGCCGAATCGATGCGCAGGCGGATCGGTTCCGGCGGGTCGTTGACCTGCGGCGGCGGGTTGAGCGAGCGCTGCGGCAGGTCCACGTCCACCGGCACCGACTGGATCGGCATGGTCACCATGAAGATGATCAGCAGCACCAGCATCACGTCCACCAGGGGTGTGACGTTGATGTCGGCCATTGCGGATGCGCTTGCGTTGCTGGTGAAAGCCATCGGTGTTACCTCAGATGTTCTTCTTCGGCGGCGTCGTCACGAAGCCGACCTTGCGCATGCCCTGTTGCTGGGCCACCTTCACCACGTCGTTGACCAGCCGGTACTTGGTGGTGCGGTCGGCGCGGATGTTGACGGTGGGCTGCGGGGTCTTCTGGGCCTCGACCGAGAGCTTGCTCTCGACCAGCTCGCGGCTGATCGGCTCGTCGTTCCAGAACAGCTCGCCCCGCTCGGTGACGGCGATGGTGATCGGCGGGATCTTCGGACCCTTTTCCTCTTCCTTCTTCTCGAGCACCGCCTCCGGCAGCTGGACCTTGACCTTATGGTTCATCAGCGGGGTGGTGATCATGAAGATGATCAGCAGGACCAACATCACGTCCACGAGGGGCGTGACGTTGATTTCGGCCATTGGACCGCCTTCGTTGCCGCCAGCGCTCATTCCCATGGGTCAATTACCTCTGTCAGGGCCAGGCGACGATCAGCGCTTGTTGGTCACTTCGCCGACGCGCGAGCCGGTGGCGAAGAAGTCGTGCAGGTCGTGCGCGAAGGTGTCGAACTGGCTGTTGGTGACGCGGTTCATGCGCACGAAGAAGTTGTACGCCAGCACCGCCGGGATCGCCACGAACAGACCGATCGCGGTCATGATCAGGGCTTCACCCACCGGACCCGCCACCGCGGAGATCGAGGCGTCGCCCGAGGCACCGATCTTGATCAGCGCGCGGTAGATGCCCCACACGGTGCCGAGCAGGCCGACGAACGGCGCGGTCGCACCGACGGTGGCCAGCAGGGTCAGGCCGGTTTCCAGGCGCATGCTCTCGCGGGTGACGGCCTGGCGCAGGGCGCGGTCGACGAACTCCGAGCGGTTCAGCGACTCGGTCAGGCGCGAGCCGTCCTGGCGCTGGTGGTGGGCAGCCGCCTGCGCGGCGTCCAGGGCGATCTTGGAGAACGGCTCGGAACGCGGCTGCTCTTCCATGTAACGGATCGCGTCCTGGGCATTCGGGGTCTCCCAGAAGGTCGTGGTGACCCGCTCGCCGCGGCCACGCTGGCGCATGTTCTTGAGGGTGTTGATGATGATCCAGTACCAGGACATCACCGACATCACCACGAGGGTAATGAGGACGATCCAGCCAACGGCGTCCAGCTGCTGGAGGAGGTGGTCAAAGCCCATCTGCTGCAGGGCGGCGGCGTTGTTGCCTCCGGCGGCGGCAGGTGCGGCGGCAGTCGTTTCTTGCAACATACGCTTACCTTTGGGTGTCGTGGATGAGGGTATTCGGAACTACTGGGTGGAACGGGTGATGCGGGCGATCAGTTGATCGTGAACTCGACCGGGACGCGAACGCGGCTTGCAATCTTCTGGCCGTTCTTGACCTCGGGATTGAAGCGCCAGCGCCGCGCGGCGTTGACCGCCTCGCGGTCCAGACTGCGGTTGCCGCTGGAACGTTCCACCTTCACGTCCATCACCGCGCCGTTGGCGTCGATGCTGACGATCAGGACGGTGGTGCCCTGCACGCCGCGGCGCATTTCTTCCGGCGGGTAGCGGGGCGGATTCATCGCGCGCGAGGAGGCGTCGACGCTGGAGCCGATATCGGGAACCGAGGCCGGGGGCGCGGGCGGCGACGGGGGCGGGGCCTGCACGTCGACCGGGGACGGGGTATCGAACACCACCGGCGGGTCTTCCGGCGGCGGCGGCACCGGGCTCGGGCGCGGCGGCGACAGCGTCTTCGGCGGGGTCAGCGGCTTGGGCTGGTCCGGCGGCGGCGGCGGCGGCGGCGGCGGCGGCGGCGGCTCGATGAAGGTGACGAGGACCGAATCCTCCTCATCCACTTCCTGGGCCGGCGGCGAGATCGGGGCGAGCAACAGCAGCAGGGCTGTCGCGTGCAAGGCGACGGCGAAACTGATACCGACGATGCGCGGCCAGCTCAAGCCGCCGTCGCGGTCATACTTCTTCTCGGTAATGTCGAGATTTTCCGTCATGCGCACGGCTCTGGTGTGGGAAACCCCGGCCGCGTCGGGCCGGGGCGACAGGCGACCCATTTCCGGGCGCCGGAACCACGTAGTCTATACCAACTGGCGAGGTCTCTTCCAACCCCCCTGCCGTGGCAACCGCCGAAGCGGCTGCCCGGAAGGAGGACGGGTGTCACAGGGCGAGGATCCGCTTGATGTCCTTGTCGTCCTTGAGGCCGCCCTTGGCCTGCGCCTTGCGCGCGGCGTCCTTGGCCTCGGCGATGCGGTCTTCCTGCCACAGCAGGCGTGCAAGGTTGAGGTAGGTCTCGCCGGTGGCGGCAAGCGGCGCCGCCTTGCCGTAGGCATCGATTGCCTTGGCGACCTGGTCGCTGAAGTAGTAGGACTGCGCGAGCATGGTGTAGGTCTCGGCATCGGGCTTGAGCAGGCCCTTCTGCAGGCCTTCCTCTATCACCGCGATCGCCTGCCGCTCCTTGCCCTCGCTGTTGAGGTACACCGAGTACAGCTGGCGATAGTCCTTCTCCTCCGTCAGCTGGCCGCTGTTACGGAGCTTCTCCATCACCGTCGCCGCCTGGTCGTACTTCTCGCCCTGCAGGTAGGCGGCCGCCAGGTTCATCTGCGCGCGCTTGTCGGCCGGGTTGCGGGTCGCCAGGCGCTCGGCCATGGCGATCGCCTCGGCCGGCTTGTTCGCCTCAAAGTAGCTGGCCATCAACATCTGCATCCACGGCTCCTTGGGTTCCGCGGAGGCGGCGACCAGCGGCGCCAGGGTGGCGATGGCGTCGTTGTAGCGCTCGAGGTAGTACAGCGCGGTGGCCTTCAGCGCGATGTCGTCCGGCTTGGTGCTGGCGCTCTCGGCAAGGAAGCGATCCAGCGAGGCCAGGCCCTTGGCATAGTCGCCGTCCTGCAGCTGCATCTGCGCGATCATGCGCATCACGCCGAAGTGGGCGTTGTTGTCGAGGCCGTTGCTGGCCAGCGCCTGCTCGAACAGTGCGACCGCGGCGGCGCTGTCGTCCTGCTCGTACTTGATCTGGCCGGCGATCTGCGCGGCCAGCGAACGCTCGTACGGATTGGCCTTGGCGTCGGCAAGGATCGCCTCGGCCGCCGGCAGGGCGACATCGAACTTAGCGTCATTGAAGCCGTCGATCATCTTCGACAGCTGCTTGGACATCCGCGGCGACGCCTTGTGGCCCGGCTCCACGCGGGTGGCACCCGGGAACTCGGCTTCGCGCTTGACCTCGGCGGACTTGCCGCCGGCACGCTTGGCCTCGCTACGCTTGCCGGCGAGCTGGGCCTGGGCGTCAAACGGGAAGCTGGCCGTGGCGACCAGGCCGCCCATGAGCAGCGCGGCAAGCAGGCGGTGTTGGACGAGTGGAGCCTTCATTGCAATGTCCTCTGGAGTCTGGGCGGCCCGAGCCCACGCGGGCACGTGGCGCCGCCAGATTCGGGGGGTGCCAAGCTATCACAGGCGATGGCGATTTCCGGCCGGGCGCGCGGCACCCGCTGCCGTGCGTTCACCTAGCCGCAGCGGGGGGTGTTGCCTGCCCTGCGCGCCGCTTCCATCGTCGGCACCAGGTCGGCCGCTCGCTTCTGCAGCTCGCCGATGCGCGCCTGCGGATCCGGGTGGGTGGAGATCCACTGCGGCGGACGGCTGCCACCCGCGGCGATCATGTTCTGCCACAGGCTGACCGCGCCGCGCGGATCGAAGCCGGCGAGCGCCATCAGCTGCTGGCCGACCACGTCGGCCTCGCTTTCCTGGGCGCGCGAGCCTGGCAGGAGGAAGCCGGTCTGCGCCAGCAGGCTGCCACCCTGGCTGACCAGCTGGCCGTAGTTGCCTGCGGCGGCGCCGGCCACGCCGACCAGCGCCTGGGCGCCCATCTGCCGGGTAATGCGTTCGTCGTGGTGGCGCGACATGACATGGCCGATCTCGTGCGCGATCACGCCCGCGAGCTGGTCCTGGTTGCGGGCGACGTTGAAGATGCCGGTGTACACGCCGACCTTGCCGCCCGGCAGCGCGAAGGCGTTCGGGTCGTTGTCGGCGAACACCGCGGTTTCCCAGCCGCTGCGGGCATTGGCCGGCAGCTGGGCGATGATCGCGCGGGTCACGCAGGCAACATATTCGCGCTGGCCGGCGTTGCTGGTCTGCGGCTTCTGCGCCTTCATCTGCGCGAACGCCTGCGCTCCGAGCTGGTTGAGCTCCGCCTGCGACACCGCGCCCACGTACTGGGTGCGGCCGGTCGGCGATGTGGTGGTGGCACAGGCGGCAAGGCTGGCGGCAATCGCCGCGCCCAGCAGGACGGTCTTGGCCTTCATGGAGGCGGCTCCGGTAGGGGACAGACGTCCTGTTTAGGACAGCCGGCTTGAAGGCGGCGTCAAGCGAGCGCGGCCGGCGTTTCCTGTTCAGGCATCAGCCGGCTAGCTGGCACGAGGCCCACTGCCCGGTGCAGCGGCGTCCCGGAGGCTGGCCGCCTCGCGAAAGCGGGCGTCAGATATCGAGGTTGGACACCCGCAGCGCGTTGTCCTCGATGAATTCCCGCCGTGGCTCGACCACATCGCCCATCAGCGTCGAGAAGATCGCGTCCGCCGACACCGCATCCTCGATCCTCACCTGCAGCAGGCGGCGGGTGTCCGGGTTGACCGTGGTGTCCCACAGCTGCTCCGGGTTCATCTCGCCCAGGCCCTTGAAGCGCTGGATCTGGCGGCCCTTCTTCGCCTCTTCCAGCAGCCAGGCCTGCGCCTCGGCGAAGCTGGCGACGGGGTGCACGCGGTTGCCGCGCAGGATCTGCGCACCGTCGCGGACCAGCCCGTGCAGCACCGCCGCGGCCTCGCGCAGCGGCTTGAGCTCGCCATGCTCGAAGATCGAAAGCGGCAGCACCTGGGTCAGTTCCTCGCCCATGTGGCGGCGGGTCACCAGCAGCGCGGCCGGGCGCTCGTCGGTCGCCGGCTGCAGGGTCAGCGCGTAGCGCGGCTTGCCGAGGCCACCGCGGTTGAGCCGCGCGGCCAGCGCCTGCAGCTCGTGCGGCTCGTCGGTGTGCTCGGCCAGCGAGGCGGCGTCGAGCGGGGTGAAGTCGATCAGCGACTCCAGCACGATCGGGTCGTAGCGGTGGGCGTTGCGGGCGATCGCCTCGCGCGCCCGCGCGAACGCCAGCAGCAGCGACTCCAGCGCCGGTCCCTCGATCGGCGGCTCGCCTTCGGCCGGCACCAGCCGCGCGCCATCGACCGCGTTGTTGGCGAGGTAGGCATCCAGCGCGGCATCGTCCTTCAGGTACAGCTCGTTCTTGCCCTGCTTGACCTTGTACAGCGGCGGCAGGCCGATGTAGACGTGGCCGCGCTCAATCAGCTCCGGCATCTGCCGGTAGAAGAAGGTCAGCAGCAGGGTGCGGATGTGCGAGCCGTCGACGTCGGCGTCGGTCATCACGATGATCTTGTGGTAGCGCAGCTTGTCCGGGTTGTACTCGTCCTTGCCAATCCCGGTGCCCAGGGCGGTGATCAGGGTCCCCACCTCGGCGCTGGCCAGCATGCGGTCGAAGCGCGCGCGCTCGACGTTGAGGATCTTCCCGCGCAACGGCAGCACCGCCTGGGTCTTGCGGTTGCGGCCCTGCTTGGCGCTGCCGCCGGCCGAGTCGCCCTCGACGATGAACAGCTCCGACAGCGCCGGATCCTTTTCCGAGCAGTCGGCCAGCTTGCCGGGCAGGCCGGCGATGTCCAGCGCGCCCTTGCGGCGGGTGAGGTCACGCGCCTTGCGCGCGGCCTCGCGGGCACGCGCGGCATCGACGATCTTGCCGGCGATGGCGCGCGCCTCGCTCGGGTTTTCTTCGAGGAACTCCTGCAAACGTGCACCGAACGAGCTTTCAACGACAGGTCTCACTTCAGATGAGACAAGCTTTTCCTTGGTCTGGCTGGAAAAGCTCGGATCCGGCACCTTGACCGAAAGCACCGCGATCAGCCCTTCGCGCATGTCATCGCCGTTGAGCGCGACCTTGGCTTGCTTGGCGATCCCGTTCTGCTCGATGTAATTGGTCAGGGTGCGCGTCAGCGCGGCGCGGAAACCCTGCAGGTGGGTGCCACCATCCTTCTGCGGGATGTTGTTGGTGAAGCAGAACATCGTTTCCTGGTAGGCGTCAGTCCACTGCAGGGCGACGTCCACGGTGATGCCGTTCTGCTCGCCAGTCACCGAGATCACGTGCGGATGCAGCGGGTTCTTCAGCTGCGCCAGATGCTCGACGAAGCTGCGGATGCCGCCCTCGTACTCGAAGGTGACCTGCTCGCCCTCGCCGCGCTCGTCGGTGAGGGTGATGCGGACCCCGGAGTTGAGGAACGACAGCTCGCGCAACCGCCGCGCCAGGATGTCGAAATGGAACTCGGTGTCGGTGAAGATCTCCGCGGAGGGCCAGAAGCGTACGACCGTGCCGCGGCGCTCGCCCTGGTCGCCGACGCGCCGGGTCGGCGCCACCACCTCGCCCAGGTGGAACTCGACCTGGTGGTGGCCATCGTCCCGCCAGATGTCGAGGGTGAGCTTGTCGGACAGCGCATTGACCACCGACACGCCCACGCCATGCAGGCCGCCGGAGACCTTGTAGCTGTTGTCGTCGAACTTACCGCCGGCGTGCAGCACGGTCATGATGACCTCGGCGGCGGACACGCCCTCTTCCTTGTGGATGTCGACCGGGATACCGCGGCCGTTGTCCGACACCGAGACCGAACCGTCGGCATGGATGATCACGCGGATGTCATTGGCGTGGCCTGCCAAGGCTTCGTCGACAGCGTTGTCGACCACCTCGAACACCATGTGGTGCAGGCCGGTGCCGTCGTGGACGTCACCGATGTACATTCCCGGGCGCTTGCGGACGGCCTCGAGGCCGCGCAGGACGGTGATCTTGCTGGAATCGTACTCGCCGTTGACGGCGGTTTCGGGCGTGGTGCCCTGCTCGTGTTGCGACATCGGCGCGACTGGCTCCCGCTGGCCCGCGGGCTGCGCGCCAGGACACATTAGATATAGGGCTTGATTATACCTGCCGCAGCCAGCCGGCGCCGGAGGCTACTGGTTCCGTCGGGCAACGGTCCCGTGTTCCACGTGGAACATCCGTGCGGGAATGCCGAGTTCCGCGATCGCCGCAGGGATCTCGGTGCCCGTCACGAACACCTGCGCGCCGGTGCCCGCCAGCCACTCCAGCAGGAGCGTGTGATGGCGGTGATCCAGCTCCGAGGCGAGGTCATCAAGCTGCAACACCGGCCAGCGGCCATCCACCTCAGCCAGATGCGTCGCCTGCGCCAGCAGCAGCGCCAGGGCGGTCAGCTTCGCCTGGCCGCGCGACAACCTGTCCGAGTGCAAGCCGTCCATCTCCAGCCGCAACCCGGCCCGGTGCGGCCCGACCGAGGTGTAGCCCTGCGCCAGGTCCCGCTCGCGCGCCAGCAACAGCGCATCGGCAAGCGGCAGCTCCTGGCGCCGCCAGCCCGGCTGCAGGGCGAGCGTCGCGTGTCCGGCGTCCGGGAGCAATCGCGCCAGCGTTGCCGCGAACACGGGCGCCAGGCGCGCGACATGAGCTTCCCGGAAACCGTGCAGGGCCTCGCCCGCGTTGGCCAGCTCGTGTTCCCACGCATCCAGCTGCCCCAAGGAATGGCCGGCACGCAACAGGGTGTTGCGCTGCTTGAGGGCTCGGGCGTAGCGCCTCCATTCCTGGAGGAATCCCGGTTCCACGTGGAACAATCCCCAATCGAGGTAGCGCCGACGCGCTTCCGAGGCGCCGTCGACCAGGGCATGACTGCCCGGCTCGAAGGTCACGACCGCCAAGGCCTGACACAACTCGCCCAAATGGCCCACGGACTGGCCATCCAGCCGCGCCTGCCAGCTACCCCCAGCGTGGCGCAGGCCGGCCCGTCGAACGCGCCCTCCAGCTGCCTGCCATTCCGCAAACACCTCCAGCGCGGGCTCGCCCTCGCGGATGAGGCCATCGCGCACCCGCCCGCGGAAGCTGCGCCCATGCGCCAGCAGGTGCAAGGCTTCCAGCACGCTGGTCTTGCCACTGCCGTTCTGGCCGTGGAGCAGGTTGAAGCCCGCTGCGGGCTCAAGTTCCACCTCCGCGAACCGACGCACGCTGGCCAGCCGCAGGCGCTGGATCACCATTCGGCGGCTCCGCCAAACGCGAAACGCCCGGCGGTAACCGGGCGTTGATCGGGCGCGTGTTCCACGTGAAACATCACAGTCGCAGCGGCATCACCACGTGGCGGGCGTGCTGACTGGTGGCGCCGCGCACCAACGCGGAGGAGTTCGCGTCGCGCAGCTGCAGGACGACGAATTCGTCCCGCAACGCCGACAGCGCGTCCAGCAGGTAGTTGACGTTGAACCCGATCGCGAGCGCATCCACCGCGGTGGTGGCCTCGACTTCCTCCTGGGCTTCCTCCTGCTCCGGGTTGTGCGCGCTGATCTTCAGCAGATCCGGCGCGACTTCCACGCGGACGCCCCGGTACTTCTCGTTCGAGAGGATCGACGCACGCTGCAGCGCGGCGCGCAGGACCTCGCGGTCCACGCGCACTTCCTTGTCGGCGCCGATCGGGATCACCGCCTCGTAATCCGGGAACTTGCCGTCGATCAGCTTGCTGGTGAAGGTGACATCGTCGCGCTTGACCCGGATGTGGCCCTTGCCCAGTTCCAGTTCCAGCGTGCGCTCGCCACCTTCAAGCAGCCGTTGCAACTCCTGCACGCCCTTGCGCGGGACGATGATCTGGCGCTTGTTGCCACCGGCGCCGTCGAGGGATGCCTCGCACAGGGCCAGGCGATGGCCATCGGTGGCCACGCAGCGCAACGTCGCGTCGCGCAGGTCAAACAGCAGGCCGTTCAGGTAATACCGCACGTCCTGCTGGGCCATGGCGAACGCAGTGCGCTCGATCAGTTCCTTCAGCGCCGCTTCCGGCACCGAGACCCGCTCGGTCGCCTCGACCTCGTCGATCGAGGGGAAGTCGTTGGCCGGCAGGCTGGCCAGGCTGAAGCGGCTGCGCCCGGCCTGCACCGTGACCTTGTCGCCAGCCTGGCTGACCACGACCTTGCTGCCATCGGGCAGGGCACGCACGATCTCGAACAGCTTGCGCGCCGGGATCGTGATCTCGCCATCGGAAGCGTCATCCACCGCCGTGCGCGCCACCATCTCGACTTCCAGGTCGGTGCCGGTCAACGACAGCTGGCCGTCGCGCACCCTGACCAGCAGGTTGGCCAGCACCGGCAGGGTCTGCCGGCGCTCCACCACGTTGACGACTTGCGCCAATGGCTTGAGCAGTACCTCGCGTTGCACGGAAAACCGCATGTCGACCCCTTGCTGGATGTCCCGCCGGTCGCTTGGCTGCGCTTCCCGGCTCTTGTTGTAGGGATAAAAACTAGAAAGCTGGTGGTGCTGGTGCAGGAAAAAACGCTGGATAACTACTGCAAGTTACTGAATCAATTGGCAAATGTCAGGGACCAAGTAACGGTATAAGGATGCCTGGCGCCTGCGGACAAGCTGTGGATGGTTTCGCCATGGAGCCGTCGTCCCCGACTTGTCCACAGGTTGTCCCATCCGCCGCTCGACCGCGGCTCACTCGCTCAACTTCCGGATCAGCTTTTCCCAGTCCTCGTGCAACTTGCCGTCGCTCTCCATCAGGTGGCGGATCTGGCGGCAGGCGTGCAGCACGGTGGTGTGGTCGCGGCCATCGAAAGCTGCGCCGATTTCCGGCAGGCTGTGGTCGGTGAGTTCCTTGGCCAGGGCCATCGCCACCTGCCGTGGCCGCGCCAGTGAACGGGTCCGCTTCTTCCCCAGCATCTCCTTCAATTGCAGGCCGTAGTAGTCTGCCACGGCCTTCTGGATGTTGGCGATGCTGATCGCCTGCTGTTGCGCCCGCCAGAGGTCGCGCAGGGTTTCCTGCGCGAACTCCATGGTCACCGGACGCCCAAGCAGCCCGGCCTGTGCGGTGAGCTTGTTGATCGCCCCCTCCAGCTCGCGCACGTTGCTGCGCATCTTCTTGGCAATCAGCTGCGCCACCTCGTCGGGAATCGCCGCCCCGCGCTCGCGCGCCTTGGACAGCACGATCTGCGCGCGAGTCTCGAAATCCGGGGGATCGATCGCGACCGACAGCCCCCAGCCCAGCCGCGACTTCAGCCGCGGTTCCAGGCCGTCCACCTCGCGCGGGTAGCGGTCGCAGGTCATGATGATCTGCTGCTTGCCGTCGAACAGCGCGTTGAAGGTGTGGAAGAACTCCTCCTGGGTGCGGTCCTTGCCCGCGAAGAACTGGATGTCGTCGATCAGCAGCGCGTCGATCTGCTGGAACTGGCGTTTGAACTGGTCGGCGGTCTTTTCCTGCAGCGCGCGGAAGAAGGCGTTGTAGAAATCGTTGGAGCGCAGGTAGAGCACGCGCGCGAGCGGGTTGATCCGGCGCATCTCGTTGCCGGCGGCAAACATCAGGTGGGTCTTGCCCAGCCCGGTGCCGCCGTACAGCAGCAGCGGGTTGTGCGCGCGGTCGCCCGGCTTCTGCGCGGCATGCCAGGCGGCCGCCTTGGCCAGCTGGTTGCTGCGGCCCTCGACGAAATTGTCGAAACAGTAGTGGGGATCGACGTTGCCCTGGAAGGGCTCGGGCACGCCGCCCGCCGCGCGGGGCGGAGTGACCAGCGGGGGGATGGGGGCGGCGCGGCGCAGCGCACCGATGTCCAGGGCGACGCCATCGCTGGCGCCCAGATGCGCAGCAAGCTCGCGGATGCGCGGCAGGTAGCGCGCCCGCACCTCGTCGCGGACGAAGGCGTTCGGGGCGTACAGCACCAGCCGCTGGTCCTGGCGGTCGGCCTGCAGCGGCTTGAGCCAGGTGCGCACGTCCTCGGGCGGGAACTCGGCTTCGAGGTAACGCAGGCAGGCGGGCCAGACATCCATATGCGGCAACAGTCCCCGGGACAACGACGAAGGCGCCGCGGCGGGCGCCTGTGGATAAAAACGGAAGAGGGCCAGCGTATCACCGGCCGCGCGGGGGAACCACACCGCCGGGGCGTGCGCGGACCTGGCCGCCTTGCGCGCGCCGGGGGCGCCTGCTAGGATTCGCAGTCTTTCTCCGCAGAAACAGCAAGCAGGCCCGCCATGGCGACCAAGCGCACCTACCAGCCCAGCAACCTCAAGCGCAAGCGCGACCACGGCTTCCGTGCCCGCATGGCGACCGCCGACGGCCGCAAGATCCTGGCCCGCCGTCGCGCCAAGGGTCGCCGTCGCCTGACCGTCTGACCCACGGGTCCGGCCACCCGCCGGTGGCCTGAAGACGTTGTCCGCGATGCCCGAAACGCCGGTGTCCGCCAAGGATACCGGCGTCGTCGTGTCTGCCGCCGGCACCGGTTTCCCGCGCACCGCGCGGGTGCGGGCCAAGGCGGAGTTCGCCCGCGTGTTCGAATCCGGGGTGCGCCGCGCGGAGCCCGCGTTCGCGCTGCACTGGCTGGCCGGCGTGGAAGGTGCACGCCTGGGCCTTGCAGTGTCGCGCAAGGTCGATCGCCGCGCGGTCGGCCGCAACCGCATCAAGCGCGCGCTGCGCGAGAGCTTCCGCCTGCGCCGCGCGCAGCTGGAGCCCGGAGCCTACGTGGTGGTGGCGCGCGCAGGCGCCGCAGGCCTCGACCACGCCGCGATCGATGCCGCGCTGGCGCGCCTGCTGGCGCGGATCGGCGCGTTGCCCGCATCTGCCGCGGCCGGCACAATGCGCGCGCCTCCCCCGCCATCCCCGACCGCCACGCCGGACCCTGCCTCCGGCTGAGTCCGCTCGTTTCCAAGAAGTCCCTGCCCATGACCCAGACCCGCACCTTCCTGATCCTCGCCTGGCTGATGGTGGCCATCCTGCTGTGGATGGAATGGGGCAAGCGGCACGACGCGCCCGCCGCGCCGGGGGTCGCCGCCTCCACCGCGGCGGTGCCGGCCGCGAGCGACGCGGTGCCCACCCAGGCGGTGCCTTCCGCGGGCCCGGGACCGGACGCGGCAGTGGCTGCCGCGCAACAGGCGGCGCCGGTCGTCCGCCTGCGCACCGACGTGCTGGCGCTGGAACTGGACGGGCAGACGATCAGCCGCGCCGACCTGTTGCGCTACCCGCAGGCGCGCGAGGACGGCAGCCAGCCGGTGGTGCTGATGACCACCGATCCGGCGCGCCAGTTCACCGCCCGCTCGCGCTGGCTGGCGGCCGATGGCGAGGCGATCCCGCTGCAGGCCACCGGCCCGGCGCAGGAGGTCACCGTGGCCGGCGGCGGGAAGGCGGCGCAGCTGCAGTTCGAGGGGCGCAACGCGCAAGGCGTGGTGCTGCGCCGCACCTACACGCTGCCGCAGGGCAGCTACGCGCTGCGCGTGCACGATGCGCTGGTCAATGCCGGCACCGCGCCATGGACCGGCGACATCGAGCGCCACCTGCAGCGGGTGCCGCCGGTGGTCAAGAGCGGGCTGACCAACCCGGAGGCCTTCAGCCTCAATGGCGCTGCGTGGTACAGCCCGGAAGAGAAGTACGAGAAGCGCAAGTACCCCGACTTCCTCGACGACGGTCCGCTCAACCAGCAGGTGACCGGTGGCTGGGTCGGGTTGTCGCAGCACTATTTCCTCGGCGCCTGGGTGCCGCAGCGCGACCAGGCCGCGCTGTATTCGCTGGGCACCGACGGCCGCCTGTTCCATATCGACGCGCGTGGCCCGCGGGTGACCTTGGCGCCCGGCCAGCGGTTTGAAAGCACCGCCACCCTGTACGTGGGGCCGAAGCTGGCCGACCAGATGGACGCGACCGCGCCGGGCCTGGGCCTGGCGATGGATTACGGGATGTTCACCGCGCTGTCCAAGCCGATCCACTGGCTGCTGACCCAGCTGCACAAGTTCACCAACAACTGGGGCTGGGCGATCGTGCTGCTGGTGGTGCTGATCAAGCTGCTGCTGTATCCGCTGTCGGCGGCGCAGTACAAGTCGATGGCCAGGATGCGCAAGTTCCAGCCGCGGATCGAGCAGCTCAAGGAGCGCTACGGCGAGGACAAGCAGAAGTTCCAGATGGCGATGATGGACCTGTACAAGAAGGAGAAGATCAATCCCGCCGGCGGCTGCCTGCCACTGCTGGTGCAGATGCCGGTCTTCCTCGCCCTGTACTACGTGCTGCTCGAGGCGGTGGAGCTGCGGCAGGCGCCGTGGATCGCCGGCTGGATCAACGACCTCACCGCGCGCGACCCGTATTTCATCCTGCCGATCGTCAATGGAGCGGTGATGTGGGCCACCCAGAAGATGTCGCCAATGATGGGCGTGGACCCGATGCAGAAGAAGATCATGCAGATGATGCCGGTGATGATGGCGGTGATGTTCGCGCTGTTCCCGGCCGGCCTCGTCCTGTACTGGGTCACCAACGGCGCGCTCGGCATGCTGCAGCAGTGGTGGAACACCAAGCGTTACGCCGAGGATCCGAAGGCCGCCTGAATCCCGCGGTGGCCCCACGCGAAGCCCGCCGCATGGCGGGCTTCGTCGTTTGCGGGCGCTCTGCGATCATGCGCGCATGGAGCCGGCCGCCGACACCATCGCCGCCATCGCCACCGCCCCGGGCGCGGGCGGCGTTGGCATCGTGCGCCTGTCGGGCCCGCGTGCGCGGGCGATCGGCGAGGCACTGGCCGGGCGCCGGCTGCGGGTCCGCTACGCCCACCACGCGCGCTTCCGCGGCGCCGACGGGGAGGCGATCGACGATGGCATCGCCCTGTATTTCCGAGGTCCGGCCAGCTTCACCGGCGAGGACGTCGTCGAGCTGCAGGCGCATGGCAGCCCGGTCGTGCTGCAGCAGCTGCTCGCGCGCTGCGTGGCGCTGGGCGCACGCCAGGCGCGGCCCGGCGAGTTCAGCGAACGGGCGTTCCTCGCCGGCAAGCTGGACTTGGCCCAGGCCGAGGCCATCGCCGACCTGATTGCCGCCGGCGACGTGCAGGCGGCGCGCGCTGCGCGGCGTTCGTTGGAGGGCGTGTTCTCGCAGCAGGTCGACGCGCTGATGGCGCAGGTGCTGGCGATCCGCGTGCATGTCGAGGCCGCGATCGATTTCGCCGACGAACCACTCGACACCCTGGGCGGGACGGCGCTGCGCCGCCAGCTCGAGCAGGCGCGCGCCACCCTTGCCAGCCTGCGCGGCCAGGCCGACCGCGGCCGGCGGCTGCGCGACGGGCTCCACGTGGTGCTCGCGGGACCGCCCAATGCCGGCAAGAGTTCGCTGCTGAACGCGCTGGCCGGCGGCGAGCGGGCGATCGTCACCGACATCGCCGGCACCACCCGCGACCTGCTGCGCGAAAGCATCCGCATCGACGGGGTGGAGCTGACCCTGGTCGATACCGCCGGCTTGCGCGACGCCGGCGATGCGATCGAAGCCGAGGGCATCCGCCGGGCCCGCGACGAACTGGCGCGCGCCGACCTTGCGCTGGTGGTGCTTGACGCGCGCGACCCCGAGGCCGGGCGCGCGGCGGTGGCCGGCGACCTGGCCGCGGTGCCGCGGGTGCTGTGGCTGCACAACAAGGCCGACCTCGTGCCGGGACCGCTGGAGCCCGGCCCCGATGCGCTGGCGATCTCGGCGCGCACCGGGGCGGGACTGGAGGTGTTGCACCGTCGCCTGCTGGGGCTGTCGGGCGGGGACCAGCCGGATGGGGCGTTCAGCGCACGCGCGCGCCACCTGGACGCGCTGGCCCGCGCCGCCGACCTGCTCGGGCAGGCGGCCGGTGAGCTCGAGCAGGAGCGCCTGGAGCTGGCGGCCGAGGCGCTGGTGCAGGCGCACGCGGCGCTGGGCGAGATCGGCGGACGGGTCGGCGCGGATGCGCTACTCGGTCACATATTCAGCGCGTTCTGCATCGGAAAATAAGCGCGACACGTGGTTGCGCTTGACAAACTTGCGCGGCTGACGCGTCCTATGCACGGGTGTGTCGTGCATCACAAGGGGAGTTACACGATGTCTTTCAACATGAATCCGCGTCGTGGCCTTGCGCCACTGGCGCTTGCCTTGGCCGTGGCCTGCGCGCTGCCGGCGTGCAAGAAGGAAGCCGCCGAGGACGCGGCCGCAGCGCCAAGCGCGACCCAGCAGGCTGCGCCGGCGCCGACCCCGGCTTCGGTGGTCGCCGCCTCGGTCGCGGCGATGGGTCCGGACGAGCTGCGCAGCGAAGCGTCCAAGGCGTATGCCGAGAACCGGCTTTACGCGCCCGCGGGCAACAACGCCATGGAGTTCTACCTGGCCCTGCGCGACAAGCAGCCGGGCGATGCCAGCGCGTCCAGCGCGTTGACCGACCTGCTGCCGATGACGGTGATCGCCACCGAGCAGGGGATCGCGCGCGAGGATTTCGCCGAGGCCAAGCGGCTGGCGGCGATGGTGGAAAAGGCCGACGCCAGCCACCCGGCGCTTGCGCGCCTGAAGCAGAGCATCGCCCAGAGCGAGACGGCGTCGGTGCAGCGCGCCGAGACCCAGCGGCTGACCGCGGAAGAGGAGGCCAAGCGCCAGGCGGATCTTGCCAAGCAGCGCGAGGAAGACCAGCGCCGCCTGCAGGAGCAGCAGCGCCAGCAGGCGCAGCAGAGCGCCAGCCAGCAACAGCAGCAGCAACAGGCGGCGGCCGCGGAAGCCGAGCGCCAGCGCGCGGCCGAGGCCGAGCGCGAGCGGCAGGCCGCCGCGCAGCGCCAGCAGCAACAGCAGCAGGCGGCCGCGCAGCCCGCGGCGCAACCGGCCGCGCCACGTCCGGTCGCGTCCAACGAGCTGCGCGCGGTGGCCCAGCCCGGTCCGCGCTATCCGGCCGCCGCCCAGCGCGTGGGCGCCACCGGCAACGTGCAGGTGGAGTTCACCGTGCAGCCGGACGGCAGCGTGGACAACGTGCGGGTGGTCTCGTCCAGTTCGTCGCGCGAGTTCCAGCGCGAGTTCGAGCGCGAGGCAACGGCCGCCGTGCGTCGCTGGCGGTTCCAGCCGGTGGCGCAGGCCACCACCAGCCGACGCACGATCGCGTTCGAAATGTAGGCGGGGCGGATCCTGCGGCAATGAAAAAAAGCCCGGCCATGTGCCGGGCTTTTTCGTGGGCGCGATCCCGGCTCAGGCCGAGATCGCCAGCTTCTCCTGCCGGTAGCGCCAGACCGCGGCCAGCCACAACACCCCCGCCAGCGCCAGCGCGCTGCCCAGGTACACCGCCCACTGCGCCGGCTCCGGCGCCTCGCCGCGGCTGATCTTCTGGATCAGCTGGTTCTGCGACAGGAACGGCACCGCGTACTGCCACAGCGCGGTGTCCTTGATCGGGTACACCATCAGCGCGTACGCCGGCAGCATCGGCATGAACATCAGCCAGGTCATGTGCACCCCCGCCTCCTTCATGCTCTTGGCGCCGGCCGCCAGCAGGGTCAGCAGCGCGGTGCCCACCAGCGCCAGCGGCAGTAGGGCCAGCATCATCTGCAGGATGGCGGGTACGCTCACGTCCAGCATCCGGCCCATGCCCGGCACCAGCGCGGCGCTGAGCTTGAAGCTGAGCAGGATCAGCAGCAGCACCGTGATGCCGATGCCGCCGGCGGCCGCCATCTTGCCGCTGACGATCGCGCCGCGCGGGGCGGGCGTGGCCAGCAGCGGTTCCAGCGACTGCCGCTCGCGCTCGCCCGCGGTGGTGTCCATCGCCAGGTGGGCGCCGCCGATGAAGGCGAAGATCATCAGGATGATCGGCAGGATCGCGGTGAGCAGCACGCCGCGCTTGGCCTCGGGCGTGGCCACGTCGCGGGTGCCGACGCCCAGCGGCGCCCCGACCATCGGGTTGATCCCGCGCGCGAGCAGCCGCAGCGCGCCCAGCGTCTGCGAATACCCTTCCAGCGCGGACTTCAGCCGTCCCGCGGGAACGTCGGAGTTGCGCCGGGTAGAGTCGGTGACCACCTCCACCTTGGCCGGCGTGCCGGCGCGCCAGTCCTTGGCGAACCCCGGGTCGATCAGCAGGCCCACTTCCTCGCGCTGCGTGCGCACGTCGGCTTCCACCTGGGCGGCGCTTGCCGCGCGGGTGGCGATGCCGCGGCTGGCCAGGTGCGCCAGCAGCGTGGGGGCGTGCTCGCCGCCCGCCACCGGGATGGTCATCTGCTTCTCGAGCTGGGTGCTGGCGCGGGTCTCGGCCAGTTTGCCGAGCCCCAGCATCAGCACCGGGTACATGAGCGGCGCCAGCAGCATCGTCATCAGGAACGTCTTGCGGTCGCGGTAGAAGTCGCGCAATTCCTTGCGCGCCACCACCAGCATCGTGCGGACGGCGTTGTTCATGCGAGCAATCCCTCTTCGGTTCCGATCAGGCGCACGAAGGCGTCCTCCAGGTTGTCTATCCCGGCCTTGGCGCGCAGCTCCTCCGGTGTGCCCTCGGCCATCACCCGGCCCTCGGCGATGATCACGATGCGGTCGCACAGCGCGGCGACCTCCTGCATGATGTGGCTGGAGAAGATCACGCAGCGCCCCTCCGCGCGCAGCTGGCGCAGGAATTCGCGCAGGCCGCGGGTGGTCATCACGTCCAGGCCATTGGTGGGCTCGTCCAAGATCACGTTGCGCGGGTCGTGCACCAGCGCCCGGGCGATCGCGGTCTTGGTGCGCTGGCCCTGGGAAAAGCCTTCGCACTGGCGGTCCAGCACGTCCTCCATCTGCAGCGCCGCGGCCAGCAACCGGGTGCGCTCCGCGACCTGCGCCGGACTCATCCCGTGCAGCTCGCCGAAGTAGGCGATGTTTTCGCGCGCGGTCAGGCGCTTGTATACGCCGCGCGCATCGGGCAGCACGCCCAGGCTGCGGCGCACCGCGTTGGCGTCGGCCGCCACGTCGACATCATCCACCAGCACCCGCCCGGTCTCCGGCCGCATCAGCGTGTAGAGCATGCGCATGGTGGTGGTCTTGCCGGCGCCGTTGGGGCCCAGCAGGCCGGTGATCTGGCCGTCGTGGGCGGTGAAGCTGACGTCGTCCACAGCGACGACGGGCGCGGCCTTCTTGCCCTTGCCGGGAAAGGTCTTGCGCAGGTGTTCTGCAACGATCATGGGCGATTCCTTGTCTGCAGGGGCGCGCGCATCACGGCTCCCATCCGTTGTACGAGGTGAATGGCGGCACGTAGGCCAGCTTGTCCAGGCACTTCGCGTCCAGCCCCTTGGCGTCGGCCTTTTCGATGAATTGCGCGAAGAGCTTCGGCATGCAGCCGGCGCCGATCACGTTGTGGCCCTGGCCCTTCAGGTCCAGCCAGCGGGCGTTGGGCAGGCCCTTGGCGACTTCCTCGCCATACCTCGGCGGGGTCACCGGGTCGAACTCGCCGGTCAGCACCAGCACCGGCCACTCGCCCTTCAGCGGCGTGTTGAAGTCGGCGGGCTTGTCGCCCTTCGGCCACACTTCGCACATCGCCTTCATGCCTTCCACCATGCGGTTGCCGAGCACGGTGGCTGCGTCCTCGTCGCGCACCACCATGCTGTCCGCGTCTTCGCTGCAGATCACCGACATCTGCATGCCGATCGACATCGACTCGGCCATTTCGCCTTCCATCATCTTCGCCAGCGCCATCAGGTTGGCGTAGCGCCCTTGGCTGGCCTCCCGGATCAGCTGCGGCAGCAACGCGCCGACCGCCGGCATGTAGGCGTACATGCGCACCAGGGAGGCCACGTGGTCGGCGGTGATGGTGTCGGTGACTTCCTCGCCGGTATTGCCATCGCGGTAGGACACCTGCACCGGATTGGCGCGCAGGCGCGCCAGCACGGACTGCAGCTCCGCGCGCGGGTCGCCCATCCGTGCCTTGCAGGCGGGGCTCTCCTTGCACAGGGCGAACTGCGCCGCCAGCGAGCTGTCCAGGTTGCCGGCGAAGATGTTGCCCAGCCCAAGGGTATTGGGCACCGGCGAATCGAGCGTGATCGTGCGCACGTGCTGCGGATGCCGCAGCGCGTATTGCTGCGCCATCCGGGTGCCGTAGCTCACCCCGACCAGGTTGATCCTGTCGGCACCAATGGCCTTGCGCACCGCCTCCAGGTCCGCGACCGCATCGGTGGTGGTATAGCGGCGCAGGTCCGCCTTGGCGGACAGTCCGGCCATGCAGCCCTTGATCCACTCCCGCGCCACCGCAGGGTCGCTGCCGTTCTGCTCGCTGCCGTCCGACTTGCAGTTGAGCGGGTTGGACTTGCCGGTGCCGCGCTGGTCGACCAGCACCACCCCGCGATCTTTCATCACGTCGCGGAACACCGGCGCCAGCCCGGGGAACGTGGCCACGGCCGCCTGGCCGGGTCCGCCGGCGAGGAAGAATACGGGATCGGGAGCCGGGTCGCTGGTGTTGCGCGGCGGGATCCAGGCAATGTTCAGGGCGATGGTGCGGCCACCAGGCTCGCCGCGGTTTTCCGGCACCGCCAGCGTGGTGCATTGCGCTTCCAGCGGCGCGCCCTGCGGCAATAGCGAGGCCAGCGAGCACGGCTTGAATTGCAGGCTGCCCAGGCTACGCAGCTTGCCGGCATCGTCCGCAGCGGGCGCGCTGGGGCCTGCTTGCTTGCAGCCGGCCAGCGCGGCCGAAATGGCCAGCACCAGGAAGAGGGGTCGGGCGGTCATGGTGTAGCTCCTGCAGGATGCATGCATCAGTCCTCGGGGAAAAAGATGGCTTCGATCGGTTGCCCGAACAGCCGCGCGATGCGGAACGCCAGCGGCAGCGACGGGTCGTACTTGCCGGTCTCCAGGGCATTGACGGTCTGCCGCGAGACCTCCAGCTGTTCGCCAAGCACGGCCTGCGACCAGCCCTTCGCCTCGCGCAATTCACGCAGGCGGTTGTTCACAGGTAGCGCTTGGTCAGCGCCATCTTGGCGACGCCGTAGATCCCGAACAGCAGCGGGAACACCCAGATCATCGCGACCCCGGCGTCGACTTCCATCACCTTCGCCTTTTCCAGCAGTCCGCCGGCGAAGTACAGCAGCGCCACCAGCAGGCTGGCGATGCCGATCGACTCGGTCTCGATCCGCCGCTGCAGCTCGTCCACCTCGCGCAGGTAGCGCAGCGACGCACGCACGAAGAACAGCATCGGCAGCAGCGGCAGGATGGCGACCGCTGCGCGCAGCGGGACCGCCTCGATGCCCGAGCGGATCCAGCGCAGCGAGGCGAACAGCAACAGCGCATAGGCGACCATCGCCGGCCACATCGCGCGGAGGTAGCGGCGCGACGCCGCGGTGGCGTACATCTCGTCGCAATGCTCGCGCCACCAGCGCGGCATCAGCAGGAACAGCGCGGCGCCCACCAGGTAGCCACCGCCGATGCCCAGCCACGACACCACCATGTCGCGCGGCCACTGCAGCAGCCACTGGCCGGCGGCGGCCAGCGCCAGCCCGAACACGCCGATCGCGACGAAGATCCACTTCCAGCGGCGCAGGGTCATGGCGCGCGCCGGCGGCGCCTGGTGCAGCTTGTCGAGGGTCATGGCGGTACCGCGAGTGTCAAGTAAGCTTGACAGCGAAGATACGGCGCGCCCGCGGGTCCTGTCAAGCGTCCTTTACAGTAGGCTTGCCCTACTTGTTGCTGACGTACTTTTCCCGCCGGATCTGCGGGATCGGCAGCCCGGCCGCCTTGAGCGCCTCGAAGCAGGCATCGACCATGTCCGGGTTGCCGCACAGGTAGGCGATGTCCTGCGCCGGATCCGGCGCCAGTTCGGCCAGCGCGTTCTGCACGTAGCCGTGGCGCACGTCGGGGTGCGCGTGCGGCGAACCCGGCGCCGGCAGCACCCGCGAGAAGCACGGCATGTAGCGGAACCCCGGCTGCGCCTGCGCGAAGGCGCGGAACTCGTCCCCGTACAGCAGTTCGTCGGGATTGCGAGCGCCGTGCAGCAACACGACCTCAAGCCCGCGCGCGGCCATCTGCGCCGCCAGTTCCGGCAGCATCGCCCGGTAGGGGGTGATGCCGGTGCCGGTGCCGATCAGCAGGTAGCGGCGGTTGGCGTCCTTCGGCATCAGGCAGAAGCGCCCGAAGGGGCCGCTGGCCTCGACCTGCTCGCCCAGCGCCATGCCCTCGAACAGCGCGGTGGCGGCGCCGCCCGGCACGTAGCTGACCGCGATCTCGACCGCCTCGCCCGGCCCCAGCGCATGGTCGTGGCGGGTGGCGAGCGAATAGCTGCGGCGCGCCGGGCTGCCGTCGGCATAGTGGAAATGGACCTGGATGAACTGGCCGGGGATGTAGTCCAGCGGCAGGCCGTCGTCGCGCAGGAACGTCAGGTGCGCCACGGTGGGCGCCACCATCCGGCGGCCGGTGAGTTTCAGCGGGAAATGGACGATGGCCACGCGGTGCCCTGGCGTTGGGATCAAGGGTGCAACGCTGCGTGGCGCGGGCGCCCGCATGCAGCCGCCTATACTAACCGGCCCACTCCCGACCGGATCCGCGGCGCCGCTGCCTGGCCCGTGGCCAGAGGCTCCGATGAGCGAATCCCCCGCGCCCGCGCTGCGCGTGCATGAGTTGCGCAAGACCTACGACAACGGCGTGCAGGCGCTGAAGGGCGTCTCGCTGGACGTGGCCCCGGGTGATTTCTATGCCCTGCTCGGCCCCAACGGCGCCGGCAAGAGCACCCTGATCGGGATCGTCAGTGCGCTGGTCAACAAGAGCAGCGGCACGGTGCAGGTGTTCGGTGCCGACATCGACCGCGAGCGCAGCGCGGCGATGCGGATGATCGGGCTGGTGCCGCAGGAACTGAACTTCAACATGTTCGAGAAGCCGCTGGACATCTGCGTCAACTACGCGGGGTTCTACGGCATCCCGCGCGCGCAGGCGCTGCCGCGCGCCGAGCAGGTGCTGAAGGATGCGCTGCTGTGGGACAAGCAGGACAAGATGAGCCGCACCCTGTCCGGCGGCATGAAGCGGCGGCTGATGATCGCCCGCGCGATGATGACGCAGCCGCGGCTGCTGATCCTCGACGAGCCCACCGCCGGGGTGGACATCGAGATCCGGCGCGGCATGTGGAAGACCCTGCGCGAGATCAACGCCGCCGGCACCACCATCATCCTGACCACCCATTACCTGGAGGAAGCCGAGAGCCTGTGCCGCAACCTGGCGATCATCGACCGCGGCAGGATCGTGGAGCAGGGCCCGATGCGGTCGCTGCTGGCCAAGCTCGACGTCGAGGGCTTCCTGTTCGACATCGACGGCGCACTGCCCGCCGTGCTTCCCGAGATCGAGGGCGCCACCCTGGTGGCGCAGGACGACCACACGCTGGACCTGGACATGCCGCGCGCGATGGATCTCAACCGGGTGTTCGCCGCGTTCGCCGACGCCGGCATCCGCGTGCGCTCGATGCGGACCAAGAGCAACCGGCTGGAGGAGCTGTTCGTGCGCCTGACCGGCCAGGGCGATGCGGCGAAGGAGCGCGCGGCATGAGCGGGCAGGCCAACCCCAACCTGGTCGCGCTCGGCACCATCGCGCGCCGCGAGGTGATGCGCATCCTGCGGATCTGGAGCCAGACCCTGGTCCCGCCCGCGATCACCATGACCCTGTACTTCCTGATCTTCGGCGGCCTGATCGGTTCCCGGGTGGGGACCATGGACGGTATCCGCTACATGGACTTCATCGTCCCCGGGCTGGTGATGATGAGCGTGATCCAGAACAGCTACGGCAACATCAGTTCCTCGTTCTTCGGCGCCAAGTTCGGACGCCACATCGAGGAGCTGCTGGTCAGCCCGATGCCCGACTGGGTGATCTTGGGTGGCTACGTGGCCGGCGCCGTGCTGCGCGGGGTGATGGTGGGCGCGATCGTGATGGGCATCGCGATGCTGTTCACCGAGGTCCGCATCCCGCATCCGCTGGTGACGCTGACCTCGGTGCTGCTGGGCGCGACCATCTTTTCGCTGGCCGGCTTCGTCAACGCGGTGTTCGCCAAGAAGTTCGACGACGTCGCCATCGTCCCCACCTTCATCCTGACCCCGCTGACCTACCTTGGCGGCGTGTTCTATTCGATCAAGCTGCTGCCGGGCTGGGCCGAGGCGGCCACCCATGCCAATCCCATCTTCTACATGGTCAACGCCTTCCGCTATGGCCTGCTCGGGGTGAGCGACGTGCCGCTGTGGGTGGCCTACGCGCTGATGCTGGGCTTCGTGCTGGTGCTCGGCGCGTTGTCGCTGTGGCTGCTGCGGCGCGGGGTCGGCTTGCGCAGCTGAGGCGGCGGCCGCTAGTCGCAATCGGCGCCGCGTCCGCGGGGTCGGCATTGGCTCGGGAAACCATGCTTCTGCCAGTAGGCCAGGATCCCAGACTCACGCAGGTGGCGCTGGAACGCGGGCGTCTGGCGCAGGTGCGCAAGGCCCCGCGTCCACAGCAGGTCGACCCCCGCGGAGTCGCGCCCGCGTGCGGCCAGCAGGCGCGCGACCAGGGCATCCGCCGCTGCCCCGGTGTCCGCCCCGAACACGCCTGCAAGGTTGGCCTGCCCGGGATGCTCGCGTTCGTAGCGCTGCAGTTCGGCGCGCGCCTGTGGCCAGAGCGTTGCGTCCATCAGCGCGCGGGTGACCGCCAACGTCGACGGCCCCAGCCGGCCCGTGGCCGGATGCGACCTGCCGGCCCCGGCGTAGGCTTGGGCCAGGCGCAGGGCGGATGCAAGATCTTCGCGCGACACCGCGTTGAACCAGCGGGCGTGGAGGGTGCGGGCATCGCCGTCCTGAAGCAATTGCAGCGCTTCCTCGTGCTTGCCGCGAAGATCCAGCACGCGTGCCAGCTGGTAACGTGCGCCGGGGTTGAGCGGGTCGCGCAGCAGGCTTTCGCGCGCATGCAGCTCGGCCTGGTCCAGGTAGCCGAGGCTTGCCAGCGCCGTGGCGCGGTCGTGGTGGACGTACGACAGCCCGGGCGCCAGCGCCAGCGCGTGGTCCAGCCGCGCCATGCAGGCTTCCCAACGCGCATGGCGACAGTCGTCGGCACCGAGCACCAGGTACGGCTCGTAGCGCGACGGATCCAGGCGCAGGGCCAGCCGCGCCTCGCGGACTGCTTCGGCGGCCAGCGCGGGCTGGAGTTCCGGCTTCCGCGCGCCGTGGATGCGCAGCGCCAGCGCCAGCCAGGCGCGCGTGCGCGCATCGTCGGGACGTTCCACCGCCAGCGCGCGCAACGTGGAGACGGCCGTGGCGATCGAGTCTTCGGCCGGCAGGTCGAGGCGAAGGGCAAGCACGCGCGCATCCATGAAGCGGCGCTGGTAGCCGGCATCACCGCCGCGTGCATCCGGCACCGCCAGCCCGAGCTTGAGCGTGAGCGAGTTCGCCACCGCGTCGGCGATGTCGCGCTGCAACGACAGCGTCTCGCTGGCGTCGCGATCGAACTCACGCGTCCACAGCAGGCGGCCCGTGCCCGCTTCCATCATTCGCAGCCTGACCCGCAACTGCTCGCCGGATTGCTGCAGGTTGCCCTCCAGCGCATGGGTGATGCCCAGGGCAGTGGCGCGGTTGTCCACCGGCGACGCGTCGAGGCGACGCGTGGAGTCGTGGGCAATCAACCGCAATCCTTCGATGCGGGACAGGCTGCAGATCAGCTCCTCGCTGAGGCCCTCGGCAAGGATGCGGGTGCCGCTGTCGGTGCTGATCGCCTTGAGCGGCACCACCACCAGCGTGGGGGTGGTGGCCGCCGTGGAGGCCGCCGCCCGCGGAGTGGAGGCGGGGGGTGCATCGCGCGGCCATCCCTTCCACCCCGCGAACCCCAGCAGCGCAAGCAGCGGCAGGATCCACGCCAGCTGCCGTGCCCGCGGGCGGGCGTGCCGCCGCCGCGTCCCGCCTGGAACCGCTGGAGCGAGCACGGCCTCTGGCGTGGGTGTGGATTCGGGGTCGGGCGGCTGGACGTCTGCCGCGACACGCGTCTCCTCGGGCAGGTCGAACCGGTAGCCGACCCTGTGCACGGTGTGCAGGTACCGCGGCGCGTGGGCGTCCTCGCCGAGGGCATGCCGCAGCAGGGTCATCACCCTGTTCAGCACGCCGGGCGTGACGTGCCGGTGGCCCCAGACCGCGTCGAGGATCTCGTCCCGGCTGAAGACCCGGCCGGGTGCCTGCGCGAGCAACGCCAGTACGGCGAACGCCTTGGGCTCCAGCGGCTGCGCGCTGCCGGCGCGGGTGAGGCGATGACCGAGGAAGTCGATCGTCACGTCGTCGAAGCTCAGGCAACTCGGGTCGGGCGCGTGCATGGGGCGACGCCGGGTAGCGGAGGTCTTACTGGATAACGGAAAAGGGCTTGCGCGGCGGCCCCAAGGATTCCCCAAGCTTTCCAACCCCGCCCTGCGCAATGCCTTTGCCGCCCCTCAAGACTGCAGCCGGCGGCGGGAGGAGTCTGGCGTGACGGATCGCCCGCTGTCGGAGGCAAGCCTTCGCCAACCCGTGAGCGCCCGTGCCTCCCGCCCGTCTCTGAATCGAAGGAGCCAACCCATGAAGCGCACCCACCCTGCCATCGCCATTGCCCTGACCCTGGCGCTGTCGAACGTCGCGGAAGCAAGGCAGTACGGTCCCTGGAACGACCCGCAGCCGGTGAACACCATCAATACCGTGATGGCCGCCGAAGGTTGCCCGATCGAATCGCGCGATGGCCTCAGCCTGTACATCGCGTCCAACCGTGGCGCCGTGGGCGCCCAGGGCAAGCTCGACGTCTATCGCGCGCAGCGTGATGCCATCGGCGCCGACTGGGGCGAACCGCAGAATCTGGGCCCCGTCGTCAATACGCCCGAGTTCGACTATTGCCCGACCCCGTTGCAGGGCCGCTGGCTTATGTTCGTCACGTCGCAGGCCACCGCCGGAGACTGCTTCCCCGGCGAAGCGGCGCCGTCCGCCCCGCCCGGTTCACCGGCGCCGGGCGACATCTACCTCACCCGCGAGAACCCGGCGCACGGCTGGACGCAGCCGCTCAACCTGGGGTGCTTCCCCCATGGGCCAAACACGCGGGATTATGAATTCAGCCCGTCACTGGTGGAGACGGCGGAGGGAACGTGGCTGTTCTTCTCCAGCAATGGCTACCCGGACAGCCAGGGCCACGACATCTACGTGAGCCGGGTGCTGGACGACGGGACGGTGACGCCGGGCCAGCGCGTGGCCGAACTGAGCACCGCGTACGACGATCGCATGCCGAACGTGAGCAAGGACGGTCGCGAGATCGTGTTCAGTTCGACGCGGCCGGGGACCGCCGGAAGCCACGACATCTATGTCTCCACGCGGTCAGACACCGGCGCCACATGGGCCGCGCCGGAGCGGATCGACAATCCCTTCATCAATACCGCTGCATCGGAAACCCGCGCATCGCTGTCGGGCGATGGCAGCCGGCTGTATTTCGGGCGCAAGCTGGATGCGAGCGATCCCGGGGACATTTTTGTCAGCACGCGGGACAAGCTGACCGGCAAGCGCGCCAGGTAGCCCGTCGCGAGCGCGTCGCGACGGGGTCCATTGTCCTCGCCGCGACGCGCGCCTCAGCCCGCCTGCAGCCCGTGTCCGCCGCGCTGGCGGAAGCGGCGGGCGAACCAGTCGCCGATGTCGTGCAGCACGGTGTAGGCGGCCGGCACCACGATCAGGCTCAGCGCGGTGGAGGTGATCAGCCCGCCGATCACCGCCCACGCCATCGGCGCGCGCATCGAGGCGTCGCCGGACATGCCCAGCGCCAGCGGCGCCATCCCCGCGCCCATCGCGATGGTGGTCATGATCACCGGGCGCGCGCGCTTGCGGCAGGCGTCGACCAGCGCATCGTGCTGGCTCAGGCCGTGCTGGTCCTCGGCCATCACCGCATAGTCCACCAGCAGGATCGAGTTCTTGCTGGCGATGCCCATCAGCATCAGCATCCCGATCAGCGCCGGCAGGCTGAGCATGTTGTTGGTCAGCAGCAGCGCGCCGAACGCGCCGCCGGCGCACAGCGGGATCGCGGTGAGGATGGTCAGCGGCTGCATCGGGTGCTTGAACAGCAGCAGCAGCACCATGTAGATGCAGGCGATGCCCGCCGCCATCGCCATCAGGAAGCCGGTGAACATTTCCACGAAGATCTCGGTGTCGCCGGTGTTGAGGAACGACACCGCCGACGGCAGGTTGCGCACCGCCGGCAACGCCTGCACCTCCTGCATCACCTCCCCCAGCGGCCGGCCATTGAGCTCGGCGGTGAGGGTGACGTTGCGCTGGCGCTGGTAGCGGCTGACCACCGACGGCCCACTGCCTTCGCGGATCTCGGCGGCCGCATCCAGCGGAACCGGACCCTGCAGGCCGCGCACCTGCAATTGGCCGATGGTCGCCGGGTCGCGCAGCGCGTCGCGCGCGAAGCCGACCCGGATCGGCACCTGGCGGTCCGGCAGGTTGAGCTTGGCCATGCGCTGGGTGTAGTCGCCGGCGGTGGCGATCCGCGCGGCCTCGGCGATCGAGGAGGTGGACACGCCAAGGTCGGCCGCGCGCGCCGGATCCGGCAGGATCTGCAGTTCTGGGCGCAGCAGCGAGGCCGACGAGGAAATGCTGCCAAGGCCCGGCAGCGTGCGCAGGTCGCGCTCCACCGCCTGCGCCGCCACGTGCAGCGCATTCGGATCGTCGCTTGCGAGGACCAGCATCAGCTGCGCGCCGGGTTCGGCGCTGACGAAGCTGCTGCGCACGCCGGGCAGGTTGCCCATGCGCGCACGCACGTCCTGTTCCAGTTCCTGCTGGCTGCGCTTGCGGTCGTCGGCGCTGCCCCAGGACAGGGTCAGCACCGCCTTTCGCGCATCGGCGCTTCCCGAGCGCGCCGGATCGCCGACGTCGGGGACCGAGCCCACCTGCGCGAACACCTGCTGCAGTTCGGGGATGCCGTCGAGGAGCGCGCGCGCGCGCTCGGCCACCTGCACCGTGTCCTCCACCCTTGCGCCCGGCGGCAACTCCACCGACAGCATGCTGCGGCCGTTGTCCGACTGGGCGATGAAGGTGGTCGGGATGAACGGGATCAGCGCCAGCGAGCCGATGAACAGCGCCAGCGCGGCCAGCAGGGTCTTCCAGCGGTTGTGCAGGACCCAGTCCACCCAGCCCAGGTAGCGCTTCATCAGGCGACCTTCGACGGGCTCTGCGGCGTGCGGCTTGAGCAGGTACGCCGCCATCATCGGCGTGAGCAGGCGCGCCACCAGCAGCGAGAACATCACCGCCGTGGCCGCGGTCCAGCCGAATTCCTTGAAGAACTTGCCGGCGATGCCGGGCATGAAGGCCACCGGCACGAACACCGCGGCCAGCGTGACCGAGGTGGCGATCACCGCGGTGCCGATTTCCTCGGCGGCATCGGCGGCCGCCTCCAGCGGCTTCTTGCCCATGCCGAGGTGGCGCACGATGTTCTCGATCTCCACGATCGCATCGTCGACCAGCAGCCCGACCACGAGCGAGAAGGCGAGCAGCGTGATCATGTTGAGGCTGAAGCCCAGCCAGTGCAGCACGGCGAAGGTCGGGATGATCGACAGCGGCAGCGCCAGCGCGGAAATCCAGGTCGCGCGCCAGTCGCGCAGGAAGATGAAGACCACCACCAGCGCGAGGAAGGCGCCCTCGTACAGCATCGTCATCGACGAGGTGTAGGAGCGCTCGGTTTCGTCGCTCATGTCCGCGATCAGGCGGAACTCGCTGCCCGGGTGCGACGCCGCGAGGGTGTCCAGCGCCGCCTGCACGCCGTCGCGCACCTTGAGTTCGTCCGCCCCGCGCGAGCGCGCCAGCGAGAACCCGACCACCGGCTTGCCGTCCAGCAGCGCGGCCTGGCTGGGGTCGGCGGCGCCGTCGATGACGGTGGCGATCGCCGACAGGCGCACGTTCTGCCCATTGGGCAGCGCGATGTTGAAGTCGCGCAGGGCCTGCGCATCGGCGACCGTGGCGATGGTGCGGATGGTCTGCTGCGATCCGGCCAGCTCGGCCTTGCCGCCGGGGCGCTCGGCCTGCGCCAGCGCCAGCTGCTGGTTGACGTCGCCGGCGGTGACCCCGTGCGCGAGCAGCGCCTGTGGATCCAGGTCCACCCGCACCTGGCGGTCGATGCCGCCGATCCGCCGCACCGCGGCCACGCCTTCGACGCCGTACAGCGCCCGCGTCACGTGGCGGTCGACGAACCAGCTCAGCTCGTCGTCGGCCATGTTCGGCGCGCGGACCGCGTAGGTCAGCAGGTCGCCGCCGATTTCCACCCGCGCGATCACCGGTTCCTGGATGTCCTGTGGCAGGTCCATGCGGATGCGGGTCACCGCATCCTTGGTGTCGTTCAGCGCCGCCATCAGGTCGGCGTCGAGGTGGAACTCGATCGCGGTGGTGCTCACGCCCTCGACCACGGTCGAGGTGACGCGCTTGACCCGATCCAGGGTGGCGACCGCGTCCTCCACCTTGCGGGTGACCTCGGTTTCCAGCTGGCTCGGCGAGGCGCCCGGCTGGGCGATGGTCACCAGCGTCATCGGGAAGGCGACGTCGGGGAACCGCGCCACCGGCAGCTTGTGGAACCCCCACAGGCCTGCAACCACCAGCACGAAGAACAGCATCACCGCGGGCACCGGGTTGCGGATGCCCCACGACGACAGGCTGCCGCCGCCGCTCATGGCGTGGGCGCCGCGGGCACCACCCGGACCGGGTCGCCGTCGCCCAGGAAGCCCGCGCCTTCGACCACCACCTCGGCGCCGGCCTGCAGGCCCGCGCGCACCTCGATCAGGCCTCCATCGCGCGCGCCGGCCTCGATGCGGACCGCACGCGCCTTGCCGTCCTCGACCACGAACACGGTCGGGAAGCCCTCGCGCAGGATCACCGCGGCAGCCGGCACCGTCAGCACCCGGGCGCGGCCGGTGGCGATCCGCCCTTCGAGGTAGGTGCCGGGTTGTAGCGCCCCGGGATCGGGCAGGTCGGCGTAAATGGTGCCAGTGCGGGTGGTGGCGTCCACGCCCGGGCTGACCGCGCGCACGCGGCCCTGCACCCGCGCGCCATCGCGGGTGGACAGCTGCACGGGGTCGCCGGGCTGGACCTGGCCCAGCTGGTTGGCGGGCAGTTCCGCCCGCCACTCCAGGCGCCCGTCGCGGATCAGCCGCAGCAGCTCCTGGCCGGCGCCGACCACCTGGCCGGGCTGCACCAGGCGCTTGCTGATGATGCCGTCCGCCGGCGCGCGCAACTCGGCAAAGCTGCGCCGCAGCGCGATCGCGTCACGGCTGGCGCGGGCCGTCCCCATCCGCGCTTCGGACTGGGTGCGGGCCGCGCGCAGCTCGTCGAGCTGCATCGCGCTGATGAACTGGTCGCGGGCCAGGTCCTGCCCGCGCGCAAGGTTGGCGCGCGCCAGCGCGGCGCCCGCCTCGGCCTCGCGCAGGGCGGCATTGGCCTGGGCCAGGTCGGCATCCAGCAGCCGGTGGTCGAGGGTCAGCAGCACCTGCCCGCGGCGCACCTGCTGGCCGACGTCGACGTTGAGCGCGGTGACGCGCTGGCCCGACAGCTCCACGCCAAGCTGCATTTCCTCCACCGCGGACACCGGCCCGGACACGCTCACCCCGCTGGCGATCTCGCGCGGGGCGGCGGCGGCGGTGCTGACCGCCTGCGCGGCGACCGCCGCTGCGGCCGCGGCATCGGCGTCCGGCGTGTCCTTGCTGCAGGCGGTGAGCGCAAGCAGCGCAGGCAGGAGCAGCAGGACGGCGGGGCGGAGTCGCGCGGCCATGGCCGCTCCACGTGCAGGAAGGGGCCGCCAGTGTACTCGCCGGTTCACTATTACCGTGAAGCCGCGCTGACGCGACCCCTACGCCGGCATCGGCGGCAGCCGGAAGAACGCTGTCGCCGTGGCCGCGGAGGCCGCCGCGGTGGCCTCGAGCGCCTCGCCACGGTCGCGCGCCAGCTCCTCCACGATGTGCGCCAGGTACATCGGCTCGTTGCGCCGGTGCGAGGGCTGCGGCGTTACCGTGCGCGGCAACAGGTAGGGCGCATCCGTCTCGATCATCAGCCGGTTGGCCGGGATGTGCCTGACCAGTTCGCGCAGGTGCTGCCCGCGGCGCTCGTCGCACAGCCAGCCGGTGATGCCGATATGCCAGTCCTGGTCGAGGTAGTCGAACAGCTCCGCGCGGGTGCCGGTAAAGCAGTGCACCACCGCCGGGCCCAGCCTGCCGTCGAAGTTCTTCATCATCGCCATGAAGTCGGCATGCGCGTCCCGCTGGTGCAGGAACAGCGGCTTGCCGTTCTCGGAGGCGAGCTGAAGCTGTCGTTCGAAGGCCTTGCGCTGCGCCGGGCGCGGCGAGAAGTCGCGGAAGAAGTCCAGCCCGCATTCGCCGACGGCAACCACCTCGGGATGCGCATGCAGTGCGCGCATCTCGGCATCGCATTCGTCGGTGTATTCCGTTGCGTGGTGCGGATGCACGCCGGCGGTGGCGAACAATTCACCGGGATGCTGTTGCGCCAGTGCCAGTGCCTGCGGCGAATGTTCGCGGCTGGCGCCGGTGATGATCATCCGCGCCACGCCGGCATCGCGTGCGCGCTGCAGGACGGCATCGCGGTCGTGGTCGAAGCTGTCGTGGGTGAGGTTGGCGCCGATGTCGATCAGGTTCATGCGCGCATTGTAGAAGCGCGACAATCTGCATCGGCGGCGAGACCGTCGGGTGGGGCGCGTAGCGGCATTTCGAGCCGTGGAGTGAACCGCCCGGCGGTAGGCGCCGCCGGAGCGGCATGGCCCGCGCTCCTACAATGCGTGCATGCAATTCCCCATCACCGAGCTGCTGCCGCGCATCCGCGCGTCGTTGCAGGACCAACCGCGGCTGGTGCTGGAAGCGCCGCCCGGTGCAGGCAAGACCACGCAGGTGCCGTTGGCGCTGCTGGATGCCAACTGGCTGCACGGCCGCAAGATCGTGATGCTGGAGCCGCGACGCGTGGCGGCGCGCGCGGCCGCGGGTTTCATGGCGAAACAGCTTGGCGAAGCGGTAGGCGAAACCGTCGGTTACCGCATCCGCTTCGAGAACAAGGTCGGCGCCCATACGCGGATCGAGGTCGTCACCGAAGGCATCCTCACCCGCATGCTGCAGGACGATCCCGAACTGCCCGGCATCGGTGCGCTGCTGTTCGATGAGTTCCACGAACGCCACCTCGCCGGCGACCTCGGGCTGGCGCTGGCGCTGGACGTGCAGGCGGCGCTGCGGCCCGACCTGCGGATCGTGGTGATGTCGGCGACGCTGGATGGCGAGCGGCTCGCCCGCCTGCTCGACGCGCCGCGGATCAGCAGCGCGGGACGCAGTTTCCCGGTCGCGGTGGCGCACTTCCCGGCGCGCCGCGACGAGGCGCTGGAGCAGCAGGCGCGGCGCGCGGTCGAACAGGCGCTGGCCTCCCATCCCGGTGACGTGCTGGTGTTCCTGCCGGGACAGCGCGAGATCGCGCGCGTGGCCTCGGTGCTGGCGCAAGGCGGGGCAGGCGCGGACGTGCTCGCGCTGCACGGGGAGCTGCCGGTGGACGAGCAGTCGCGCGTGCTGCAACCGGCGCCCGATGGCCGTCGGCGGGTGGTGCTGGCGACCAACGTCGCCGAGTCCAGCGTCACCCTGCCCGGCGTGCGGGTGGTGATCGACAGTGGCCTGGCGCGGGAGCCGCGCTTCGATCCCAACAGCGGCTTCTCCCGGCTGGACGTGGTCGCCATCGCGCAGGCCAGCGCCGACCAGCGCGCGGGCCGCGCCGGACGGGTGGCCGAAGGCTGGGCCTACCGGCTGTGGCCGCAGTCGCAGCGGCTGGAGCCGCAGCGACGGCCGGAAATCTCGCAGGTGGACCTGGCGCCGCTCACGCTGGAGCTGGCGGTCTGGGGCAGCGATGACCTGCAGTTCGTGGATCCACCGCCACCGGGGGCGCTGGCGGCCGGCCGCGACCTGTTGCGCCGGCTCGAAGCGCTGGATCCGGGCGCGGCGATCACACCGCGGGGCCGCCGCATGCTGCGCCTCGGCACCCATCCGCGGCTGGCAGCCATGCTGCTTGCCGCCGCCGAACCCGCGAACGTCGCGCTCGCCTGCGATCTCGCAGCGCTGCTGGAAGCGCGCGACCCGCTGCGTTCGCGCTCGGACGCGCTGGCGCAGCGGTGGCAGGCACTGGCCGCCTTCCGCGCCCGTCGCGCGCACCCGGACGCCAGCCGCCCTGCCCTGGCCGCCATCGATGCCGCGGCGCGGCAGTGGCGCCGCCGGCTGGGTGGCACTGCGCCGCCGCCCGCAGCGGTGCCCGCGCATGCCATCGGCGACCTGCTGGCCCACGCGTTTCCCGACCGCATCGCCCGCCAGCATCCGCAGGACGCGCGGCGCTACCTGCTGGCGAACGGCAGGAGCGCGCGACTGACCGATGATTCCGAGCTGTACGGCGAGCCCTGGCTGGTCGCCGGCGAATTGCGGCTGGGGGGCGGCGACGCCCTGGTCCTGCGCGGCGCACCGGTGGACGAGGGCTGGCTGCGCGTCGCCTTCGCCAGTCATTTCGCGACCGGCGACGAGGTGCGCTGGGACGCTGGCAAGCGCGCACTGGTCGGCGAGCGGATCGAACGCTTCGATGGCATCGTGCTGTCGTCCAGGCCCGCGGGGCGGGTGGATCCGGCGCGCGCCGCGCAAGCCCTGACCGATGCCATCGGCGAGCTCGGGCTGGCCGCGCTTCCGTGGGAGGCAGGGTTTGCCGAATGGCGCGTGCGCCTGCAGTGCCTGCGCGCGTGGATGCCGGAACTCGGCCTGCCGGACCTGTCGGACGCCACCCTGCTGGACAGCCGCGACCGCTGGCTGAAACCCGCCCTGGCCGGCAAGACGCAACTGGACGCGCTGTCCGCGCAGGAACTGGCGCAGGCCGTCATGGCCCACGTCGATTGGGACGTACGCCAGCAGGTCGAGCGGCTCGCACCGGTGCGCATCGGCGTGCCCTCGGGACTGGAGCGGCGCATCGATTACGCGCTGGAAGACGACGGGACGCCGGCGGCGCCGGTGCTGGCGGTCAAGCTGCAGGAGCTGTTCGGGCTCGCGGACACCCCGCGCATCGCCGATGGCCGGGTGCCGTTGACCCTGCACCTGCTTTCTCCCGCAGGCCGACCGCTGCAGGTCACCCAGGACCTGCGCGGCTTCTGGGAACGCACCTGGCCGGAGGTGCGCAAGGAAATGAAGGGGCGCTACCCGCGGCATCCGTGGCCGGAGGATCCCTGGAGCGCCACCGCGACCCATCGCGCCAAGCCGCGTGGCACCTGAGCCGGGCGCCATGGGCAACCGCCAGCTGAATCCGGGCGCCATCGCTCACGCCATGCAAACAGCGCCCGCCCAAGACTTGCTGCAACGTTGCGTTCCTATTGGAGAACACCATGAACAACAAGCTGGGCTTCGCGCAGGATCGCGCGCTTGAACTGATCGGCGAAATCGGCAGCGGCATCCGCAAGGCGATGCCGGGCAAGGCCATGAACTGGGTCGAGACCGGCGCCGCGCTGGGTGCGATGCGCACCGGCAGCCGCGTCGCCACCCGCCTCGTGCGTCGCAATCCGGTGCTGGCGGGCGCGGCGATTGCCGGCGCCGGGCTGCTCTGGCTGGCGGCGCGCAATCGCGCGAAGAAGCAGGCGCAGGATGCGCCGATCGAAGGCACCGCGACCCGGGTCGAGGCGAAGCGCGGCACCGGCACGCGCCGCCGCGCGCGCAAGACCACGACGTCGCGCAGTACGTCGTCCTGATCGATCCCAGCGATGGCGCCGCCCGGCCCGCGCCGGGCGCGCTAGTGCGTGGCGGCCTGCGGCGCTTCCGGCAGTTCGATCACGAAACGGGCGCCGCCGCCTTCGCGGTCTTCGTACCAGAGCTGGCCGCCGAAGTTGGCGATGATCTGTTTGGCCAGTGACAAGCCCAGCCCGCTGGACAGGCCGTTGGCCGGGTCGACGTCGGTCAGCCGCTGGAACGGCTTGAACAGCTGGCGCTGGCGCGCCTCGGGAATCCCCGGGCCGCGATCCTGCGCGATCAGCTGCCAGTAGCCGGGCGCGCCCGGCCACACGCGCAGGTCCAGTTCGCCGCCCTGCCGGGCGTATTTGAGGGCGTTGGTCACCAGGTTCTCGGCGACCTGGCGCAGGACCTGCGCATCGATCGCCACCATCGCTTCCTGCTCGGGCCGCCCGACCGTCAGCCGCAGCCCTTTGGCTTCCAGCTGCAGCTCGTAGCGGTTGGCCAGCCACTCCAGGGTGCTGGCAAGGCTGGTGCTGGCGGACGCCTTGTCCGCGGCCCTGCCTTCGGCCTCCTGGCTCTCCAGGTAACTGCGGATGTAGCCCAGCGCGTCCTGCGTGCTCTCGGCGATGATCTGCAGGTAGCGCGGCGTGCGCTCCGGCTTGACGTCCGGCAGGCCGAGCATCTCGCTGGCGAACAGCACGCTGGTCAGCGGGTTCTTGAGGTCATGCGCGACCAGGTTGACCAGTTCCTGGCGCTCGCGCGCTACCCGCTGCAGGCGGTCGCGGGTGAGCTTCAGGCCCATGTGCGCGTGCACGCGGGCGAGTAGCTCCTCCGGCATGAACGGCTTGGTGACGTAGTCGACCGCGCCGGCGTCGAAGGCGCGCAGCAACAGGTCGCGGTCCTGCGCGGCGGTCAGGAAGATCGAGGGCACGCCATGCAATTCGGGCATCTGCTGCAACGCGGCCAGCAGCTCAAAGCCGTCCATCCCCGGCATCATCATGTCCAGCAGGATGAGGTCGGGGCGCGATTCGGCCGCGATCACCAGCGCATCCTCGCCATTGCTGGCGCTGCTGACCTGGTAGCCGTGGCGCTCCAGCAAGCCGCTGACGACCCGGATGTTCGCGGGTTGATCGTCGACGACCAGGATCCGACCCGGCTTGGGTTGCTGCGATGGCATGACTATGGGTAGGTCCCAATCCCCCGGTCATCGAACTTAGCAAAAATCCTTGACGCGGCCTAGACGAGGCTGAATGGGGATAATGAATGATTCAGCGACGTCGAACCGGCGCCGCCACCTCGGTCCATTCGCCGGGCCGCAGCGCGTCAAGCGCCACCGGACCCACCGCCACCCGCACCAGCCGCAGCGTCGGCAATCCCACGGCGGCGGTCATCCGGCGCACCTGTCGGTTGCGCCCTTCGCGCAGCCGCACTTCCAGCCATGCGTCGGGCACCGACTTGCGGTAGCGCACCGGCGGATCACGCGGCCACAGCGACGGCGCCGGGAGTAGCCGCGCCATTGCAGGCAGGGTGGGGCCATCGTTGAGCAGCACGCCGTCGCGCAGCGCCTGCAATTGCGACGCCTGCGGTTCGCCCTCCACCTGCACCCAGTAGGTCTTGGGCTGCTTGTGGCGCGGATCGGTCAGGCGATGGGCGAGGCCGCCATCGTCGGTGAGCAGCAGCAGGCCCTCGGAATCGAAATCCAGCCTACCCGCGGGATAGACGCCCGCGGGCAGGCCGAATCCGGCCAGGGTTGGGCGTGGCGGAGTGCTGCGGTCGGTGAACTGGCAGAGCACGCCGTACGGCTTGTTGAACGCGATCAGCATCCGGCCTGCCGACGCCGCAAGGCTCCGTCGCGACCCCGGATCAGGGGCGCGTGGGCTTGCGGAAACGCAGGGTCATGCGGTCGCTTTCGCCGATGGTCGCGTACTTGGCCCGGTCGGCCTCGTCGTGGCGGTTGGTCGGCGGCAGCGTCCATACCCCGTTGGGGTGATTGCGGGTATCGGCGGGGTTGGCGTTGACCTCGGAGCGGGCTTCCAGCACGAAGCCGGCGCGGGTGGCCAGCTCGATCACCAGGGCCTCGGTCATGTAGCCGGACTTCTTCATCGTCTCGGCGTCGGTGCCGGCGGCGGCGCGATGCTCGACCACGCCCAGCACGCCGCCCGGCTTCAGCGCGCGGAAGAACCCGTCGAAGTAGCCCTGCGCGGTCCCGGCGCCGACCCAGTTGTGCACGTTGCGGAAGGTCAGGACGGCATCGGCCTGCCCATCGGTGCCAAAGCGGGGCGCGGCCGGGTCGAACGCCACCACCTGCACGCGGTCGTAGCGCGCGGGCTGCTTGGCGAGGAAGGCATCGAAGCTGGTGCGCGAACGCTGCTGGTAGTCGCGGCCGCTGCCTTCCTTGACCGCCATCGGGTCGACCAGTGCGGCTGTGTACCGGCCGCCGTCGCGCAGCCAGGGGGCGAGGATCTCGGTATACCAGCCACCGCCCGGGGTGATCTCGATGACGCGGTCGCCCGGCTGCAGGCCGAAGAACGCCAGCGTCTCGCGCGGGTGGCGGTAGCGGTCGCGGGCGACGTTGCCGGCGCCGCGCCAGTCGCCGGCGATCGCGGCATCCAGTGCGGCAAGGCTGGCCGGCCAGGTCGCGGAGGTCGTCGGCGCCACCGCGCAGGCGGCCAGCACACCGGTGGCCAGGACGAGGGCAAGCGCGAGCGGGAAGCGGCGCATCGGGTGTTCTCCGGATTCGTGGGCAGCGGCTAGTCTAGGCGAAAGGCGCAATCACCCGCCCGGTCGGCCAGATGACGAGAGATGCCCATGTTGCTGCACGCCGTCTCCACCATTTCGTGTCCTCTCCGGGCAGGAACACGCCGTTGAGCCGCTGGAACCGGATCTTCCTGGTGGTGATGCTGCTGCTGGTCGTCGCCAACGTGGTGGAATTCGTCCGCGCCCGCGCGCTGCACGACCTGCTGGCGGCCGCCGGTTTCGCGATAATGGCCTGGGGCTTCTGGCGCATCCCGCGCGGCTTCCGCGACGCCCAAGGCAATGACGTCACCCTTGACCGGCGCGCTGCGCGCCTGTCCTTGGTGGGCGCCGGCGTCGTCGCCGCGGCGATGCTGCTGCAGCTGGTCGCCGGGTTCGCGCTGGAACCCTGAGCAAGCGATCCAACGCCGGCGTGCACCGGCGTTGGCCAGGCCGCCTCAGTCGAGCGCTGCCAGCGCCGCGTTGAGGCTGGGGCTGGGCCGCATCGCCGCGGACAGCTTGTCCATGTCGGGCAGGTAGTAGCCGCCGATGTCGACCGCCTTGCCCTGCACCGCGATCAGCTCCCCGACGATCTTCGTTTCGTCTCGCTCCAGCGCCTCTGCCAGCGGGGCGAACTTCGCCGCCAGTTCGGGATCGGCGGCCTGTTCGGCCAGCGCCTGCGCCCAGTAAAGGGCGACATAGAAATGGCTGCCGCGGTTGTCGATGGTGCCCAGCTTGCGACCGGGCGAGCGGTCGTTGTCGAGGAACTCGGCATTCGCCGCGTCCAGCGCATCGGCCAGCACCTGCGCGCGCGCGTTGCCGGTGGTGTTGGCAAGGTGCTCCAGCGAGGCCGCCAGCGCCAGGAACTCGCCCAGCGAATCCCAGCGCAGGTAGTCCTCTTCCACGAACTGCTGCACGTGCTTGGGCGCGCTGCCACCGGCGCCGGTCTCGAACAACCCGCCGCCGTTCATCAGTGGCACGATCGACAGCATCTTCGCGCTGGTGCCCAGCTCCATGATCGGGAACAGGTCGGTGAGGTAGTCGCGCAGCACGTTGCCGGTGGCGCTGATCGTGTCCAGGCCCTCGCGGATGCGCTTGAGCGAGAACTTCATCGCCTCCACCGGCGAGAGGATGCGGATGTCCAGCCCTGAGGTGTCGTGGTCGTTGAGGTAGGCGGCGACCTTGGCGATCAGCCCGCGGTCGTGGTCGCGCTGCGGGTCGAGCCAGAACACCACCGGCGTCCTGGACAGCCGCGCACGGTTCACCGCCAGCTTGACCCAGTCGCGGATGGGCGCGTCCTTGGTCTGGCACATGCGCCAGATGTCGCCGGCCTTGACCGGGTGCTGCAGCAGCACGGTGCCGTGTTCGTCGACCACCCGCACCACGCCGTCGCCGGCGATGCGGAAGGTCTTGTCATGGCTGCCGTACTCCTCGGCTGCCTGCGCCATCAGGCCGACATTGGGCACGCTGCCCATCGTCGCCGGGTCGAACGCGCCGTGCTCCTTGCAGTCGTCGATCACCACCTGGTAGATGCCGGCGTAGTTGCGGTCGGGGATCACCGCCTTGGTGTCCTGCAGTTCGCCGGCTGCATTCCACATGCGGCCGCTGTCGCGGATCATCGCCGGCATCGAGGCGTCCACGATCACGTCGCTGGGCACGTGCAGGTTGGTGATGCCCTTGTCCGAATTGACCATCGCAAGGCCGGGGCGCTGCGCGTACAGCGCGGCAATGTCGGCCTCGATCGCGTTGCGTTCGGACTCGGCCAGCTGGGCCAGCTTGGCGTAGAGGTCGCCGATGCCGTTGCTGGGATCGAAGCCGATCTCGGCCAGCGTGCGCGGATGCTTCTCCAGCACCGGCGCGTAGAAGCGCGACACCGCGATGCCGAACATGATCGGGTCGCTGACCTTCATCATGGTCGCCTTCAGGTGCAGCGAGAACAGCACGTCGTTGGCCTTGGCATCGGCGATCTGCGCATCGATGAAATCGGCCAGCGCGGAGGCGCTGAGGACGGCCGCGTCGATCATCTCGCCGGCCTGCAGCATCACCGGCCCGCGCAGCGGGAAGCTGCTGCCGGTCACGCTGGTGTATTCGATCCGCACCGGGCCGCCGTTGACCAGGGTGTAGCTCTGTTCGCTGCCGTAGAAATCGCCGGCGGCCATGTGCGCCACGTGCGACTTCGAGTCCGCACTCCACTTGCCCATGCGGTGCGGGTGCTTGCGCGCGTACGCCTTGACTGCCTTCGGCGCGCGGCGGTCGGAATTGCCCTCGCGCAGCACCGGGTTCACCGCGCTGCCCTTGACCCGGTCGTAGCGCGCCTTGGCGTCTTTCTCGCCCTCGCCCTGCGGCGCGTCCGGGTAGTCCGGCAGCGGGTAGCCGCGGTCCTGCAGCTCCTTGATCGCCGCCTTCAGCTGCGGGATCGACGCACTGATGTTCGGCAGCTTGATGATGTTGGCCTCCGGCGTCTTCGCCAGCTCGCCCAGTTCGCCTAGGTCGTCCGCCACCGCGCGCTCGCCCAGCAGTTCCGGGAATTGCGCCAGGATCCGCGCCGCCAGCGAGATGTCGCGCGTCTCCACCGCGACGCCGGCGGTCTTCGCGAACGCCTGCACGATCGGCAGGAACGAGGCGGTGGCCAGGAACGGCGCTTCGTCGGTGAGCGTGTAGAGGATCGGGGAGGTCATGGCGGCCGCGACAGGGGATGGGACCGCCATTGTCGCCCGCACGCGCCACGCCGGCAAAACGCCATGCGCGGCGGGCGCACACGACAAGGCCCGGCGGTGCCGGGCCTTGCGCGAAGCAGATGGAACGCCGGCCTTAGCGGACGTCGAACTCGCGGGTCTGCACTGTGGTGCCGTCCAGCATGATCTCGACGCGGTACTTGCCGGTCGGCCAGCCATCCGGCTTGCTGATCTGGAAGTTGGTCACGCCATCGCCGGAGAAGGTGATGTCCTTGGTTTCCTCGTGCACGGTCTGGCCGCTGTCGACGTGGGTCCACTTGACCCCTAGCTTGCCCGGGACGTTGGCGGCCGGATCGTTGGTATTGGTCGCGACCGCGGCGTAGATGGTGTCGCGGGTGGCGAAGCTGGTCATCGGCGCGGTGACGCGCATGTCGGCGCCCACGGCGTTGCCCAGGTCGACGCCGCTCACCATGGCGCTGGTCGTGGCCGGCGTTGGCGCGGGGGTGGAGGCGGAGGGAAGGGTGTCGCTGGCGACCGGCGGCAGCGGCGCGGGCTCTTCCTTCTTCTTGCAGCCGACCAGGGCGACGGTGCCGATCAGCGCGGCCATCATGGCGACGTGGAGACGGTGGGTCTTCATGGGAGCGTCCTTTGGGAGGAGGGTTGCGGGAGTCTGCTGCGCCGGCCGTGAGGATCGCGACAAGCGCGCCGGCTTGCGTTCAGGCGGCGGGAATGGTCAGCACCTGGCCGGGCGAGATCCGATCCGGATCGTCCAGCAGGTCGCGGTTGGCGTCGTAGATGCGCTTCCAGTCCTGGCGCCCGTAGAAGCGCTCGGCGATCTGCGACAGGTTGTCGCCAGCCTGCACCGTGTACTGCCGGGCGTCGCCGGAGGGGTGGATGGTCTCGGTGGAACTGGACCGGGCCTGCACGTTGGAGAAGTCGGGCTTGGGCGCAGCGCCGTCCGCCACGTTCGAGAAATCGGGTTTGCCTGGCGTGGCCATGGCTGCCTCCTGCACCGGATCAGGAGGTGACGCTGCCACACGGGGTGTTAACGGCGCATCGCGGCAGCGGCGCCGGCGTGTCGCCTACTGCCGTTGCGCGCGCCCGCTGGCGGGGGCCGGGAACCCGGGCGTTGCGCGCCACGGATTGATGTCGAGGCCGCCGCGGCGGGTGTAGCGCGCCTCGACCGACAGCCGGCGCGGGCGGCAGCGCTCCATCAGGTCGACGTAGATGCGCTCGACGCATTGCTCGTGGAAGCCGGCGTGGTCGCGGAAGCCGATCAGGTAGCGCAGCAGTCCCTCGCGGTCGATCCGCGGGCCCTGGTAGGCGATCGACACGTCGGCCCAGTCGGGCTGGCCGGTCACCGGGCAGTTGGACTTGAGCAGCCCGCTGCGCAGGGACTCCTCTACGACATCGGACGCATCCGCAGACAGGAAAACGGCGTCAGGGGGACCGTAGTGGTGGATGTCGATGTCGAGCTCGTCGATCGATTCCCCGGCCGCCACCGCCACCGGCGGCAATCCGAAGGTGAAGGTGACCGCGGCACCGGCGGCCGCCGAGAGGTCGGCCGCCACCTGCGCGCCCACCGCCGCGGCGTTTGAAAAGCGGGTGCCGTTGAGCGAATTCAGATAGAGCTTGAGCGACTTGGATTCGATCAGGTGCGGGGAATCGGCGGGCACCTGAAAGGTCGCGGTGGCCGCGCACGGCTTGCCTCGGGCGTCCAGCCACGACAGTTCGTAGGCATGCCAGCGATCATGCCCGGCAAAAGGAAGGGGTCCGCCGGGCAAGCCCAGGTCCGCGCGGCCCAGCGCGCGCGCGATCGGATGCAGCAGGCCGGGATCGTATTGCCGGGGATAGGCGACCTCGCGGCCAAGGGGCGAGCTTTCGATGGCCATCGCCGTGCGGGTCACTGCACCTCGAACTGCACCAGCGCGATCGGACGGTTCGCCACCGCGACCTCGACGTTGTAGGCGCCGGCATCGGTCGGCGCGAACTCGAAGACCGTGAACGGCCCTTCGATCTTGCGGGTGTCCTCCTTGCGCGAACGGCCATCGTCGTGGAACCAGAACGCCTCGAGGCTTTGGCCATCGCGCAGGCCGAACTTGGTCGGGACCGAGATATAGACGGTCTCGCCGGTGGTGAAGCGGGTCTGCGGTTCGCTGATGTCGCCCGCCGGGTCGACCGCGCTACCCACGTTCGCCGCCTCCGGGTTCACCACCACCGACTCGATGCCGTCTCCGGTGTCCTGCAGCGAGCGAGTGTCATCCACGCCCCTGGGCACGTCCGGCCCCTGGCGATTGCAGGCGGAGAGCACGAGGCTCGCCAGGACAAATGGCAACAACAACTTGGGGTTCATCACGACTCCTGGGGCGGCGCGGCGGGCTGCATTCTATCCGGGGCGGTGGCCGCTGACCCAATCGCGGATGAAAGGTGGCCGGCGGCTAGGTAGTCGGCGCTCTGCATCTCGATCAGGCGCGAGGCGGTGCGCTCGAACGCGGCGGCCAGCCGCTCGCCCTGGTAGAGCGCGGTCGGGGGCGCGTCGGCGGTGCAGACCAGGTTGACGCGGCGGTCGTACAGTTCGTCGACCAGGTGGACGAAGCGGCGGGACGCGTCGTCGCGGCTGGCGTCCAGGCGCGGGATGCCGCCCAGCAGCACGGTATGGAACTCGCTGGCGACCTCGATGTAGTCGGCGGTGCCGCGCGGGCCTTCGCACAGGGCGTCGAAATCGAACCAGCACAGCCCGGTGCTGCGCGCGCGCACCGGGATCCGGCGACCGTCGATCTCGATCCCGGCATCGCGGTGGGCCTCGTCTCCGCCCAGTTCGCGCCAGCGCTGCTGCAGCCACGCATCGGAGCCGGCATCCAGCGGGGCGCGGTAGACCGGCGAGCGGGTCAGCGCGCGCAGCCGGTAGTCGGTGTCGCTGGCCAGCTCCAGCACCTGGCAGTGGCGCTGGATGAGGTCGATGGCGGGCAGGAAGCGCGCCCGCTGCAGGCCGTCGCGGTAGAGGTCGACCGGCGCGACGTTGGAGGTGGTGACCAAGACTACCCCCTCGGAGAACAGGTGCTCCAGCAGGCGCGCCAGCAACATCGCATCGCCGATGTCGGTGACCATGAACTCGTCCAGCACCAGCACCCGCAGGCGCGCCCGCAGTTCGCGCGCGATGGCCGCCATTGGGTCGCGCTCGCCGGCATGCGCGCGCAGGCGCTCGTGGACCTCGCGCATGAAGCGATGGAAGTGGGTGCGGCGCTTGCCGGCGGCGGGAAGGCCGTCGTGGAACAGGTCGACAAGGAAGGTCTTGCCGCGCCCCACCCCGCCCCACAGGTAAAGCCCGTCCGGTGCGGGCGGCGCTGGCTTGCGGCGCAAGCGGGCGAGCAGGCCCGGCTGCGGCGGCGGCGCGACCAGCGCTTGGTGCAGGCGATCCAGCGCCGGCAGCACCGCCAGCTGCGCGGGATCCTGCTGCCAGTCGCCGCGCGCCACGCCGGCGGCGTAACGCCGCGAGGGCGCGTCGGCCATGCTCATGCGCCGGCGGGCAGCCAGCCGCGCACGCCGTTCTTCACCGCGCCGCGCAGGTCCATCAGCTTGCGGTGGAAGAAATGGCTGGCATCGGGCATCCGCACCAGCACCGGCGGCTGCGGCAATCCCTCGACCCAGGCATGGACCGCGGCGGGATCGACGATTTCGTCGGCATCGCCCTGGATCACCAGCCACGGGATGTCCGGGAGGGCCACGTCGAAGTCCCAGCTGCGCCCGACCGGAGGTGCGATCGAGACCAGCGCGGCCGCGCCGAGCTCGACCGCCCCGCGCAGCGCGATCCACGCGCCGAAGCTGAAGCCCGCCAGCCACAAGGCCTTGTCCGAATGCTGGGCGCGCGCCCATGCCGCGACCGCGCGCAGGTCCGCAAGCTCGCCGTCGCCGTCGTCGAACGTCCCCTCGGAAGCGCCGACGCCGCGGAAGTTGAAGCGCAGGGTGGTGACCCCGCACTCCCGCAGCGCGCGCGCGGTCATCGTCACCACCTTGTTGTGCATGCTGCCGCCCTCGGTGGGGAGCGGGTGGCAGACGATGGCAAGCACCGCCTGCGCCGGCACGTCGTCCTCGGGGCAGTCGAGCGCGGCCTCGATGCGGCCGGCGGGGCCGTCGATGGCGAGCGGTTGGTCGGCGCTGGCCGGCCTGGCGACGTTGGTGGTCATGGTCCCGATGATGCCCCAGCGGCTGTCAATGCCGGTTTCGCATCGCGCAAACGACAACGCCGCCCGGAAGGCGGCGTCGCGCGAGGAAGCCGCGGCTTACTTGCTCTGGTCGACCATGTAGGTGACGGCCGCCTGCACCTGCTCGTCGGTCAACGCCGGGTTGCCGCCCTTGGCCGGCATCATGCCCACGCTGCCGGTGAACCCCTCGATGGCGTGCTTGACCAGGAGTTCCATCCCGTTCTGCGCCAGGCGGGCGCCGATCCCGCCGGCATCGAGCATGGGCGCGCCGGCCACGCCGGCGGTGTGGCAGCCCGCGCACGGGCCCTTGCTGTAGATCTCCTCGCCGTCCACCCGGCCATCGAAGGGCACGTTGGCGGCGGCCGCGGCGGCAGCGGACGCGGCAGCGGCAGCCTGGGCGGCGGCGCCGGTGGCGCCGGCATAGACCGCGCCCACCGGCGAGATCCGATCCACCAGGTGCTGGCGCATCGCCGGATCGACATCGCGCTCCACCTTGGTGTTGAGGTAGTAGGCAAACGCGATGAGTCCCAGCGTGACCAGGGCAAGGAAGCCGATCACCAGCGAGAAGCGCTTGAGGAATTCGAGGTCGTAGTTGCGCACGTTGCACCTGCCGGGCGCGGCCCGGCAGGCCGCCAAACCCCGGATTATTCCAGAATGCGCCGCAGGGCGCGATATCGGACCGGCGGAATAGCGCGCGGCGCCTGCCTGCGTGGGCCCAAGGTGTAAGTCGGGGATGGCGCGCCTGGAGGGATTCGAACCCCCGACCAATGGCTTCGGAAGCCACTACTCTATCCGGCTGAGCTACAGGCGCATCGCGCGCGACGGGGCCGTCGCGGACGCGCATTCTGCCACGATTGCCGCGCGCCGTGCCGCTGCTAGGCTAAGCGGATGCGCGTCGATCCCACCGTCCCCGAGCCGTCCTGGCGCGAACGCCTGCGCCGCTACTGGACGCTGATGCGGGCCGACCGCCCGATCGGCTGGCTGCTGCTGCTGTGGCCGACCTGGTGGGGGCTGTGGATCGCCGCCGGCGGGGTGCCGCCGCTGTGGCCGCTGCTGGTGTTCTCGCTGGGCGTGTGGCTGACCCGCTCGGGCGGCTGCGTGGTCAACGACTACGCGGACCGCTGGCTGGACGGCAGCGTGGAGCGCACCCGCCAGCGTCCGCTGGCCACTGGCGCGGTCTCGGGTCGCGAAGCCCTGGGGCTGTTCGCGGTGCTGATGCTGGCGGCGTTCGCGCTGGTGCTCACGCTGAACCGGTTGACCGTCTACATGAGCGTGGTGGGCGTGCTGCTGGCCGCCAGCTATCCCTACCTCAAGCGCTACACCTACCTGCCGCAGGTATACCTGGGGATGGCGTTCGGCTGGGGCATCCCGATGGCCTTTGCCGCGCTGACCGGCACGGTGCCGCCGCTGGCGTGGGTGCTCTACGTGGCGAACATCTTCTGGGCGACCGCGTACGACACCTGGTATGCGATGGTCGACCGCGAGGACGACATCCGCATGGGCGCCAAGTCCACCGCGATCCTGTTCGGCGACAGCGACCTCATCGCACAGGGGGTGCTGTACGCCTGCATGTTCGGCGCGCTCGCGCTGGTCGGCCGCCAGGCCGGGTTGGGCGTCTGGTACTGGGCCGGCCTTGCCGCCGCCCTGCTGCTGGTGGCCTGGGAGTTCGCTCTTGCCCGCAGCCGAGAACGCGACGCGTGCTTTCGCGCCTTCCTGCACAACAACTGGGTGGGCTTGGCGATCTTCGCCGGGATCGCAACGGACTACGCGCTGCGTGACACCCGCGCCTTCGCCTGACGCCGCTCAGGCGACGCGGGCGCAGACCCAGGCATCCACCCGTCGCGCTCCGGCCCTGCGCAGCGCCCGCGCCGCGGCCTCCAGGGTGGCACCGGTGGTCATCACGTCGTCGACCAGCACCACGTGCGCCGGCGTGCCGCCGTGCACCACGAATGCGCCGTGCAGGTTGCGCCGCCGCGCCTCTGCGTCCAGTCGCGACTGCGCCCCCGTGGCCTTGCACCGCCGCAGCAGGTCCGCGTGCAGCGGCAGCCGCAGCGCGCGCGCGAGCGGCCGCGCCAGCTCCAGCGCCTGGTCGTAGCCGCGGCGACGCAAGCGCGCGCGGTGCAGTGGGATGGGGATGATGGCATCGGGCGGCGGCACCGCGCGCAGGCGTTCGACCATGCACTGCACCAGCACCCGCCCGGCGGCGAAATCGTGGTGGAACTTCAGTCGTGGCAGCAGGCGATCCAGCGGGAAGGCGTAATCGAATACCGCGCGCACCACCTCCAATGGAGGACTGGCCCGTTGCAGGCAGCCTCCGCAGGTCTCCCCCGCCGGCGTCGGCAGGGCGCAGCGCGGACAGGCTGGTCCCTGCCAAGGCAGCGCGGCATGGCAGGGCCCGCACAGGTCGCGCCCGGCGCTGCCAGGCTCGCCGCACACGATGCAACGCAGCGGGAAGAGCCAGGCCAGCGGGGCGCCGGGGACGCCGTCAACTTCGGGGAGGGGTGCGCGGTTGACGGTGCCAGCCATGCCACCCAGACTGCCGGCCTTGCCGCTCCATGCCTGTCGGGGAACTCCCATGCCTGCCGTCGTCCCATCCCCCGCCGCCGCCTTCCCGATCCGCCACGACTGGTCGCGGGCCGAGGTCGAGGCGTTGTTCGCGCTGCCCTTCACCGAGCTGCTGCACCGCGCTGGCAGCGCGCACCGGCTGCATTTCGACCCGTCGGAAGTGCAGGTGAGCACCCTGCTGTCGGTCAAGACCGGCGGCTGCCCCGAGGATTGCGGCTATTGCCCGCAGGCCGCGCGCTACCACACGGGGGTCGAGGCGACCAAGCTGATGGACACCGAGGCGGTGGTGGCGCGCGCCCGCCAGGCGCGCGATGCCGGTGCCTCGCGCTTCTGCATGGGCGCGGCCTGGCGCTCGCCCAAGGACCGCGACATCCCCAAGGTCGCGGCGATGATCCGCGAGGTGAAGGCGCTTGGCCTGGAAACATGCGCCACACTCGGCATGCTGTCGGGCACCCAAGCGCAGGCGCTGAAGGACGCCGGCCTCGACTACTACAACCACAACCTCGATACCGACCCCGAGTTCTACGGCGACGTCATCCACACCCGCGAGGTGCAGGATCGCCTCGACACCCTGGCCCACGTGCGCGATGCCGGCATGAAGACCTGTTGCGGTGGCATCGTCGGCATGGGCGAGTCGCGCCGGCAGCGCGCCGGCTTGCTGCAGACGCTGGCCAACCTGCCGGTGCATCCGGATTCGGTGCCGATCAACCGGCTCGTGCAGGTGGAAGGCACGCCCCTGCACGGCACCTCCGAGCTGGATCCGTTCGAGTTCGTGCGCACGGTCGCGGTCGCCCGCATCCTGATGCCGGCCTCGATGGTGCGCCTGTCCGCCGGCCGCGAGAGCATGAGCGACGAGCTGCAGGCACTGTGCTTCGCCGCCGGCGCCAACTCCATCTTCTATGGCGAGAAGCTGCTCACCACCGGTAACCCGGACACCGCGCGCGACCTGGCTCTGTTCGCGCGGCTCGGGCTGCGCCCGATGCAGGTGGAGGCCGTGGCCGACGGCATCGACGCCTGTGCCACCACCGTCCACGCCGGCATCACCGAAGCCGCCTGAGCCATGCCGGCGCGTCCCTCCCTGCGCGAGCGGATCGCGTCCGTGCGCGCGCAACGCGAGGCGGCCGGCCGACTGCGCGTCCGTCGCAGCGTGGAGCGGCGCGACGGCGTCCGCTGCCAGCTGCGCGGGGCCGACGGCACCACTCGCTGGGTGACCAGCTTCTGCAGCAACGATTACCTGGGCCTTGCGCAGCAGTTCGGGGTGGTCGAGGCACTGCAGTCCGCGGCCTCGCGCGAAGGTACCGGCGCCACCGCCTCGCACCTGGTCTGCGGCCACCACGCCATCCACGATGCGCTGGAGCGCGAGCTCGCCGACTGGTTGCAGGTGCCGGCGGCCTTGCTGTTCGGAAGTGGCTACCTGGCCAACCTCGCCGTCCTGCAGGCGCTGCTGGGCGAGGGCGACCTCTGCGTGCAAGACCGCCTCAACCACGCCAGCCTGATCGACGGCGCGCGCCTGGCCGGATGCAGGCTGCGGCGCTACCCGCACGCCGACGCACAGTGCGCGCTCCGCCAGCTGCGCGCGCAGCCGCAGGGCGCGGCGATGGTGGCCACCGATGGCGTGTTCAGCATGGACGGCGACATCGCGCCGCTGAAGCTGCTGGCGCTGGTCGCGCGTGCGCAGCGCGCGCTCCTGTACGTCGATGATGCCCACGGGATCGGCGTGCATGGCCCGCAGGGCCGCGGCAGCGTCGCCGAAGCGGGGATGGGCGTGGACGCGGTGCCGCTGCAGCTGGCCACCCTCGGCAAGGCGCTCGGCGGGCATGGCGCGGTAGTGGCGGGCGATGCCGACCTGGTGCGCCACCTCGCGGAAACCGCGCGCCCCTACATCTACACCACCGCGCTGCCGCCGGCGCAGGCGGCCGCCACCCTGGCGGCGGTCCGGCTGGCGCGGCGCGACAACTGGCGCCGGCAGCGGCTGGCGGATGCGATCGGCCGCCTGCGCGCGGGCGCGGCGCGCGCCGGCTTCGCACTGTTGCCGTCGGACACCCCGATCCAGCCGCTGCTGTGCGGCGACGATGCCAGTGCCATGGCCATGGCTGCCGCGCTGGAGGCGCGGGGCTACTGGGTGGCTGCGATCCGCCCGCCGACGGTGCCGGAAGGGCAGGCGCGCCTGCGCGTCACGCTGTCGGCGCTGCACGCCGACGCCGACGTCGATGGCCTGCTGGACGCCCTGTGCGCGGCGCGCGACGCGGTGGCGCGCGGCGTTGCTGGACGACGCGCGCATGCATGATCCATCGCCGCTCGCGGCCCCCGCCCTGCATGTCGAGGTCGTCGGCAGCGGCCCGCCACTGGTGCTGCTGCATGGCTGGGCCATGCATGGCGGCATCTTCGCGCCGCTGGTGGAGGCGCTGCGCGACCACCGCACCCTGCACGTGGTCGACCTGCCCGGGCACGGCCTCAGCCGCGGCAGCGCGGTGCCGCTGGAACTCGACGACTGCGCCCGTGCGATTGCCGCCGTGGTGCCGGCCGCGCCGTGGTGCGGCTGGTCGCTGGGCGGCCTGGTCGCGCTCCGTGCCGCCGGGTTGTCGCCGGCGCGGGTGCCCGCGCTTGCAATGCTGTGCGCGACGCCGCGCTTCGTGCGCGCAGCGGACTGGCCGCACGGGATGCCGCCCAGCGTGTTCACCGAGTTCGCCGACGGCCTCGCGCGTGACTGGCGCGCCACCATCGACCGCTTCCTCGCGCTCGAGGCCTTTGGCTCCGACCATGTGCGCGAGGAGCTGGCGATGCTGCGCGCCGCCGTGCTCGAACGCGGCGCGCCCGCCCCGGCCGTGCTGTCGCAGGGATTGCAGCTGCTGCAGTCCAGCGACCTGCGCGACGCCGTGCCGGCGCTGCCCGTGCCCAGCCTGTGGCTGGCGGGACGCCGCGACCGCCTGGTCGATCCCCGGGCGATGCAGCAGGCGGCGGCGCTGGCGCCGCGCGCGCGGTATGTGCAGATCGAGCACGCCGGCCACGCCCCGTTCCTGACCCATGCCGATGCGGTGGCGCGCGAACTGCTCGGGTTCCTGCGCGAGGCCGGCGCGTGAGCGGGCCGCTGTTCGATTCCCGCCAGGTCCGTCGCGCGTTCTCGCGCGCATCGGCCAGCTACGAAGCCGCCGCCCAGCTGCAGCAGGCCAGCGAGGCGCGGCTGCTGGAATCGCTGGATTACCTCGACGATCCGGGCCTGCAGCGCGCGCCGCCGCAGCGCGTGCTCGACCTTGGCGCCGGCACCGGCAATGCCAGCCAGGCCATGCAGCAGCGCTGGCCACGGGCGCAGGTGGTGTCGCTGGACCTCGCCCTGCCGATGCTGCGGCAGGCGCGGGGCAAGCGCGGGGCAGGCTGGCTTGCGCCGTGGCGGGCGGCCGGCTGGCGGACCCGGCCCGTGCCGCAGCAGGTGTGCGCCGACGCCGTCGCGCTGCCACTGGCCGATGCCTCGATCGACGTGCTGTTCTCGAACCTGTGCCTGCAGTGGGTCGACGACCTCGACGCGGTGTTCGCCGGATTCCGCCGCGTGCTCAAGCCGGAAGGCCTGCTGCTGGTCTCCACCTTCGGCCCGGAGACGCTGTGGGAGCTGCGCGACGCGTTCGCGCAGGCGGACGAGGCGCCGCACGTCAGCCCGTTCGTCGACATCGCCGGGTTCGGGGATGCACTGGTGCGCGCGGGCTTCCGGCAACCGGTGATCGATCGCGAGGAAGAGCGCACCCACTACGCCGACCTGTCGGGGCTGATGCGCGGATTGCGCGCGATTGGCGCGACCAACGCGCTGCGCTCGCGGCGCACCAGCCTGACTGGCCGCGCACGGTTCGCGGCCGCCGCCGCGGCCTATGAAGCGCATCGCACGCCGCACGGGTTGCCGGCCACCTGGGAGATCATCAGCGCGATGGCGTGGGCGCCCCCCGCCGGCACCCCGATCCGCGAAGGCGGGGTCGACGTGGCGGCGGTGCCGGTGTCGCGCATCCCGATCCGGCGCCGCGGGTGAGCCCCGCACGTCGCGCACTGCTGGCGATCTGCCTGTCGCTGCTGTCGGCGCTGTTCTTCACTGCCACTTACGTGCTCAATCGCGCCGCCGCCGTGGAAGGCGGGCACTGGGCGTGGACCGCCGCCCTGCGGTATCTGTTCGTGTTGCCACTGCTGTTGCCGCTGATGCCGTGGCAGGGTGGGATCGCCCCGGTGTGCAAGGCGATCCGCGCCGCGCCCGGCGCCTGGCTGCTGTGGAGCGGGATCGGCTTCGTCGGCTTCTACATGCTGCTCACGTACGCCGCGGCCAGTGGGCCTTCCTGGCTGGTGGCCGCCAGCTTCCAGGTCACCGTGGTGGCGGGGATGCTCTGCGCGCCGCTGCTGTACCGCGACGATCGTGCCCGTATCCCGCGCGCGGCGTTTGCCGTGGGCGTGCTGATCATCACCGGCGTGCTCGTGATGCAGTTCGGGCACGCGCGCGGCGGCCTGGATGCGGGGGGCTGGATCGCATTGCTGTGCGTCGTGGCCGCTGCGTTCGCCTATCCGCTGGGTAACCGCGGCCTGTTGCTGCACCTGGAGCGGCGCGGGGTGGAGCTCAATGCGACCCAGCGCGTGTTCGGCCTGACCCTTGCGAGCCAGCCGGCGTGGTTGGCGCTGTCCGCCTGGGCCTGGCTGCAGGCCGGCGCGCCGGCGGCGACGCAGCTCTGGCTGGCGCTAGGGGTGGCGGTCAGCGCGGGCGTGGTCGCGACCATCCTGTTCTTCCAGGCGACCGGCATGGTGCGCGACAACCCGACCGCGCTGGGCGCGGCGGAAGCCATGCAAGCTTCCGAAGTGCTGTTCGCGATGGTTGCAGGCGTGGTCGTGCTTGGCGAGGCGTGGCCGCGCGGGCAGGCCTTGGCGGGCGCCGCGCTGGTGATTGCGGGCATTGTGATGTTTGCCTGGATCGTGGCCCGCGACGCTGGCCGCGACCAACGCGAAGTGCAGGCGCTGCGCAGCGAACGCGGCGCCTAGGGCGCCAGCGGCTCCACCACGAAGATGACCCGCCGCTGGTAGGGCGCGCCCTGCGGCACCACGCGGTAGCCGGCGGCCTGCATCCGCGCGCGGACCTGCGGGAACCGCGCCTGCTTGGTGATCCACACCACGTTGCGTTCGCGTTCGCCCAGTTCCTGCGCGAGGTCGGCGTCATTGTCGGGATTGAAGCGGGGGGCGTCCGGCTCCGGATCCAGCGAGAGCTTCTCCACCTCGGCGCCCAGCTCGATGTGCAGCCCGTAGCGCGCCATGTCCTCGACGAACACCACCTCCTCGATCGGGCCCGGGATGCGCGCGCGCAGCTCCGCCGCCCACTGGCTGGCGTCCTTGTGCGTCGGCCAGGCCGCGGACGCCAGCTTCAGGCCCAGCAGCAGCAGCGCCCACAGCCCGATCCAGCGCCAGTCGGGAAGGCCGCGACCCTCGCGCTGGCGCTGCTGCGCCACCAGCAGCGCGATCGGCAGGAACAGCGGCAGCAGGTAGAGCGGCATCCGCGAGCGCGACAGGCAGAAGACGAGGAGCGGCAGCAGCAGCCACAACGCGGGCAGGAGCCAGCGCGCCTCCACCGCGCGCAGGCCAGGATCGCGCCAGCGCCGCAGCGAGGCCGGCAGCGCCCGTGCCCAGCGCCACAACGCCGGCGTCCACGGCAGCGTGCCGAGCAGCAGTGTCGGCGCGTACACCTGCAGCCAGCCGTACCACTCGCCGTGGCGGCCGAACTCGTTGGTGGTGACCCGGTTCACCACCTCGTCGCCGATGAAGTAGCGGAACAGCCCCGGGTGGCCGTGGATCACCGCGATGTACCAGGGCGCGGCCAGCAGCAGGAACAGGCCGATGCCGGAGGCGTTCAGCAGGCGGTGCGACTTCGCCTTCGGCATCAGGCGGTCGAACACTACGATCACCAGCAGGGTCAGCAGCGCGGGCGGACCCTTGGTCAGGAAGGCCAGCGCGAATGCGGCCCACATCAGCGCGATCCACCGATTGGGCCGGGCGTGGCCGCCGAAGCGCGCCTCGATGAAGGCCCACATCGCAAGCCCGGTCCACGCCGCGAGCAGGTAATCGGTGGTGATCAGCTGCGATGCGCCGAAGGTCAGCAGCATCGTCGCGTAGGCCAGTGCCGCCGTGGCCTGCGCGCCGGGCGCAAGACGCCTCGCCGTGCGCCAGGCCAGCCACACGCAGAACAGGTAGGCCAGCGCCGCCGGCAGCCGTCCGGCAAACGCGCTGGGGCCGAACAGCGCCACCGAGGAGGCGATCGCCCAGTAGGTCAATGGCGGCTTGGTCCAGTGGCCGACCTCGTCGCTGCGGCGCGGGTTGAGCCAGTCGCCGCTGTCCAGCATGTGCATGGCGACGTTGGTGTAGCGACCCTCGTCGGGATCCCAGATCCCGCGCAGTCCCAGCCACAGCAGGGTGAGCGCCCCCGCCAGCAGCGCGACGCGCAGCGCCGGCCGCTGCCAGGCCCCGGCGAGGCTCACGCGCTGACCTGTGCGATCCAGCCCTGCAGGTTGTAGTAGTTGGTGATCCGCGTAATGCGCCCATCCTCGATCGCGAAGAACGCCCCGCCGGGCAGGACGTACCGCTGGCCACGCGCCGGCGGCAGGCCGTCGTCGTCGGCCAGGTACTCGCCATGGACCACGTATTCGGCCGCCGCGCGGGTGCCGTCCTGGGTCGCCAGCACCACCACGTCGCGCAGCTGCTCGCGGTAGCTGCGCGCCATCCGCTGCTGGAACGCGGCGAAGGCCGGCAGGCCGACCTCGCGCGGGCCTTCGTTGCGTTCGTGGACCACGCCATCGGCGAGCAGCGCCTGCATCGCCGGCCAGTCGCCGCGATTGAACGCGTTGTAGTAGTCGAGCACCATCTCGATGGCGCGGTCCTGGGCGCGGGTACCGTCGATCTTCATGGGCAGTCTCCAACTGCGAACAGGGCGGGCAGGGCGTCAAGATCCACGTTGCCGCCGGACAGGATGATCCCGATGCGTTTTCCGGCGGCTTGCTGCGGCCGGGCCAGCAAGGCCGCCAGCGCGATCGCCGAGGACGGCTCCACCACCTGCTTGGTGCGCGACCACAGCAGGCGCATCGCACCCACGGTGGCGGCGTCCGGCACCGTCGCCACCTCGACGTCGGCGCGATGCAGCAGCGCGAAGTTGGGCGCGCCGAGGGTGCCGCGCAGGCCGTCGCAAATGGTGTCGGGAACGAAGTCGAGATCCAGCGCGCCGCGCGCGAACGAACGCGCGCCGTCGGCCGCGCCTTCCGGCTCGGCCAGCAGCAGGCGGCAGCCGGGCGC